>DASYUY010000112.1:0-112082 GCA_036000705.1 Candidatus Limnocylindria bacterium | reverse complement strand
GCGATCGGCGGGCTCATCGCCTACGGGACCGCACAGATCGCATTGGGTGCGGCTCCTACGGCGGCCCAGCCGCCGACACCATTCGACGCGACCGGCACCGAGGCGCTCGGCGTGCTGCTCATCCTGCGCGCTTTCTCGTCGGGATCCGTCGCGCTCACCGGCGCGGAGGCGGTGGCTAATGGGACACCGAGCCTCAAGCCGCCCGAGGCGCGCAACGGGATCATCACCGTCGTCCTCATGGGGACGTTCTTCGGGAGCGTCTTCCTCGGCATCTCGTTCCTCGCCACGACCATCGGCGCCGTGCCCGACCAGCACGAGGCCGAGACGCTCAACAGCATCGTGACGCGGTCGTTCGTAGGAATCGGTCCGTACTACTACCTCGTCCAGATCGCCACATCGGTCCTCCTTGTGCTTGCGGCGAACACCGGCTTCACGGGCTTTCCGCGCCTCGCATCGGTCCTGGCGGAGGACCGCTTCATGCCGCGGCAGTTCGCCTATCGCGGCGACCGGCTCGCGTTCTCCGTCGGCATCGTCGCGCTGGCGCTCATCGCCGCCGCCGTACTCGCCGGCTTCGGCGGAAGCGTCACCGCGCTCATTCCGCTCTACACCATCGGCGTGTTCCTCGCGTTCACGCTGGCGCAGGCCGGGCTCCTGCGCCGCTGGTATGCGCGGCGCGAGCGCGGCTGGCGCTGGCGCCTCGCCCTCAACGCCGTGGGCGTCGTGGCGACGTCAGTGACGCTCGTCGTGGTGGCGGTGACCAAGTTCGAGCGCGGCGCCTGGATGGTGCTCTTCGTGCTCCCGGTCCTCGTCCTTCTGCTCAGCGCCATCTACCGCCACTACCGGACGGTTGCGGACGCCCTCACGCTCGAAGACCTCGATGCGCCCCTCATACCGTTGTCGCCACCCGCCGTCCTTGTGCCGATCGCGCGTCTCGATCGCGCGGCGGTGCGCGCGCTCGCGTTCGCCTGCTCCGTCTCGCCGAAGGTGCGCGCGGTCCACCTCGCGACCAGCGAAGAGACCGCGATCTCATTCCGCGAACGCTGGGCGCGGTGGGCGGGACGACGCTCAGCGGACGGGCGCGAGCTTCCGCTCGACGTCATCGTGTCGCCGTTCCGGACACTCCTCCAGCCGCTGCTGCGCTACATCGACCGGATCGCGGAGCGCGAGCCCGGCCCGATCACCGTGGTCCTTGCCGAGTACGTTCCGCGCCACTGGTGGGAGTTCATCCTCCACAGCCAGACGGCCTTCCGTCTCAAGGCCGCGCTCCTCTTTCGGCCAGACACCGTCGTCATCGACGTGCCGTATCACCCGCGGTTGGAGGGCTGATCACGCAATCGGGGTCCACCTAGGCCGTTGCCGCAGCCTCTTCCACGCCCGGCATCGCGAGCCCGGCGGCGACGCTCGTGAATGCGGCTGTGTCACGGGCCACCGCGTTCGGAAGCAGATCTCGCATCAGGGTTCGGAACGCCGGGATCGCGCTCGAGCCGCCGGTGTAGACGATCGCGCCGACGTTAGCTGCCTCGATCTCCGCATCGGCGACAACACGCCTCACGAGCACGGCCGTCTCCTCGAGCAGCGGCGCGATCAGGCGCTCGAAGCGGCCGCGCATCACGCGGGCGTCCACGTCGACCGCGGCGCGGTGGTAGGAGAGGATCGCCGAGGCCGCGGTCGAGAGCTCGATCTTCGTCGCATCCGCCGCCTGGAAGATCTCGTAGCCAAGCTGCAGCTCGATCGCGCTCCGCAGCGCGGCGAGCTCGCGGCGTGGCGCGCCCGCGCGCACCAGATCGTCGAGCGCGTCGAGAAGCGGCTTCTCGTTGAGGGAGGAGAGCGCGTGCCAGTCGCGGAGCGCGTTGACGATGTAGCGCGGGAGCGCGAGGCGCTTCGGTCCCCACACGGCGCGCGAGCCGAGGCGCGGCGCGACCGCGTCGTCGATCACGAGCTCCGTGGCGCGGTCGCCGCCCACCGGGCCGCCCGCCGTTGCCAGAACGGCGAGGCCCCTCGCTTCGCGCCGCACCACGCAAAGGTCGAGCGTACCGCCGCCGAAGTCGAAGACCAGGCTCGTTCCCGGTGCGACGTCGGCTGCGTGCGCCGCTGCGATCGGCTCGCGGACGAAGCGCACCTCGCGAAACCCGGCCAGTTCGGCCGCCGCGCGCAGGCGCGACGTCGCGCGCTCGTCCGCGCCAGCGGCACCGATGAAGCGGACCGGACGCCCGAGCGCGATCTCCTCGGGCGCGACCCCGGTGAGCTCCTTCGCGCGGGTGCGCACGTGCGCGAGGATCAGCGCGATCAGCTCCTCTAGGCCCCTCGCGGCACCGAAGACGTTGGTCCGCGCGTCGAGCGGATCGCCCAGGAACGTCTTGAGCGCCTGGAACAGCCGGCCCGGCGCGTGGGCGTCGGTGTAGATGTGCGCCTCGACGGTCGGCTGCTCGGGATCGGACGAGGCCATGCGGATGCCGAGCATCCGGAATTCGCGCGTGAGCGGACCGCGCGAGCGGTTGTCGCCGAGATACGCGTCGATAGCGGGACGGCCCACGAGCGTCTCGCCATCGCGGCGCACGTAGAGGACGGTCGGCATGGTCTCGCCCGCGATCGGATCGAGGGCCAGGACATGCGTGGCCGCACCGTCCCAGACGGCGAGCGACGTGTTGGACGTGCCGAAGTCGAGGCCGAAGCGCATGGCGGGAGCGGCATCATACGTGGCCGCTGCTCGACCGCCTGCCCAGCGCGCACGCACGCGCCTCGGTCTCGGGGGGGAAGACTCTTGACAACGCCATTGTTAGGTCTTATGTAATAAGCGTGGCAAGCGGCCGTCGACCCGTCTACGTGATCAGCATCGCCGCGAGCCTCGCCGGCTGCCACCCGCGCACGCTCCGCATCTACGAGGAGGAGGGCCTGCTCGATCCGGTCCGGACGGACACAAACATCCGGCTCTACTCCGACGAGGATCTGGAGCGCGTGCGGGCGATCCGGTACCTCACGCAGATCCGCGGGGTGAACCTCGCGGGCGTGAAGCTCCTGCTCCAGCTGCGCAACACGGCGGACCTTCTCGACGAGATCGCAAGCGAGCTGGAGCGAGAGGGCACGGAGGCTCTGGGCGAGGTTCGTGTCGAGCCGGTGTCGTCTGACGTCGAGAACGTCCGAAAGCCACGAAATCGCCAACGCCGCAAGGGCGTTGAGCTTTAAAGAGGAGGCCGTTTATGACCATCGCTCGTTTCAGCCCACTCGGTGACGTCGTCTCGCTGCGCGAGGCCATGGATCGTCTCTTCGAGGACAGCTTCATCCGTCCCAACGGGGCGTGGACCGGCCAGCTCGCCGTCCCCGTCGACCTCTGGGAGACGAAGGACGCCTACCACGTCCGTGCCGACCTGCCGGGCGTGACGCCGGATGACCTCGAGATCAACGCCACCGCCGACACGTTCACGATCAGCGGTGAGTTGAAGTCCGCGACGGATGTTTCCAGCGAAGGCTGGCTCCGTCAGGAGCGCCGGGCGGGCAAGTTCACGCGCGCGTTCACGCTGCCCGTCCAGATCGACCCGAACAAGGTCGAGGCGAAATTCACGAACGGCGTGCTTGAGCTCGTCCTGCCGAAGGCCGAGAACGTCAAGCCGCGCACGATCAAGATCAACGCGACAGCCAACAACAACAACAAGTAAGGGAAGAAGAAGAAGTGACCGACCCCGAGACGAAGACCACGACCCCCCAAGAGCAGGGGACCGAAGGACAGTTTCCTCGCGACCTGCCGCTCGTGCCCTTGCGCGAGGCGGTCGTGTTCCCGAAGCTGGTGGTCCCGCTCGGGGTCGGTCGCGAGAAGAGCGTCGCCGCGATCAACGCGGCGATGAACGAAGAGAAGCACTACATCGTCCTGGCCGCGCAGCGGGACGCCGAGGTCGACGACGTGGCTCCCGAGCAGATCTACGCGGTGGGCACCGTCGCCGAGATCGTGCGTCTCCTGCGGATCCCGGACGGAAGCGCGCAGATCATCGTTCAGGGCATCCAGCGAGTCCGCATCAACGAGTACCTGCCCGAGCAGCGCTACTTCCGCGTCACGTTCGAGGTGCTGCCCGACGACGTCGGGAACGCGGTCGAGCGTGAGGCGCTCCTGCGCAGCGTGCGCGCGCTGTTCGAGAAGTACGTCGACAACGGCGGCTCGATCCTTCCCGAGCTCGCGATGACCGCGAAGAACACCGAGGATCCCGCGCACTTCGCGGACCTCGTCGCGTCGAGCCCCGACCTCACGCTTGAGCAGCGCCAGCAGCTGCTCGAGACGCGCTCCGTCGTGGAGCGGCTCAGGTTCCTCTCGGTCTTCCTCGCCAAGCAGAACGAGATCCTCGAGCTCAAGGCGAAGATCCAGAGCGAGGTGCAGCAGACCCTCGACAAGACCCAGCGCGAGTACATCCTCCGCGAGCAGATGAAGGCGATCCAGAAGGAGCTCGGCGAGGACGAGGGCGGTGCCGAGCTCAAGGAGCTCAAGGAGAAGATCGAGCAGGCCGGCATGCCCGACCCCGTCAAGGAGAAGGCGCTCAAGGAGATCGGTCGGCTCGAGAAGATCCCGCAGGCCTCACCCGAGACCGGCGTCATCCGGACCTACGTGGACTGGCTCATCTCGCTGCCCTGGAACAAGGCGGCGAGCGACGACTGGGACATCGCGCAGGCGGCGGCGATCCTCGACGAGGACCACTACGGCCTGCCCAAGGTGAAGGACCGGATCATCGAGTACATGGCCGTGCGCAAGCTCAGCCAGAACCTGCGCGCGCCCATCCTCTGCTTCGTCGGCCCGCCCGGTGTGGGCAAGACGAGCCTCGGCAAGTCCATCGCCCGCGCGATGGGCCGCAAGTTCATCCGCATGTCGCTCGGCGGTATCCGCGACGAGGCGGAGATCCGTGGGCACCGGCGCACCTACGTCGGCGCGCTGCCGGGCCGCATCCTCCAGAACATGAAGACCGCGGGCGAGATCAACCCCGTCTTCATGCTCGACGAGATCGACAAGGTCGGCGCGGACTTCCGCGGCGACCCCAGCTCGGCGCTCCTCGAGGTGCTCGACCCCGAGCAGAACAACGCGTTCAGCGACCACTACCTCGAGGTGCCCTACGACCTCTCGAAAGTCATCTTCATCACGACCGCGAACGTCGAGGACACGATCATCCCGCCGCTTCGCGACCGTATGGAGATCATCCGGCTGCCCGGGTACACCGAGGACGAGAAGATGCACATCGCCACGGGCTTCCTGCTCCCCAAGCAGCTGAAGCAGCACGGCCTCGAGGACGGCAAGCTCACGATCGCGGGCGACACGCTCCTCAAGCTCATCCGCGAGTACACCCGTGAGGCCGGCGTGCGCAATCTCGAGCGCGAGATCGGCACGATCTGCCGCAAGGTCGCGCGGGCGATCGCCGAGCACAAGAGCGAGACCGTGATCGTGAAGGCCGAGGACCTGGGCACCTATCTGGGCCCCGAGCGCTTCGAGTACGGGCTCGCCGAGAAGGAGGACCAGGTCGGCGCGGCCACCGGCGTCTCGGTCTCCGAGCACGGTGGCGATGTCCTCACCGTCGAGGCGACGATCATGGACCAGGGATCGAAGCAGGAGGAGTTCGTGCTCACCGGTCAGATCCAGAAGGTCATGGAGGAGTCCGCGATCGCGGCCCTCAGCTACGTGCGGGCGCACTACGCCGAGCTCGGCGTGCCGAAGGGTTTCTTCAAGGATCACGCGATGCACATCCACGTGCCCGCGGGAGCGATCCCCAAGGATGGCCCGTCCGCGGGCGTGACCATGGCGACGGCGATCGTCTCGGCGCTCACCGGCCGCAAGGTCCGCAAGGACGTCGCGATGACGGGCGAGATCACCCTGCGTGGCATCGTCCTGCCCATCGGCGGGCTGAAGGAGAAGCTCCTGGCCGCGCACCGCGCGGGCATCAAGGTGTTCGTCATGCCGAAGAAGAACAAGAAGGACCTGGTCGACGTCCCGAAGGAGGTCACCGACACCGTCGAGATCAAGCCCGTGGAGACCATCGACGAGGTCCTGAAGATCGCGCTGCTCCCTGGTCCGAGCGTCACGCCGGCACAGATCGAGGCGGCGCGCCCGAGCTCGGCGATCACACCGCCCGCGCACTAGGGCCCGGAGGCCGCGATGCCGGTCGAGTACAAGGACTATTACAAGATCCTCGGCGTGGCGAAGGGCGCCACGACCGAGGAGATCAAGAAGTCGTACCGCAAGCTCGCCCGGCAGTACCACCCGGACGTGAACAAGAAGCCGGAGGCGGAGAAGCGCTTCAAGGAGATCAACGAGGCCCACGAGGTCCTCAGCGATCCCGAGAAGCGCAAGCGCTACGACACCGTCGGCCCCGACTGGGAGCGGTACGCCTCCGGCCTCGACGGGCGCGCCGGCCGGGGCGGTCAGCCCGGCGGCTTCCATTGGGTCTACACCACGCCGGGCGGCGGGTTCGAGGACGCGAGCGGGTTCTCCGACTTCTTTCAGACGCTGTTCGGGCAGGCGACGAACGGGGGCTTTGGGAACGGCCCGGATCTCTTCGGCTCCACGCGGACGCGCACGCGGACGCGGGCACGGACCGGGGAGGACGTCGAGGGTGAGGTCGAGATCACGCTCGCGGAGGCCTACAAGGGCGCCGAGCACGTCGTGCAGATCTCGCGCGAGAACGGCGGATCGCGGCGTCTCACGGTGAAGATCCCGCCGGGGGTCCGCGACGGCCAGCGGATCCGTCTCGCGGGGCAGGGGGCTCCCGGCACCGGCGGCGGGAGTCCCGGCGATGCGTACCTGCGCGTGCGCGTGAAGCCGCATCCGTTCTTCACCCGCGACGGCGACGACCTCCGCGCGGCGCTGCCGGTCGCGCTCCACGAGGCGCTGCTCGGTGCCGAGGTGACGGTGCCGACGCTCAAGGGGCGCGTCACGCTGCGCATCCCGCCGGAGACGCAGAACGGGCGGACCATCCGGCTCGCGGGGCAGGGGATGCCCCGCGCGACCGGCGGCTCCGGCGATCTCTACATCACGGTGAAGGTCGTCCTGCCGACGAAGCTGTCGGACAAGGAGAGGGCGCTCGCGCGGGAGCTCGCCGCGGCCAGAAGCAACGAGAACGTGCGATCGCACTTGCTATGAGTGCGTACTTGAAAGTGGGCTGGATGGCAGGGTCCAGCGCTTGAGTACGAGTGCCACGACAAGGAAAGAAATGAAGTGATCGATCCAAATAAGCTGACCGAGAAATCACAGGAAGCGCTGGTCGCCGCCCAGCAGCTCGCGCGCGAGAACGGCCATTCGCAGGTCGACGTCGAGCATCTCGCCCGGGCGCTCGTCGACCAGGCGGACGGCATCGTGCCGAGCGTCCTCGCGGCGCTGAACATCGGCGCGCCGCAGCTGCGAGCGGCGGTCGAAGGCGAGCTCCAGCGCCTGCCCCGTGTCAGCGGCGGCGCGCAGGTGGGCGCCTCGGCGCGGCTCGGCCGCGTGCTCCAGCAGGCCCAGCAGGAGGCGAAGAACCTCAAGGACGAATACGTCTCGACCGAGCACCTGTTGCTCGCGATGACCGACGACAAGGGCTTCACGGGCGAGACGCTGAAGCGCCTTGGCGCGACGCGCGAGCGGATCCTCGAGGCGCTCCAGTCCGTCCGTGGGAGTCAGCGCGTCACCGACGCGAACCCCGAGGGCAAGTACCAGGCGCTCGAGAAGTATGGCCGCGACCTCACCGACCTGGCGCGCAAGGGCAAGATCGACCCGGTCATCGGGCGCGATGAAGAGATCCGGCGGGTCATCCAGGTGCTCTCGCGCCGGACGAAGAACAACCCGGTCCTCATCGGTGAGCCGGGTGTCGGCAAGACCGCGATCGTCGAAGGCCTGGCGCAGCGCATCGTGCGCGGCGACGTCCCGGAGGGCCTCAAGGACAAGCGCGTCTTCGCGCTCGACATCGGCGCGCTCCTCGCCGGGGCGAAGTACCGCGGCGAGTTCGAGGAGCGGCTCAAGGCCGTCCTCAAGGAGATCGCCGCGAGCGAGGGACAGATCGTCCTGTTCATCGACGCGCTGCACACGGTCGTCGGCGCCGGCGCCGCCGAGGGCGCGGTCGACGCGGCCAACATGCTGAAGCCCATGCTCGCCCGCGGCGAGCTGCACACGATCGGCGCGACGACCCTCGACGAGTACCGCAAGCACATCGAGAAGGACGCCGCGCTCGAGCGGCGCTTCCAGCCGATCTACGTCGGCGAGCCGACGGTCGAGGACACGATCTCGATCCTCCGCGGCTTGCGCGAGAAGTACGAGATCCACCACGGCGTGCGCATCCAGGACGCCGCGCTCGTCGCGGCGGCGGTGCTCTCGCACCGGTACATCACGGACAGGTTCCTCCCGGACAAAGCCATCGACCTGGTCGACGAGGCCGCGTCCAAGATCCGCATGGAGATCGACTCGATGCCCGCCGAGCTCGACGAGGTCGAGCGGCGGATCCGTCAGCTCGAGATCGAGCGCGAGGCGCTGCGGAAGGAGACCGACGAGGCCAGCAAGGAGCGCCTGATCCGTCTCGAGAAGGAGCTCGCGAACCTGAAGGAGTCGTCCGAAAGCCTCCGTTCGCGCTGGAAGCAGGAGAAGGCCGCGATCCAAACGATCCGCGAGAAGAAGTCGCACCTCGAGCAGATCCGCAACGAGATCGAGAAGGCCGAACGGGCCGCGGACTACGGGAAGGCCGCCGAGCTGAAGTACGGCACGCTGGCCGCCCTCGAGCGCGAGGTGCGTGAAGCTGAGGAGAGGCTTGCGCAGCTGCAGCGCGGCGAGAAGATGCTGACCGAGGAGGTCACGCCCGAGGACATCGCCGAGGTGGTCGCCAAGTGGACCGGCATCCCGGTCACGAAGCTGCTCGAGGGCGAGGTCTCGAAGCTGCTGCGCATGGAGGACAACCTCCACGCAAGGGTCGTCGGGCAGGAGGAGGCGGTCACCGCCGTCGCGAACGCGGTCCGCCGCGCGCGGGCCGGGATGCAGGACCCCAACCGTCCGCTCGGCTCGTTCCTGTTCCTCGGCCCGACCGGCGTCGGCAAGACGCTGCTTGCGAAGGCGCTCGCCGAGTTCCTCTTCGACGACGAGAAGGCCATGGTCCGCATCGACATGAGCGAATACATGGAGAAGCACACCGTCGCGCGGCTCATCGGCGCCCCGCCGGGCTACGTCGGATTCGAGGAGGGTGGGCAGCTCACGGAGGCGGTCCGCCGCCGTCCGTACGCCGTGCTCCTCCTCGACGAGATCGAGAAGGCGCACCCCGACGTGTTCAACATCCTGCTCCAGATCCTCGATGACGGCCGCCTCACCGACGGCCACGGCCGCACGGTGAGCTTCAAGAACGTCGTCATCATCATGACGAGTAACGTCGGCTCGACGTTCATCGCCGAGCTCGCGGATCAACCGGAGCTGATGCGCAAGCGGGTCATGGACGCACTTCGCGGCCAGTTCCGGCCGGAGTTCCTCAACCGCGTCGACGAGATCGTGATCTTCAAGAACCTCGTCACCGAACAGCTGATGGAGATCGTCGATAAGGAGACCGAAATACTCGCGAAGCGCCTCGCCGAGCGGAAGATCACGATCGAGCTCACGGCGAACGCCAAGGCGCTCATCGCCAAGGAAGGCTTCGACCCCGTCTACGGCGCGCGTCCGATCAAGCGGACGATCCAGAAGCGCATCCTCGATCCGCTCGCGCAGAAGATGCTCTCCGGAGAGTTCCGCGAAGGCGACACCGTCGTCGTGGATGCGCAGAACGGCGAGATGGTGTTCTGGTCCGAGCAGTACGCCGCCGAGGTCGCGGAGGAGCACGAGAAGAAGCCGGTCGGAGCGGGGAAGCTGAACTAGCACGGTTCGCGGCGTGAGCCCGTTTACCCTGAGAGGATGAGGGCTCTCGCCGCGTTGCTCGCGGTCATGTTCGTCGCGTGCGACGCGGCACCGGACCGCGTGTTCACATCCTCATCGTCGCCCAGCGCAGCCGCGGCGACGCCCGCGAACGCAACCGCTTCGAGCGCTCCGACCGCGACGGTCCGCGCGACGGCGACGCCGAGTCCCACGGCACGGCCGATCGCGGACGTGCTCGCGCAGATCAGCATGGCGAAGCTCGACGACCACATGCGCGCGCTCGCGTCCTTCGAGTCGCGTCATCCGTTGCACCCCGGACACGCGAAAGCGATCACCTACCTCATGGAGCAGCTCACCGCGATCCCGGGCGTCGCCGTGCAGGACATCCCGACCGCGTACAACGGTGTCCGGCTCGACAACATCTTCGCGACCATCAACCCGCTCGCGGGCTCGGGCACCGAGGGCTTCCTCGGCGGCGCGGGGATGATCTGCGCGCATTACGACTCGACCGCCAATCGCACCGCGGGCTGGCGTCCGGCGATCGATCCGGCGCCGGGCGCAGACGACAACGCGACCGGGACCGCTGCGCTCCTCGAATACGCGCGCGTCCTGGCCGCCGATCGCGCGTCGCTGCACATGCCGATCGTGCTCGCGTTCTTCGATGGCGAGGAGTACTTCTTCAAGGGCAGCCTCGCCTACGTGCAGTCGCTCCCGCCGCCGAACCCGTACCGGTGGGTCATCAACGTCGACATGGTCGGATTCAATCCGCTCGCCGACCGTCTCGACCTCGTCTACTACACGACGAAATCCGCGTCGCTTCGTGACCGCGTGCGGGAGGCGAACCAGCGCTATCAGATCGGCGTCTCGCCGCTCGTCGAACAGCTCGCGACCACCGACGCGTTCATCCTCGACGCGGCGCCCTTCGGCCTGGTCGCCGGCATCCCGTCGGTCGCGCTGGTGCAGCGCTACGGCGAGATCGACTCCACGTTTCCCGGCAACTTCACGTTCCACACCGTGAACGACACGCCCGACAAGGTCACCAACAAGCGTCTCTGGCTCAAGGCTGCGAAGCTCACGCTCGCGACCGCTCTGGATCTCGCGCGCGGCGGGGCGCAGCTCTGACCCGACGGATCAGCGTCCGTGCCCAGCTCGCGATACTCGCGGGTCTCGTCGCGATCTTCGCGATCGCGTTCCTCTACCTGCGACCGCCGAGCGGCGCGCTGAGCGACGCGGAGTACGTCGCCATCGCGAAGGGCACGCCGCAGGGGCAGCTGTTCTTCAAGAAGTACGACGCGCCGTGCGAGGTCACGCGCGTGTGGACGGTGCAGGTGAATTGCGACTACCTGCCCGCCGGCGCCACCGCGACCGAGAAGTTCCGCGTGCACATCGACCCGCGCAGCAACGCGATCATCGAAATCGAGGCGCAGTTCACGCCCTGACGCCGCGCCGGTCGAAGGCGGTGCTCAGGCGACGGCCTGGATAAGCGCCTTCGCTTGCTCGATCGTGATCTCCTGACCATGGCTCGTCCTTGCGTGTAGCTGCGCCATCCGCACGATCTCGTCTTCGTCGCGGCTGCGCACCTCGAAGCCGCAGGGGCAGCGGAGGCTCTTGAGCTCGGCCATCAGGCCTTATCTACCACTGATTCCAGTCGGAATCCACCCACACTCGGACCTCCGGCTCGCCGTCGAAGAGCTTGCCGAAGAACTCGCGTATCTGCGGCGATCCCGCGAACGCTTGGATGCCCTCGAGGCTCGACCACGTGTCGATGCCGAAGAACGCCTGCGGGTCCTTCGGGTCAAGGTAGACGACATGTGTGAGGTCACCCGCCTTCCTCGCCGCGTCCTTCGTGCCCCCGGTCACTTCGTCGTGGTATTTCTTGGCCGCCGCCTGGCTCTCGCGTAGCCGTGCGCGGACCGTGACGGTGTATTTCATGGTGTCCTCCCGTTTCGCCGTGGTCTTGACGGCATCCTCGCGCCGCCACCTTGTGGTTTCCTTGTGGCGTGCGGGTATTGATCTGCGGATCCCTCCGGATCGAGTACGAGAGTGCCAGCATCGACGAATCTGCCTTTCCCGGCCGTCTTGGTCGCAGGCTGTGGGCCTACCTGGTGCTGAACCGACGACGGCCCGTCGGCCGCGGCGAGCTCGCGGAGGCGCTGTGGGGAGAGGCATCGCCTGCCGCGGCGGACGCGAGCCTGAACGCGCTGGTCAGCCGGGTGCGCGCGATCCTTTCACGCGGAGCCGGCGAGCGCGCCGAGCTCCGCGGTTCGACCGGCGCGTATTCGCTCGTTCTGCCGGACAGCGCGGTGGTCGATCGCGAACGAGCATGGGTGGCGATCAATCACGTCCGCGCCGTTCGCAGGCACGGCGACGTCAGGGGCGCGTGGGCCGAGGCGGTGATCGCGAGCGAGATCACCGCACGCGGTTTCCTTCCTGGCGAGGCCGGTGAATGGATCGAGGCGGAGCGCCGAACGCTCCGCGAGATAGAGCTGCAGGCGCTCGAGGCGATCGGCGATGCCGAGATGGACCAGATGCGCCCGGACGAGGCCGCCCGCGTCGCGCGGCGGCTGATCGCCATCGATGCTCTGAGCGAATCGGGATACCGCCTCCTCATGCGTGCGCTGGCCGCCGGCGGGAATCGGGCGCAGGCCGTTACCGTGATGGACGAGTGCCGGGCCGCGCTGGCGACGGCCTCGGCATTGCCATCGGCGGAGACCGAGCGCGTCTTTCGGCAGGTGCTCACGCCCTGACGCTCTCGGCCGAAAAGATCCAACCGAGGAAGCGGCTCGGCACACTCGCGAGCTTGTGCGTGCCGTTGAAGCCGTTCGCGTCCGCGAAGGCGCGCCAGATCTCGAACGACATCGGGTAGGGGACCCACGCGTTCCCGCGGTCTGCGTCGTACTCGACGAGCAGCAGCCGACCCGAGCGCTTGAGCATGGCGTGGACGAGCCCGAGCACCGGCGCCTTGTCGCGCACGAAGTGCAGTGAGTTCGCCATCACGACCCCGTCGAGCGGCGCGAGATCGAGTGGCCGTGTGAAATCCGCGCCAAGGGTGCGCACCGCCGCGCCGCCCGGGCGCACAGCGCGCTCCAATTCGCGCAGCGCGCCTCGGTCGCGATCGACGGCGATGACCTCGCCCCCCGGTCCGAGCAGCTCGGCGAGCGCGAGCGTGAACGCGCCGGTTCCCGCGCCGAGATCCGCCCACACGCCACCCGGCGTCACCGCTTCCCGGACGAGACGCACGTGGTCCGCGTGATCCACTAGGCCCTGCGCCCCAGATCCGCCTGCACCCACCCGTCGGTCGAGAGGACGAGCGTCACGGGGCCATCGGCCTCCAGCACGATCCGCATGTCCGCCCCGAACCGTCCCTGCGCGACGACGGCATCGGCGCCACGCAGCACACCGCAGAACCCCTCGAATAGCCGTCGGCCGAGCTCCGGCGGTGCGGCGGCGGTGAAGTCAGGGCGGCGTCCGTGCCGCACGTCGCCGTAGAGCGTGAACTGCGGGATCACGAGGACGCTTCCGCCGACGTCCCTCAGCGTGCGATCCAGGCGGCCGCGGCCATCGTCGAAGATGCGCAGTGCGAGGACCTTCGCCGCGATGCGCTCACCGTCCTCCGGCCGATCGTCGGCCGCGATCCCGAGCAGCACCGCGAGGCCGTGCCCCATGGTCGCGATGGTCTCGTCCCCGACATGCACGGAGGCGGAGCGGACGCGCTGGACGACCGCGCGCACCGCCGGTGTCCGGTCCTAGTCCAGCATCCAGGGGTTGTCCCCGCGAACGACCGACTCGACCTCGCTCGCGGAGAGATGCCCGGGCGCGAACACCGTCATGCTTTTCTCGAGGGGCAGGCGGGTGATGTAGGTGACCTTGCCAAAGCGGTATCCATGCTGGAAGAGGAAAGGCTTGCCGTCGATGTCGATGCGCTGACGGCGGTCGGTGGATGTAACGGTCACGCGGCCAGTATGGGGAAGTGGTCGTCTGCTCGCGTCGGGACTAAAACGGTCGAGCGCGGTGAGCTAGCCGATCACTCCGTGAACTCCCACGACGCCGGCGGTGGCGGAAGCTGCTCGGTCGGAAGACCTGGGTCGTAGGGCACGGCGTCGACGCCGATCCTGCCGTCGTCGGCGGCGGCGACGTTCGCAAAGAGCCCGAAGATCATGAGGGCCATCACGACGGCGCGAATGAGTCGCATACGAAGTGGTGTCACCTCTGTCTCCCCTCGGCCCCTCCCCCGTTCGGCGGATTGTGTCCGCTCTGAGGGGTTGGCTATCCTCCGGCGAGTCTACGAACGCTGAACACGACGGCGCAAGGCGAAACCAGAAGGCTGTCTGTCAGTTCGGTGACATTGGAGCGATGTGACGACCACCGACACGATTACGAAACCGAACGGGCCGAATGGACTCGGGGCCCGCGTGCGCGAGGCGCGACGCGAGCGTGGCATGAGTCAGGCTCAACTGGCCGGTGAGGAGCTCACCAAGGGTTTCATCAGTCAGGTCGAGTCGGGATTGGTCCGACCATCGGTCCGTTCTCTCCAGATCCTCGCCGCTCGGCTGGGCAAGAGCCTCGACTACTTCATCGGTGACGAACCGCTCGCGACGTCCAAGCGCCTCGTCTTCCACCGTTTGGCCGCGGAAGCCGCGGCCGAACGCCGCGACTGGGTCGTCGTGCGTGGTGAGGTGACGGCGGCGCTCGAGGCCAAGCCCGAAAAGCGCGAGCGTGCGTCGCTTCTGCGCTTCCTGGCGCTGGCGGAGATGAACACCGGTAACCGTGAGGTCGCTTTCGATCGCATCGGCGAGGCGCTCTCGCTCGTCGACGCGTCAACCGACGCGGGCGAGGTCGCGCACCTCCTGCACCTCCGCGGCGTCGCATACGGACAGATCGGCCAGTACGTGGCCGCGGCCGAGGCCCTCGAGGCGGCGCGCGACGCGATGGAGCGTCACGAGGTCAGCGATCCGCGTCTTCGGGCGCGCATCCTCGTCGCGCTCGGCACGGCGTATCGCCGTCTGAACCGCACCGCGAAGGCGATGCAGACCTACGGTTCGGCGCTCGATCTCGCGAGCGGCATCGACGAGCTGCGTCTGGCGGCGCAGGGGTACATGGGCGTCGCCGTGTCGCTGTACGACGCAGGCGAGCTCGATGGCGCGATCGCGAACTACCGCCGTGCGCTCGATCTCTTCACGCGCGTCGAGGACACGACGTTCCAGCTCCAGGTGCTGCACTCGCTCTCGTCGATCCACTTCGAGATGGGCAAGAACGACGAGGCGCGCGAGCTCGCGGAACGCGGTGCCGCCGCGGCGCAGATGGCGCACGATGAAGGCATGGTCGCGGTCGCGCAGCTGGTGCTCGCGCGCATCGCGCTCGTGAATGGCGACGCAGAGCAGGCGCTGAGCGTCGCGCGGCACGCCGAGAAGATCCTCACCGATCAGCCTGTGCAGCGCGCCGACGCGCTGCGGGTCATCGGGTCGGCGCAGGACGCCCTGAAGTCCTTCACCGCGAGCGACCGCGCGTACCGGAAGGCCGTCGAGCTTCTCGTGGAGGTCGGTGACCACCCGAACCTGTCGACCTTCGCCGCCGAATACGCGATGAAGCTGCGCGCGCGTGGCGAGACCGATCAGGCCTTCCGCTATCTCGAGCTCGCACGCACACCCCTCATCACCCGCACCTAGCGCGACCTTCTCGCGCGCGCTTCGCTAGCATTCGCCTGTGCCCCGCGATGCCGTCACGTACGACAACGAAGGCGTCGCCGCGGTCCTCGAGGAGATCGGCGACCTCCTCGAGCTGAAGGGCGAGAACGTCTTCCGCGCCGTCACGTACCGCGCGGTGGCGCGCGCGATCCGCGACCTGCGCGAGCCGATCGCGACGCTGGTGGAGCAGGACCGGCTGGCCGAGATCCCGAAGGTCGGTCCGTCGGTGAAGGACGCGATCACGCAGCTCGTGAGCACGGGCACGTCGCTGCGGCACGAGGAGCTCAAGGCCGCGGTGCCCTCCGGGCTCATCACGCTCCTGCGCGTTCCTGGCGTGGGACCGGCGACCGCGCGGATCATCTACGACAACCTGAAGATCACGACCGTCGACGAGCTCGAGGAGGCGGCGAAGGCACACCGGCTGCGCGAGCTACCGAAGATCCAGGCGAAGACCGAAGAGAACATCCTGAGGTCGATCACGTCGCTGAAGCAGCGCACCGGCCGGAACCTCGTCCATCACGCCCGCGCCGCAGCGAACACGATCGTCGACTGGCTGCGCCAGGAGACGGGCATCGAGACGATCGGGGTCGCGGGAAGCCTGCGGCGGTACCGCGAGACGATCGGCGACGTCGACCTGCTCGTCGCGTCGGCCACCCCGGCTCCGGTCATGGACGCCCTCGTGCGCGCGCCCTCGGTCGAGCGCGTGCTCGCGAACGGCGAGACGAAGACGTCCGTCATCGTCGCGCGCGGCCTGCAGATCGACCTTCGCGTGGTCCCGCCGGACTCCTGGGGCGCCGCGCTCCTGTACTTCACCGGATCGAAGGAGCACAACGTCCGGCTGCGTGGCCACGCTCTGAAGAGGAAGCTGCTGCTGAACGAGTACGGCCTGTATCGCGTCGGCGCGGAGGCGCGCGGTCAGGAGATCGCGTCGCGGACCGAGGAGGAGATCTACGCCGCTCTCGGGATGGACTGGATACCGCCCGAGCTGCGCGAGGACCACGGTGAGATCGACGCCGCGATCGCGCACGCGCTACCGGTGCTCGTCAGGCTCGAGGAGATCCGCGGCGATCTCCACACCCACACGAACTGGACCGACGGCCGCGACACGCTCGCGGCGATGGCCCGTCGCGCGCGCGACAAGGGCTACGCGTACTGGGCGGTCACCGACCACTCTCCGGGCCTGGGCATGACGAACGGGCTCGGTGCCGAACGCATCACGGCGCGCCTCGAGGAGGCGCGGCGCCTCAACGAGGAGCTCGCGCCCTTCCGGATCCTCGTCGGCACCGAGGTCGACATCCGCGCGAACGGTACGCTCGACTACCCCGACGAGATGCTGGCGCGTTTCGACATCGTGAGCGCGTCGGTCCATTCGGCGTTCGGTCAGACGCGCGACGTGATGACCGAGCGCGTGCTGACCGCGGTGCGGCATCCACTCGTGACGCAGATCTCACATCCGACGGGGCGGCTGCTGGAAAAGCGCGATCCCCACGCGCTCGACCTCGAGGCGCTCATCGATGAGGCCGCGCGTACGGACACGTGGATCGAGATCAACGGCGGACCTGAGCGGCTCGACCTCCCCGACGTCTGGGTCCGCAAGGCCCTCGACAAGGGCGTCACGCTCGTCGCGAATTCCGACGCCCATGCGACCGAGGAGATCGACTGGATGGAGTTCGCCGTCGCGACGGCCCGCCGCGGGTGGGCGTCGAGCGGCGCGCTCGCGAACACGTCCGATCTCGACGCGATGCTCGCGAGGCGCAAGCGACGCGCATGACGCGCGCCCGTTTCATCGTCCGCGGACTCGTGCAGGGCGTGAACTTCCGCGCCGCGGCGGTACGCGAGGCGACGGCGCACGGACTCACCGGCTGCGTCTGGAACAGCGAGGACGACGCGGTCGAGCTCATCGCCGAGGGACCGCCGGAGTCGCTCGCCAGCCTGGAGAGGTGGCTGGCCCGTGGGCCGAGGATGGCGCATGTTGAACGGGTCGAGCGCATCGATCTTTCCGGTGATCGGCGTTACGACGACTTCTCCATCTCGTACGCCGCTCCGGAGTGAGCTAGCGGCGCCGCTTCTTCTTGCGCCGCTCCGGCTGCGGGAAATACCGCTGGCGCCGCTGCTCGCGCTCCCAGGCGGCCTCCTGCGGCGGTAGCACGTAGAGATACAAGAAACCGAGCGCCCCGATGTTGGCCGCGATCGTGACGCCGATGACCCAGAACGGGAGCTTCGCGATGAGCCACACCAGGACGACGATCAGGAACACGATGTTGGTCCAGAACGCCCACGATTTCAGCGTGTTCTCCGCCGCTGGGACCGCACCGCGTCGCCGCCAGTTGTACCAAAGGACGTTGGCGACGAGCGATATCCCGACCGCGTAGACGGCGGGCCACCAGAATCGCGACTCGGTGTTGAACGGCTGGAAAAAACGGTCAACGAAGTGACCGAGGTCGAACGGCACGGTCCGGCTATGCTAGCGACCGCCAGCGGGATTGACAGGGAGACACCGTGCGAGCACTCCTCTCAGCTTCTGATACGACCGGTCTCGTTGCGTTCGCGCGCGGTCTGCGCGAGCTCGGTTGGGACCTCATCGCGACCGACGGCACGCGCGCCGCGCTCGCGATGGAGGGCGTTGACGCGAAGGGCGTCGAAGAGCAGACGGGCTCGCCGGTCCTGCTCGGCGGACGCGTCAAGACGCTGCATCCGCGCATCCACGCCGCGCTCCTGGCGCGGCGCGACGACGAGGCGCATCGCGCCGAGCTCGCACGCGAAGGCATCGAGCCGATCGACCTTGTCGCGGTGAACCTCTATCCATACGCGAAGGCCGCGGCCGCGGGCAAGCGCGGCTTCGAGCTGCAGGACCAGATCGACATCGGTGGCGCGACCCTGCTGCGCGCGGCCGCGAAGAACTATCAGGACGTCGTCGTCATCGCGCGACCGGACCGCTACAACGCTGTGCTCGACGAGCTCAAGGGCCGCGGCAGCGTGTCGCTCGAGACGCGCCGGCTCCTCGCGGCGGAAGCGTTCTCGCACACCGCGGCGTACGACGCGACGATCGCGTCTCGGTTCGTCACCGAAGCCGGTATCCAGTTCCCGGACGAGATGACACTGTCGCTGCGCAAGGTACGTGACCTGCGCTACGGAGAGAACCCGCATCAGCAGGCGGCGTTCTACGCGCTCCGCGGCGAGGAGAGCGGCGCGATGGTCGCGATGGAACAGATCCACGGCCGCGCCGCGAGCTTCAACAACGTTCTCGACATCAACGCCGCGTGGCGCATCGTGTCTGACTTCGCGCAGCCGACCGTCGCGATCGTGAAGCATCAGAACCCATCCGGCATCGCGTCGGAGAGCGAGATCACCAAGGCGTACCGGCGCGCCTTCATGGCCGACTCCGTCTCGGCGTTCGGAGGGATCGTCGGCGCGAACCGCCAGGTGACGCGCGAGCTGGCGGAGGCGATGCAGGACACCTTCTACGAGGCGATCATCGCGCCCGGTTACGACGACGACGCCCTGCCGCTGCTGCGGCAGCGCCGGAACCTCGAGATCCTGTCGGTGCCGAACGCGCTCGTGGACGGTCGCCGTCTGCGGCGTGACGATCACGGCCTCGACCTCAAGAAGGTCGCGGGCGGGCTCCTGGTGCAGACGCCGGACGAGTCCGTCACCGAGGAGGGCAACTTCAAGGTCGTCACGGAGCGCACGCCGACGCTCGAGGAGCTCACCGACCTGCTCTTCGCGTGGCGTTGCGTGCGCCACGTCACCTCGAACGCGATCGTCCTCGTGAAGGGTCTCGCCAGCGTCGGGGTCGGTCCCGGTCAGCTCTCACGCGTCGTCGCCGTCGAGGTCGCGGTCCGCAAGGCGGGGGAGAACGCGCGCCTCGCGGTCATGGCGTCCGATGCGTATTTTCCCTTCCCCGACGGGATCGAGGTCGCGGCACGCGCCGGCGTCACGGCGATCATCCAGCCGGGCGGCTCGCTGCGCGACGCGATGATGATCGAGACGGCCAACCGGCACCGTATGGCGATGCTCTTCACCGGTCGGCGGCACTTCAAGCACTAACAGTTCTGAATTGCTTGGCGTGTGCGCGTCGCGCGCGCCGCCGTAACGACGGCGTAACGCCGTAACGGGCGTGGCGGCGAGGCGTACCCTTGCCGGCGTGACTGATTCGGACGGAAAGACGACTCAGGAGTTCGCTTCGTCGTTCAAGCGATTTATCGATGCCATGAACGCGGAGGCGGCAAAAGAGAGCAGCCCGCTGCTCGAGCGTCTGCGTGCCCACCTCGGCGGTGACCCCGGGCGCATGCCCATCGTCAGCGAGGACTTCGACAACTACGAGCACCCGAATGTTCAGGTCGCCCTCGACAAGGTGCTCTACTCGGAAGGTCGGACCGCAGATCTTGTCGGTATCTCAGTCCCGAACAAGCGCTGGCAGCAGTTCGCGTTCTCGGACCTGCTCGCCCCGAGCAATCCATACGGTCGCATGACGGAAGGCCCCGTCGATTACGTCAACTTCCACCTCGAGGGCGAGCGAACCCTCGCGTGCGTCCAGTACGGGCTCTTCTTCGTGACTTCCGGTGGCGACCGTCTCGCTGTGTTCGTCGTCGGCCCGCCGACGCTCGAGATGGGGCGGGGCAACCGCATGCGCGTAGAGGTGGCCTGTTCTCGCCGTGAGGCCGCCCTCGCCCTTTTGAAGGACCTGACCACGGCGGCAAAAGAGCTCAACGTCTACCGGGGCAAGGCCATCTCGCTCGCCCCCGGCCAGTACGGCGTCCAGTCGCTCGTGAAGTTCCATCGGCTCCCGATGATCGCGCGCGACGAGATCGTTCTTCCCGACGGCGTGCTCGAGCGGATCGAGCAACACGCCATCCGCTTCTCAGACCACGCCGCGGCGCTCCTTGCGGCGAAGCGCTCTCTGAAGCGGGGCATCCTGCTGTACGGCCCGCCCGGCACCGGCAAGACGCTCACGGTCATGTACCTCGCGTCGAAGATGACCGGCCGGACGTTGATCATCACCACCGGCCTCGGGATGGCCGCGCTCGGCACGATCGGACAGTTCGCAAGAGTGCTCGCGCCCGCGACGGTTGTCGTGGAGGACGTCGACCTCATCGCGCAGGAGCGCGGCATGCCTGGCATGCCGTCACAGCCGCTGCTCTTCGAACTGCTGAATCAGCTCGACGGTCTCGCGGACGACGCCGACGTGCTGTTCATCCTCACGACGAATCGGCCGGATATCCTCGAGCCCGCCCTCGCGGCCCGTCCCGGCCGCGTGGACCTCGTCGCGGAGCTGCCGATCCCGAACCCGTCTGGACGCGCGAAGCTCCTGTCGCTCTACGCTCGCGGTCTGAAGCTTGAGGGCGTTGACTTCGCTCGCTACGTCGACAAGACGGACGGCGCGAGTCCCGCGTACATCAAGGAGCTCCTGCGCAAGGCATCGCTCCTCGCGGCGATCGAAGGTGCGGAGGCAGTGACGACCGCGCACCTCGACGCGGCGATGGACGAGCTAGCGGCCGGCGGCGAGCTCGCGAAGCGGATCGTCGGATTCGGAACGTCGGGGGTCCCGCTTGGGCCGATGGGGCCGATGCGGCCCGCGGGCTTCCCGACGACAGAGGTGCGCCGGACGTCCTAGCCGGAGCGCGGCGTCGGCATCAACGAGCGCACCGTGAAGAACCACATCTCGACCATCTTCAGCGAGAAGGCACAGGCGTAAGGGAACAGGCTTCCCGCGCGTACGTTGCGTAGGCAGATGCGACTCACGCTGGCACCCCTCGTCGTGTCCGTCCTCCTCGGCGCCTGTGTGGGTGCGGGCAGCCAACAGCCGCAGACCTTCGAAGACTTGGCTGCCTGCCTGGCACCGGCTGATCCGGGCTCGGCTGGCGAGGGATCGCTCGCGGTGCTCGTCGACCGGGCTGAGGTGATCGCCTCGGTGCGTGTGACAAAGGCCGAGCGGACGTACAGCGGGTACAAGGACCGCGTCGGCGCGCGTCGTCTCACGCTGCGAACGCTGGACACGCTGAAGGGCAACGCACCCGCGGAGTTCGTCGTCGACGACGGGCCGTGTCCGATGTTCGTCGCGACCGAGGGCGAGTCGTTCGTCGCGCTGCTCACCGCGACGAGCGGGATCGGCACCGGGCTGAGGCCGATCGGCCTTCCCGTGAGCGCGCTGCGCGCGACGCCGACGCGCATGCTCGCGCAGCTCGCGAGCGACATCCGCGCGATCCGTCCGCTCGACGGCGACGCGCATGCGCTATTCGCGAAGTCTGGCTGGACCGTCACGTCGGCGGAGGGTTCGGGCGAATTCGATCTTCCGCCGCTCGCGCAGTTCCTCATGGCTGGTCGCGAGATCCGCGGCGCGGCGCCCGCGATCATGGGATCGCTCGATCGTTACGCGACGGTTTCCGATGACATCGGTCTCGACATGCGCGTTGCCGCGGGGCGGCACGTCGAGCGTCTCTCCTTCTGGCTCGATCGCAAGCCGCCCGAGTACGCGGAGGCGACGCGCTTCGGGCACGTGCTGATCTTCGAGCGGCGCATCGTCGCCGCGTGGATCACGGTCATTCCGCAGGGCGGTCCGTTCTCGGTGCGCGATCGCACAGGCGTGCTGGCATCGTCGGGCGCGCCCGCGTCGTTCCCGCCCGTCAATCGGTTTCCGAACGGCGTGAACATCGCAGCGGCGTACGACCTCGCTCGCGCGACGTCGGTGGCATACAAGACCGGCGCCGGCCAGAACGGCTCGATCACCGAGGCCTCGCGTCTGCGCGCGCTCGCGAATGCGCTCGACATGGCGCTTCCAACGACGCAGGCGATCTGGGATCGGAACGGGACTCCGACGACCTACTACCTGCACTTTGACTTTGGTGCGAGCTCGGTGTCGCTTCAGTACGAGGCGAGCGACGGCACGCTGACCGTCCTCGCCGACGGCTACTCGGTGCGGCCAGGACCCTCGTTCGCCTCGCTCATCTCCGCGATCCGATAACTCGCCGGGAGAGCATGCCCCCATCAGTTGAGCGCGCGCTCGAAGATCGAGCGGTGCTCGTCGATATACGCGATGTCATTGGCCATCTTCGCGGGCGTGTCCCAGTTGACGAGCTTTACGAAACCCGGATCGCCGGTCCGCGCCTGCGCTTCGATGAATCGAGCGACGTGATCGATTCGCAGCTGCACCGTCGACAGCAGCTCCGACCGATCCTCGAGACCGTAGGCGTCGCAAAAGACTCTGAGGCGATGGGCTCGCTCCGAAAGGCTGAACAGCTTCGCCTCAGAGATGAGCGTCACCCAGGACGCGGCAGCGCTCGCGACGTCCCACAGGCGAGAGCCGCATCCCGCCAGATCCCAGTCCAGCATCACCGCCAGATGTCCCTCGCGGAACAGCGCGTTCCACGGCGACCAGTCGTTGTGGCAGATGAGCTCGTGCGGCGTCGGCGCGGTCAGCCGCCACACGGCGCTCATCGGTGGCGTGAAATCCGCGACGACATCGTGATAGCGACGCAGGAGGCGCGCCGCCGTCACGAGATGCTCCTCGTCGAAGACATGGTCGGGCACCGGAGTCTCCGATCCCGCGTACGTTTCACCCGGGATGTACTCGAGGATCTCGCGACCTTGCTCGTCGATGCCGCGGACGCGCGGGGCCTCGAACCCTGCGGTCTCGAGGTAGCGCAGCAGCGCATGGACCGCGGGCGTCCACGGACCTGCGCGACGCCGCACGGTCTCGCCGACGCGCACAGCCTGTTGGAGATTGCCGCCGAGCGCTACTTCGCGCACGTGCGCGAGGCTAACCCAGCTCGATGTAGCGGAAGGCCTCTGCGGCGGGGACGTTCCAGGTCGCACCGATGCTCCTCGCCCAGGTCCGCATCCGTTTCGGGAACTCGGTGCGCCCGCCGAGCTGCGACTTGTGCGACTGCAGCGCCTTGATCTTCTTGTCGAGCGTGCCGCTGATGTCGAACCAGACGTTCGGATCGCGGCTGCCGAAGAGGAGCACGCGCGCCACGCGGTGCTTGTCGAGCTTTCCACCGCTCAGCTGGTCCGGGAAGAACAGGTGGTCGCGCGCGGCGATGACGCCGTCCATGCCGGACCACCCCGCGACGCGGTGGTCGGGGTGGATCTGGAAGTGGCTCCACGGGTCGTTGGTGAAGACGAGGTCGGGCTTGTGCACGCGGATCGCGAGGCAGACCTCCTCGCGCAGCGCCATCGACCGCTCGAGCTCGCCGTCGCGGTGCCGCAGGAAAACGAATTCCTTCACGCCGATCGCCTCGCCTGCCGCTCGCTGTTCCTGCTCGCGCGTCTGGGCCAGCATCTCGGGCGAGACCTTCGGATCGTGCGTGCCCTTGTCCCCGCTGGTGAGGAGGCAATACGTCACGTAGGTCCCGCGCTCGATGAAACCCGCGAGCGTCCCCGAGCAGCCGAAGTCGACGTCGTCGGGATGCGCGAAGATGGCCATCGCCCGCTTGGGGATCGCGAACGCGTCCGCCACCTCAGACCTTCACCGCACGCGAGGATGCGAGGACCGTGTCGTACAGAGCATCGATCTTGTCGCCGACGCTCTCCCACGTGAAGTGCTCGGCACGATCGCGCGCTCCGTGCGCGAGGTGCGTCCGCAGCCGGTGATCGGTCAGGACCTGCGCGATCGCCTCTGCGAGCGCCTGGTAGTCGCCGGCGGGCACGAGGAGACCCGATTCGCCGTGCTCGATGAGCGTCTGGAGGCCACCGACCTTGGTGCCGACGACTGGCGTGCCACAGGCCATCGCCTCGAGCGCGACGAGACCGAACGACTCGGTCAGCGACGGCACCGCGCAGACGTCGGCCGCGGCGTAGTAGAGGGCGAGCGTCTCCTGGTCGAGGGAGCCGATGAAGTTCACGTTCGCCTCCATGCGGTGCTCGTGCACGAGCCGGCGCAGCTCGAGGATCTTCTCGGTCTCGGGCGCGTCGTCGCCCGGATCGAGGGCGCCGCCGACGACGAGGAGGCAGACGTCGTTCCGCAGGTCGGGCCGCCGGAAGAACAGCAGACCGAGAGCGCGCAGCAGCACGTCGATCCCCTTGATCTGCTCGATGCGGCCGACGAAGAGGACGATGCGCTCGCACTGGTCGCGGCCAAGGCGTTCGCGCGCGTCCGCGGTCCGGACCGGGTGGAACAGCGTCGGATCGACACCGCAGGGGATGATGTGGACCTTCGCCGGGTCGGCGCCATAGAGGTCGCGCAGCTCGCCGAGCTCGATCTCACTCGCCGCAACGAGCGCCGCCGACTCGCGAACGGCCTGCCGTTCGATGCTGATGCGGACGTCGGTCTCGCCGTCGACGTCCTCGTCCATGACCTCGCGCTTCACCAGGCCGAGCGTGTGGAACATCTGGATCCGCGGCACGGCCCAGCGCGTCGCGAGCGTGCGCGCCACGCTCGCCGAGAGCCAGTAGTGCGAATGGATGAGGTCATACGGTCGTCCCTCGGCGGCGACGTGTTCGTCGAGCTTGGTCGTGAACTCGTCGAGGTGGTCGTACACATCCATCTTCGGCCAGTACCCGATCGGCCCTGACTCGATGTGGATCACGCGCGCGTTGTCCCCGAGCTGCTGGATACGCGGGTCGTACTTCTCGCGCCAGCGCGTGAACACGTCCACCTCGATGCCGCGCTTGCCAAGCACGCGCGCGAGCTCGCGCACGTACACGTTCATTCCGCCGGAGTCGCGACCACCGAGCTTCGCGAGCGGGCACGCGTGCACCGATACCATCGCGATGCGACGCGTCACGTTCGCGTTGCCTCGAGCCGCCCGAGCCAGCGGTCCATTCCGCCGAGGTCGTACTTGTACGGCTCATCCCCACGTAGCAGGTCGTAGGTGTCGAAGCGCTCCGCGATCGCCTCGCGTATCGCCCACGCGTGGCCGACGATCCCGATCGAGAGCGACGCGAGTGCCGGATCGTACGCGGCGTTGTACAGGGCCAGCGTCCCGCGATAGGCGAACGCGAAGAACACCGCGGCATCCTCGTCGTGCGCGCGCAGCACACCGAGGCGGAGCCGTCCGAGCGGCGCGAGCGCATCGGCGATGTCGCGGAAGAAACGTTCGACGTCGGGCGTCATGAAGTCCGCCTTCTCGCCGCGCGAGAGGCGGTGCAACGCGAAGAAGCGATCGAGCGTCGCGCCGCGCTCCACCTCCGCCGCCCAGCGGAATGTCGCTTGCGTCGCCTTCTCGAGGCGGCGGATCTTCCGGCGCAGCTCGTGACGCTCCTTCTTTCCCAGGCTCCGGAGGTACGTCTCGAAGTCGCCCGGCAGGGCGAGGCGTGGACTGGTGATGAGCCGTGAGCGATCGACGCGGTACCCATGCTCGGTGAGGACCGCGGACAGCGCCGCGAGCGTCGGCGCGTCCTCCGGGACGTAGTCGAGCCGGATGCGGCGCGGAGCCTGGTGTGCGAACCAGCCGGCGACCGCGGTCGCGACCGCTCGTTCCTCGCCGGCCGGGGCAACAACGTCTTGCTCATCCGTCAGCTCGCCGCCGGCGAAGCGAAGCGTCCCGTCGGCGTCGCGCGCGAGCGCCGCGATGCCGCGCGGCGGGTCGCCGACCGCGAGCGTCACCGCTTCGGCGGTGTCATATTCGCGCGCCACCGCCATCCACTCCGGAGTGAGGAAGATGCTCGCTGGCGACCGCCGCTCGGCGATCTCTGACCACGCTTCGGAGAGCTCGGCGGGGGCGCGCGGCGTACAGCCCGCGTCTGGCCCGGTCGTGAGGGTCACGTACGTCCGAGTCTAGGGGGCACGCCGGTTGAACGTCCGCATCGTACCTATCATTCCCGCGTGCCCGAGCGCGACGCGCCACGCGTCGTGATCGCTCCCCAATCCTTCAAAGGCAGTGTCGATGCGGTCGCCGTCGCGAGCGCGATCGCGCGCGGCGTGCGGCGTGTCTGGCCGCGCGCGGACTGCGTCGAGCTCCCGCTCGCGGATGGGGGAGAGGGGACGGCGCTCGCGCTCGTGCGCGCAACCGGCGGCGAGATGCGGACCGCGCGCGTGCACGATCCGCTGGGTCGCGACACCCTGGCGCACTGGGGCGTGCTCGGCGATCGCGTCACCGCGGTCGTGGAGATGGCCGCCGCCAGCGGCCTGCCGCTGCTTCGCGACGACGAACGCGATCCACGCATCACCTCGACGCGCGGCACCGGCGAGCTGATCCTTGCGGCGGCCGCGTCGGGCGCGCAGCGGATCGTCATCGGCATCGGTGGTAGCGCGACGAACGACGGCGGTGCGGGCATGGCGCGCGCGTTCGGCTACCGGTTCTTCGACGCGGCCGGGATCGAGCTCCCCGAGGGCGGCGCCGCGCTCGCGCGTCTGGGGCGCATCGAAGGGCAGACCGACCCGCGCCTCATCCGGCCCGCGATCGATGTCGCGTGCGACGTGCGCAATCCGCTGCTCGGTCCCGAGGGCGCGACCGCCGTCTATGGGCCGCAGAAGGGCGCCACCCCCGAGATCCAGCGCGATCTCGAGCGCGCGCTGACGCGCTACGCGGATGTCGTCGAAGGCTTCGTCGGCCGCAACGTTCGCGACGTGCCCGGCGCGGGCGCAGCAGGCGGCCTGGGCGCGGGCCTGATCGCCTTCCTCGATGCGCGACTCGTCTCGGGCGCGGCGCTCGTGCTCGACGCGGTCGGGTTCGACAAGCGCCTGGTCGGCGCAGATCTGGTCGTGACGGGCGAGGGGCGCATCGATGGGCAGAGTGTGTATGGCAAGCTCACGCATGCCGTGACCGTCGCGGCGAAGCGGCGCGGCATCCCGGTCGTCGCAGTGGCCGGGATCATCGGTGCCGGTCACGAGGCGATGCGCGACGCGGGCATCGAGGCGATCGAGACGCTCGCGGGCGAGTCCGACTCGGAACGCGACGCCGCGATGCGCGACCCGTTGCCTCGCATCGAGGCTGCGGCCGAGCGGCTGGCCCGCGCTCGTGCAACAGCGCGCGGAAGTCGGTAGGGTCTAGCCGCATGCTCGGCCCGCCGATCCCCACCGATCGCACCTCCAGCCTCGAGCTCGTGCGCATCACGGAAGCGGCGGCGATCTCCGCGGCGCACTGGATGGGCCACGGCGACAACAATCGCGCCGACGCGGCCGCGGTCGAGGCGATGCGCAAGGCGATGGAGGAAGTCTCCTTCCATGGCACGATCGTCATCGGCGAGGGCGAGCGCGACGAAGCGCCGATGCTCTACATCGGAGAGAAGGTCGGTCGCGGCGAAGGCCCCGAGGTCGACATCGCGGTCGACCCGCTCGAGGGAACGAACCCCGTCGCGAAAGGCCGCGCCAACGCGCTGGCGACCATCGCGGTCTCCGAACCGGGCGGCCTGCTCCACGCGCCCGACACCTACATGGAGAAGCTCGTCGTCGGAAAGCCGGCCGCGGGCAAGGTCGATCTCGACCGTCCCGTCGCGGAGAACCTGAGGATCATCGCGAACTCCCTGAACCGCGACGTGGACGATCTCACCGTCGTCATCCTCGATCGGCCGCGGCACGAGAAGCTCGTCGCGCAGGTGCGCGCGGCGGGCGCGCGCATCAAGCTCATCGAGGACGGCGATCTCATGGCCGCGATCTCGGTGGCGGTCGCCGGCACCGGCGTCCATACGGTCATGGGCATCGGCGGCGCGCCGGAAGGCGTGCTCGCCGCCGCGGCGCTGAAGTGCCTCGGCGCCGAGATCCTCGGCCGCCTCAAGTTCCGGAACAACGAGGAGCGCGAGCGCGCGAAGAAGATGGGTGTCGTCGATGACGGTCGCGTGTACCGCACCGACGACCTCGCGAGCGGGCGCGACGTCCGCTTCGTCGCGACCGGCGTGACCGATGGCGACCTACTGCCGGGCGTGCGCTTCTTCGCCGGTGGTGCTCGGACGCACTCGGTGCTCATGGATCGTCGTCTCGGAAAGCTGCGCTTCATCGACACGCACCACTTCGAGGATCCGGCAAACCCGCCCGTCGTCCGCCTCGCCTAGGATCCCGTCCTGTTTGTCGATTTCCAGTTGACGCCATTCCATGTCACGCGTAGCGTCTCGCGCCGTGCCCACGCGCACTCGCCAGCGCCGCGCCGCACCGGAGTCGCCGGCGCTGCGCCAGCTCGGACAGCGACTGCGTGAGACGCGCGTCGCGGCGGGGCTGAGCCAGGCGCAGCTCGGCGCACCCTATTACACGCGCGCTCACGTCAGCGCGATCGAGCTCGGGAAGATCCGTCCGGCGATGAAGTCGCTCGAGCACATAGCGGCGAAGCTCGGAAAGCCGGCGTCGTACTTCATGCAGGACGCCGCCGTCGAGCGCACGAGACGCGAGCTGGAATTCGATGTCGATCGCGTCGCGGCCCTCGCGTCACGGATGAACGCCGCTGAATGTATCCGAGACGCCGACGAGCTGCTCGAGCGCGACGCCTTGTCGGCTCGGCAGCGCCTCCGATTGCACCTGGCTCGCGGGCGGGCGCTGAACCTGGTGGAGCGGGGGAGCGACGCGCTTCGGGACCTGACGATCGCGCAGCGTCTGGTCCACCAGCTCGACGATCCGAGCCTCGCGCGGACCGTTGATTACGAGCTCGCGGCGGCGGCGCGCGGTAGCGGCGACTCCCGGCGCGCACGCGAGCTGCTCCTGGCCCTGCTCCGCACGCTCGAGCGCGACAACGACCGCGATCGCCTCCTTCGTGTGCGTGTGCTGCAGGCGCTCGGCGCGGTGTCCGTCGATCTCGGCGAACCGCAGGCCGCGTCCGGCTACCTGAACTCGGCGCTGGAGTGGGCCCAAGACATCAGCGACCTGGGTGCTCTCTTCGCGATCTATTACGGGTTGGCCGTGTCGCAACGCGCCCAGTCGGATCTCGAAGCCGCGACGACCAATCTGCAGCGGGCGCTCGCGACGAGCGAAGTCGCCAGCGACGTCGCGGCCATGGCCATCGTCCACAACATGCTGGCGGTGATCGCAGCGGACAGCGGCCGGCTTCAGGCCGCATACGACCATGCGGACCGCGCGCTCGAGCTTGGTCGGATCGCCGGGCCGATCGTATACGTCGCGCATTACCTCAACACCAAAGCGGAGTGCGCCGCGAAGCTTGGCGACTGGACCACCGCGGAGCGCGTTGCGCACGAGGCACTGGACCTCGCCACGGCGCACGGCGGTCGTAACGCGGCCGCCGCTGCGCATGTCGCCATGTCGCAGGTCTTTGAGCATCGTGGCGAGATCGAGCGGGTACGCGCTGAGCTTCAGGCGGCAGCCGAGATCTATCAAAGCCTCGGCCAGAAGACGGAGCTCGCCGACGTCCTCATGCGGCTCAGCCGCGCGGCGAAGGCGCGCAACGATCTCGTCGCGGCTGAACGCTTTGCCACGCTGGCGTTCGAAGCGACCCGCTCGATCAGCGCGTTCGTGGACGTGAAGAAGCGACGCTAGCCGCCCGCGGTCTGCGTCTCCGCGGCGGTCAGAACATTCCGGAGCAGCAGCGCGGTGGTCACGGTGCCGACACCACCGGGCACGGGGCTCAGTGCTCCCGCCACGCTCGCGACGCTGTCGGCGTCGACGTCACCCGCGATGCCGGCCGGCGTCATGTTGATGCCCGCGTCGACGACGATCGCGCCGGGCGCGATCATGTCGCCGGTCAGGAAGCCCGCCCGCCCGACGGCGACGACGACCACCGCCCCGCGGCGTGTCACCGCTCCGATATCCGTGGTGCGTTTGTGCGCGATGGTCACCGTCGCGTCCTCGTTCAGGAGAAGTGCCGCGGCAGGCCGGCCGACGACCGTGCTGCGCCCGACGATGACCACGTCGACTCCGGCCAACGCGACCTGGTGGAACCTCAGGAGCTCGATGATCGCCTCGGCGGTCGACGGAACGAATCGCGGCCGGCCGTCGAGAAGCAGCCCGACGTTGTACGGGTTCACGCCCTCGATGTCCTTCTCGGGTGCGATGTGATCGACGAGATGGCCCTCGTCGAGCTTGCCTGGCAGCGGCGTCAGGAGCAGCACGCCGTGCAGCGAGCGGTCGCGACTCGCGCGATCGAGCTCGGCCATGACGGACTGTTCGCTCGCGTCGCGACTCAGCGAGACGTCGCGCACGGCGATACCGAGCGCCCTTCCTCCGCGCGCGAGTCGCTGCAGGTAGGTATTGGCGGCGGGATCGATGCCGACGGAAATGGCCGCAACCTCGGGATGGATGTCACGACCGCGGAGCGCGTCGGACCGTTCGCGCGAACGCGCGGCGAGCCGCTCCGCGAGCGGTCGTCCGTGCAGCAGTCGCATCAGCGCGCGATGCGCGTCTCGACGAAATCCGTGATCCGTTTGAGCTGCACTTCGGCGCCGTCGAGCGCGCGGTCGAGGTCCTCCGAGAGCGCCTTCACCTGCGCGGGGTCCTTGACCGAGGCGAGGTTGATCATCACGTTGAGCGACGCGCCCCGCAGGGCGGCCTCGGCCATGAGCGCTCCGACCCCGATGTCGCTCGCCGTCGATGGCGTCGCCTTCGCGATCCCGCGCTCGCACGCGTCGAGCAGCCGACGGCTTGTCTTCGCGACCTCGAGCGGGACGCGCGACGCCGCGAGGAGCGCCGATTGGATGCGTTCGGTGCGCTCGTGCTTCTCGTCGTCGGTCGACTTCGGCAGCTTCATCGCATCCGCGACGCCCGCGTACGCCGCGCTGTCGTCGTCCACGAGTCGCAGGAAGTCCGCCCGGAGGTTGTCCATCTCCGCCACGTAGTCGGCGAACCAGCCGTCTTCCGACTTGCGTGCGGCGATGCGCGCGACCATGGCCGCGAGGGCCGCTCCGAGCGCGCCCGCGTACGCCGCGGCACTGCCTCCGCCGGGCACCGGTGCATCGGAGGACAGGTCGTCGGTGAACGCGCGTAGGGTCCGGTCGACGAGCCGTTTGGTCATGGGAACGGCGAGAGTGTACGTGCTACGATTTCACGAAAGTTCATACGCGATCCCCTTTCATCCAGAAGAGGCTGAGGGACCGGCCCGATGACGCCTCGGCAACCAGCGGAGGCCCGCTACGGTGCCAACTCCGGCCCTGTAGAACAGGGAAAGATGAGAGAGGGTCGACCCGTAGAGGGCGACTTCTCTTGACGATGGAGAGGTCGTTTTTTGGGCAACCTGGCAGCGCTCCTCCGGCAGGGCGAGTTCGTCGTGACCGCCGAGCTCAACCCGCCCAAGAGCGCATCGGGAACGGCGGTGAAGCGCCGCGCCGCGGTGCTGAAGGGCAGCGTCGACGCGGTCAACGTCACCGACAGCAACCGTGGCGTCGCGGCGATGGCCGCGATCCCGGCCGCGGTCCTCGTGCGCGAGGCGGGCGTCGAGCCGATCGTCCAGATCACCGGCCGCGACCGGAACCGCATCGCGCTGCAGGCCGATCTGCTCGGCGCGGCCGCTTTGGATCTCCCCAATTTCCTGTTCATGAGCGGCGACGACCCGAGGCATGGCAATCACCCCGATGCCGTGCACGTCAAGGATCTCGACGGCGTCGGTCTGGTGAAGATGGCCGTGACCATGCGCGACGAGCACCGATTCCTGTCCGGCGACGAGATCAAGCAGGCGCCCGAGTACTTCATCGGGGCGACGGCGTCGCCCTTCGCGAAGCCGATGTCCGCCGATCTCGAGCGGACCGTCGAGAAGATCAACTCCGGGGCCGACTTCCTGCAGACGCAGCCGGTCTTCGATCTCGCGACCTTCAGTCAGTGGCTCGCCGAACTGCGACGCGTCGGCGGTGGGCGCGAGGCCGCGGTCATCGCCGGCGTTCTCATCCTGCGCTCCGCGGAACAGGCCGAGCGCCTCGCGCGTGTTTCCGGCGTCACGCTCGGTCAGCAGCTCATCGAGCGGCTCAAGAAAGCGGCCGACGGTGAGCAGGAGGGGATCGCCATCGCCGTCGAGATGGTGAAGTCGCTCCGCGCCCTTCCCGGTGTCCGCGGGGTGCACCTCTACGCGATCGAATGGCCCGAAGCGGTCCCGCTCCTCGTGGAGCGCGCGGGTCTGTTGCCACGACCGAAAGTGAAGGAGTCCAGCCCGTGAAGACCACCGTCATCGGTGCGCACCCGAAGATCTCGGACGAGAACCAGGAGCTGCGCAGTGCCCTGCATCGACACGACCGCGGCGAGCTCGACGCCGGTGGTCTCTCTGGCGTGCTCGACGAGACGACGCGGTGGGCGATCGGCGAGCTCGACTGGGCGGGCATCGACGTCGTCAACGACGGGCAGATCCGTTGGGACGACATGCTCGCTCCGTTCGCGCGCGCATGGCATGGCTGCCAGCGCGGACCGCTTGAGCGCTTCTACGACAACAACACCTACTTCCGGCAACCGGTCATCACCGGACCGATCGCGACCGATGGACGGACGCTCGTCCGCGACTACGAATTCGCGCGCGCGATCGCTCGCGGTCAGTTCAAGGCCGCCGTCTGCGGGCCGCTGACATTCGCGACCCTCGCCGAGGATCGCCATTACCGGTCGCTCGAAGATCGCACCCTCGCGGTGGCGGACGCGCTCGCGACGGAGATCCGCGCCCTCGGCGCGGCCGGCGCGACCCTCGTGGACGTCGAGGAGCCTGCGCTCGTCGCGCATCCGGAGCACTTCGCGCTTGCGCGCGCCGCCATCGAGCGGCTCGCTGCTGCCGGTGTGCCGCTCGCGTTGCAGACGTTCTTCTTTCCGGCCGATCCGCTGCTCGACGCGCTCGCCGCCTTCCCCGTCGCGCAGGTCGGCATCGACGTGCGGAGCCGCGAGACGCACGTTCTCGAGAAGCTCAACGCGCTGCGTCAAACGGTGGTCCTGGGCGTCGTTGACGCCCGCAACACGCGTGTCGAAACCGAGCGCGAGCTCGCGGGTCTCATCGAGGCGGCGCTGCGGCAGATCCCGGCGGATTACCTCTGGCTCGCCCCAACGACCGGGCTCGAATACCTGCCGCACGACATCGCGGTGCAGAAACTGAAGGCGCTGGTCGCGGCCGCGCACGCGACGGGAGGGGTGAAGGCATGAGCGATCAGGTGCTGCTGACGACGAGCGTCGGCTCGTTCGGCAAGCCCGACTACCTGCAGAAAGCTCGTAACGCGAACGCGCGTGGGAAGCTCGGAGGCGCCGAGCTGTTCGAGCTCGAGCGAAAGGCGACCGAGGAGTGGATCCGCCGGCAGGAGCGTCTCGACATCGACCTCCTCGTCGACGGCGAGATGTACCGCGGCGACATGGTCGCGTACTTCGCGGAGCGTCTCGAGGGCTTCCGCCTTGGCGGCCTCGTGCGCTCGTACGGCAACCGCTACTACCACAAGCCGATCATCGCCTCGAAGGTCGGACGTCCGAAGCCGATGACCGTCGACTGGTTCCGCTACACGCAGTCGCTCACCGACCGTCCGGTGAAGGGGATGCTGACGGGGCCGTACACGCTGCTCGACTGGTCGTACAACGAGGCGTACCGCACGCGTCGCGACGCCGCGCTCGCGCTCGCCGAGGTCGTACGCCAGGAGGCCGAGGATCTGCAGGCCGCGGGCGCGCGCTACATCCAGATCGACGAGCCGGCGATCCACGCGCGGCCCGAGGAGATCGACATCGCGATCGAGGCGATGGGCATCGTGACGCAGAACCTCGACGCGAAGACCATCTCACACATCTGCTACGGCGACTTCGCGGCGATCTATCCGAGGGTCCTCGACCTGCCGGTCGATCAGCTCGACCTCGCGATGGCGAACTACGGCTACCGGTGGCTGGAGCTGTTCGACCGCTATCCGTTCACCAAAGAGCTCGCGATCGGCATCGTCGACGTGCACTCGCACGAGACCGAAACGGTCGCGACGGCCGCGGAGGGCATCCGTAAAGGCCTGCGGTATGTGTCGAAGGAGCGCCTGCTGCCGCATCCCGACTGCGGGCTGAAGACGCGCACCGTCGAGGAGTCCGAGGAGAAGTGCCGGGTGGTCGTCGAGGCGACCAAGCTCGTGCGCAAGGAGCTCGCGCGGCAGGCCATGCCGGCCTGACCATACCGGCATGGCGAACGCTCCTGCGCCCGAGGTCGACCGCGAGCGGCTGACAGCGGTCGTCGCGGGCGCGCTCTGCCGTCCGATCGACGCGCTGGGCGAGTGGACGCTGGCACCGATCGGCTACGCCGCGTTCAATCCGGTCTCCCAGGGTCTGTACCGGGTCGCGGGATCGGCGCGCAGCGGCGGCGAGGACCTTTCATGGTCGGTCGTGCTGAAGATCTGTCGTGCGCCGCGTGAGGAGGATTTCGCGAACATCGCCCTTGACGACCGAGAGAAGTTGCGCGAAGTCCTACGCTGGGATCGCGAAGCCGACGCCTACGCTTCGGGCCTTCTTGATACGTTGCCGCCCGGACTCGCGGCACCGCGCTGCTTCGGCGTGGACCGCCACGACGATAGTGCGTGGCTCTGGATGGAGTACGTCGTCGATGAGACGGTCGCGTGGGACACGGCGCGCTATGCGCTCGCGGCGCGGCATCTCGGTCGCTTCAACGGGATGTACCTCGCAGGCCGCCCTACGCCTGACTACCCCTGGCTCTCGCGGAACTGGCTACGCGACTGGGTCGCGTACTTCACGCGGACGGGAGGCGCGCTCCTCGCGGACGATCGAGTGTGGGCGCAACCGCTGGCCGCCGAGCTCTTCCCGCCGACGGCGCGAGCGGACCTACGTCGTTTGCTCGCTGAATACGACCGCTGGTGGCGCGCGCTGGACGCACTTCCCTTGGTGCTTTCACATTTGGACGCGTTCCGCGCGAACATTCTCAGCCGCGCGGGACGGCACGGCGTCGAGACCGTCGCCATCGACTGGTCGTTCGTCGGGCACGCGCCGCTCGGCGCCGAGGTCGCGCATCTCGTCATCGCGAGTCTCTTCTATCACGGCGATACGGGAGATCCCGCGGAGCTCACGAGCGAGTGCCTGCGCGGGTACGCGGAAGGTCTGCGCGACTCAGGCTGCGACGTCCCGACGGATCTACGCCGCGCATTCGTCATCAACGCCGTCGCGCGATGGGGCTTCATCTTCGGTCCGCTCGGTGCGGTCGGCGATGTGGCCAAAGAGGACGCGATCGCGCGGCGCCGTGGTGTACCGTTCCGCGACGTCCTCGCTCTGATAGCCGCGAAGACGAGCTACCTGTGCGAGCTATCGCGCGAGGTCGACGTGAGTTAGAGGCGGGCGACCGCCCGAGTGCGCCCATCGGCGGCCTGAGCGAGACTGGTGCCGATGGCGACCTCGATGGAGGAGACCACCGACCTCCTCCAGCACCTCATCCGCAACGAGTGCGTGAACGATGGCACGCCGTCGTCCGGCCACGAGGTCCGCAGCGTCGAGACGCTCGCGAGCTACCTCCAAGCGCCGGGCGTCGAGATCGAACGGTACGAGCCGCAGCCCGGTCGCGGAAGCCTCGTTCTGCGTATCGAGGGGAGCGATCCGAAGGCGCCGTCGCTGCACTTCATGGGGCACACCGACGTCGTCCCGGTGACCCGGTCGGGTTGGCGGCACGATCCGTTCGGCGCCGAGCTCATCGACGGCGAGGTGTGGGGCCGCGGCGCGGTCGACATGCTCGACGTCACGGCGTCGATGGCGGTCGCCGTGCGCCACCTTCTCACGACCGGATTCCGACCGAAGGGCACGTTCATCTACTCCGCCGTCGCGGACGAGGAGGCGCTCGGCACGTACGGCGCGCAGTGGCTCACCGAGAACGCCTGGGATGACGTGAAGAGCGACTTCCTCGTGACCGAGTTCGGTGGCGCCCGTTTCCCGATGGGGAAGGGGGCGAAGCTGCCGATCATGACCGCGGAGAAGGGGTCGCAGTGGACGCGCCTTCGCGTGAAGGGCACGCCGGGACACGGATCGATGCCCTTCAAATCCGACAACGCGCTGGTGAAGGCGTCCGAGATCATCACGCGCGTCGCGCGATACAAGGCGCCGCTCCATCTCCAGGAGCTGTGGCGCGCGTTCGTCGAGGGCATCGAGCTCGGGACCGTCGAGCGGATGGCGCTGACGAATCCCGCGGCCTTCGACCTCGCGCTCGAGCGGGCGCCCGAGGGCACGCAGCCGATGTTCTACGCGGCGACGCGCACCACATTCTCGCCGAACATCGCGCACGGCGGGGTGAAGGTGAACGTCATCCCCGACAGCGCCGAGGTCGATCTCGACATCCGCACCCTGCCCGGCGACGACGGCGACGGCGTGCGCAGGATGCTGCGCGAGGCGATCGGCGACCTGTGGAAGGACGTCGAGGTCGTGCAGGAGGGAAGCAACCCGGCCAGCTCGTCGCCGATCGGCACACCGCTCTGGGACGCGCTCACACGCGTCACGCAGCGGCTCATCCCGGACTCGAGCACCGTTCCCTTCCTGATCGTGGGCGCGACCGATGCGCGCTTCTTCCGCCGTAAGGGCGTCGTGTCGTACGGCTACGGGCTGATGAGCGAGAAGATCCCGTTCGGGCAGTTCGCGAAGATGTTCCATGGGCACAACGAGCGGGTGGACCAGGAGACACTTCGCCTCATGAGCGAGCTGTGGGAACAGACGGCGCGGGAGTTCGTCGGCTAAGCGAGCGCCTTCCGCAGCGTGGCCGCGATCTGATCTGCCTCACCCGCCGCATAGCGCCGTCGGATCCACATCCCGCGGCCCGGTGAGAACAGCCCGTCGCCCTTGCGCCGCGGAACCGTGTGCACATGGACGTGCGGCACGCTCTGGCTGATACGCGTGTTCACCGCGATGAATGAGCCATCCGCGCCGAGCTCGGTACGGAAGGCGATCGAAAGGCGGCGCGCGAGCAGGAACAGCGGAGCGACCTCGCCCTCCGGCATGTCGTCGAGCGCGGGGTAATGCTGCGCGGGCACGATCAGCGTGTGACCCGGGAAGACTGGAGCGTGGTCGAGGAAGGCCACGACGTGCTCGTCGCGATAGACCGCGAGGTGCTCCGCGCCGCCCACGACGGCGCAGAACACGCAGTCGGCCACCCTAGCGACCGTAGAGCTCCATCACTTCGCGTCGGAACGGCACACCAGCTTTGTCACGCAGGCGCTCGAACTCGTCGATGTCCCACTCGCCGACGAAGGTGACCGCCACCCCCGCCTCGCCGGCGCGCCCGGTGCGGCCGACGCGGTGCGTGAACGTCTCCGCGTCCTCGGGCAGGTCGTAGTTGATGACGTGACTGATGTCCTCGATGTGGAGACCGCGCGCCGCGAGATTCGTTGCGATCAGCACTTTGATCTCGCCGCTGCGGAACTGGTCGAGCGTCCGCTCACGCTCGCGCTGCGAGAGGTCGCCGTGGATCGCCGCGACCTTCTGTCCGCGGCGTCTCAGATCGTCGTAGAGCTTGTCGACCCCGCGCTTGGTGTGGCGGAACACCAGGACCTGGTCGGTCTCCCAGCGACGCAGGAGCTCGGCGAGGGCTCTCGGCTTGTCCTGATCGAGGACCTCCACGTAGACCTGCTCGATCGCCTCCAGGTTGGGCTGCCCTGGATCGATCGCGATCTGCACCGGATCCTTGGTGAAGCGGTGGGCGAGGTCGCGGATCTCGCCCGACAGCGTGGCCGAGAAGAGCGCGGTCTGGCGCTTCGTCGGGCACAGACGCAGCAGCTTGCGCACGTCCGGCGCGAAACCCATGTCGAGCAGACGGTCGCCCTCGTCTAGCACCACTGCGCGGATCCCGTCGAGCGAGAGCGTTCCGCGCTCGATGTGATCGAGCAGCCGGCCGGGCGTCCCGATGACGATCGGCACTCCGCGCCGCAGAGCGCGCTCCTGCGGTCCGTAGGGCACCCCGCCGTAGATCGCGACCTCGTGCGTGTGGCGGTACTTACCGAGCGCCCCGAACTCGCGCGTCACCTGGACGGCCAGCTCGCGCGTCGGGACGACGACCAGCGCCTGCGGTCGCTTCTCGTCGGGGTCGATGCGTTCGATGATCGGGATCGCGAACGCCGCGGTCTTGCCGGTGCCCGTCTGCGCCTGCGCGAACAGATCGCGACCCGCGCGCAGCACCGGGATGGCCTCCTGCTGCACCGGGGTCGGCGCCATGAACCCGAGGTCGTCGATCGCGCGTGCGATGTCGGGATGGATCTCCAGCGTGCCGAAGCGCCCTACCGCGAGCTCTGTCACACCCCGCGGCGTCGCTGGCGTTCGTCCAACATCGTCCTCATCCGCGTCAAGTATCGCGCGGACATCGCGGCTATGCTCGCCTTGTGCCCGGATCGTTCCGTGTCGCGCGCGTCCTCGGCATCGATATCCGCATTCACATCTCGTGGGTGCTGATCTTTTTCCTCGTCCTGCTGTCGCTCGCCGACCAGGTGTTCCCGGCCTCGTATCCGCAGTGGTCGCAACAGAAGACGTTCATCGTCTCGGCGGTCGCCGCGCTGCTCTTCTTCATGTCGGTCCTGTTGCACGAGCTCGCGCACGCGATCGTCGCTCTGCGCTTCAAGATGTCGGTCTCCTCGATCACGCTCTTCCTTCTCGGCGGCGTCGCGAACCTCACGAAGGAACCGCCGAGCGCGAAGGCGGAGTTCTTCATGGCGGCGGCGGGCCCGTTCACGAGCTTCGTCATCGGTGGACTCGGCCTGCTCGTCCAGCAGCTCGTCACCGACAGCATCGATCGGCTCCCGTCCTTGCAGCCGGTGGAAGCGGTCGCGGGCTATCTCGGCTTCATCAACGTCGCCGTCGGACTCTTCAATCTCGTGCCCGGATTTCCGCTCGATGGGGGACGCGTTCTGCGCTCGATCATCTGGGGCCTGCGGCGCGATCGCGTCGCCGCGACGCGTATCGCCGCCCGCGGCGGGCAGGTCGTCGCCGGCCTGATGGTCGTCTACGCCGGATCGCGCGTGCTGGACGGAGAGGCGACCGGCGGGCTATGGCTCGGACTCATCGCGTACTTCCTGTGGGGCGCCGCGTCGCAGGCGTTGCAGCAGGAGCGTGTCAGCGCGGCCGTCGGGAACGTTCGTGTCGGTCAGCTCATGACGACGGACTTCCGCTCGGCCCCGGCGGGCATCTCGATCGGACAGCTGATCCGCGACGTCGTATTGCCACACAACCTTCAGGCGATCCCGGTCGTCGCGAGTGATCGGCTCGTCGGTGTCATCACGATCGCCGACCTCCGCAAGGTCGAGCAAGACCAGTGGTCGACGACGCCGATCGATGCGGTCATGACGCCGGCCTCCGCGCTGGCGACCGTCTCGCCGGACGACCAGCTTGTCGCGGCGCTCGACCGTTTCGGCGGCGCCGATCTACCGCTACTACCGGTCGTCGACCATGGATCGCTCGTCGGCGTCCTGTACCGCGAATCGGTCGCCGGCTATGTGCGCATGCGCGAGATGCTGGGCTTCGACGCGCGCCGCTAGCTAGATCGAGAGCGCAAGCGCGATCTGCGCCGCGATGCGCGCGTTCCCGCGCAGCAGCGACATGTTCGCCGCGAGGCTGCGACCGCCGGTCGCCGCGCTCAGCTGTCCGAGCAGGAACGGCGTGAGGGCCGCGCCGCGGACGCCCTGCCGTTCGGCTCGTTCGAGCGCGCGCGCGATCTCGGCCTCCGCCTCGCGCCGATCCAGCGCGTCGCTCGCCGCGATCGGAACCGCGACCACGATCCCCGCGCCGCGGGCGAGCTGCTCGCGCGCGACCCGCGCCGCGGCGAGGGCGTCGTCGACACGATGCGCGAGCGGCAGACCGCTCGACCGCACGTAGAAGGCGGGTAGCTCGTCGGTGCCGTAGCCGATGACCGGCACGCCGAGCGTCTCGAGCCGCTCGAGCGTGAGCGCGAGATCGAGCACGAGCTTCGCGCCCGAGCAGACGACGCAGACGGGATGCCGCGCGATCGCCTCGAGATCCGCCGACTCGTCGAACGAGCGCTCCGCGCCACGATGCACTCCGCCGATCCCGCCGGTGGCCATCACCGCGATGCCGGCGCGCGCCGCGATCTCCGCCGTCGCGGCGACCGTCGTCGCGCCGAGGCCACGACGCGCGAGCACCGGCGCGATGTCGCGGAGCGAGACCTTCGCGACGGACGGGTCTTCCGCGAGGCGCACCAGCAGCGCGTCGTCGGCGCCGACGACCGCCTGGCCGTCCGCGATCCCGATCGTCGCCGGCGTGGAGCCGAGTCCGCGCACCTCTTCCTCGAGCGCCCGCGCCGTCACGAGGTTCTGCGGCCGCGGTAGCCCGTGCGCGATGACGGTCGACTCGAGAGCGACGACCGCGCGCCGCGCGGTGAGGGCCGCCGCCACGTCCGGGTGGACCGCGAGCTTCACCTACTCGCGACCGCGGACGTGACCCGACTCGCCGCTCTCGCCGGCGAGGAGCTCGAGCGCGTGGGGGAGCACCGGCAACAACACCTCCAGCGACTCGCGCACCGCGCGGGGTGAGCCGGGCAGGTTCACGACCAGCGTCGCCCCGACCGCCCCCGCGACGCCGCGCGACAGCATCCCGTGTGCGGTCTTCTCGAGCGACCGTGCGCGCAGCGCCTCGGCGATCCCGGGCACTTCGCGGTCGATCACGCGGCGCGTCGCCTCCGGCGTCACGTCGTTCGGCGACAGTCCGGTGCCGCCGCTGGTGAGCACGACGTTCGCGCCGGCGCGCACGGCGTTCAGGATCGCCGTCGCGACGCCACCGACGTCGTCGGGCACGAGATCGGTGTGCACGACGGCGTGACCCGCCGCGGTGAGCGCGTCGCGCATCGCCGGTCCGCTCTCGTCGGATCGCTCGCCCGCGGCACCTTTGGTGCTCACGGTGATGATTGCGGCGCGCACCGGGTTCACCGTGCGCGGTACTCCCCGCTCCGCCCCCCGCTCTTCGCGACCAGACGCACGTCGGTGAGTTGGGCGCCGCGCTCGATCGCCTTGAGCATGTCGTACAGCGTGAGACCCGCGACGGCGACGGCTGTCAGGGCCTCCATCTCGACACCCGTCTGCGCCGTCGTCGCGACCGTCGCCTCGATCGCGATGCCCTTCGCCTCGATGACCAGCTCGACGCTTGCGTGCGTGATCGGCAGCGGATGCGCGAGGGGGATCAGCTCGGACGTCCGCTTCGCCGCCATGATGCCGGCGAGCCGCGCGCTGGCGAGCACGTCGCCCTTCGGCGTGCGTCCGTCGCGCACCAGATCGAGCGTCGAGCTGGAGAGCGAGAGCATGCCCCGCGCCGTCGCGCGCCGTTCGGTCACCGGCTTCGCGCCGACGTCGACCATGCGCGCGGCGCCACGCTCGTCGACGTGGCTCAAAGTCCGGCGCGCACTCGCGCGTTTGCGGCCCGGCACGCTAATGGTCCTCCGGTACGTCGGTGAGCAGAACGGTCACGGACTCGCCTGGCTGCGCCATGTTCGCCGATTCGGGCAGGTCGATGAGACAGTTCGCGAGCGACATCGAGCGCATGATCCCCGAGCCCTGCGCGCCCGTCGACCGCACGGTCCCGGCGGCGGCGTCGTAGATCCCGCGCGCGAACGTGCGCAGGCCGATGGGCTTGTCGATGCGATCGAGCAGCCGTGCCTGGGCGCGCGGCCGATGCAGCTTGGTCCGGCCGGCCATCTTGAGCAGCGCCGGCCGCACGAATAGCTCGAACGTGAGCAGCGCCGACACCGGATTGCCAGGCAGGCCGAAGAGCGGGACCGAGCCCCGCTTGGTGCGAAGCTCGCCGAACGCGAGCGGGCGTCCGGGGCGGATCGCGATCGACCAGAAGTCCATCTGCCCCATGGCGTCGACGACCGGCTTGACGTGGTCGTGGTCGCCGACCGACACGCCACCGCTGGTCACGACGAGATCGCCGAACGCCGCGTTGCCCAGCGCGTGCCGAAGATCGTCGGCGGAGTCGCGCGCGATGCCGAGCTCGAATGCCGAGCAGCCTGTCGCCCGCACGGCGGCCGCGAGCGAGTAGCGGTTCGTGTCGCGGATCTGTCCCGGGCCCGGCTCCTCGTCGATATCGACGAGCTCGTCGCCGGTGGACAGCACCGCCACATTCGGCCGGCGGGTGACGTTCACCTTCGCGCGACCGATCGACGCGAGCACACCGATGTCCGCGGGCCGCAGCAGCGTCCCGCGTCCGAGGACGACCTCCCCGCGCCGCAGATCTTCGCCGGCCTGCCGGACCGCCATGCCGAGCGGTGTGGCCTTGTTGATCGTGACGACCTGCGCGCCGTTGTCGGTGTCCTCGATGCGCACCACGGTGTCCGCCCCATCCGGGATCGGGGCGCCGGTCATGATGCGCGCCGCTTCGCCGGCCCCCACAGCGCGGTCCGGGACCGAGCCCGCGGCGACCGCGCCCACGACGCGAAGCTTCATGCCGTCGGCGTTGACGTCCGTCCCGCGCACGGCGTAGCCGTCCATCGCCGAGTTGCGGAACGGCGGAACGTCGCGGTCGGCGATCGCATCCTCTGCGAGGACCGCGCCCAAGGCGTCGAGGAGCGCGACCTCCGTCGGCGCGAGCGGCGTGATGCGCGCGAGGACGCGGTCGAGCGCCTCGTCGACAGTGAGCGTCGAGGCCGCGGCGCGCGCGGCGCTGGGGCTGGTCGGCATGCGCAGGAGTCTAGGAGCGACGAGCGCCGTCGACCCGCGCACCGATGCGCGATCGACGCGCCGCGAGGATGCCGTGTGCGTTCCCGGGACAGAGAATAGTTTGCGTGTGCGGTCTTCGGCCACGAATATCATGGCATCTGCTAGCATCTGTCGGGATGCAAACGCGCTATCGGATCGGTGAGGCCGCGGCCGTGCTGGGTGTCAGCGCGGACACCGTTCGCCGCATGATCGACCGCGGCGAGCTGCGCTCGCGCCGCACGACGGGCGGCCAAAGGCACGTTGCGGCGATGGACGTCGCGTCGCTGCTCGCGTCGCGCTCGCGTCGCGGCCAGCAGGCCCGAGCGGGCGAGTCGTCGGCACGCAACCGGCTCACCGGTGTCGTGACGCGGGTCCTGAGGGACCGCGTCGCCGCGCAGGTCGAGGTGCAATGCGGGCCGTATCGGCTCGTGTCCCTGCTCACGCGCGAGGCGGTGGATGAGCTGAAGCTCGCTCCCGGTGCGCGCGTCGTCGCCGCCGTCAAGGCGACGAACGTGGTGATCGAGCTGCCGCGTTGAAGCTGCGTCCCGCTCTGCTCGTCGCCGCGCTGGCGATGGCATCGTGCGGAGGCGGCGCGCCTGACGCGCGGTCGCCGACCGGCTCGACCGTTCCGCCGCGTGGCACGCTGACCGTCTTCGCCGCCTCATCGCTCACCGACGCGTTCGGCCACGCCGGCGACGAGCTCACCCGGACGTATCCGGGGACGCGCCTGGTGTTCAACTACGGGTCGTCGTCGACGCTGGCGACGCAGATCACGAACGGCGCTCCGGCCGACGTCTTCGCGTCCGCCGACGAGACGAGCCTGCAGAAGGTCATCGAGGCGTCGCTGGTGGACGGCTCGGCGGCGATCTTCGCGACGAACCGGCTGCAGATCGTCGTCGCGCCGGGCAACCCCAAGCGCATCGCGTCGCTGGCCGACCTCGCACGACGCGACCTCGTCGTCGTTGTCGCGGCGCCGACCGTTCCGGTCGGCAGGTACGCGATCGATGCGCTGGGCAGGGCCGGCGTGTCGCTCACGCCGGCGAGCCAGGAGGTCGACGTCCGCGCGGTGCTCAACAAGGTCGCGCTCGGTGAGGCCGACGCCGGCATCGTGTACGTCACCGACGTGCGCTCCGCCGGGACTCGCGTCACTGGGATCGAGATCCCCGAGCAGCATCAGGTCGTCGCCCGGTACCCCATCGCGACGCTCAAGGAGTCAAAGAATCAGCGCCTCGCGGCCGTGTTCGTGGACTTCCTGCTCGGCGTCGCCGGTCAGCGCGTCCTGGGCGATCTCGGCTTCACGCCTCCGTGAGAAGCGAGCCGATCCCGCCACCGTTCGCGCTCCTCGCCGCCCTCGCGGCCGCGCTGTTCCTCCTACCGCTGCTGGGTCTGCTGGTGCGGTTCCCCTGGAGCGAGGCGGTCGGCGCACTGACCTCGCCGGAGATCCTGACCGCGACCGGGCTCTCGCTCGTGACCTCGCTCGGCGCGACGGCGCTGTCGATCCTCCTCGGGGTGCCGCTCGCGCTCGTCTACGCGCGCGCGCGTTTTCGCTGGCTGCGCGTGATCCGCGCGCTCACGACTCTGCCGATGGTCCTCCCGCCCGTCGTCGGTGGCGTCGCACTGCTCGTCGCCTTCGGACGACGCGGGCTGGTGGGCCAGCTTCTCGATTCGGCGTTCGGGATCCGCATCCCTTTCACCACCGCGGCGGCGATCCTGGCCGCGACGTTCGTCGCGATGCCGTTCCTAGTCCTCACGGTCGAGGCGGGCCTGCGCTCGATGGATCGGCGGTATGAGGAGGCCGCGCGCTCGCTCGGCGCGGACCGCTGGACCGTCTTCCGTCGCGTGACCCTGCCGCTCGTCGCGCCCTCTCTCTACGCCGGCGCGGTCCTGTGCTGGGCGCGTGCGCTGGGCGAGTTCGGCGCCACGATCACGTTCGCGGGCAACGTGCCCGGCAGCACGCAGACGCTGCCGCTGGCCGTGTACATCGCGCTCGAGACCCGACCGGAGGCGGCCATCGCCCTGAGCCTGGTGTTGCTGCTGCTGTCGCTGATCGTCCTCGTCGCGCTGCGCGACCGCTATCTGCCCACGAGCTGATGCTCACCGCCCATATCCAGCTGCGCCTCGGAACGCTCGACCTCGACGCGGCCGTCGAGGCCGCACCGGGTGAGATCGTCGCGCTGCTGGGTCCGAACGGGGCGGGCAAGACGACGTTCCTGCGGGCCCTCGCCGGTCTCGTGCGTCCCGACCGCGCCCGCGTCGTCCTCGACGATGTGGTGCTCGAGGACACCACGTCCGGCGTGCACCTGCCGACCGAGCGCCGGCCGATCGGCATCGTCTTTCAGCAGCAGCTGCTCTTCCCGCATCTCAGCGTGCTCGAGAACGTCGCGTTCGGCCTCCGCGCGCGTCATCGCCCGGATGCGACCAGCGCCGCGATGGCCTGGCTCGAGCGCGTCGGTCTCGGCAGGTACGCCGGCGCACGGCCGGCGGCTCTCTCGGGAGGCGAGGCGCAGCGTGTCGCTCTCGCACGTGCGCTCGCGATCGATCCAAGGCTGCTGCTGCTCGACGAGCCTCTTTCAGCGCTCGACGCGACGACCCGTGTCGAGGTCCGCCGCGAGCTGCGGCGCCATCTCGCGTCGTTCAGCGGAGCGCGGCTGCTCGTGACGCACGATCCGCTGGAAGCGGCGGCGCTCGCGGACCGCCTCGTGATCCTCGAGGAGGGTCGCGTCGTGCAGGGCGGCCCCGTGGACGAGGTCACGCGGCATCCGCGGTCGCGCTTCGTCGCGGATCTCGTCGGAGTGAACCTCCTACGCGGCCGCGCGGACGGCGGCGTGATCGCGCTCGAGGGCGGCCAGCAGCTCACCGCTCTCGACGCGGCTGATGGCGCGGTGTTCGCCGTGATCCACCCGCGCTCGGTGGCGATCCACCGCATGCATCCCGAGGGCACTCCCCGCAACGTGTGGGCCGGCACCGTGCGTTCGGTCGACATCCTCGGCGAGCGCGCACGCGTCTGGGTCGGAGGAACGCTGCCGATCGTCGCCGAGGTGACCGCCTCCGCCGTGCGCGACCTCGAGCTGCGCGAACGCACCGAGGTGTGGGTGTCGGTGAAGGCCGCCGAGGTCGGCGTCTACCCTGCGTAGATGCTGCGTCTCGCGTCGTCGTCCCCGCGGCGCATCCAGCTCCTGCGGCTGCTCCAGGTCCCGTTCGAGCCGACGGACCCAAACGTCGACGAAGCGCGTTTCGCATCTCCCGCGCGGGCCAAGGCCGATGCGGTCGCGCGATCCGGTGATGTGACGCTCGCCGCGGACACCGATCTCGACGTCGACGGCGAGGGTGTTGGCAAGCCGCGTGACGAGTCGCACGCGATCGCCATGCTCGCCACGCTCTCCGGTCGAGGTCACGACGTGCGGACCGAGGTCGCCCTCGTCAGTGCGCGCGGAGTGCGCACACAGTTCGCGGTGCGCTCACGCGTCACCTTGCGAGAGCTCTCACTGCGCCAGATCGAGCGCTACGTCGCCACCGGCGAGCCGCTCGGCAAGGCCGGCGCCTACGCGATCCAGGGCGAGGGTCGGCGTGCGGTCGAGTCGTACGACGGGTGCCTCGCGAACATCACCGGGCTCCCGCTCTGCCACGTGTACTTCGCGCTGCGCCGTGTGGGTGTCGTGCCGCGCGAGCGCCCCGAGGTCGTCTGCCAGACGCACTTCGCGTTCGTGTGCCCGGTCTGGCGCGCCGCGCAGCGCCAGGGCCGCGCGCTGCACGACGGGGCCGAATACGCCTCATGGTCGGAGGATGTCTCCGGCTAGAGTGACCGCGTGGCGCCCGAGGCAAGGATTCGCGTCCTCATCGTCGATGACCATCTCGCGCTCGCCGAGGGACTGCAGGCACTTCTCTCCCGGCAGCCCGATCTCGAGCTTACGGAGGTCGCGACCGACCGTCGAACGGCGATGCGCATCGCGGCGGAGCGAGAACCGCACGTCGTGGTGATGGATCAGAACCTCTCGGGTGACTCGGGCGTCAACGTCGCGGCCGCGATCTTCAGAGCTGGCATCAAGACATCGGTCGTGATGTTCAGCGGTGGGATGACCCAGGACGAGCTCGTCGCCGCCGTCGAAGCGGGGGTATCTGGCTATCTGATGAAGACGACGCCGGTCGCCGAGATCGTGGACGCTATCCGCAGGGCGGCGTCAGGGGACATGCTGCTCCCGCGCATGGAGCTGGACGCGCTGCTGCGTCAGGGGCGCGAGCGCGCGCGGCAGCGCGCGGATCGACCGGGGTCGGTGCCGCAGCTCACGCCTCGCGAGCGGGAAGTGCTCGCGCTCATGGCGCAGGCGAATGACGTCCAGAAGATCGCCGAGCGCCTCGGCATCAGCGTCAACACTGCCCGCGGCTACGTGCAGCAGGTTCTCGAGAAGCTTGGCGCGCATTCGCGGCTCGAAGCGGTCGTACGCGCGAACGAGCTTGGTCTGCTCGGCGCGTAGCTAAGCCGCAGGGCGTCGCTCGGCGCCGTCGCGCGCAAGAGCGTCCTGCGCAATTCGCAATACGGCGCCGCTCGTCACGAGATTAGCCGTCCAGGTCGCGTGGCCAACACGCACTTGCCACCGCGCGCCGGCGAACGCGCGCACGCTCGCGCTCATCGTCCGCAGGAGCTCGTCGATCCGAGAATGGAGCAGCGTCGCGATGCGCGCTCCGCGCCGCTCGTCGCCGACGATCGGCGCGATCAGCGCCACGCCCGAGTCGCCGTAGCGGAACGCACTGGTGTCGCCACCGAACAGCGTCGCAGCGCCACCGAGCGTCGCTCGGATGCAGCGGTGAACGATCGCGCGCCGCGTCGCCTCAGACGACGCGTCGACGTCCGCGACGCCGAGCACCAGCACAAAGGCTCGACCGCCGTCACGTGCCTGCGCGACGCGCTCGCGGAGCGCGCCGACGAGCACCCGGTCGAGGTACGACTCCGCAACGGCCGCGGTGCGGTACACAACGACTGGCGCCTCGGCGATCGCTGTCGGCCGCGGTTCCGGATCCGGCTCATCAACGAGGCGAAGGATTGTCGGGATGACTGCTCGCCAGCGCTCACGTTCCGCGACCCGCTCGGCGGCACCCAGCGGCGTGAGCGCGACAGCGGCTTCCGGCGCCGGCACGAGATAGCCGCCCTCGAGCAGGGACTGCAGCGCGCGCCCGAACGCGCCGCTCGCGAGCGGAAGCCGTTCGCTCGAGATCGTTGCGAGGAGCGTCGCCGGCCGCGCCGGCGCGCTGGCAAGAGAGTCGAGGAGATACAGGCGATAGAACGCTGTGGCGAGGCCGGTCGCGAGCGGGCGCACCATGACGAACTCCCTAGGAGAACTCATCGGAAGTTCGGCGGCGGCTTGCGCCGCGCATCGCTAGTTCTTGGCGTCCGCTTCCATCGCCTTGGCGATCGAGGCGAGGAACTCCTTGTTCGTCTTGGTCTTGCCAAGCCGCTGGAGGAGCAGCTCGGTGCCTTCGATCTGACCGACGGCGGAGAGCATCTTGCGCAGCAGGATCACCTGCTTCATGACCTCGGGCGAGAGGAGCATCTCCTCACGGCGCGTGCCCGAGGCGGGGATGTTGATCGCGGGGAACGTACGGCGCTCCTGCAGCTTGCGGTCGAGGATCATCTCGGAGTTACCGGTGCCCTTGAACTCCTCATAGATGACGTCGTCCATGCGGCTGCCGGTGTCGACGAGGCACGTCGCGAATATCGAGAGCGATCCGCCGCCCTCGATGTTGCGCGCGGCACCGAAGAAGCGCTTCGGCGGGTACAGCGCCACAGGGTCCATACCACCGGACAGCGTGCGGCCCGAGGGCGGCACGGCGAGGTTGTATGCGCGCGCGAGACGCGTGACCGAGTCGAGGAGGATCGCGACGTCGCGTCCCGTCTCGACCAGTCGCTTCGCGCGCTCGAGCGCGAGCTCGGCGACGCGGGTGTGGTTCTCGGTGGGCTCGTCGAAGGTGGACGAGAAGACCTCGCCTTTGATCGATCGGCGGATGTCGGTGACTTCCTCAGGACGCTCGCCGACGAGCACGACCATGATGTGCACGTCGGGATGGTTCCCCGCGATGCCGTTCGCGATGTCCTTCAGCAGGGTCGTCTTTCCGGCCTTCGGCGGCGACACGATGAGCGCGCGCTGGCCGAAGCCGAGGGGGTTCACGAGGTTGATGAGCCGCTGGCTCAGGTTCGCGCCCTCGATCTCGAGGTCGAACATCTCGTCGGGGAAGACCGGTGTGAGGGCTTCGAAGTTCGGTCGGCGCTTCGCGACCTCGGGATCGACGCCGTTGACGGCCTCGACGCGCAGGAGGCTGAAGTACTTCTCGTTGTCCTTCGGTGGCCGGGTCTGTCCGGTCACGTAGTCGCCCGTGCGCAGACCAAGGCGGCGCACCTGGCTCGAGCCGACGTAAACGTCGTCGGGTGAAGGAAGGAGGCTGCGGCGCCGTAAGAAACCGAAGCCGTCCTCGACGATCTCGAGGATGCCCTGGGCGAAGATGTTCCCCTGCGCTTCGGTCTGTGCCTGCAGGATGCGCGTGATGAGCTCCGGCTTAGCGGTGGTGGGCGTGATATCCGTCACGCCGAACTCTTTGGCGATCGCCAGCATGTCTTTCGGCTTCGCGTCGTTCAGCTCGGTGATCGTGTAGTACTTGCGGCTCGGTGCGGGTGGTGCCGCTTCGCGGCGAGCCGCCGGCGTGGTCGGTCCGTTCGTCGGGCCGCCACTGGGGCCGTTCGTCGTCGTCGCGCCGTTGGTGTCGGTCGAGGGAGCGGGCGTCGCGGTGCTGGGGTTCGTCTCGGGTGCTTGTGGTCGGGTGGGCTCTGGGGTGTCCAAGCGGTGTGTTGCTCCTTGCTGGTGTGTGCCGCTGCTTTACGTCCTGTGGGGACCGGGGGGCGCATCCGAAGTGCGCGCGCGCCCGGCAGAAGCCGATAGGGGAAAAGTCGCTGTAGGACAGTATACAGCGTGGTGAAGCCACTCTCCTCCCATGTCGCAGCCGAGCTGGTGCAACTCTCCCGCGAGATCCATGCCGATCCGGAGCTTGCCTACCAGGAGCGACGCGCCGCCGCCCGGATCGCCGCCCTCCTCGAGCGTCACGGCCACGAGGTGCAGATGGGTATCGGTGGACTCGAGACGGCATTCCGCGCGCGCGTCGGACCACCCGGCCCCTCTGTCGCGCTCATCGCCGAGTACGACGCGCTCGCGGGAGTCGGCCACGGCTGCGGACACAACCTCATCGCAATGACGAATGTCGGCGCCTTCTTGCAGGCGGCGGCCGAGACGGATCTCGGCATGGCGATCGAGCTGATCGGCACACCGGCGGAAGAAGATGGGGGTGGAAAGATCGACCTGCTCGACGCGGGCGTCTTCGACGACGTCGCCTTCGCGCTGTCGACGCATCCGGCGGCGCAGGGGAGCTGGAGCGTGAGCGGCACCGGACTCGGCATCGTCGGGAAGCGCGTCATCTACCGCGGCGCCGCGTCGCATGCCGGCTCGTCGCCCGAGCGCGGACGCAACGCCCTGAACGGCGTCATCCGTCTCTTCATCGGCATCGACGCGTGGCGGCAGCACCTGCCGGCCGACAGCCGCGTGCACGGAATCATCACCCACGGCGGCGACGCGGTGAACGTGATCCCGGCGCGCGCGGAGGCGAAGTTCGGACTGCGCGCGAAGGACCTGGCGACTCTCGACGCGATGGTCGCGACGTTCACCGATGTCGCGCAGGGCGCCGCGCTCGAGACAGGCACGAGCGTCGAGATCACCGAGTACCTCCGGCTCTACGCGCCGGTCGCCGCGAACACGAAGCTCGGCGACGTCGTCGCCGACGAGCTACGGCGCCGCGGAATCGAGCCCGCGCGCGGCGTACTCGTCACTGCGTCGACCGACCTCGGCAACGTCTCGCAGAAGGTCCCGACGGATTGGGTCCGGTTCCCGGTCACCGAGCGGCCGATCGCGGGACACTCCGATGCGATGCGCGACGCGAGCGCGAGCGAGATGGCGCATCGGAACGCCCTGCTCGTGATCGAGGCGCTCGGCGCCGCGGCGCACCGTGTCGCGTCCGACGCGACGGTGCGCCGCATGATCCAGGACGACGCCAAGGTGACCGCGTGACCGCCGACACACTGCGCTCCGAGCTCGTCGCGCTGTCGCGCGCGATCCACAGCACTCCCGAGCTCGCGTACCAGGAACGCACCGCGGTAAGGAACATCGCCGCGCTCCTCGAAAGACATGGACACAAGCTCGAGGCGAAGCTCGGCGGCGTCGAGACCGCCTTTCGCGCGCGGGTCGGGCCATCGGGTCCGGCGGTCGCGCTGCTCGCCGAGTACGACGCGCTGCCCGAGATCGGGCATGCCTGCGGCCACAACCTGATCGCGATGTCGAACGTCGGCGCCTTCCTCATCGCGGCCGAACGCGCCAAAGACCTGCAGGTCGGCGTCGAGCTTCTGGGGACGCCGGCGGAGGAGGCCGGCGGCGGGAAGATCGACCTCATCGACGCGGGCGTGTTCCGCGACTCAGTGGCCGTCCTGTCATCCCATCCGTCCGGCGATCCGGACTGGGAGTTCGGCGGGAGCTCGCTGGGCGTCGTCACGAAGCGCGTGATCTTCCATGGCATCGCATCGCACGCCGCGTTCTCGCCCGAGCGCGGACGCAACGCGCTGTCCGCGGCGATCCGGCTCTTCGTGGCGATCGACGGATGGCGCCAGCATCTACCGGCGGACACGCGCGTCCACGGGATCATCACGAAGGGCGGAGTGGCGCAGAACATCATCCCCGAGCTGGCGGAGTGCGACATCGGCCTGCGCGCCGCGACGGTCGCGACGCTCGACGAGATGCAGGCCACCTTCGCGCAGATGGTCGAGGGTGCCGCGATGCAGACGGGCACCACGGCCGAGATCGAGGATGACATGCGCCTCTACGCGCCGGTGAAGCCCAATGCGCGGGTGGGGGACCTCCTCGCGGAGGAGCTGAAACGACGTGACCTGCGGAGCGTGCGCGGCAAGTTCGTGCTCGCGTCGACGGACTTCGGCAACGTGTCGCAGGCCGCGCCGGCGGACCACATCGGGTTCCCGGTGAGCGAGCAGTCGATCCCGGGGCACTCGCACGTCATGCGCGAGTCGTCGGCGACCGACCTGGCACACCGTAACGCGATGATCACCGCCGAGATCCTCGCCGCCGCGGCCATACGGATCGCGACCGACGCGAGCCTGCGCGCGACGCTGCGTGCGTGAGACGTCTGCGGTGGGCGATCCTGCTGGCGCTCGGCATCGTCGCCGGCGCGGCGTGCGTCGCCGACCTACGCGAGCCATGGATGACGCTCGAGATCGACGGCCACGAGTACGACGGACTGCTGATCAGCTACTGCTGGCGCTCCATGACCGTTGTGATCTGCGCGGATGGGATGTTGCGCGAGCCCCCGATGCACGTGGTCCGCTCGGCGCTGCCCGCCGTCGTGCGAGCGCGAACGCGCGCGGATCTGCGCGAGCTCTCGGTGTCGGTCTCACCGAGCTTCTCGCGACTCCAGACCGTGCAGGTCGATCCCTCGAGGGCCGGCCCACTCCTGCTCGACGCGGGCACGCATTTCGTCGGCGTCAACGCGCGGTGGCATCGGGGCGACGGGCTGTTCCTCTTCGGCCTTCGCATCGAGCCGCCCTGAGGCAACACCGCTCCGCTCAGACGGGTTCCTGCAGAACCAGCCCCGCGCCGCCGTCCACGGTCACGAGCTCGCCGTCGCGGATCCGCGCCGTCCCATCGCCGGTCCCCACGACGGCGGGGATCCCGTATTCGCGCGCGATGATCGACGCGTGCGACGCCGGGCTTCCGACGTCCGTCACGACCGCGGCGGCGCGCTCGAAGAGCTGCGTCCAGGACGGCGTCGTCACCGGGCACACCAGGACCTCGCCGGTGTGGAGCCGCTCGAATTCGGCCGCGGTGCGCACGAGGCGTGCGCGACCCGTGGCACGACCTGGGCTCGCGGGCACTCCGCGTACCGCGTCGGGCCTGAACTCGACCACGTCGCGCATCGCGCGATCGGCGGTGGCGAGCAGCCTCTCGACCATCTTCGGAACGCGCCCGATCACGAGTGGTGCGGCGAGGCGGCGCTGTTCGCTCCAGCTCGTGCGTCGCGCGGCGACATCGGCGCTGCGGTCGACCGATGCGCCCCCGATCGCCTCGTCGAGCTCGGTTCGTCGCAGGAAGTAGACATCGTCCGGCGCCGCGATGACGCCACGCCCGACGAGCACCGCGCCGATACGTGCGAGAGCTCTGCGGAAGACCGGCCACGCGAGCGTGAGCTGCGCGACCTGCTCCTCACGGAGCACCGCGGCGCGCTGCGCCTCGGCCAGCAGGCGCGCGAAACGCGCAGCCAGCTTCGGAGTCAGTGCGTCACGCGCCCGGCGCTCGACTTCCTCCCGTTCGCGCGTCAGGCGCCCATGGCGCGACTCAGCACCGGACGAGCCCGTCGGCGCTCCGAGCTCGCCCTGTGTCCGAAACGACCAGTCGAGCGACTGCACGTCGTGCGGCGCGTTCCTCGGCCGGACCAGCCCGCGGAGTAACACCTGGGGATGGCCGCCGAGGGCGAGCTGGAGATGCCGCCGGTAGAACTGCGACAGCGGGATCTCCGTTTTCCAGCCGTACCCGGCGACGAACGTGACTGACGCGAAGTACCGGCCGGCGAGGACCGCGAGCTCATCGACGAACGAACGAAGTCGTTCCGGCGAAGCCGTCGCGATCTGGGTAGAGGCGCGTTCGACCGCGGCGCGGTACGCCGGAAGCAGTTCGCGGCGCCATTCGTCGACGTACAGGTCGATGCCGAAGCGGGCCAGAGGTGGAAACGCCGGAGCGACGCGGCGTGGCGCGCGGACGAGCCGTACCAGCAGCCCCGGCAGCATGCGCGCCATCGCGCCGAAGGACCCCGGCAGGAAGTTCAGCGAGTAGTAGTACCAACCGTTGACGACGACATGCAGCGGAGGCGGCGCCACTTGACCGACGAGCCTCGCGTATTGGCTGTGCATCGTCTCCTCCATCGTGGTGAGGAGCCAGCTCTCGAACAGCGGTGTGACCGGCTCGCCGATCCACTCACCAAGACGGAAGCTGCGCGCGTATGCGCCGGGGGGCGCCTCCCACCGGATCATCCACGGCTCCGGCGCCGCGAGTGCTGGAGGACCTCGGCGACCCAGGCCACGTCGTCAGCGGCCTGCGCCGCGTCCATGCCGAGGTAGTCCTTGTAGGCGCGCATCGTCGCCGAAGACGTGAGGATCAGGAACACCCGCGTGACGCGGTCGAGGTCGTCGCCGGTCACTCCCGGGAGATGCTCCCCGATCGTCCTGCGGGCGAGCGCCACCCGCTGCGGCATCATCCGCCGCCGCGCCTCCTGGCCGAGCTCGCTCGCGAGCGCCGCGCGCACCTCCGCATCCATACCTGCGTTGCGCCGGTACATCTCGTGAACGAGCGTCGGCAGATCCGCGCTCTCCATCAGAGCGGGGTCCATCAGGCCGGTCCGGCCGACCAGGTGTGGCGAGAGGGCCGCGACGAGAGCAGCCTTGCTCTTGAAATGGCGGTAGACCGTCGGCACCGATACGCCGGCCTCGCGCGCGACCGCCGGGATGGACAACGCGGCGACGCCGCGACCCATCGTCCGGACCAGCGCATCCAGGATCTTGCGACGCGTCGCGTCGGCTTGTTCGGCGCGCAGCTCGCTGTCGTACGCGCGAGCGGGGCGCCGGCGTCCCTTGACATTGGTGATACGTTTCATATTGTCATTATATGGACCGTGTCAACGCGCGGGAACCCGGGCCCCGGCGAGCGCGGTCGCGACAGAAAGTAGGAGCAAAGCGCATGGATGCTCGTATCGCACGTGTCGGCTCGCTGGCCGGTTGGGTCAGCGTCGTCGCGATCTTCGCGTACCACGTCGGCCTGTCGATCCTCGCGGGTCAACGGGTGAGCGGGACCACGGACGCGGCCGCGATCGAGGCCTACTACACGAACGGGATCATCGCTCCCGCTTCGATCTTGCCCTTCCTCGCCGTCGTACCTATCGCTGTCTTCGCCCTCGCCCTGCGCGAGGCACTCGGCGTATCCCAGAGGACGCGGTTCCTCAGCTCACTCGCGCTGATCTTCGTCGTGGCCGAGGTGCCCGGCATCATCGCGCAGAGCGCGCTGGAAGCCACGCTCGTCACCGTGGCCGCTCGTGGCGGCGACGTCGTGCCGCTGTTCCGGTTCTGGGATGTCCTCTACAACAGCGGGCTCTACGTCCTCGAGGCCGGCTGGATCGGTGCCTTCGGCCTCGCGATGGCCGAGAGCGCCGCTTTCCCGCGCTGGCTACCGCGGTTCTCTTTGCTCGTCGCCGCGCTGCAGCTGATCAACATGAGCGCCATCTGGGTCGGCATCCCGGACCAGCTCACGCTGCCCGGAAATCTCTGCTTCGGGATCTGGTTCGGCGCAGCGAGTGTCGGCCTTGGCCGTCTCGCGACACAGTCCGTTCGACGCATCGTGGCCCAGCCCGCGTAAGCGCTGGTCGCGCCGCGCGCCCGGCTCGCTCGGGCGCGCGGCGCTAACCTCGCGTCGATGGCGGAACCTGTCACCAACGACACGCTGCGACTCACACCGCGTATCCCGCAGGGCGGTCGCGCTCTCGCATTCGACTTCCCGGGTCTCGAGATCGGTGTGGCCGAATACGCCGAAGGGCCGACCGGCTGCACCGTCTTCCACTTCCCGAAGGTCGCGTCGATGCAGATCGACGTCCGAGGCGGTTCGCCGGGCATCAACGGCGAGTACCTCACGGCGATCAACGCGATCTGCTTCGCGGGCGGATCGCTGTACGGGCTCGAGTCGTCGACCGGCGCCGCGGCCGAGCTATTCGCCAAGCGCGGGTACTCGACGAAGTGGATGGACATAGCGCTCGTCTCCGGCGCGATCATCTTCGACTACGGCCGCCGCAACAACGCGATCTATCCGGACAAAGAGCTCGGCCGCGCGGCGGTGCGGGCGTTGCGGCCCGGCGTGTTCCCCATGGGCCCGCACGGGGCCGGCTGCTCGGCGACCGCGGGGCACGGCGAATCGGCGGAGCTCTCCGGACAGGGCGGGGCATTCGGTGTGGTCGGGAAGACGCGCATCGCGGTGTTCGCCGTCGTCAACGCCTATGGCGCGATCGTCGACCGGGCCGGAGCGGTCGTGCGCGGCAACCGCGACGCGCATGGCAGGCGGCAGCACGCGGCGGACGTCCTGAGCTCGACCGGCGCGTACTACCCGCCCACCGAGCCGCGCTCGCGCAACACCACGCTCACGTGCGTCGTGACCGACCAGCGGCTCGACGCCCTGCAGCTGCGTTCGATCGCGCGGCAGGTGCATGCGTCGATGGCGCGCGCGATCCAGCCGTTCCACTCGCGGTGGGACGGCGACATCCTCTATGCGTGCTCCACGCAGTCCGTCGACGATCCCACGCTCGACGAGGTCAGCGTTGGTGTCGCCGCGTCGGAGCTGGCGTGGGACGCGGTGCTCGCGTGCTACGACGAATAGCCGTCGCGCTCGCGCTGCTGATCGCGATCGCGTGTCAGCAGGTCCAGCTTCCGTCGCCGCTGGGGTCCGCGGCGCCGCCGCAGCTGCCGCTGCAGCTCGAGATCCCCGACGGCTACCGCGGGTATGTCGTCCTCCAGTACGCGTTCGGCGCGTGTCCCGTGCTCCCGCGCCGCGACGGCTACACGGTGATCCGCTTCGCGGACGATGGCCGCGCGTGCACATCGGAGACGACGGTCGAGACGACGCTCAAAGATCGCGCGTACTACGTCGCGCCGAACGGCGAGCACACCGGCGAGCTCATCGGCTTCGACGTCGATTTCGAGCAGCGGCAGGAAGGCACGCACCGGATCATCGGAACGGTCTTCGCGGTGGCACCGGATCCGTTCGTGATACAGGCCATCGACCAGTGCCGCTGGGAGGATGCGAGGTGCTGGGAGGGCCTGCGATCGCGCTGAGCGCGAACGAGACAACTCTGACGCGCGTTCGACCGGTCTGTGCGTTGATATAAGGGTGATGCGTGTCCTGACTGCCCTGGTCGGGCTGACGCTGCTGTTCGCGTCCTGCACCGCCGACCCGTCGCGTCCGCGCGACACGGTCGCGCCGTCGACGACGACCCGTACGACGGCGCCGGCCGCCGTGCTCACGAAGCTCCTCGTCGCGGCCAAGTTCGGCGAGCAGGGCATCCGCGTGTCGCCGAATGGCGAAATGGTGCTCGTCGTGGAGCGCGAAGGATTCGTTCAGACGATCTACGACCTCGCGGGCCACAGCGTCGCAACGCTGAAGCTCGGTGAGATCGGCATGAACCCTTTCTGGCTGCCCGACTCCTCGGGCGTCATCGTCGGCCGGCGCATCCAGAAGGAACCGGGCGGTCCGAGCGTGCTCGACATCTCGATCCTCGAAGCGGGTGGCGCCGTGCACGATGTCGCTCACGGCGTCGGCTTCCCGGTCGCCGAAGGTCAGCTCGTGTCGCCCGACGGCGAGTGGCTCGCCTTCGATACACCCTGCTGTCCCTCGCGCGTCGTGATCTCGCCGCGCCGCGGGGGCGGCATCCGTGAGGTCGCGACCGCGCCGACGCAGCTGCGCGTTCTCACCTGGGACGCCGATGGCCACGTCGTCTACTGGGCCGGCGGCGCCGCGATCGACGCCGCGGGCGTCGACGGGAGCCGCTATCGCGTCCCGCTCGGATTGCCCGCGGGTGTGAATGTCACGGGTATCTCACCCGGCGCCCGGACGACTGATGCCGTCGCGACGGTCCTCACGCTCCAGGCCGACGGGCCGTTCCCGGGTTCCACGCGGAACAACAGCGATGAGCGCACGCTCGTCGCCCGCGAGCTGCGCGCGTACGAGAGCGGCGTGCCCTTGTACATACGGCTCTCCGCGCACGAGGCGCTGACGTATGCGCGGGGCGGCGCGCTGAGCGCCTACGACATCACGACCGGAGTCACGCGGCCGCTCGCGACGATCGATGACGATGCCGGTTTCGAGCCGACGACGATGTCCGGCCGCATCCTGATGACCAGTCCGGGGCGCAGCTGGGTCCGCGTGCTCGACATCGACCACGACGACCGCTGGCACGAGACCGACGTCGGCCGGGTCCTGCAGGCGGCCGGATACGCGCTCTCGCGGGGTCGCTTCCTCGTCTTCGACGAGGACGGTGCGCCGTACGTCTTGGACGGCGTCGCGGCGCGCGCCGCGCCGGCGCGAGCGGTGGCCGCGGCGGGCGCGCCACTCAATATCGCGGCCGGGACCGTGCGCACCGCCCGCAACGGCTCCGTCGGAAAGAAGATGGAGCTGACGTGGCGGATGACCGATGGCGCGCCGCAATCGCTCGACTATTTCGGCGCGAGCCTCGTTGTCGTCTCGCTGTGGACCAGAGTCTGTGTCGTGTGCACGCAGCAGCTCGCGCTCCTCTCCGACGTCACGGCCGGGAGTCGTTCGCGGGTCGAGATCGTCGGGATCGGGGTCGACGAGACCGAGGCGTCGGCGCTCGAGGTGGCGAAGGATTACCGGCGGCTGCGCCCGCTGGTGGGCAGCCGGGCGGTGCTGAAGGACATCGGGGTCGATGTCCTGCCGCAAACGTTCATCCTCGACAGCGACCACATCGTGCGGCAGGTCATCGTCGGTCCGCTCACCTGGGATGCCTTGGTACGCGCGCTGACCGCCGCGTCGAAGAGCCGGCTGGCCTAACGCTCCGCGATCGGGATGTAGCGCTTTCCCGACGGCCCCGTGTATTCGGACTCCGGTCGGATCAGCCGGTTGTCGCCGTGCTGTTCCATGATGTGCGCGCTCCAGCCCGCGATGCGTCCGAGCGCGAAGATGGACGTGCCGAGGTCGGCGGGGATCCCGAGGAACGTATAGGTCGTGGCCGCGTAGTAATCCACGTTGACGACGTTGACCTTCGCGGCGACGCTCGGTGACATCTTCGGACGCCGCTGCGCGATCGCCTTCGCGAGGCGCTCCTGGATCTCGAAGTACGGCTTGCCCTTCCACTCCTTCGAGAGGTCCATCGCGAACCGGCGGAGGAACTTCGCGCGCGGGTCCTCGGTGAGATATACGCGGTGCCCGAAGCCCGAGAACTTGTACTTGGACGCGATCGCCTTGTCGACGAACGTCTCCACGTGATCGGGTGATCCGATCTCCTCGAGCATGCGCATCGTTCCATCGGTGGCACCGCCGTGCAGCGGACCCTTGAGCGCGCCGAACGCTGCGGTCACCGCCGCGTGCATGTCGGCGTTGGTGCCGGCGACGACGCGCGCGGTGAATGTCGATGCGTTGAGACCGTGCTCCGCCTGAAGGATGAAGCAGGTGTTCAAGATCTCGGCGGCGCGCGGATGGCCCTCGTCGACGCCGGCCATTCGCGCGAAGTTCGCCGCGTGATCGAGCGACGGCTCCGGCGGGATCGGCTGCTCGCCGCGCCGGCGTCGCATGTACGTCGCCAGGATCGTCGGCAGCTTCGCGGTGAGCCGGATCGCTTTGCGGTACTCGGCCTCCGGCGAGTTGTCGCCCTCGGCGGGGTCCTCGACGGCCGAGGCCGACGCGACAGTGCGCAGAACGTCCATCGCCGTTCCGCTTTCGGACATCTCCTGAAGGATCTTGCGCAGGAACGGCGAGAGCGTGCGGTGTTTCACGAGCTCGGCCTTGAAGTCGCGGAGCTGCTCCTTGGTCGGGAGGTCGCCGTTCAACAGGAGGTATGCGACCTCTTCGTATTCGGCCTTCGTGGCAAGCTCGTCGATCGAATACCCGCGGTAGACGAGGCTGTTGTCCTCGACCTTGCAGATGGCGGTCGTCGTCGCCACGACGCCTTCGAGCCCGCGCGTGGCGACCTTCGAGCGGGTTTCGTCGGTCACGCTCCGAGTGTCGCATACCGGTGTCGGTCGCCTGCCGAGTGCTGGACGACGATCCGGCGCTCTTGCTTGGGGACATTGCGCGGAGTACAGTCGCAGCCGCAGGGTCAGTCGGCACTAAACCCTGTGGGGAGGACGAAACGGACGCGGCAGGGCCGCGTTAGGCACCCTGGGTGCCCGCCACAAAACTGTAAGCCCCTCATCCCACCCACCAGCGGAGGGCGGCGGCCATCGGGCCGGCGCCCTTTCGCTATCTTGGCCCGGAAGGACAGAAGACACCGGTGAAGGCAGGAGCTGCGGTTCGGGCGCGTCGTGCCCGCGTCCCGCGCGACAGGTACCGCGCGACCGCGCGCGCCGTCGGCATCGGCCCACGTCTGCGACGGCGCAGAGCGATCCTCGACGCAGCCATTCTCGCCGTCGCCGCGGGGCTCCTGATCGTGACCGGCCCGATCGTCGGCTCGGCCGTGAGCGACGGTCTTCGTCAGATCACCGCCAGCGTGAGCGAGTCGCTCGCGGGCCCGCCCGGAAACGCTCAGATCGAGCTGCCGAACACCATCGCGAATTTCGGCGGAGCCGAGCCGGTCGTGAACGGCCTTCCCGACTTCACCCGTGACACCGACCTGCAGCTGTCCGGGCGCGTGCCGTCATTCGCGATCGCGCAGGGCCGCAGCATCGAGATCGTGCTCAACGCCGCTGTCGTCGCGAACGCGGAGCTCGATCCGACCGGTACGTTCGCGGCACCACTCGCGCTCAAGGACGGCGCGAACGCGATCGGCGTCACGCTGCTCTCCGGGAAGGATGTCATCGCGCGCTCCGCTTACACGGTCATCCTCGACCGGCAGCCGCCGACGCTGGAGGTGCTCGGACCGATCAACGGCGCCACCATCGACGGACCGAACGTCGTGGTCCAGGGCAAGGCCGAGATCGGCGCGACCGTGACCGTGAACGGACGCACGATCGTGCCCGGACAGGACGGCTCGTTCAGCGAATCGTTCACGCCGCCGATCGGCCCCGTGGCGATCACCGTGGTCGCGCGCGACCGCGCCGGGAACGAGACGACCGCGAAGGCGAACGTGACCCTGCGAGCGCCGACGGCCGCCGCCACCGTCGTGACCGTGACGCTCGATCGCGCGACGGTGCGCCCCGGCGCGATCGTGTCGGCGCAGATCCGCGTGACCGAGAACGGGATCCCGAAGGTCGGCGCCGTCGCCACGCTCTCCGTTGGTGTCATCACCATCGGCAGCGCCGCGACCGACGCCTTCGGCAACACGCGGATCGCGTTCGCCGCGCCGCCGAACGAAGGCGACGCCACCGTCGTCGTGTTCGCCGCGGGGACGTCGGGAAGGACCACGCTGACCGTCGCGCGCTGAGCGCCGGGTCTCGATACCCGGCGATACTGCCCCGGTGACCTCCGCCGACCTCATCCTCTTTTCGCTGCTGGGCGGGACCGCGCTGCTTCTCTATGGCGTGCGTCTCGTCGGCGAGGGCCTGCAGCGCGCCGCCGGCACGCGCCTGCGGCACGTCCTCTCGACGCTGACCGGGAATCGCTTCAAGGCGCTCGCCGTCGGTGCCGGAGTGACAGCGGTGCTGCAGTCGTCGAGCGCGACAACGGTGATGCTCGTCGGCTTCGCATCGGCCGGACTCCTCTCGCTGCGACAGACGATCGGCGTGATCCTGGGCGCCGACGTCGGGACGACGGTCACGGTGCAGCTCCTGGCGTTCGACCTCCTTGGTGTCTCGCCGCTCGTCGTGTTCATCGGGTGGCTTCTCTGGATGGTCGGTCGCGGGACGTTCCGCTACATCGGTCAGGCGGTCCTCGGCTTCGGCTTTCTGTTCCTCGGGATGAAGCTGATATCCGATGGCACGGCTCCTCTCGCGACCAGCCCGCTCCTTCGCGACCTGCTTGCCGCGCTCACCGGCCAGCCGCTGATCCTGCTGCTCGTCGCGGCGGTCTTCACCGCGCTGGTGCGGTCGAGCGCGGCCGTGATCGGGCTGGCGCTCTCGCTCGCGGCAAGCGGCCTCATGCCGCTCTCCGGCGCGATCCCGATCATCTTCGGCGCGAACATCGGGACCGCGGCCACGGCGCTGTTCGCCGCGATCGGCCAGAACGCCGAGGCACTGCGCGTGGCCGCCGCGCACGCGGCGTTCAAGGTGCTCGGCGTGATCCTCTTCGTGCCGTTCGCCGGCGTGTTCACCGACGTCGTCGCGCGCACCGCCCCCGACGTGCCGCGGCAGATCGCGAACGCGCACACGCTCTTCAACGTGATCCTCGCGGCCGTCTTCCTGCCCTTCACGCACATCGCCGCGGACCTCTTCACGAGGCTCGTTCCCGACCGGGTGACGTCGTCGACCGGCGCGATCTATCTCAACCCGCAGACGATCGACACGCCGGCCGTCGCCCTGGGTCAGGCGCTGCGCGAGACGCTCCGGATGGGCGACATCGTGCTGCAGTCGCTACGCGACTCGCTCACCGTCCTCGAGCGCGACGACGAACGCCTGACGCGTGAGGTCATCGCGCGCGACGACATCATCGATCTACTCGAGGAGGACATCAAGCAGTTCCTCATCGGCGTCGGCCAGCAATCGCTCACGCAAGAGCAAGCGGAGCGTGAGACCGCGCTCATCTTCGTGATCGCCAATCTCGAGGAGATCGGCGACGTCATCGAGAAGAACCTCATGGAGCTCGCGGCCAAGAAGATCGCTGGGCATCACGTCTTCAGCCAGGAGGGCTGGTCCGAGATCAGCGAGCTGCACGCGAAGGTCGTCGAGAATCTCGAGCTCGCGATGTCCGCGCTCGCGTCGCAGGACCCGACCATCGCCGAGAAGGTCATCCGTCACAAGAGCGTGGTCAATGTGCTCGAGCGGCAGCTGCGCCAGACGCACATACGCCGTCTTCACGAGGGGCTTCGCGAGACGATCGACACCTCGAGCATCCACCTCGATCTGCTCGCGAACCTGAAGCGCGCGAATTCGCTCGTCGCGGGCATCGCGTACGCGGTCCTCGGACGCCACGCGGTGAAGGGCCTGGAGGAATGAGCCGGCGGTGAGCGGCCGCGCGTATGTCGGCACGTCCGGATGGTCGTACACGTCGTGGCGACCCAAGTTCTATCCGGAGGGCACCAAGAGCGCCGACTTCCTGCGCTACTACGCGACGCGCTTCGGGACGATCGAGATCAACTACACGTTCAACCACCTGCCGACGGAGAAGAACGTCGCCGAATGGAACGCAGCGACGGCCGAGGACTTCGTCTTCGGCCTCAAGGCCTCACAGCAGATCACGCACCGCATGCAGCTGCGCGAGCCCGCCCACACCTTGCCCATCTTCTTCGAGCGCGCGCGCCTGCTCGGACCACGTCTCGGACCGATCCTGTTCCAGACCCCGCCCTGGGTGAAGCGCGACGACGACCGGCTCGCGATGTTCCTCGCGGCGCTGCCGCGGGACGTTCGCTGCGTCCTCGAGGTGCGTGACACGTCCTGGTACGCGCCGGAGGTCTATGACCTCCTGCGGACGGCGAACGTGGCGCTCGTGCACGCCGAGGGCGAGAAGTCGCCGTCGCCGATCGAGACGCTGGGCACGACGGCGGACTTCGCGTACACGCGCCTGCGGAACGCCGCGGGCTACACGGACGATGCGGTCGACGCCTGGGCCGCGCGCTTGGGGGAGATCGTCCGGTCGGGCAAGGACGTGTACGCGTACTTCCGTCACGACGAGGACGGATCGAATGCGCTCTCGGCGGAGCGGCTGAAACGCGCGATCTGATAGCCGCGGCCGCCATCGGCGGCGGACTGGTGTTCATCGTGTCCGCGCAGCTCGCGCAGCGCCGTGCCCTAACGCGGCGGGGCGCGACGGTCCGGACCGCTGGGGGATTCGCCTCGCTCGTGCCGTACTTCTTCTGGGTGCCCTACGTGGTGATCGCGCTGCGCCCCGGTCCGGAGGTGGAGATCCCGGACGCGCTGCGCTGGGTCGGAGTGGCACTGAGCGTTCTCGGGGTCGCGTTCGCCCTGTGGTCGATGCTGACCCTCGGACGCCATTACGACCTGGTTCTCGAGGTCCATCAAGATCACGAGCTCGTCCGCCGAGGGCCCTACGCGCTGGTGCGCCATCCCCTGTACACCGGACTGGGCGTGCACTTCGCCGGAGGGTGTCTCGCGACCGGCAACCTGCTGCTCATCGCCGGGACGCTCCTCGTCTCGTACCCCGCCTTCTACGCCCGCGCCCGCGCGGAGGAGCGCCTCCTCCGCGACCAGTTCGGCGCCGAGTACGAAAAGTACGCGCGCCGTGTGCCGATGCTCGTGCCGCGCCTCCTCGGCCGCTGACGCCCTGGCGGCTTGTGCCGGTGCCTTAGCCTTGCTGGCCAGGGGAGCAGTCTCGCCTAGGAGGAAAAGGTGAACTGGCTCGCCATCATCATCGCCGCCGTCGCGAACATGGTCCTCGGCTTCCTGTGGTATGGAACGTGGGCATTCGGCAAGAGCTACATCCAGCTCTCCGGACGCCCGGTGGGCGAAGGTCAATCGGTCGGGCCGCTCTACGGGCTCACCGCGGTCGCCGCGCTCGTCGCGGCGATCACCATGGCCTGGTTCATCGGCCAGACCGGCGCGAACAGCGGAGCGGCCGGTGCGATCATCGGGCTCTACGTCGGCCTCGGGTTCGTCGCCACCGCGATGTTCGGCGAGGTCCTCTTCGCCGGAAGGCACCCACGCCTGTACGCGATCACGGCCGGCTATCAGGTGGTCGCGGCGATCATCCAGGGCGCGATCATCGGATTCCTCGGCTGATCAGCTAGCGGGCTTCGGGAACAGGCGCGCGCCGACCGCGGACGCGGCGATGGTGATCGCCGCGGCGGCGAGTACGGCACTGAACTGACCCGATGAGACCACGCCCGCCGCGACGCCGAGACCCATGACGACAAAGCTGAACTCGCCGATCTGCCCCAGGCCGACGCCGAGCTGCGCGCGCCGCGCGGGGACCGAGAAGAGCGCGGCGAGTCCGGCGATCGTCACGCTCTTCAGCGTGACGAGGGCGAGGACGATCCCGAGTAGCGCCGCCTCGCTCACCACCGTTGCGGGCTCCACCAGGGTGCCGATGGCGACGAAGAACATCACCGCGAAGAGATCGCGGAAGGGCAGCACCTCGCGGCGGGCCTCCTGCGCCTCGGGCCGCATCGAGAGGAGCAGCCCGGCGACGAACGCGGCGAGCGCGACGGGCACGCCGAACACGACGGCGCCCACACCGGCGTTCGCCAGCGCGACCGAGACGGCGACGATGATGAAGATGTCCGGCTGCTCGCGGACGCGCGCGAGCAGCCAGGGCATGACGACGAGTTGCGCGACGGCCGCGAAGCCGATGAACGCGATCGCCTTTGCGAACGCCAGCGCCGCGGGATCGCCGCTCGGCGCGAGGAGTACCGCGAGGATCGTCGCCGCCACCAGCGTCACCGCGTCCTGGAGGATCGCCCACACGACGAGCGCGCGGTCGGTGACCGCGTCGGTGGTGCGCCGGCGGCTGCGCGTGATGTTGACGACGACGACGGAGCTCGAGAGAGCGACGGCGAGGCCGAGCGTCACCGCGCCCAGGACGCCGCTGCCGAGCCACATGAACGCGAGCGCGCCGGCGAGCGTGCCGATCGCGATCTGCAGCGGGACCGCGAGGAGGATGCCGCGCGGCTCGCGGCGCAGCGCACGGAGGTCGAGCTCGATGCCGACCTCGAAGAGGAGCAGGACGACGCCGACGTCCGCGAGCACCTGGATCTGGTGACGGTCGGCGACGTACCCGGGCGTGAACGGGCCGACCAAGAGACCGACCAGGAGATACCCGAGCACCGCTGGAAGACCGAGCCGCCGGCTGAGCGCACCAGCGAGCGCGGCCGCCAACAACACCACTCCGATCTCGAGGACTGGGACTGCCTGAGGCACATGCGCAGGCTAGGGGCTCGGCGTGATCAACGGCGGCGACCACGCGGGTTGTTGACACCGTCGCGGCCTCCGGCCGGTCTCATTGTTTGAACGCGATCCCCCGGAAAGGAGACCGACGATGGAGGAGTTCGAGCCGCTGATCGGCGAATGGCACGGCGAGGGAGAGATCCCGATGGAGCCTCCGATGAAGATCTCCGTGGAGGCGAAGATCGAGCGCCTGGGCGAGTTCATCGTCCTCAGCGTGGTGGGCGAGCCCGCGGAGCTGCCCGACAGCGTCTCGATCATTGGCGGCGCGCCCGACGGCGAGCCGCAGCCGATGCACTACTTCGACGCTCGAGGGGTCAAGCGGCTGTACATGATGGCCCTCGAAGGCTCCGCCTGGAGGATCTGGCGAGCCCCCGGCGAGGATTGGAACGGGCCTCACGGCCCCGGCTTCAACCAGCGCTTTATCGGCGAGATCTCGGCTGACGGCGAGACGATCGAGGGCCGGTGGGAGCGCGGCATGGGGGACGCCGGCGATGAGTGGGAGATCGACTTCCCGATCAGCTACTTCCGCAAGTAGCGCGGCACGCTCCTAGGCGTGGTCCCCAAAGATCTGTCAACGGCGTGTGTGGGAACGACGGCGAGGGCGCGCCGAGCGCACCGTGCTAGCTCGAGGGCACGTCCCAGTCGACGGGAAGGATGTGGATCCAGGTCTGCCCCGGCGAGAGGTACATCTTCTGGTTGTAGAAGTTCGTGAAGACGAACGCGTCGGTGTACGACGCGCGCGACCAGGTGCCGTCCTGGCGGCGGCCGTCGCGGAAGATGCTCGCCTTACCCACGCCGGTGAGACGCATGTCGAGGCTCGCCGCGCCGCCGGCGTCGTCCCGCACGTCGGTGGCCCAGACGTCGGTGTTGATGATCACGATGTTGCGCGCGCGGATCTCCTGCCCGTTCATTCCGTCGACCTCGCGCTGGTAGTTCAGCGCGTTGCTGGCGCTCTGGAGGCGGGTGTAGCTGCGCGAGCTCGCGTCGTAGTGGTAGAGGACGCGGGCATCGAGCCGGTAAGGGATCAGCACGTTGTTGGCGGCGATGCTGCCGATAAAGCCGCCGATCGTGTCGGGGTGGTCGGGAGAGGCGAGGAAGTCCCACCGCGGGACGTCGACCGGGCCACCGCCGCCGACGGAGGCCGTCGCCTCCCGCAGCGCCTGTGACGAGGTGAAGAGGTTGTGCGGGGCCACCTTTCCGTCGACATTGGTGCGGTAGAACGTGCTGCCCTGGCCCAGCTGCGGCGACACGCCGACATAGGCGCCGCGCTCGATGTCCTCGCGGACGAGGCTCTCCATGAGCTGCGAGGCGCCCGAGAACACCAGCGAGCCGCGCACCATCGGCGTCGTGTAGCGGTCCGAGAAGCGGACGCTGCGCACCGCGCCGATCGTGTCCGGGTCCTGGGAATGGAAGTACGCGGCGAGGCGCGTGATGAAGCCCTCCACCAGGAGCTCGATGACCATGTCCGCCTGGCTGATGCCGTAGTGCGGACGCGCGGTCGGGGCGTTGTCGATCTTCACCGCGAGCGGACGGCGGAGCGGATTCGGTCCGCCGGCGACGACCGGCATCCCGCTCAGCGGCCAGCACGAGACGCACGCGAGCTTCTGCACCTCGCCCGGTGGCGTGATCCAGGTGTCGGGCTGGAAGGTGAAGGCCGCCGTGCCGGTGTTGCTGAGCGCGCCGATGTGCGTCGTTCCGTCGCCGAGCGCCGAGACGGTCGCCGCGTCAGCCTTGCCGTCCTTGTTCCAGTCCCCGGCGACGAGCCCCGTCGCGCTCCAGTTCAGCATGCCGGGTCCGAAGGTCGCGATGCCGCTCACGTCGCGCAGGGCGAACCGCGCCGCGGCCGACATGAGATGCACGCGGCTGCTGCCATCGGCGTACGAGTACATCGTGAGGATGTCGGTCTTGCCGTCGCCGTCGACGTCCGCGGCGGCCCACTTCGCCTTGGTGATGTCGAAGAAGCCGTCGGGCGAGATCCACATGCCGGCCCATCCGCCGATGGGTTGCACGCCGCGCGGTGAGGGATCGAAGACGTGGACCCCGATGCGGAAGTTCGGATACTGGTAGATCATCGCGACCTGATCGACGCCATCGGTCCGCGTGAAGTGGCCGGTCAGGAAGCGCGCCTTCGTCGAATCGACCTGACCCGGACCCGAGTCGTAGGCGCCGCCGTCGCCGGCGTAGAACAGCCCCGAGCCTGTGGCGATGAGATACAGGAACTTCAGCTGGAAGTTATCGAGCTGGTAGGGGATGAGGAGACCGGTCTTCGGTGTGCCGTCCCAAACTCCCGCGAGCATCCCCTGCGCGCGGTTCCAATCGAAGTTGGTGTGGCGCCACCACCCGGCGTTGCCGGTGTACGCGAAGCTCGTTCCGGTCGAGAGCCATACGACGATGTGGACGGTGAAACCGCCGTCGTTGTAGAGGACGGCGATGTCGGTCTTCTTGTCGGCGTTCAGGTCGACGGCGACCGCCTTCATGCGCGACATGTCGAAGTGGTTCGCGCCTTCGAGGAACCACTCGCTGTGCGTGAACTTGCCGTCCGCGCCGCGGTCGAGGACGACGATCCGCAGGCCGAAGTCGTCGTTCGGGTCGTACAGGGACGCGATCTGCTGCGTGCCGTTGCCGCGGAAGTCGCCGACGAGACTGACGCCGTTGGCCAGCGTCTGCGCCGCGGCGCCGCCGTGCGCGGGCTCGAGCGCCGGGACCACTGTGAGCGAGAGCGCGAGGGTGAGCGAGAGGGTCAGGAGCCTGCGCACCGTCGCTCCCCGCACCGTCGAGGTCCCGCCTGGCCGGTGTACACCCACACGCGCCAGAACGCGTGATGCGACCGTTTTGTGACGGCCTGCCTGCATGTCGCCGTCCTAGGCGAACGCGCGCTCCTCGTAGGGGACGGCGCCGATCGCCTCGCGCTTCGAGCGCCCCGACAGGAAGTGCTCGGCCATCGTGATGCCCATCTCCGAGGCGATGTCCATGTCGACGTACTTGTAGAGACCCTGCCGGCCGCCGGTGACGAGGCCCTCGAAGCGCATCAGCTCATCGACGAGCGTCTGCATCGCCCCTTCGAACCCGACCACGTACACCGGATAGCCCGCGGTCGCCCGAAGCACGACGCACTCGGCGGCGTCCTCCTCCCGGCAGAAGCCCTCGGCCGCGAGCTCCCGCGCGCAGCGTCGTCCGAGCTCGGCTGCGGTCGCCGTCCAGATCGCGTCGCCCGCCTCGCAGGTGATGTCGCAGAGGACGACCGTCTCATCGGGCGGGCAGATCTCGGTGCCGCCGTAGTTCTTCGTCTCCGAGACGCGGTTGAAGGTCTTGTCCTGGAAGTACACCGACTGCGCGGGCAGTACCCGTTTCTTCTTGAAGCGCAGGCCGACGATGGTCAGCGCGCGGAACCGCAGCTGGCGTGCGGCCTGGCGCGCTGCCGGCGACACGCTATCGCCCAGCAGCGCGAACAGCGAGGGCAGCGGGAGCGTGTTCACCGCGCGGTCGCATTCGATCCGCTCCTCGGGACCCTCGAAGCGGAACGCGTCGAGCCCGGACTCCGTACCGGATGCGATGAGGCAGAGCTGTCCGTCCTTCGCCGTCGACGCCACCTTCCGGTACCGAACAGCGGCGACACGGTCGCCGGCGACGTCGAGGCCGGTGACGAGGGCCCGCGTGATGACGCGGTTGTCAGCGGATGCCGCCCGTATCCGATCGGCCATCCGTCGTGAGATGAGGCCCGCGCCTTTGGGCGGGTAGTAGAGCTGCACGACGAGTGGCGCGTACTTGTGCTCGTCCTCGGTGATCTTGTCCAGGCCTTTCCGGAACGAGCTGACGGCGACCTTCCATAGATTGATCTGCGGGATGCGGTGCTGCGCGAACGACGCCGCGAGCTGCGACGGCGGCATGCCCCACACCTTCTGCGTGTACGGCCCGAAGAACATCCCGTAAAGGGTCCTGCCCATGCCCTGGATGACCCAGTCCTCCGCGGACACGATCTTCCGCGGACGGATGCGCATGCGAACGAGCTCGCTGAAGTAGTCGAGGAACGCGCGCGCCGCGAGGAGCGGCGACATGCTGCGGGCGATGTCCAGTGCCTCGAGCGGGTATTTGTAGTACTTGCCGCGGAACTTGATGCGCACGTTCTTCGCCTGCGCCGGAAAGCCGTCCGACGCGATCTCCTTGAACATGTCGAGCACGCGCTGGTTGCGCGCGTGATACGCGTGCGGTCCGAAGTCGTAGCCCGCGTCCGTCGAGCCGCGCAGCGTCGTCGCGAGCCCGCCGACGAAGTCCTGCGCCTCCAGGAGCGTCACGCGCTCGCCGTGTTCGGCCAGCGTGAAGCCGGCGGCGAGCCCGCAGATGCCGCCGCCGAGCACGACCGTATGGCTCAGGGAGACCTCCTGCCAGTGGTGGGGTGCGGCTCAGGGTAAGCGGTAGACGCGGAGGTCGCTGGCCACGCGTTCGCCAGGCGCGACGTCCTTGGTGATCGTCGAGCCGATGACGATCGCGGCGTGGTCGCCGAGCCGGACGCCGCTCGAGATCACCGCATGCGGCCCGATCCAGACCTCATCGCCGATGACGGCGTTCCCCGCGATCGTCGCCCCCGCCGCGATGAGGCAGCGCGCCCCGATGCGGACGGAGTGCGCGACGTGCACGAGGTTGTCGATCTTGGTGTCGTCGCCGATGCGCGTCGGCAGACGGAACAGGCTGCGGTCCACGGTCGAGTTCGCCTGTATCTCGACGCGCGCACCGATCTCGACCGAACCGGCGTGCGGCACGGCGACGTTCGTCGTGCCGTAGTCCCACTGCGCCCGCGTGGCGCGGCCCTGCCGCATCGCCGGTCCCTTGAACTCGAACCCCTCGGCGCCGAGCACGGCTCCCGCGCGCACGATTGCGTCGTCGCCGATCGCGACGCGCTCGAGCACCGTCGCGTTCGGCTCGACGACGACGCGCGCGCCGATCCGCACGTTGCGTGGCGCGACGTACGCGCGCTCGTGGACGCGCGCGCTCGGATCGATGACGCTCGGCACGTCACGCCAGTAGAAGTCGCTGGACGCGTGCAGCCAGCGATGCAGGTCGTAGAACGTGGCCTCGGGCCGGTCGGCGATCGCGAGACCCAGGGAGGAAGGCACCGGGCCCGCGAGCTCCGCCGTCGTGACGATGGCTGCGGCCGCCGCGGTCTTCGCGAGACGCGCGAGGGAACGCGCGTCCCCGGCGTAGACCAGCACGCGTCCGTCGCTCGCGCCGAGCAGCGCGAGGTCGTCGAAGTCGGCGTCGCGAACGCAGCGAAGCGCCGCGTGCGCCGCGGCTTCGCTCAGCTTCATCGCGCGCACTCTACCCGTAGGATTCGCGCGTGCTCCAGCCGCCGCCCCTTGCCGCTGTGCGCTCGTACACGCTCGAGACCTCGCCGCTCTGCTTCACCACCGACATCGAGTGGTCTCCGGACTGGGCGATCCGTGACCTGTTCGAACTCGCGGACGAGCATGGCGTGCCGCTGACGCCCTTCCTCACGCATCGGTCGGAGTACCTCATGGGCCGGCTGCTCGAGGGCGACGCCACCGACGTCGGCGTACATCCGAACTTCCTGCCCGGCAGCACGCACGGCGCCTCGGTGGACGAGGTCATCGCGACCACCAAAGCGCTCTGGCCCGCGGCGGTCTCGTTCCGCTCGCACTGCTTCTATGACGACACGCGCATGGTGCGGAAGATGGCCGAGCGCGGCTTCCGCTACGACTCGAACCTCTTCGCGTTCCTGCAGCCGATGCTCGCTCCGCTGCGCACCGTGGCGGATACGGTGCGGTTCCCGGTGTTCTGGGAGGACGACGTGCACTCGGGCGCGCGGTTGCCGTGGGAGCTCGACACGCTGCGGGCCGCCTTCGACGCGCCGGGCCTCAAGGTCGTGAACGTCCACCCGCTGCGCGTCGCGCTCAACGTGCCGGACGAGAGCTTTCACGAATCGCACCGCCGGCTCGGCTCGGCGGTCGACGTCGACGCGCGCGCCGAATCGCACCGGGGCAAGGGCACGCGCACGTTCCTCGCGCATCTCTTCGCGCACGCGACGAGTGGTCGGCGGCATCCCGTACGGCTGCGTGACCTGTATGAACAAGCGGTCGAGCGAGGTATCGGCGCGCGGGACAGACGGGCCTAGACTTCGGTCCGTGCGCGTGGCTGCGATACAGGCGCTCGAGCACCATCTTCCGGAGCGCCGACTCACCAACGATGAGCTCGCGAAGCTCTATCCCGACTGGACGGCCGAGAAGATCTTCGACAAGACCGGCATCCGTGAGCGTCGAGTCGTCGAGCCTGACGAGTTCGCTTCCGACCTCGGCGCCGCCGCCGCCGAGAAGCTGATCACGCGGACCGGCCTCGACCGGTCGACGGTCGATCTCCTCGTCTACTGCACGCAGAGTCCCGACTATTTCCTGCCGACCACCGCGTGCATCCTCCAGGAGCGGCTCGGACTTCCAACGACCACGGCGGCGTTCGACTACAACCTCGGCTGCTCGGCCTTTCCTTATGGGCTCGCGATGATCCGTGGGCTCATCGAGACAGGCGCAGCGTCCAGAGCGCTGCTCGTCATGGCCGAGACGTACTCGCGGTTCATCCATCCGATGGACAAGAGCGTCCGCACGATCTTCGGCGATGCCGCGAGCGCCGTGCTCGTCACCGCGACGGAGCGAGAGGGACCGACGCTCGGCCCGTTCGTGCTCGGGACCGACGGGAAGGGCGCGAACAACCTCATCGTGAAACGCGGCGGGATGCGCCAGCCGCTCGGCACCGAGGCACTGGTCGAGACCACCGACAACAGCGGGAACGTGCGCACCGAAGCGAACCTCTACATGAACGGCCCGGCGATCCTCGAATTCACGATCCGGCGCATCCCCGCCGTGTTCAAGGAGCTGCTCGCGCGCGCCGAGGTGACGCTGAGCGACGTCCGGTGGGTGATCTTGCATCAGGCGAACGAATACATGCTTCGCTACCTGCAGAAGAAGCTCGCGATCCCGGACGACAAGTTCGCGGTGCACCTCGAGAAATGCGGCAACACCGTCTCCTCGACGATCCCCATCGTCCTGCAGCATCTGGTCGAGAAGGGCCAGGTCGCACGCGACGACCTCGTGCTGACGCTCGGCTTCGGTGTCGGCTATTCATGGGGAGCGAATCTGATCCGCTGGAGTCCGGACAGTTGAACGCGTCGGTCCCGCGCGCCGTCGCGTGACCGCAGACGAGTTCCTGCGGGGCCTGCGCGACCGTCTCGTCTGGCCCGATCTCACGCCGGACACCCAGCTAGCGGGCGACGAGCGTTGGGACTCGCTCGCGCAGGTCGACGTCGTCATGTACGTGCAGGACGCGCTTGGCCAGACGCTCGACGCGGACGAGCTCCAGCGCGTCTCGAAGGCTCGCGAGCTCGTCGGCCTGGTGGCGGACAGGCTCGACTGACCTCAGCTTCGAAGCGCCTCTTTCACCAGCCGAGGGATCTCGCTCGGCGCGTTCGCGACCGGGATGCCGGCGGCCTCGAACGCCTTCACCTTCGACTCCGCCGTGCCCTGATTGCCCGAGACGATCGCGCCGGCGTGGCCCATGCGCTTGCCTGGCGGTGCGGAGCGGCCGGCGATGAACGCGACGGCGGGCTTCTTCGCGTTCGCGCGCATGTACTCGGCGGCGCTCTCCTCCGCGCTGCCACCGATCTCGCCGACGATGACGATGGCCTCCGTCGCGGGATCCTCGTTCAGCAGCCGGACCGCGGCGGGTGTCGGCAGCCCGATGACGGGGTCACCGCCGATGCCGAGACACGTCGACTGACCGAGGCCCGCGCGGCTCAGAAGTTCGGCGATCTCGTAGGTGAGCGTGCCGCTCCGCGAGACGAAACCGATCGACCCGGGCGTGAAGTTCTCCGCGGGCATGATCCCGATCTTGCATTCGCCGGGCGTGATCGCACCCGGGCAGTTCGGCCCGATGAGCGTCGTCGCCGAGCGATCGAGCGCCGACGCGACCTTGAGCATGTCCTGCACCGGCGTCCCCTCGGTGATCGCGACGACGAGGTCGAGCTCCGCGTCGAGCGCCTCGAGCATCGCGTCCATCGCGCCCGTCGCCGGCACGAAGATGATCGACGCGTTGGCGCCGGTCTCCGTTGTCGCGCGCGACACCGTGTCGAAGATCGGGAAGCCTTCGCGCGTCGTTCCGCCCGCGCCGGGCACGACGCCGCCGACGATCTTCGTGCCGTACTCGCGCATGCGGGTCGCGTGGAAGCTGCCCTCGCGGCCCATGCCCTGCACGATCACGCGCGTGTCGCGGCCGAGCAGCACGCTCACGGGGACCTCGCGAGACGCACGGCTTCCTTCGCCGCGTCGTCCATCGTGGCGCGCGAGACGAGCTTCGCGCCTTCGAGCAGCTTCCGCCCAGCCTCGGCCTCCGTGCCGGACAGACGGATCACGAGCGGAACGCTCGGCGGATGCGTCGTGAGGACCGCGAGGATGCCCTTCGCCACCTCGTCCCCGCGCGTGATGCCTCCGAAGATATTGACGAGGACACTCCTCACCTTCGTGTTCGCGAGGACGATCTCCAGTGCCGAGCGCACGACCGATTCCTTCGCGCCGCCGCCGACGTCGAGGAAGTTCGCGGCGCGCCCGCCGGCGCTCTGGACCGCGTCCAGCGTCGCCATGACCAGGCCCGCGCCGTTGCCGATGATCCCCACATCGCCGTCGAGCTGCACGTAGCTGAAGCCGAGGGCGCGAGCGCGCTCCTCGACTTCCTCGTCGGGCGAGATCTCCTTCCAGTCGCGGAGCTCGGTCTGGCGGAACAGCGCGTTGTCGTCCATGTCGAGCTTCGCGTCCCCCGCGAGCACCGAGCCGTCGGTCTGGATGAACAGCGGGTTGATCTCGACGAGCAGTGCGTCGGTCCGTGCGTACACGCCGTACAGGCGCTGTGCGATGTCGGTTACGGCCTGACGCTGCGCCGCGGGCACGCCGGCGTCGAAGCACAGCGCGCGTGCTTGATAGGGAAGGAGTCCGACCAGCGGATCGGGCCAGCCGCGCGCGATCCGCTCCGGCGTCTTCTCCGCGACGTCCTCGATGTCCATCCCGCCGACCGTCGAGAGCATGACGACCGGACGACGGCGATCGCGATCGAGCGTGATGCCCAGGTACATCTCGCTCGCAACGGACGCGGCGCGCTCCACGTACACCTTGCGCACGCGCAGTCCTTTTATCTGCATGTGGAGGATCGTCGACGCGTGCTCGCGCGCCTCGGCCGGGGTCGTCGCGACCTTGATGCCGCCCGCCTTCCCGCGCCCGCCGGCGTGCACCTGCGCTTTCACGACGACGGTGCCGCCGAGGGCCCGCGCGGCCGCCTCCGCCTCCTCGTGCGTCGTCGCCAGACGACCGTCGGGAATGGGGATGCCGGCGCGCGCGAGCAGCTGCTTGGCCTGGTACTCGTGAAGCTTCACAGGGGCGCGACCGAGGATATCGTCGCGGTCCGTGAGACGCGTTTCGGTCGTTGGCTCGACAGGGAGCGGCAAGACGACGTTCGGGCGGAAGCTCTCGCAGATCATCGGCGTGGCCTTCGTCGAGCTGGATGCGCTCAACTGGGAAGCGGATTGGACGATGGCGCCCATCGATCGATTCCACGCCAAGATCGACGCCGCCAACTCGGGCGACGCGTGGGTCGTCGACGGCAACTACGGGCGCGCGGCGCGCGAGAGATCGTGTGGAGCCGCGCGGATACGGTGATCTGGCTCGCCTGAGACCGGCAACCGCGAAACCATCTGGAACTCTTTCTTCTCGCGCGACTCGCTGTACGTTTGGGCGCTAACGACCTACCGCCGGCGACAGCGCCAGCTCCCGGAGCTCCTGGCCCGCCCGAGTACTCGCGTCTTGCGGTGCTGCATTTCACGCGCGCCGCCGATGCGGAACGCTGGCTCGAGGCGCAACGCCGGCTCGCCGCGCCGCGTATATAGGTATCGATGGCGACCGTCAGCGCGGCCCGACCCGCCGCGCTCCAGCGCTCCGACACGGTCGGGTTCAGGTTCGACTGGCTGGTCATCCTCGCGAGCGCGTGGCTGCTCGGCGGCCTCTACTGGGACGGCTGGGCGCACGGTTATGGACTGCCGGACTCGTTCTGGACGATCTGGCACGCCGCCTTCTACTCGGGTTATGCGGCGGCAGCGACGGTGATCCTCGGTGCCATCGCTCGCGCGCGTTCGCGTTCGGCGAGCTGGCGGTCCGCCATCCCGGCCGGCTACGAGACCGCGACGGCCGGCGTCTTCGTGTTCGGTCTGGGCGGCGCGTTCGACGTGGCCTGGCACACAGCTTTTGGGATCGAGCTCGGGACCGATGCGCTACTCAGCCCGAGCCATCTCGTCCTCGGGCTCGGCATCGCGCTCATCGTGAGCGGCCCGCTGCTTGCCGCGTGGCGTCGCGGCGCGTCCGGCGGACTCATCGCTCAGCTGCCCGCGGTGCTCTCGCTGACCGCGCTGCTGTCGGTGTTCACGTTCTTCTCGCTCTTCGCGGGACCGTACTCGGGGATCCTCGGTTCGGGCGCTCGACCGTCGAGCGCGACTCTCGTGCGTACGCTCCTGGGCCTGTACCTGTTCAGCGCGCTGGTCGTCGGCTGCGCGCTCGTGGCGCTCCGCCGCGGAACGCTGCCGGTCGGTTCGCTCACGCTGCTGCTCGGCCTGAACGCCGTCGCGATGATCCTCATGCAAGGCCACGCGCCCCTCGAGATCCAGGTGGCGTTCTCGCTCGTCGCGATCGCCGCGGGCGCGATCGGCGACGTGCTGCTGTGGCGGCTCCGTCCATCGGATGGGCGACGACTCCAGCTCCATGCGTTCGCGTTCCTGCTTCCCGTCGTCTACGTCACCTGCTATCTCGGCGTCGTCGTGACGACCGTCGGAAGCAGCTGGACGGTGCACGCGCTCACCGGCATGGTCGCGCTCTCCGGCGTGATCGGGCTGCTGCTCAGCTTCGTCTTCGTCGGAGCGCGCGACTAGCTGCGCGGCTGCCGCCCGTCAGCGGTTGATCGCGATGCCGTGCTCGATCCAGAACTTGACCAGGGTGAGGGCCTCGCCCCAGCCGCTCGCGTTGCCGAGGGCGTTCTCGATCTCGCGGAAGCCGTACTCGCGGAGCTTCAGCAGCGTTCCGCCCTCTCGCTCCTCGAAGACGATCTCGACGGTCGTCTCTTCGCCGGGCTTGCCCCACTGAAAGACGAAGCGCTCCGGGCGCTTCGCCTCGATGACGCGTCCCGGCGCTTCCTCGTTGATCGTCTTCTCGGGTCCCCAGTCCACCCAGCGGAAGAGCATCGCGCCACCGGGTCGGGCGTCGACGCGTGCGCCGCGCGTGAACCAGCTGTCGAGACCCTCCGCCGTCGCGAACGCGTCGTACACCTTCTCGCGCGGCGCGCGGATGAATTCGCTGTGCCTCGCCTCAACGTCGAGCTTCGTCGCCATGTCGCTCTCCTTCTTCGAGATACCGCCGAAGGCGCCCGATCCGCGCCTCCCAGCGCGCGGACACGGTCTGGATCCATTCGCTCGCGGCCGCGAGGCGCGCCGCCTCGAGGCGATAGCGAACCTCGCGGCCGTGACGCTCCTTCGCGAGCAGGCGCGCGTCATCCAGCACACCCAGGTGCTTCGCGATCGCCTGACGGCTGATCGGGAGTCGATCCGCGAGCTCGGTCGCGGTCGCCGGCCGCGTCGCGAGCCAGCTCATGAGCTGGCGGCGTGTCGGGTCGGCAAGGGCGGTGAAGACGTCTTGGCGCATATGCAACCCAACGGTTGCACATCGTCAGCGAGCCGTCAAATCGCGTCGACGGCGGTGGCGCTCAGTCGGTGACGTCCGCGGCCACGGCCAGGATGCCGCGGCGCGTGAGCGCGAGCCGCACGCCATGCTCGACATCGGCGGGGATGCGCCCGCCGAGCGAGCGCAGGACGTCGTCGGGGACGGCGCTGCTCTCCGAGGCCAGCATGTCGGCGGCGTTACGCCGCAGGTCGGGGTCGGGCGACGTCAGGTTCTGCGCGATCCGGCGGCCGAACAGCCGGCGCGTGTGCCAGGCGTTGTAGACGTAGACGACCGAGAGGCTCGCCCCGATCCCGAGCAGCGTTCTGATCCCGTACAAGCCCATGTCGACACCGCGCAGGCCGAGGATGAGACCCACGGCGGCGACCATGTTCCCGAACGCATTCACGCCACCCGAGAGGAACGCGCGGGCGCGCGGGCGGATCGCCGATGCCACCTGGCTGTACACGAGCTCGCTGGCCGGGCGGTGCAGCGCCGGGATCCAGATCCGCTCGCCCAGCTGCAGCGCGACACCGGTCACGAGGTTCAGGTTGAACCACGCCGCCGCCGCATAGGTGCCGACGAACCACAGCGGTAGGAAGAACAGCATCCAGGCGACCCCGATGCGCCGCAGGAGTCCGCTGGTGATGAAGCTTTGGATCGCGAGCGCGACGAGGGATGAGCTCGTGTACACCGAGGCGTATAGCTGCGCGAAGAAGTCCTCACGTCCGACGCTCGTGTTACCGACCGAGCTCTGGTCGAGCCCGAGCAGATAGAGGAAGTTCGCGAACTGCATGAGGAAGTACCAGAAGAACACCCCGACGCCGAAGGTGCGAAGAAGGGGATCCGACGCGACCGCGCGATAGCCATCGGCCGATTCGCGCATCGTCGCGCGCAGTCCCTGCGGCCGTTCCTTGATCTCGACGTGCCCGGCATGGCCCTCCGGCAGCCCGCGGTAGAGCAACAGCGCGACGAAACAGACGAAGAAGCCGACAGCCTGTGCGCCGATGAAGTTCTCGGCGTGGATGATCGGCGCGATACCCGCGCCGACGAAGCCGCCGACGATCTTGCCGACGAGCACCGAGCCGGCGAAGAACGGGAAGAGCCGCTTCGACTGCTCGGCGTTATAGAGGTTGCCGGCGTAGACCCAGAACAGGATGTAGATGGTCTCCTTCACCCCGTGCGCGAAGACGTAGGAGATCGGCTGCACGATGCTCCCGATCGTGTTGGTCGTGATCGCGTACTGGATCCCGATCGACAGCAGAGTCACGGCCGCGACATAGAGGAGGAGCATCGTGCGGCGGCGCATGCGGTCGATGAAGAAGAAGATGAGCGCGGAGACCGCGAGCATCGCGATCGGCGTGATGATGTACATCCATGGCACGTTCTGGACGCCGTAGCGCTTGACGAAGAGCGCATCGGCTCCGAGCTTGCCCACCCAGTCGGCCCCGACCATCACGGTGAGCAGGAAATAGAGGAACAGGGCCAGGCCCCACTCGCCGCGTCTCAGCGGCAATGCGTCCCGGAGCAGCCGTCGCATCTTCGGAAGTATGGAGGGGGTCAGCCGCGCGTCGGCTGGTTACGAGGCCGCGGTCTTCGCGCGCGTGTGACCGAGACGGCAGCCCGTGTCGGCAAGATCGAGCGAGAGCCACTCGTCGTCGACCTTCGCCTGGAACCGGTACGGCGACGGCTTGCCGGCATCGAGCGCAGCGGCGACGTCGTCCGGGATGCCGACCACGACCCACGCCACACCGGGTCCGTCATCGCCGACCCGCGGCGCATGTCCTTTGTCGCCCGGCGCCAGCGGGATGCAAAGACGCGTCTCGATGACGTTCTCGTCGGTGTCGATGACGCGGACCGCGACGGGCACGAGCTCCGCGGTGCCGCCTTCGAGCTGCATCCAGTGACGATCCCCGTCGGCGTGCACGCAGAAGCGGAACGGCACTTTCGCCAGAAGGCGCGGCGCCGGCAGCGGCGCCGTGATCTCGAACGGGGCGGGCGGGCTTGCCGGCGCAATCGGACGCATCGCGGGAGCCGCAGGCTGCCTCTCAGGGACGTATGGCGCGATCGGCGTGCTCGTCTGCGGCACGATCGATCGGACAGCGGTCACGACCTTCTCGGCCGCCTCGTGGAGCTTGGCGTGGCCACCGAGCACGCTCGCGCCAAATGACAGCTCGAGAGTCGCACGCCCTACCTCGCCGAGCGGGAGCATGACGTCGATGTAGCGCGCGTACTCATCCGCCGCGCCGTCGATGTCACCGGCACGTGCGAGCGTCGCGGCAAGACCGCGGTGCGCGGCGAGATCGGTCGGATCCATGGCCACCGCGGACCAGAGCAGCGCCAGGGCGGCGACGTTGTTCCCCGCTTGGATCATCATCGCCGCGCCGTCCTTGAGCGCGTCGAGGTCGCTACGGTCGGAGCCGGTCTGCGGCACGCTGGGCGCGGCCTGCGCAAGGGGGTCGGTCACGCCACGGCTCGCCCGCAGGCGGAAGTCATCGCTCACCACGGAAGTGTTGTCCCGCTAAACGGGACTCGCGACCCCCCACTTGGGGGAGGACCGGACCCCTGTGGCGCGGTCAGGGCCCCAGCGCGGCGCGCGTCTCGCGCTCGATCTCCGCGACGAGCCGGCGCGGGCCGGCGGCGATCGTCTCGAGCGCGCGGGCGATGTGGACCCGGAGTGCCGGCGCGAGGTCGGGTGGCAGCTCTTCCTCATCGAGGATGATCGTCTCCCCGGATGGGCGGAGGAGGACGTCGACGACGAGGTCGGTGTACGCGACGATATCTTCGCGGATGAGCGTGTCGCTCGCGACGTTGCAGTAGTACGCGATCGTCCGCGGGCCATCGAGCCAGTGATAGACGTTGTACGGGCGGTTGCTCCAGTAATGCGCGACGGTGATCTGACCTGGATGCAGGACGACGCCACTCTCTCCGATGACCCATTCGCGGTCCATGACGTAGCGCAACACCGCGCGACGGTCGACGTCAAGTGATAACCGCTCGCAGCGGTACTCGCTCACGGATCCGTCGAGGCGGGTCTTACGCTCGATGATCGTTGCGCTCGTTTGACGGGCCATGTGCCGTCGGTAGCATGAGCCACGAGTGAGAGAGCTGTACCAGGTGGTGGAGGTCGGGCCGTCCTGGTACCAGGACAACATCCCTTGCCAGGAAGCCTGTCCCGTGAAGACGAACTGCCGTGGGTATCTCAACCTCGCGGCGGCCGGCGAATTCGAGAAAGCCTGGGAGCTCGCTCTCGATCCGAACCCGATGGCATCGATATGCGGCTCGGTGTGTGCCGCGCCGTGCGAGACCGCGTGCCGGCGCAAAGAGGTCGACAAGCCGCTTTCGATCCGGTATGTCAAGAAGTTCCTGTCCGATTGGACGCACGCAAGCGTGCGCGTCGACGGCGGCTCGTACACACAGCCGCCTCCGCCTGTCTTCGGGCCGCCGCGCGGCCGCGTCGCCATCGTGGGTGCGGGATGCGCGGGCCTGTCGGCCGCGAGCGATCTCGCGAAGCTCGGCTTCGGTGTCACGGTGTTCGACGCGCTCGATCAGGCGGGCGGCACGGCACTCGCGGGCGTGCCGCCGTTCCGCCTGCCGCGCGAGGTCATCGACCGAGACATCAACGGGATCGTCAACGAGAACGTCGAGCTGCGGCTGTCCACCTACGTCGGCCGCGACGTGACGCTGCGACAGCTGCACGATGACTACGACGCGGTGCTCGTAACGGCGGGCTGCTTCGAGCCGAACTATCCGGCCGAGATCAAGAACCTAGACGCGGACGGCGTGATGGCGGGCATCGTGTTCCTCGAGCGCGCGTACCGCGGTCGCCCGGTCGAGGTGGGGAAGCACGTCGTCGTGCTCGGTGGCGGCTACACCGCGATGGACTGCGCGTCGACATCGTGGCGACTCGGCGCGGATCACGTGTCGATCGTCTACCGGCGCGGTCGCGACGAGATGGTCGTCGACGAGGAGGAGCTCACCGAGACGGAGCGCGAGGGCATCCACTTCATCTATCTCGCGTCGCCGGTCGAGGTCCTCACGACGGAGTGGGGCCACGCGCGCGGCGTGCGCTTTGTCCGAAACAAGCTCGGCGAGCCGGACAAGAGCGGGCGACGCAGCCCCGAGCCGATCCCCGGCTCCGAGTTCGACGTTCCGTGCGAGACCGTCCTCCTCGCCCTCAGCCAGAACCCGGACACGACCTGGCTGGCGGACATCCCCGAGTTCCGGGTCAAGCGGTATCGCGACCTGAAGATCGACCCGGAAACCTACCAGTCGTCGGTGCCGAAGATCTTCATGGCCGGCGACTACCGCGAGGGGCCGTCGACGATCATCGCGGCGGTCGCCGACGGTCGGTCCGCGGCGCAGCAGGTCGCCCGGTTCCTCGATCCGATCGCGACCGCCGTGAACGTGCCCGAGTACCACGAGATCGTGACCCTGCGGCGCTCGAGCACCCCGGACAACATCGGTCAGATCGCCGGTGAGGCCGAGCTCGCGCGGGTCTACCACAACATGTCCGTCGACTACGACCGCATCCCGCGTCAGGAGATGCCCAAGCTCGCGAAGAAGGAGCGGCGAGGTCTCTTCCTCGAGGTGAACCAGGGCTACGAGCAGGCGCAGGCCATCGCCGAGTCAGACCGCTGCCTCAAGTGCAACTTCAACATCGAGATCGTCGGTGAGCTGTGCATCATCTGCGGAGGTTGCGTCGACGTCTGCCCTATGGACGTCATCCACATGGTCGACATGTCGGACATCGTCGACGACGGAGCGATCCCCGCGGTCGGCGAGGCGAAGAAGTGGGGCCAGGGTGTCGCCTTCTTCCTCGACGAGACCGCGTGCATCCGCTGCGCGCTCTGCATCATCCGCTGCCCGACCGACGCCATCACGATGAATCGCTACGGCGCGGTCATGCCCGCGGTCGGCAAGACGCTGCCCAAAGAGTCCATCGACGACGAGGTGCACCTCGATCTCACGGTCGGCGGGGGTCGGGCGATCCGGCCGCTGCCTATGTACGATCCCGCGCGCGCGCCCGGCTACAAGAACGGGCACAACGGCCACGATCACGCCGGCGACAGCGGACATCCGATGCCAGAACGACAGAGGGAGCACGTTCACTAGATGCTCGACATACCAACGCAGGTCTGGCAGCGCGTGAAGGCCGGTGTGTTATGGAAGTCGCTCTTCCGCCACGGCTATCCGGACTCGCGCAAGAACCAGTCGCTCGCGGTGTTCACGAACGTGTTCCTCCACCTGCACCCGGTCAAGGTGCGACGTCACGCGCTCGCGATCCCCTACACGTGGTGCATGGGTGGGCTCTCGTTCTTCCTGTTCCTCGTGCTCACGCTGACCGGGACGCTGCTGATGTTCTATTACCGGCCCACGACCGAATGGGCGTACTCGGACATCAAGGATCTCGAGACGGTCGTCATCTTCGGGCAGCTGCTGCGGAACATGCACCGCTGGGCGGCGCACGGCATGGTCATCACCGTCTTCCTCCACATGATCCGCGTCTTCTACACCGGCTCGTACAAGCCACCGCGCGAATTCAACTGGGTGGTCGGCACGCTCCTCTTCTTCTTCACGATCCTGCTGTCGTACACCGGCTATCTGCTGCCGTGGGATCAGCTCGCGCTGTGGGCCGTGACCGTCGGCTACGAGATCGCGCGCGCTACTCCAGCGGTAGGGGATGAAGTCTCGTTCCTGCTGTTCGGTGGCTATCAACTCGGTCCGAACGCGCTGCTCCGCTTCTACGTGCTGCACGTCGTGGCCCTGCCGCTCGCGACGGGCTTCCTGATCGCAATCCACTTCTGGCGCATCCGCAAGGACGGCGGCATCTCAGGTCCCCTATGAGCGACGACACGATGCGCGCGAGCGACGACGGCGCGGCGCTCCTCGAGCGAGCATCTGCGCCCAGCCGGCCCGTCCGAATGACGCGCCGCCAGCAGCGGGCCGGCGTGGCCAGCCGCGAGCGAGAGGAGCGGCGCGGCGTCGAGCTCGCGCGTAGCGACGTCGTCGGGCGCATCGGGAGATGACCGCGCCACGCGGACCCCAACCATTCCCAGGGCAAGAGAAGCGGCTGCGACTGCTCGCGTTCGTGCGGCAGGACTCCGTTGTGCGCGTCGACAAGCGCGTCGAGGACACCGCGATGGTCTGGCCACATCTGCTGGTCATCGAGTTCATCGCCGCCATGATCTGGTCGCTCGGACTGTTCGTGATCTCGGCGCTCTTCAACGCGCCGCTGCAGGACCACTCCACCGTTGACTGCACGCCGAACCCATCGAAGGCGCCGTGGTACCTGCTCAACCTGCAGGAGCTCCTGCTCCACATGGACAAGGGTCTCGCGGGCGTCATCGTGCCGACCGTGTGGCTCGTGTTCATGGCGGCGATCCCGTACATCGACCGCGATCGCTCCGGTATCGGACACTGGTTCACCAACGAGATCGGGAAGCGCATCACGATCTTCTCCGCCATCTTCACCGGCGTCATCGTGTCGGGGCTCATCGGCCTCGATGCGGTCATCAAGCAGAAGTACCCCGCCATCGGCTGGCCCGGGTATGCCGAATTCGCGAGCCAGTATTTCCCCGGTGGCCGCGAGCTCATCCCGAACTACGCGATCCCGATCTTCCTGATGCTCGCGCTGCCGGTCGTGCTGGTGAAGCTCTGTCAACGATTGTTCGGTGCGGGCACCCGAGAGTGGATGATCGCGATCTGGACCGGCTTCGTCGTCACCTACGTGGTCCTCACGGTCGTCGGCACGTCGCTTCGCGGCCCGGGCATGGATCTCTTCGCACCGTGGGCTCTGCCAGAGACGCATCAATGCTTCGAGCCGATCAAGTAACGTGATCCGACCGCACGACGACAGCTCGATCGTCAGCGGCGGAATGCTGTCGCGCGTCAAGCGGCGTCAGCTACTTCGCATCGGCTTCCTCACGGCGACGCTGCTCGCGGTCACCGAGCTCTCCGCCGCTCTCCTGCCGTTCCTTTGGGTCCTCAAGATCGAGGGCCTCGGTGCGAAGATCCCCGCGGGCAAGAAGGCCGACATCCTCGCGAAGTTCCAAGCTTCGAAAGACGAGCCCATCCTCAACACCGAAGGCCGGTTCTTCCTGATCCACGCGCCGAGCGCCATCGCCGCGGCGTACCGCAAATGCACGCACCTCGGCTGCACCGTCCCGTGGAACAAGAGCGAAGACCAGTTCCACTGCCCGTGCCACGGCTCGCTCTACGACAAGCACACGGCCGTCGTCATCGGCGGCCCCGCGCCGCGCGGCCTCGACCTCTTCCATGTCGCCGATGTGAACGGCTCGCTCGTCGTCGACACGAATCCCCTCAACGTCCTGAAACGCCCGAACAACCAGTGGAACCCGGAGCACGCCGAGGTCCCGGACGCGTAGTGGACATCAACATCGTCCTGGCCGCGGCCAGCCTTCTCCTGTTCGTCGCCTTGCTCGCGTACTTCGGGTTCGTCGCCTACCACCAGCAGCAGGTCGAGCCCGACGAGAAGCCCGCGACCGGCGTGGAGCTGCTGCGCCAGCACTACGGACCCGGCGACACGGTCGAGCAGCCGACGCCGTACTGGGTCGCGCCGATCCCGGCGGCGCCCGACCCGCTCGAGATCTCAAGCAACCTCGATCGCAAGATCGTCGCTGGCGGCGTGATGCTCTTCGCGCTGTTCGGCCTCGTCGGCGGCTATCTCCTGCTGCAGATCATCCCCGAGGGTCCGCTCTCACTGCGCGCGGCGGCCGCCGAGAAGCAGACCGAGACGGCGATCCACCGTGGAAAGAACCTCTACGCGAACTTCTGCTATCCGTGCCACGGGAAGATGGGTCTGGGCAACGGGGAGACGGATAACGACGGAAAGCCTCTTCCGGGCAAGCCGCTCAACGTCGCGGCGAACAAGTACGAGACCCTGAAGGAGGACCCCTCGGCGCTGAAGACGCGGGAGGACTTCCTCCGCCTGACGATCACGCGCGGCAAGTCGAACCCTGCGCCGAGCTACTCGATGCCCGCGTGGGGCCAATCCGAGGGCGGACCGTTCAACCCCGAGCAGGTGAGCCAGCTCGTCACCTTCATCATGCGCGGCACCGAGGAAGACTGGGCCGACATCGTGAGCATCCGAACGCACCTCGAAGGCGTCGAGAACGCCGACGTCGTTCCGCCGCCGCCGCCGGCCAAGCCGACTGGCGCGGAAGCGGCGGCGCTCTACTGCACGACCTGCCACAGCTTCGAGGCGGGCAAGGCCAGCACCGTCCCGCAGGCGCCGAACCTCGCGCATTACGGCACCGACGGGCCGATCAACGACGAGAACAAGCTCACCAAGGCCTCGGGCGATGCCGACTGGCTGTTCCACTGGGTATCGAACGCGCCAAAGGTCAAGCCGGGCGTCATCATGCCGGTATGGCTCGACAAGGAAGGCGGCAGTCTCGACGAGGCGACGATCCGATCGATCGTCGAGTACCTGCAGGGTCTGAAATAACGTGATCGCTGAGATCGGTGAATCCGGCGAGTTCTACATGGTGTTCGTCACCACGATCGTCCTGATCGCGGTGCTGTACTTCCTCCAGAAGTGGTGGACCACCTACCGCTAGGCAGCGAGGCCCAGCGACCGCCGCCGCGGCAGGCCACGCTCGCGCTCCTCGTCGGCCGGATCACCACCATCAAGCTCGCGTACTGGACGGCGCTGACGGCGTTCGAGCTCGCTCTGCCCCTGGGTCCGTCGCCACGCGACGAACGCTTCGGACAGTCCGTGTCCTTCGCCTGCCTCGCCACGCTGGTCGCGCTCCTGTGGGCGCGCCGCTCGGCTCGCGCGATCGATCCCCGCGTGGGGGCGATCTCACGCTCGATCCCGACGATCGCGACCACGTTCGTGGCCGCGACGGTCGTGGCCTCACCGGCCAGCCTGCCCCTGCTGCTCGTCGAGCGGCAGCGCTCGATCCAGGAGTGCGCCGGATCCATCACCTGTCATCCCGAGGCGCTCTGGCTGTGGGTGGCGACGCTCGTGATCGGCTTCGTCGTGATCCCCGCTGTGTTCGCTGCATCACTCAAATCGAGCAGCTAGGTAGGCTGTTTACCCATTCAGGTATGGCATCCTTCCCGCCTGGTGGGCAAGCGGGTCCTTGTCGTGGATGACGACGCCAGCATCCGCGAGCTGCTGTCGACCGCGCTCGAGGATGACGGCTACGAGGTGGTGCCCGCGACGAATGGCCAGGACGCGCTCTCGGTCGTCGAGCGCTGGCGGCCCGACGTCATCGTGCTGGATCTCATGATGCCGGTGATGGACGGTTGGACGTTCGCGAAGCGTCTACACGAGCGGGAGGAGATCCCCATCGTCGTGCTGTCGGCCGCGACCGATCTCGCGCGTCACGCGAAGACCGTCGGCGCGAGGGAGGTCGTCGGGAAGCCGTTCGACCTCGATCAGCTCCTTCCCATGGTCGCCCGGGCGGCGAAGGCGGTCTAGGATCTCGCCGCGCGGCGCGCCCGCGGCGCCGCCGCACCGTCGAGGACGGTGAGTCCGGCTGGCGTCCGCGCCAGCCACTCACGTGCTGCAACCAACGCGCGCACGGTCGTGATGAACTCCTGCGCCGCCCGCGTCAGGCGACGGTCGCGGCGGTGCGCGAAACCGATGGTGCGCGTGAGCTCGGGCTTCGCGATACGCACCGCGCGCAGCGGTCCGCCGCGTTCGACGACCAGGCTGGGGACGACGGCGACGCCCAGGCCCGCTGCGGTCATCCGCAGGACGCCGTCCATCTCGCCCCCCTCGAGAGCGAAGGTCGGCTCGAAGCCCGCGCGTCGGCACGCGGCCACGGTCGTGGCGCGCAGGTCGTAGCCGTCGCGGAACATCACCAGCGGCATGCCGCGCAGCTCCGCGATCGACACGCTGCGGCGCTGTGCGAGCGCGTGCGCTTTCGGCACCGCAAGGACGAGCTCCTCGCGTAGCAGCGGCGTCGTTTCGAGGATGTCGTCGTGCATGGGCAGGATCACGAGCGCGACGTCGAGCGCGCCCTGCTCGAGCTCGCGCACCAGATCGCGTGACCCCGCTTCGTGGAGCACGAGCTCGATGCCGGGATAGCTCTGGTGATAGCGCGCGAGCGCGGGCGGGACGAGCGTCGTCGAAAGGCTCGGTGTCGCGCCGACCGACAAGCGCCCGCGTCGCATCCCGGTGAGATCGCGGATCTCGCTCTGCGCGCCCTCGACGTCGACGAGCACGCGGCGCGCGAGGGGAAGCAGCGCTTCACCCGCCGGCGTGAGGGCGACGTTCCCCCGCATGCGGTGGAACAGCGGCGCGCCGAGCTCGTCCTCCAGGCGACGTATCTGCTTCGAGACCGAGGGCTGTGCGACGGCGAGGTGCTGTGCCGCCTTGGTGAAATGCCGCTTCTCCGCGACCGCGACGAAGTACCGAAGCTGATGGAGCTCCATGTCCATAGCCTACGGCTATCGCCACGAGCGCCTCCATATCTTTGCCACCTGCCGGGCGACTCCGTACCGTGGGAAAGCGGTGGCGACGACGACGGCCAGCGTCCGGCAGCGCCCGCACGAGCGTCACGATCGATGGTGGATCGAGCCGCTCTTCATCGTGCTCGTGCTCGGCGGGTTCGGTCTCTACGCGTTCGTGGTCAGCATCCAGAACGCCTACTACTACTTCGATCCATACCTCTCGCCCTTCTACTCACCGTGCCTCACGACCGGCTGCGTGCATCCGACCTTCGCGGTCATCGGCGACTGGTACAACCTCTCGCCCGCCTTCCTGATCGTCGGCTCGCCGCTCGCGTTCCGCGCCACCTGCTACTACTACCGTCGCTCCTACTACCGGGCGTTCTTCGGGTCGCCGCCGGCCTGCACCGTCCCGGACGTGCGCGCGAAGTACTCCGGCGAGACACGCCTTCCGTTCGTGCTCCAGAACATCCACCGCTACACGCTCTACCTCGCGATCCCCGTGCTCGCGATCCTCTGGTGGGACGTCCTCCAAGCGTTCCGTTTTCCGGTTCCGCATCCAGAGCAATTCAGCGTTGTCACGACGGAGTGGCGCTTCGGCGTTGGCGTGGGCACGCTGATCATGCTCGCGAACGTCGTGCTGCTCTCGGGCTACACCTTTGGGTGCCACGCGGCGCGTTATCTCGTCGGCGGATACCTCGACTCGTTCCACGGCGCATCGCTGCGCTTCCGCCTGTGGAGCTGGGCCAACCGGCTCAACGCGTTCCACTCGCGCTGGGCCTGGTTCAGCCTCTTCAGCGTGATGCTGACCGATCTGTACATCCGTCTCGCCGCGATGGGCGTCATCAACGATCTGCGGTGGGTCCCATGACCACTGCGACGATCGGTCGTCGTGCGACCGACCTCGACCGCATCATGCCGTCCTTTCAGTTCAACGAGATGCACTCCACGAGCGTGCGCGCTGCGCCGGAGCGCGTCTATCGGGCCGTCAAGGAGGTCACCGCCGGAGAGATCTTCCTATTCCGCACACTGACGTGGTTGCGACGGCTCGGCCGGCCTGGTCCCCGCGACGTGCTCAACGCGCCCGATCACCTGTCGCTCCTCGACGTCGTGACGCGCACGACGTTCCTGACCCTTGCGGACAGCGATCGCGAGATCGTCGTCGGTACCGTCGTCATCAGGCCGCTTGGCGCCTCGCGCGCACGGCCCGCAAGCACCGAAGCATTCGCGGCGCTCTCCGCACGTGAGGGATATGCCCTCGCGGCGATGAACTTCGCCCTCGCCCCTCGTCCGGATGGCGGTTGTGACCTGTCCACCGAGACGCGTGTCTACGCGACCGACGGGGCGTCGCGTCGACGCTTCGCCGTGTACTGGCGACTCATCAACCTTGGCAGCGCCTTCATCCGTGTCATGTGGCTGCGCGCGATCAAGCGCCGGGCCGAAGCCGGAAGTCGCTAGTGGTCGAGTACGAGACCCACGACTACGACGTCGTCGTGATCGGCGCGGGCGGCGCCGGCCTGCGCGCTGCGATCGAGGCGAGCGCGATGGGCACCCGGACGGCGCTCCTCTGCAAGTCGCTTCTCGGGAAGGCGCACACGGTCATGGCCGAGGGCGGCATCGCGGCGGCCCTGGGGAACGTGTGGAAGGAGGACAACTGGAAGGTCCACTTCCGCGACACGATGCGCGGCGGCAAGCTGCTCAACAACTGGCGCATGGCGCAGCTCCACGCGCAAGAAGCGCCCGATCGCGTGCTCGAGCTCGAGGAGTGGGGTGCGCTCTTCGACCGCACCAAGGACGGCCTCATCCTGCAGCGCGACTTCGGCGGTCACCGCTACGCGCGGCTCGCTCACGTCGGCGACCGCACCGGCCTCGAGATGATCCGGACTCTTCAGAACCACGCCGTACACCGCGGCATCGACGTGTTCATGGAGTGCACGCTCTACCGATTGCTCACCTCAGACGGCGCCGTGTCCGGCGCGTTCGGCTACTGGCGTCAGAGCGGCAAGCTCGTGCTGTTCCGCGCGAAGGCGATCGTCCTCGCGACCGGTGGCGTCGGTAAGGCCTGGAAGATCACGTCGAACTCATGGGAGTACACCGGCGACGGCCACGGGATGGCGCTCGACGCCGGGGCCGACCTGATCGACATGGAGATGACGCAGTTCCACCCGACCGGCATGGTGTGGCCGATGAGCGTGCGCGGACTACTCGTGACGGAAGGGGTGCGCGGCGACGGCGGGACCCTGAAGAACAGCAAGGACGAGCGCTTCATGTTCCGCTACATCCCCGACTTCTTCCGGGCGGAGACGGCCGACACCGAAGAGGAGGCCGACCGCTGGTACGCGGACAAGAAGAACAACCGCCGAACGCCCGACCTGCTGCCGCGCGACGAGGTCGCACGGGCGATCAACGCGGAGGTCAAGGCCGGGCGCGGGAGTCCGCACGGCGGCGTTCTTCTCGACATCGCGTCACGCCGCTCCCCGGATTACATCAAGCGGCGTCTGCCGTCGATGTACCACCAGTTCAGGGAGCTCGCCGACGTCGACATCACCAAGACGGCGATGGAGGTCGGGCCGACGCTCCACTACATCATGGGTGGCGTCCGCGTCGACGCGGATTCGGCGCAATCGACCGTACCGGGGCTCTTCGCGGCCGGCGAGGTCGCGGCGGGCATGCACGGCGCGAACCGGCTCGGCGGCAATTCGCTCTCGGACCTTCTCGTCTTCGGCCGGCGTGCGGGACTTTACGCGGCCGAGTACGCCAAGCGCGTGCCGCGTATGCCGCGCGTCGACGATCGGCAGGTCGACGCGGCGGCGAGCGGGATGCTGGCTCCTTTCGAGCGGCGGGAGGGCGAGAACCCTTACACCGTGCACGCCGATCTCACGAACACCATGCACGAGCTCGTCGGGATCATCCGCACACGTTCTGAGCTCGAGGAAGCGATGCGGCGGATCGGCCGTCTCCGCGAGCGCGCGCTGCGGGTCGGCGTGAAGGGCTCGCGCGTCTACAACCCGGGCTGGCACCTGGCGCTCGACCTGCTGACGATGCTGACGGTCGCGGAGACGGTCGCGATGTCCGCGCTCGTGCGCGAAGAGAGCCGCGGCGGACACACGCGCGATGATTTCCCGAAGCCTGATCCTGAGTGGGGCCGGAAGAACGTCGTCGTGCGCCGGCGCGACGGCCATCTCGTTCCGGAGCCCGAGCCGCTGCCGGAGATGCCGGCGGAGCTGCGTCCGCTCGTTGGCGAGGACAAGCCGACCGGCAAGGTCGCGTTCGAGCCCGTCGCCGCGGCGAGCGCGAAGGAGTAGCCGTGGTCGACGTGCGCATGAAGCTGTGGCGTGGCGATGCGACCGGTGGCAGGTTCGTCGAATATGCCGTGCCCGCCGACGAGGGCATGGTCGTCCTCGATGTCGTGCACCGTATCCAGGCGACGCACGCGCCTGACCTCGCGGTGCGGTGGAACTGCAAGGCCGGCAAGTGCGGCTCGTGCAGCGCGGAGATCAACGGGCATCCCAAGCTCATGTGTATGACCCGCATGAACACGTTCGGGCCGGACGAGGAGATCACGGTCTCGCCGGTGAAGACCTTCCCCGTCGTGAAGGATCTCGTCACCGACGTGTCCTTCAACTACGAGAAGGCCAAGACGATCCCGGCGTTCAAGCCGAAGCCGAAGGAAGCGGACGGCACGCGGCGCATGTACCAGGAGGACATCGAGCGCGTGCAGGAGTTCCACAAGTGCATCGAGTGCTTCCTATGCCAGGACGTCTGCCACGTGATCCGTGATCACGAGGAGAACAAGGCGTCGTTCTCGGGACCGCGCTACTTCGTGCGGTTGGCGGCTCTCGAGATGCATCCGCTCGACACGAACGACCGGATCGAGCTCGCGCGCGCCAAGCACGGCCTCGGCTACTGCAACATCACCAAGTGCTGCACCGAGGTCTGTCCCGAGGACATTCACATCACGGACAACGCGATCATCCCGCTGAAGGAGCGCATCGTGACGCGCACCTACGACCCGATCGCGTGGGCGCTGCGGCGGATGCGCGGCAAGCCCGCCGACCTCGGGGCGGGAGAGCCGCAGCCTCCATCGGCCTGAGCTCGCGGCTTCTCTTCCAGATCGCCGTCGGCATCGTCCTCGCCGCGACGCTCGTGTTCCTCGTCATCCGACCCGCGGTCGACCGCGGCGGCGCCGGCGAGCTGCTGGTCATCGCGGCGATATTCGCCGCGATCCTACTGATCGAGCGCTGGCTGCGGACCCGCTGATGCCCCGCTGACCCCCTCCGCCCCCGGTGCGGGTGTTAGGCTCGCCCGCCGAGAGGCATAGGCATCCGCATGAAGCCACTTCCGTTCGCCGCGAAGTTCCTGATCGCTGTCACCGTCCTCGCCGCCACACCGTACGTGGCGCTCGGGGTGCGCGACGCGCTCGACGGTCGCGTCAGCCTCGAGCTTCTCGCCCTTCTGTACCTATCGGCGTTCGTCCTATCGGTCCGTCCCATCCGCGTCCAGGCGAACACGGAGCTGTCGGCGTCGGACGTCGCCGTGATCGCCGCCATCGTCCTCATGCCGCCCGGTGCAGTGGCCTCGATGGCCGCGGCGGCCCGCCTCACCAATGACGTGCTCTCCGGCAAGCGTCCGCTCCAGATGATCCGCAACAGCGCGTCGGTCGCCGTCGCCACGGGCACGGCGGGCGCCGCGTACACGCTGTTCCGCGGCGAGCTCTTCACGATGGTCGAGCCGACCGCCGCGACGATCATCGCCGGCGTCGCCGCCGTGGTGATCCTCGTGTTCGCCGACATCGCGCAGATCGTCCTCCTGCAGCGCGCGCTGCGGAACGTCACCTTCGACCGGGTCACGCGTCTGTGGGTGGATCGGACCATTCGCGCGCAGCTGCTCTGGAGCCTGGCGGCGGTCATCACGGTCCAGGTCGTCCTCATCGAGCCGTGGTTCCTCGTCCCGGGCATCCCGCTCTTCTTCTTCGGCTATCTCGACATCCGCGCGCGTTTCGCGGCGGAGCGTCGCGCGCGCCTGCTCGCGACGCTCGTCGACGTCGGCCACAGCGTCGGCAGCTCGCTCGACCCGGTGAAGGTGTTCCGCGAGGTCTTCGAGCAGGTGCGAAAGGCTCTCGACGTCGACGCGTTCTACGTCGCGATCGCTGTGCCCGCGCGCGGGACGCTGTCGTTCCGCTACCTCTACGACGGCGGCGAGGAGATGGAGCCGGAGGAGAGCCCCATGGCCGGGACGCTGGGCGGTCTCGCGGTCGAGCGCGACAAACCGATCCTGCTGCGCGACGCCGAACGCGACCGCGTGCGCCTCAAGCTCCCGCCTCGCAGCGCGTGGGGCAAGGTCGTCGAGCGATCCATCATCGTCGCGCCGCTGCGCCTGCACGGAAAGCCCATCGGCGCGATCTCGGCGCAGAGCTCGCGGCCGAACGCGTACGACGAAGGAGACCTCGAGCTGCTCTCGGCGATCGCGAATGAGGCCGCGATCGCGATCGAACGTGCCGACCTCTATGACCGAACGCGCGCGCTGTCGCGCCGCCTCTTCGATCTGCACCGCATCGGGCTCGAGCTCGCGACGCATAAGGAGCTCCCCGCGCTCGTCCGCGCGCTCGCCGATTCGGTCCAGGAGATGATGCAGGCGTCGGCGGTGGCCGTGTACCTCGACTCGGGCGGCGACAGCCTCGAGTTCGCCGTCACGACCGGAACGGCTTCCAGCGACGTCCTGATGCTTCCGAAAAGCAGCCCGGTCATCGCCAAGTTCCTCGAGGCCGGAACACCGATGCAGATCCACGACGAGGAGGACGAGCCGAAGAACGCGCGCAAGCTCCTGCGCCGCTTCGGGCATGACAGCGTGCTCCTGCAGCCGCTCCGACTGGCCGACAAGCTCGTCGGCGTGCTGTTCGTGACCTGGAAAGACCATCACGTCGTGTCGAGCGAGGAGCACGAGCTCATCGGTGTTCTGGCTGGATTCGGGGCGGCGGCGATCCGGAGCATCGGCCTGTACCGCGAGCTCGACGACGCGTACCTGTCGACGGTTTCGGCGCTCACCGCCACCATCCAAGCGCGCGACCACTACCGCGAGGACCATCAGCGGCGTGTCGCCGCCGACGCGCTGGCGCTGGGGGAGCGCGTGCGCCTACGTCCCGACGAGCTGCGCGACCTCCGCTACGCGTCGCTGTTCCACTCGCTCGGCAAGATCGGCGTGCCGGCATCGATCCTCGGCAAAGGCGGTCCTCTCACGCCCGAGGAGGTCACGATCGTGCGCGAGCACCCGCTGCTCGGCGCGCGCATCCTCGAGTCGATCCGCTTCCTGAAGGGCGTCGTCCCGATCGTGCGCCACGCCAACGAGCGCTGGGACGGCACCGGCTATCCCGACGGCCTGTCCGGCGAAGCGATCCCGCGCGCCGCGCGCATCCTCAACATGGTCATCGGGTACCACGCGATGCTCGCCGACCGGCCGTACCGGATCGCGCTGCGCTCCGATGTCGCGCTCGGTGAGCTGCGACGGCTGGCCGGCGCGTGGTACGACCCGACGATGGTCGACCAGTTCGTGTCGATGATCGAAGCGCGCGGTGTCATCGAGGCCGCGGAGGAGGAGGTGGGGACGAGCCGCGAGCTCGCGATCCTCGCCGACCTCACGCCGGAGTTCCACACCATCCTCGACCTGCAGCAGCTGCTCGACCGCATCCTCAGCATCCTGCTGAAGAGCATGCCCGGCAGCCGTCTGACGATCCTGCTGCGCGAGGATCAGACCGACGATCTCGTCGTGCGCGCGCTCGCCGGTCTCCCGACCGGACCGGGCACGTCGCTGAGGATCCCGTCGGGCCGCGGGATCTCGGGCTGGGTGCTGGAGCATCGTCAGCCGCAGCTCGTCGACGACGTGCATCTCGACCCGCGTTACCTCGGTGACCCGGATGTGCGCTCCGAGATCGTCGTACCGCTCGTCAGCGCCGGCCGACCGATCGGCGTGCTCGCCGTGTCGCACCGCGTGCCGCATGCCTATTCGCAGCGCGACCTCACGCTGATGCAAGCCGTCGGCGCGCAGATCGCGGCCGCGATCGACGTCGCCGAGCTCCACGAGCGGCTGAAGCGAGCGGCCAACACCGACGCCCTGACCGGCCTCCACAACTACCGGTATTTCTACGACCGTCTGGAGGAGGAGATCGCTCGCGCGGCACGGCGCGAGGCGACGCTCGCGGTCGCGTTCTTCGATCTCGACAAGCTGAAGATCGTGAACGACACCTATGGACACCTTGCCGGCAACGAAGTCCTCCGCACGCTCGGACGCAGCATCGACGCCCAGGTGCGGACCGAGGATGTGCCGGCGCGGTACGGTGGCGACGAATTCGCGATCGTCATGCCCGACACGCCGCGCGACGAGGCCGAGAAGGTCGTCATGCGGCTGATGGAGCTGCTCGAGAACGCCGACGTCGAGCTGCAGGACGGCCGCCGCATCCGCATGCCGGAGCTCTCCTGGGGCATCGCCTCATATCCGCTCGACGGCCGCACCGCGCGAGAGCTCCTGGAAAATGCCGACACGCGCGCCTACGCGAGAAAACGATCCCGCTAGCGGAGCTCCGCGCGAAGCGTCTCTTCGACTGCAGGCTGACTCCTGACCGGAAGCTGCGGACACTCGACGACGCGCACGCGTTCCTGCAGGACCGGCGGATGCTCACGCTGACGCAGGACTCGGCGTTGCCGAGTCTCTTCGCCGCGACGCACGAGGAGGCTTACGACGCGACGAAGAAGGGCTTCGCCTCATGGCCGAAGACGAAATGGAGCTGGGGCGGAGAGCTGACGGAGAAGGCCGACGTGTTCGAGACCAAGCTCCACCGCGGCAAGACACTCTTCCTTGCGCCGGACGCCGCGCGCGCCGCGGACCCGCTCTGCCGCGCCGCGCTGGCACGGGCCGAAGCCGCCGCGGACGATGGCGCGCGCTTGTTGCGGCATCTCGCCGCCGCCGGTCCGAGCACGGTCGAAGAGATCAAGTCCGAGCTCGGCCTCGCCGCAGCCGCGCTGCGCAAGATGCGCGAGGGCCTCGAGAGCGACGGCGCGATCGTCGCCCGCGGGGTCGCTGTCGAGGACAGCAAGGGCGGGCACCGCCATTCGAGCGTGCTCTCGCGTTGGGATCAGGTGTGGCGCAAGCCGTGGAAGACGACGGAAGACACCGCGCTCGAAGAGCTCGTCGTCCTCGGTGTTCGCGCGGCCGTGCTCACGCACGAGGACGAGGTGCGCAACTGGTTCTCGTGGCCGGTCGCCCGACAGACGATCGCCGACCTCATCGCGTCGGGCCGGTTGTTACATCCCGTCAGCGGCTGGCTCGCCGCTCGCTGACGCTCTGCTGCCCACGCGGCTGACGGGAGCGGCGGCTGACGGAGGCAGGCTCGCTCGCTCAAACTCGCCCGCTCCTCTGCGACCAGAGCAGCTTCTTTACTACCGCGGGCTCGACTTCGCTCGCGAGCCTGCCTCCTCGCCGCCGCGTCGCGTCAACGGCTTCGCCCGCCGGTCGTCGCTCGCTTTGGGAACCGCCGACTACGCCCGTTGTAGGAGTTGCGGCTGTGAGCGCGGATGCGCGGGCGGGCCACACGGCCGGAGAGTGCGTGCATGCGCATGTCGGTCGTCGTCGACCAGTCGACGTCCTTCATCGGTCGCCTCGCCCTCGCCTTCGTGGAGCTGACGCTCGCGACGGCTGTGATCGTCGGGGCCATCGTCGCGGGTCACAACCTGCGCGAGTGGCGTGATTGGTATGCGACGACGTACCACCCGTGGCTCGAGAGCCAGCGCACGACGCAGGATGTGACCGAGCCCTAAGTCCTCATCGCGCGCTTCGCCGATCCCTTCGCCGCTTCCCCGTCGCCCTCACGACGCAGCTTGGCGACGCTGCCGCGCACGACGAGGGGTGCGCGCAGGACGTGGTGTCGCGCCGCCTTCCCGCGCCGTGTGCCGTCAGGCGGCTCGAGGACGAGGCGCGTGGCCAGCTCGCCGACCTCGCGCATCGGCTGCCGCAGTGTCGTCAGCGGAGGGTCGAACACCTGCGCCACCGGGATGTCGTCGAAGCCGACCATCGACATGTCCTCCGGCACGCGGACGCCGTGAGCGCGCAGCGCGGACATCGCGCCGAGTGCGAGCAGGTCGCTCTGCGCGAAGATCGCCGTCGGTCGGGGCGCTGCTGCGAGCAATCGTTCCGCGGCGCGCAGACCGCTCTCGAGTCCCCAGTCGAGACACGGCTCGACGAGCGGCTCCGCCGCGCCGACCGCGCGACGCAGCGCGTCCCGGTAGCCGTCGAGGCGGGCACGCGCCGACGGCCAGTCGAGCGGACCCGTGATCGTCGCGATCCGTCGGTGCCCCTGAGCCAGGAGGTATCCGGTCGCCTCGAAACCGCCCTGCCGGTTATCGATATCGACGTGATCGGCGCCGGGAAGCTCGATGTCGGAGGCCACAACGACCGTCGGTAGTCGTGATGCGGCATCGACCAGGAGATCATCATCCGCGAGGCGGAGGCGAGGCACGGCGATGATGAGGCCCTCGACGCGGCGCTCCAGCATCAGGCGCAGGTACGTCCGCTCGTCGTCCTCCGCGCCCGGCTCGATGCTGCCGATGATGAGGAAGTACCCGCGCTTGCGCGCCGCCGCCTCGGCGCCGGCGACAGCCTCGGCGAAGAAGTGGTCGCTCACGTCGGTGGTGACCATGCCCAGGGTGTGCGTGCGGCTGGAGGACAGGCTCCGTGCCACCGCGCTCGGCACGTACTGGAGCTCGGCGATCGCCCGCGTGACCCGTTCTCGCGTCTCGGCGCTGACGCTGTCGTTCCCGTTGATGACGCGCGAGACGGTCTGATGCGAGACGCGCGCCCGCTTGGCGACATCGCGGATCGTCGCCCGCTTCATTCGTCGCGCGTCCGCCCCATTGTCGCGGAACTGTACCGCCAAATCGGGTCGCCCTCCCTCTTGACGAGGCTGAATTTTAGGGTATGTTACCGGTCACATCGGACCGAGCGCCCGGCGGCCCGTGGGGAAGGAGCCCCCTGATGCGCGCGGATACGAAGCCCGAGCCTGTGTCCACTGTCGGAGGTGGCGTGCGCGCGACGCGGCGTCGCGTGCTCGCCGGCGCCGGAGCCGTCGCCGCGGCCGCGGTGGCCGCGCCGCTCGTCGCGGCCTGTCAGAGCCAGACCCCGACGACGACCAAGAGCGGCCCCGCCAAGGTCGTCGTGATGACCGACTCGCACGAGTTCAGCGACGACGACCGCAAGCTTCTCCAGGACACGACCAAGGTCCAGATCGAGCTGGTCGAAGCCGACCTCACACGGCTGTACGCCATGTACGCCGCGGGCAATCCACCCGACATCTTCCGGGTGCAGGCCGCCGGTGTCCCGCAGTACATCGCGCGGCGGATGCTCAAGGACCTGCAGCAGTACTTCGCCAACAGCAAGCTGCTCAAGCCCGACGACCTGGCTCCGGCGAACAACTTCTACAAATGGGACGGCAAGAAGATCGGCAGCGGCGACCTCTACGGCATGGTCAAGGACTGGTCGCCCGACTTCACGCTCTTCGCCTACACCAAGGCGTTCGACGACGCGGGCGTGAAGGTGCCGAGCGACACGCAGGCGCTCTCGTACGACGAGCTGGCCGCGCTGGCGAAGAAGGTCAACAAGACGCAGGGCGGCAAGCGCGTGTACTGGGGCTTTGTCCACTCCAACAACGATCAGTGGATCGATCGCACCGCGATGAACATGCTGGCCGAGAAGGGCCAGACCCTCTATTCGGCGGACTTCCTCAAGCTCAACATCGCGGCGAACCCCGAGGCCACCAAGGTCGTCCGCTTCCTCTTCGACCTCGCGAAGGACGGCGTGCACCAGAACCCGCTCGATCCGAGCCCGAACTGGATGGGCGCGGACTTCAACGAGGGCCAGATCGCCATCCTGCAGTACGGCTTCTGGTACAGCGCGATGGCCGAGAGCGACAAGACGAAAGGCAAGGTCGTGTTCCTGCCGGCGCCGACCTGGTCGGGCGTGCGGCGCGATCCGACGATGACGGCGACGGGCTGGGTCATCTCGGCGCAGACGAAGGATCCCGACGCCGCGTGGGCGGTCTTCGAGCAGTACATGGGCGGCAAGCCGGCGCAGGACCGCGCCAAGAGCGGCTGGGGTGTGCCGGGCGTGAAGTCGATGTACTCGCTCATGCCCCAGGAGACGCCTTTCCAGAAACAGGTGCAGAAGGTCCTGCAATCCGAGCTGAAGCAGAGCGAGTTCACGCTTGCCTTCAACCCCTACATCGGCGAGGAGACCTTCTCGACGAGCTGGAAGAAGCACCTCGAGCCCGCGCTCAAGGGCTCGATCACCTTCGACAAGTTCGTGCAGAACATCGAGGCCGACGTCAACGCGGCGATCGCGGACGGCAAGCGCATCACGGGCAACTAGCGCGTCGCGGAGGCAGCCGGAGCACGGGCGCGCCCCGGCAGCCTCCGCGTCATGATCGGCTGCCGTGGGAGGCGGAGATGACGCGATGACCGGGGCGACTCAGGCCCTGGCGAGCGCTCCGATACGCGCGACGCTCTGGCAGCGGCGCGGCGTCCGTCGGGCCACGACCTTCTATCTGTTCCTCTCGCCGTGGATCGTCGGCTTCGTCGCGCTCACGCTCGTCCCGCTCGCGCTCGCGCTCCTCATGTCGTTCACGGACTACGACGGATTCAACCTCGCCGGCCTGCATTTCCTGGGTCTCGAGAACTATCTGCGCGCGCTGGGCGATCCGGACGCGCAGCACGCACTGCAGCGCACGCTGATCCTGATGGTGCTGGTCGTTCCGGCAGGCGTCGCGCTACAACTGGCGCTGGCGCTGATGCTGAACCAGCGCATCCGCTTCAGCGGCGTCTTCCGCACGCTTTTCTACCTCCCGTACGTGATCCCGGTGGTCGGCGGCGCATGGATCTGGAAGCTGTTCACCGATCCGAATGGCGGCCTGCTCAACGCGCTCGTCGGCATCGTCCAGCCGGACACCTACGTCCGCTGGCTCGTCGAGTACCCGACGGCCGTGCTCGCGGTGTTCGTGATCTGGGCGGCGGCAGGCGGCGGCATGGTCGTGTTCCTCGCCGGATTGCAGGGCATCCCCGCGGAGTACCGCGAGGCGGCGATGATCGACGGCGCGAACCGGTGGCAGGTGACGCGGTTCATAACCCTCCCACTGCTGTCACCGGTCATCTTCTTCCAGCTCGTCGTCGGCATCATCGCGGCGCTTCAGATCCTCCAGCAGCCGATCCTGCTGACGCCGGGGATCACCGGTCTCAGTCCCGGCACCGTGCCGCCGCGCGACAACTACGTGTTCGTCGGTCACGCCTACACCTCGATCTTCGTGAATCACCTCTTCGGCTACGGGGCCGCGCTGCTCTGGATCCTGTTCGTCGTCGTCCTCGTGCTGACGCTCCTGCTGTTCCGCACCAGCCGGCGCTGGGTGTTCTACGGGGTCGAACAGTGAGCGCGCTCGTCGCGCGCCCGGCGCGGCTCGGCGACACCGCCTTCCGGTATGGCCCGCTCCTCGCTGCGGCGGCGGTCTTCGCGCTCCCGATCTACTGGCTTGTCGCGACCTCGCTGAAGAAGCAGTCCGAGTACAGCGCGTCACCCATCGTGCTGTTCCCCGAGTTCCCGCAGTGGTCGAACTACCAGCTCGCGGTGACCATGGCCGACTTCCCGAAGTTCGCGCTGAACTCGGTCGTCCTCAGCACCGCCTACACGGCGCTCGTCGTCATCACCAGCGCCCTGGTCGGCTTCGGTTTCGCGCGCCACCGCGGCCCCGGCCGCGACCGGCTGTTCGTCCTGGTGATCGCGACGATGATGGTGCCGGGCCTCGTGCTCTTCGTGCCGCAGTTCGTCCTCTTCGCCCGGCTCGAGCTCACGAACTCGTACTGGCCGTGGATCCTGTGGGGCATCGGCGGGAGCCCATTCCACATCTTCCTTTTCCGCCAGTTCTTCGCGTCGTTCCCGCGCGAGCTCGAGGACGCGGCGGAGGTCGACGGTGCGGGTCCGCTCCGCATCTTCCTGCAGATCTTCCTGCCGAACGCCGGGCCCGCGCTGGCCGCGAGCGCGATCTTCGCCTTCCTCTGGGTGTGGAGCGATTACCTCTATCCGATCCTTTTGCTCAGCGACCAGAACACCACGCTCGCGGTGAAGCTGGCCAAGGCGTACGTCGATCCGCGCGGGAACCCGCTGCAGACGGTCACGATGGCGGGGATCGTCCTCTACGTCCTACCGCTCGTCCTGGTGTTCTTCGCGGCGCAGCGCTTCATCGTCCGCGGCATCGTCACGACGGGGCTGAAGGGATGAGGATCGCCGAGGTCCGTCCGCTCGTTCTCGGCGACGCCTGGCGCAACCTCACCTTCGTCGTCGTGCGCACCGATGACGGTCTCGAGGGTGTCGGCGAGGTCCGCATGATCAACCACACCAGCGCGCTCCTCGGGTATCTCGAGGAGGCCGTGCCCACGCACGTGATCGGTTCGGATCCATTCGCGTTCGAGGCGCTCGCGCGACGCATGATCCGCGACGACTACGCGCGCGCGGGCCAGATCGCGATGTCCGCGCTCGCCGTGCTGGACATGGCCTGCTGGGACATCGTCGGCAAGGCGCTGGGCCAGCCCGTGTACCGGCTCCTCGGCGGTCCCGTGCGCGATCGTATCGCGACGTACGCGAACGGCTGGTACACGGTGGAGCGCACGCCCGAGGAGTTCAACGCCGCCGCGAAGCGCGCCCTCGCCAAGGGGTACCGCGCGGTGAAGCTCGATCCGTTCGGGACGGCGTGGCAGGAGCTCGCGCCATCGGAGCTACGCCGCGCGATCGCGCTGGTCGAGGCGGTGCGCGACGGCGTCGGCGCGGACGGCGAGGTCTTCGTCGAGATGCACGGCCGCTTCACGCCGGCGCAGGCGATCGCCATCGCGCGCGAGCTCGAGCCCTACCGGCCGGGCTGGATCGAGGAGCCGGTGCCGCCCGACAACATCAAGGCGCTCGCGACCGTCGCGCGCAAGGTCAACGTGCCGGTCGCCACTGGCGAGCGCATCCACGTGCGGCACGAGTTCCGCGAGCTCTTCGAGCTGCGCGCGGCGGACATCGTCCAGCCGGACCTCACGATGATGGGAGGGATCTCCGAGACGCGGAAGCTCGCGACGTGGGCCGAGTCCTATTACGTGATGGTCGCGCCGCACAACGTCGGCGGACCTGTCTCGACCGCCGCGGCGCTCCACCTCGCGGCCGCGACGCCGAACTTCAAGATCCTCGAGTACTTCAACGACTTCACCGCCCCGTTCGTGAAGGCGGCCGCGCCGGGCGTACCGGACGTCGCCGACGGATCGTTCCCGTTGCCCGAGGGCCCCGGCCTTGGCGTGCGCCTCGACGAGGACCTCATCGCCGAGCATCCGCGGCGGCCGATACACCTCAACCTGTTCGGTGACGGCTGGCACCTGCGCGGCCGCGAGCGCGTGCCGAGCGAGCGCGCATGAGCGGGCCGCTTCAGGGTCGCCGCGCGCTCGTGACCGGCGCCGGCGCGGGCATCGGCCAGGGTATCGCGCGCGAGCTAGCTCATCAGGGCGCCGCGGTCGCGGTCCACTACGCGCACAGCGCGGACGGCGCGCGCGAGCTGTGTGCCGAGATCGTCGCGTTCGGCGGCCGCGCGGAGGTGTTCGCGGGCGACCTCGCCGACGTCGCCGTGTGCCGGCGCATCGTGGACGAGGCGGCGACGAGCCTGGGTGGGCTCGACATCCTCGTGAACAACTCCGGCGTCACGAAGACGCGCGATCCACTGTCGCTCACCGAGCCGGACTACGACGAGCTCTTCGACGTCAACGTGCGCGCCGCGTACTTCTGCGCGCAGCAAGCGGTGCCGCACCTGGAGCGACGCGGCGGCGCGATCGTCAACGTGAGCTCCATCCACGGCGGCGCGGGCTTCCCGGGGCACGCCGCATATGCCGCAACGAAGGGCGCGCTGAACGCGTTCACGCGGGCGCTCGCGATGGACCTCGCGCCGAAACACATCCGGGTGAACGCCGTCGCGCCCGGGCTCATCGAGGTCGCGCGGTACTTCGAGATGCCGGGCTACTCGAGCGAACGGACGGCGCGGCGCGTGCCCTGGGGCCGGATGGGCGCACCGGCCGACGTCGCGCGCGTCGTCGCGTTCCTCGTCTCGCCCGCGGCCGACTACGTCACCGGTCAGCTGCTGTACGTGGACGGCGGCATCAACGCGCGCATGGGACTCGCCTGGGAAGACGCGGAGCCGCGGCGATGACGAGCACCGCCGCGCTCGCGCGCCGGCTGCCGCCGGGCTTCGTGTTCGGGACCGCGACCGCGGCATACCAGATCGAGGGTGGGCACGACGCCGACGGCAAGGGCCGGTCGATCTGGGACACGTTCTGCGAGCGGCCCGGCGCGATCTCCACCGGAGAGACAGGCGAGATCGCGTGCGATCACTACCACCGCTGGCGCGAGGACGTGGCGCTCATGCGCGATCTCGGTCTCGGGGCCTACCGCTTCTCGATCAGCTGGCCGCGCGTCCTTCCGGCTGGCACCGGTGCGCCGAACGAGAAGGGCCTGGCGTTCTACGACCGTCTGGTCGACGAGCTCCTCGCGAGCGGCATCCGCCCGTTCGCGACCCTCTACCACTGGGACCTGCCGCAGGCGCTCCAGGACAAAGGCGGCTGGGCGTCGCGCGACGTCGTCGACCAGTTCGCGGCATACGCGGACCTCGTCGCGCGGCGTCTCGGCGACCGGGTGAAGGACTGGATGACGCTCAACGAGCCGGAGGTCGTCGCGTACGCCGGCCATCACCTCGGCGTGCACGCGCCGGGCGTCCGCGACTTCGCGACCGCTGTCCTGGTGTCGCACCACCTGCTCCTCGCGCACCGCGCCGCCGCGGACGCGATCCGCGCGTCGCGTACCGCCGGGCGGATCGGCATCGCGCTGAACATGTCCCCGTGCGATCCCGCGACGGGATCGGCCGAAGACGCCGCGGCCGCGGCGCGCGCGGACGGTTATCTCAATCGGTGGTTCCTCGATCCGCTGCATGGCCGCGGCTATCCGCGGGACATGGTCGCGCTCTATGCGCCGTACTTCGATCGGGCGCGCGAGCTCGAGGGCTATCACGGCCGTCTCGACTTCCTGGGCGTCAATTACTACACGCGCCGCCTGGTGAAAGCGGGGGAGGGTCCGCTGCGCCTCGAGCGCGTCGAGCGCGAGGGGGCGGAGCGCACGGCCATCGGCTGGGAGGTCCATCCCTCGTCGTTCCACAAGCTGCTCGTGCGCGTCCACCGCGACTACGCGCCGCGCGAGATGTTCGTGACCGAGAACGGCGCGGCCTACGACGACGTCATCGACGACGACCGCGTCGAGGATCCCACGCGCATATCGTTCCTGACGCGCCACTTCACGGCCTCGGCGGATGCGATCGGCGACGGCGTGCCGCTCCGCGGCTACTTCCTCTGGACGCTCATGGACAACTTCGAATGGGCGCACGGCACGAGCAAGCGGTTCGGCATCGTCCACACCGAATACCGGACCCAGCGGCGGCGCATCAAGACGAGCGGGTACTGGTATCGCGACCTCATCGCGGCGCACCGCGCGGCGACGGTCGCGACCGCGGTCCCGTGACGCGCGTCGCGGCAAGCCCGACGCCGGCGCTGCGCGCGCTGGACCTCTCGCCGGGCACGGTCGCGCTGTGGTGGCTGGGGCAGGCCGGCTTCGCCATGCGCGCCGGCGGCCTGGTGCTGCTCCTCGATCCCTTCCTCGCGCCGATGGCCGAGCGCGTCTCGCCGCCGGCCTTCGAGCCCGAGGACGCGGTCGACGTCGACGTCGTCACCTGCTCGCACGAGCACTACGACCACCTCGATCTGGCGTCGCTGCCCGCGATCGCGCGCGCCTCGCCCAAGGCGCGCTTCGTGATCCCGCGCCCGCTCGTCGACGCCGTCGCGGCCGCGGGCGTGCCTCGGCAGCGCATCGTCGGAGCCCAGCCGGACGAGCGCATCCGCCTCGATGGCGTGACGCTGCATCCGCTGCCTGCGCGCCACGGCGTCGGCATGGCCGACGCGTACAGCTTCGGTCGCGAGCTCTCCGGCGGCCTGTACCGCTTCCTCGGCTACGTCGTCGACGACGGTGTCGCGCGCGTCTATCACGCCGGCGACACGATCGCGTACGACGGCCAGGCCGAGCGCCTGCATGCGCTCGACGTCGACGTCGCGCTGCTTCCGATCAACGGACGCGATCACTACCGTGAGGCCGCGGGGATCGTCGGGAATCTCGACCACCGCGAGGCGGCGCAGCTGGCCGCCGACGCGGGCGTCGAGCTCCTCGTGCCGATGCATTACGACACCTTCGCCACGAACCGCGGTTACCCGTCGCACCTCGTCGACTTCGTCGGCCGCGAGCATCTTCCGCTCACGGTCCTGGTCCCGACGCGCGACCGACCGGTGCTCTACACCAAGGCCGTCGCCGTTGTCTGATCGCGCACGCCGCGCGCTCGAGTCGCTCGGCCTGCCGGGCGGCGACGCGGCCGCCCTGCCGGACTCGCCGCGAACGTTCCCCGACGGCGCGCACTACCGCGTCGAGATCCCCAGCACCGAAGGTCCGGCCGCGCTCGCCGCCGTGCTCGAGGAGGCGGACCGCCTCGACGTTCCCGTGACGCGTGTCTCGCAGGGAAGCGGGGTCTTCATGTGCACCGACGCGGAGCTCGACGACATGGCGCGACAGGGCGCGGGCGCGGGCTTCGAGGTGAGCCTCTTCGCGCGGCCGAACGCCGGATGGAGCGCGTCCGCGATGGCGCGGTCACCGGTCGGAGCGCTCGTGGCCCCGGTCGCGCACGGCGCGGATCAGCTCGCCGCGGTCATCGAGGATGTGCTCCGCGCCGCGGATCACGGGATCCGCAGCGTGCTCATCGAGGACATCGGCGTCCTCTCGGTGTTCGACGCGCTCCGTCGTGCGGGTCGCATTCCGGCTGACATGCAGGCAAAGGTCTCGGTGATGCTGCCGGTGGCGAATCCCGCGAGCGCGCGCGTCATCGCGGGCCTCGGCGCGAACACCATCAACCTGCCCACGGACCTCACGCTCGCCGAGATCGCCGCGCTACGGTCCGCCGTCGACGTGCCGCTCGACGTGTACGTTGAGTGCCCCGACAACCTGGGCGGCTTCATGCGCTACCACGAGATCCCCGAGCTGATCCGCGTGGCCGCGCCGGTCTACCTCAAGTTCGGCTTGCGTGGGACGGCCGATCCCTATCCCGCGGGCTCGCATCTGACAGCGACGATGGTCGCGCTCGCCCGCGAACGCGTCCGTCGGGCTCGCCTCGGGCTCGACCTGCTCGAGCGCGCTTTGGGCCGCGCGCCGCTCTGGAGGACCTCGCGGCCCGGCGCGGCCGGACTCGCCGTGCCGGTCGTCTCCGCGGTGGCGAGCGCCCGCGTCTAGCCCGTCGCCGCGAGCCGCTCCCGAAGCACCTGCTGAAGGATCCCGCCCTGGCGCACGTACTCGACGTCGGTCGGATCATCGACCCGCGCGAGCAGGCGGAACGAGGTGGCCTTCCCGTCCTGCGTGGTGGCCTCGACGGTCAACCGTGCGCGCGGCGCGAGCTTGTCGAGCCCGCGGATCGTGAACGTCTCCTGACCGGAGAGACCGAGCGAGGCCATCGTCTCGCCGGGCATGAACTCGAGTGGCAGGATCCCCATCATCACCAAGTTCGAGCGATGGATGCGCTCGAATGACTCTGCGACCGCGGCTCGCACGCCCATGAGGTTCGGGCCCTTCGCCGCCCAGTCGCGCGAGCTGCCCGAGCCGTACTCCTTGCCCGCGAAGACGAGGAGCGGCACGCGCTCCCGCTGATAGCGCATCGACGCGTCGTAGATCGTCATTTCCTCACCGGACGGGATGTGGCGCGTCCACCAGCCTTCCTTGTCGGCGAGCTTGTTGCGCAGCCGGATGTTCGCGAACGTCCCGCGGATCAGCACCTCGTGATTCCCACGCCGCGTGCCGTACTGATTGAAGTCGACCGGCTTCACGCCCTTCGCGACGAGGTGCTGACCCGCCGGGCTCGCCGCCGGGATCGCGCCTGCCGGAGAGATGTGGTCGGTCGTCACCGAGTCGCCGACCGACACGAGCACGCGCGCGCCGACGATGTCCGGGATCGTCGCGGGCGGTGTCGCGGAGAAGTCCTGGAAGAACGGCGGCTCCTGCACATAGGTCGATGCCGGGTCCCACGCGTACGACAGGCCCGTCGGCGAGGGCATCGTCTTCCAGAAGCGGTCGCCGTCGAAGATCTTCCCGTACTCAGTCGCGTACATCTCCTGCGTGATCGCCTTGCCGACGACCTCGTTGACCTCCTCGGGCGTCGGCCAGATGTCCTTCAGGAAGACCGGGATGCCGTCCTTGCCGTTGCCGAGCGGCTGGTCTTGCAGATCGATGTGGACCGTGCCGGCGAGCGCGAAGGCGACGACGAGCGGCGGCGATGCGAGGTAGCTCGACTTCACCAGCGGATGGATGCGGCCCTCGAAGTTGCGATTGCCGCTCAGGACGGAGACGACGTTGAGATCCTGATCCTTCACTTCCTGCTCGATCTCCGGCGTGGCGAGCGGGCCTGCGTTCCCGATACAAGTGGTGCAGCCAAAGCCGACGAGGTAGAAACCCAGCTGCTCCAGATGCGGCGTCAGACCCGACTGCTCGAGATAACGTGTCACCACGCGCGAGCCCGGCGCGAGCGTCGTCTTCACGTATGGCTTCACTGAAAGACCGCGCTCGATCGCCTTCTTCGCCAGAAGACCAGCGGCGATCATGACCGAGGGGTTCGACGTGTTCGTGCAGCTGGTGATCGCCGCGATCACGACCGACCCGTCGCGCACCTGAAGATCACGCGGCCTGTGCGCGACCGCGGCGGTCGTCCGTGTCGCGGACGCGACCATCGTCTGCGCGGCGTCGTTGATCGGCTTTGGGCCCTCAGTGTGCCCTGGGAGCGTCACGCCCTTGGTCGGCTTAGGACCCGTGAACGAGTCCCAGATCATCGGAAGATCGACGCGGTCTTGCGGCCGCTTCGGACCGGCGACGGATGGCTTCACCGAGCCCAGGTCCACCTCGATGAGCTCGTCGAACGTCGGGGTCTGATCGCCATCCGAGCGGAACATGCCCTGCGCTCTCGTGTACCGCTCGACGAGACCGATGAGGTCGCGTGGTCGCCCGGTCTGCTCGAGATAGCGGAGCGTCTGTCGATCGACGGGGAAGAGCGCGCTCGTCGCGCCGTACTCGGGGCACATGTTCGAGACCGTCGCGCGCTCGGCGACGGCAAGCGACGACAGCCCATCGCCCGCGAACTCGATGAACTTGTTGACCACACCCTTCTTGCGGAAGAGCTCGGTCAGCGTGAGCACCAGGTCGGTCGCGGTCGTGCCGACGGGCATCTGGCCGGTCAGCTTCACGCCGACGACGACCGGCCACGGGAGGTAGGTGGGCTGACCGAGCATCGCGGCCTCCGCCTCGATTCCGCCGACGCCCCAGCCGAGGACGCCGAGACCGTTGACCATCGTCGTGTGTGAGTCCGCGCCGAAGAGCGTGTCTGGAAGCGCGACCCCATCGCGCACCGCGACGACCTCGGCAAGGCGCTCGAGGTTCACCTGATGGCAGATGCCGGCGCCGGGCGGGACCACGCGGAAGGTCTTGAAGGCCTGGCCGGCCCAGCGGAGCAGCGCATAGCGCTCGCGGTTGCGCTCGTACTCGCGCTCGAGGTTGCGCTCGTACACGTCCTTCGCGCCGAAGAAGTCGGCCTGGACCGAGTGGTCGATGATCAGGTCGACCGGGATGAGCGGTTCGATCTGCGCCGGGTCCCGGCCCGCCCGCTTCATCGCCGCGCGCATCGCAGCGAGGTCGACCGCCGCGGGCACGCCGGTGTAGTCCTGGAGCAGGATGCGCGACGGGCGGAACGGGACGGCCGCGTCCGCCGGTGGTGGCGCGGGGTAGCGTGCGAGCGCGTTCGCGTCACGCTCGGCGGCGTCGCCGTTCGCGGCGGCGCGCAGGACGCCCTCGAGCAGGATCTTCACCGTCATCGGAAGGCGCGACATGTCGCCGGCCTGCGACAGCGGGTAGTAGCGCAGCTGTGTCTGGGGCAGAGGTGCGCTCTTGTACTCGGTCATGCCAGAAGGTCCTTCACCAGATCACGCTCCTTCTCGAGCTCGGCGACCGTCGCCGCGACCCTCGCCGTCGCGAACGCGTCGAGCGTCACGCCCCGCACGATCTCGTATCCGCCGTCGCCCTTGGAGTGGAGCGGGAACGACGAGACGAGTCCTTTGGGGACGCCATAGCTGCCGTCGGACACGATCGCGGCGCTGAAGCAGTCGCCGGGCGGTGTAGCGGTGATGAGGCTCCGCACGTGATCGACGAGCGCCTGTGCGGCGGAGAACGCGCTCGAGGCGCCGCGCGCGGCGATGACCGCCGCGCCGCGCTGCTGCACCGTGGGGATGAAGTCCTTCTCCAGCCACGCGCGGTCCACGACCTCGCTCGCCGCCTTGCCGTTGACCGTGGCGTTCGTGAAGTCGGGATACAGCGTCGCGCTGTGGTTGCCCCAGATGGCGAGCTTCTTCACGTCCTTCACGCGCGCACCGGCTTTGTGCGCGAGCAGCGACCGCGCGCGGTTCTGGTCGAGACGCATCATCGCGCTCCAGCGGTCGTCGGGGACGCTCTTCGCGTTTGCGCGCGCGATGAGGCAATTGGTGTTGCAGGGGTTGCCGACGACCACGACGCGCACGCTCTTGGCCGCGTGCTGCGCGATGGCCTTGCCCTCGTCGACGAAGATCGGCCCGTTCTTCCGGATGAGGTCGCCGCGCTCCATGCCCGGACCGCGCGGCACGCTCCCGACGAGCAGCACCCAGTCCGCGTCCCGGTGCGACTCGGCGCGGTCGGCGCTCGCGCTTACCTGGGAGAGCAGGGGGTACGCGCCGTCCTCGAGCTCCATCACAACGCCCTTGGCCTTCTCGATCATCTGCGGGATGTCCGAGAGGCGCAGGTCCACGTCCGCGTCGGGACCGAACATCTCGCCGGCCGCGATGCGCGGCAGGAGCGCATACGCGACCTGACCCGTCGCACCGGTCACGACCACGCGCACCGTTTTGGTCACGACCTCGTCACTCCTTCGCGTCCGCGCCGCCGTAGACGGCCTCCGCCTCGATCTCGACCAGGATCCGCGGGTCGATGAAGTCGACCTTGACGATCGTCGTCGCGGGGCGGATGTCGCGGAAGATGTCGCCGTGGACGACGGCGACGCGATCGATATCGCTCACGTCGCGGACGTAGATACGCGTCATGATGACGTCCGCGAACGACGAGCCAAGATCCTCGAGAGCGGCCTTGATGATCTCGATCGCGCGGCGCATCTGCTCGACCACGTCGTCGGACACGACCTGTCCCTCTTCGGTGAGGCCCGCCGTCCCGGCTATGCGTATCACGCGGCCGTAGCGCACGGCGCGCGAATAGCCGAACTGGAACTCGTACTTCGTCGACGTCGAGTGGAGATAGCGCTTGGGGTTCTTCGGGTCCTGCAGCGGCATCAGCCCTTCATCCTCCGGATCACCGCGTCAGCGAACTCGCGCGTGCCGACGGCGGTCGGATCGTCGCGGTCGGGCTTGAGGTCGTAGGTGACGTCCTTGCCCTCGGCGACGACCGATGCGATGGCGCGCTCGAGCCGATCCGCGGCGTCCCGTTCCGAGATGTGCTTCAGCATGAGGACGCCCGCGAGCATGAGCGCCATGGGGTTCACCTTGTTCTGCCCGGCGTACTTGGGCGCGGACCCGTGGATCGCTTCGAAGACGGCGACGCCGTTCTCTCCGATGTTCGCGCCGGGCACGACGCCCAGGCCGCCCACGAGGCCGGCCACGAGGTCGCTCACGATGTCGCCGTAGAGGTTCGGCAGCACCAGGACGTCGTAGAGATCTGGCTTCTGCACGAGCTGCATGCACATGTTGTCCACGATCCGGTCCTCGAACTCGATGGTCGGGTATTGCTGCGCGACCTCGCGCGCGATGCGGAGGAAGAGGCCGTCCGCGAACTTCATGATGTTCGATTTGTGCACGGCCGTCACCTTGCGACGGCCGTTCGCGACGGCGTAGTCGAACGCGAACTTCACGATGCGCGTCGAGCCCATGACGCTGATGTACTTGATCGCGATCGCCGCGTCCTCGCGGATCTTCGTGTGCGCGGCCTTCTCGATGGCCGCGCGCACCTCCGCGAGCTCGGGCGTCCCGAGATCGAACTCGATCCCGGCGTAGAGGTCCTCGATGTTCTCGCGCACGACGACGAGGTCGATGTCCCCGCGCGGCGCGGGCACCCCGGGATACGTCTTCGCCGGACGCAGGTTCGCGTAGAGGTCGAACTCCTTGCGCAGCGCCACATTCACCGAGCGAAAGCCCGTGCCGAGCTCGGTCGTGAGCGGGCCCTTGAGCGCGACGCGGTTGCGGCGCACCGATTCGAGCGCGTCCTCGGGGAACGGCGTGCCGTGCGTCGCCATCGCGGGCATGCCGATCTCGTGGACGTCCCATTCGATCTTGACCCCGGTGGCTTCGATCGCCCGGCGCGTGGCTTCGACGATCTCCGGGCCTGTGCCGTCGCCCGGAATGAGCGTGATCGTATGCGTCAGCGAAGCGCCCTCCCCTAGGCGAGTAGGAGGTCATCGTACGTCGGCCGTTCGGCTTTCGCTTCTGCGAATTCGCGGGCGCCGATCCTTTTCCGCGTCCAAAAGCGGTCGCGAGCGGCCGATCCTTGAAATCGCAAATTGCGATTTCAAGCGTTAGACGCTCTTCCTTCCGCATGTGTCGATCGACGGCGGTCAGATCGGATTGCGACCTCCGACTTAGGTTCGCTCGCGTCCGCCGCCTCGGCAGCGTGACCGCGGGAGTCAACTTGGCGTGTCCCGGCTGCGGACGTTTCGCGCGATCAGAGACCGCTGAGCGAGCGCTGGTTACTCAGGCGTTACGCCGAGCACGAGCAGCGTCCGTTTCGGAACTGATGCGTGGCCGAGTCTGATTTTCCGGCGCGCATCGCAGGCGGCCGCCTGCCTGGTCGGCCTCCCGAGCACTATTCATTGGTGACCGCTTCTAGACTCCAAACGTGAAAACCTGCCCGGCATGCGGTCAGGGGAATCCTCAGGAAGCCCGCTTCTGCCTTTCCTGTGGAACGTCCCTCGCGGCCGCGGCTCCCCGCGGCGAAGAGCGCAAGATCATCACGATCCTCTTCGCCGA
>DASYUY010000111.1:0-23271 GCA_036000705.1 Candidatus Limnocylindria bacterium | reverse complement strand
GCAGTAGCGAATTGGGGGAAGGTTCGATAGCCCGTAACGTGGGCCAGACGCCGAATACGCATCGGGCGCCGCACTTTTTAGGCTCGCCTTGCGGCGTGGCTGGCGGTCACCAGCGCGAACTGTGGTGATTGTAGAGCTTGTAATAGGCATAGCCTTCATCGGTCGCACCGGACGCCTTCCCAGAACGCTTCGACCGCAGTCTTAGGCGCGTGCGAGCTGTCCTCGCACTGCTGACAGACCCGGATCTCACCGAGGAGTTCGGTGCGGCAGACGATCAGCGGGCGTTCCTTGCCGCACTCCCAGCACGTCATAAAGTTGCGCGCTGCTGTGCTCTGAGTGTTCGTAGTTCTCTGGGTCATGCGGACACCGATTCACGCCGGTACTCGTGGAGCCAGCCCTTGCGCCATGACGAGAAGCACTCGTGACAGCCGACACCCGCATACGGAGCGGCGTTGCCGTGACGATCCTCGGCGTGGGGACAGCAGCCGCCAGTCACCAGCTCGTCCTGAACCCTGTCGTAGGCCAGTAGCGACACGTCCATGCGCTCGCGCTCGTCCATGTCGCTCGATGACCACCACGCCCCGCGCAGCGCCCGTGCGGCCTCGACAACCTCTTTGGCGGCGGCGTCGCGGCGCTCAATCCAGCGATCCAGTTGCGTGCCCGGCTGATTCAACTTCTGATTCAGACGGTCGGCTCCGAGTAGCCGTCCATGAGCGGGTCGGGGTTGTCGTGGCCGCTGGGCAGGTCGCAGTCGTCGTGGTTCGCGCAGGACCAATAACTGATCGGCCAGCCGTTGTTCGGGTTGGTCACGATGCGAGAAATCGGGGCCGCCGTTTCCCCAGCGGGAGTACATTTAACGTCGATCTTCTCGACTGGCCCACGGCTAGGACGCTCTCGCGTGCGGTCGCCCCGCAACGGCAACCCTCTCGTGGCACCACTGAGGCTTGGCCCCGGAATATTCTGGCTCATGAATCCGCCCTCCGGCGAACGATCAGGTCGCCATCGCCGTCCTTGCCGGGATAGATGCCACCAGCCCGGACTGCCCCACCCGTGGGGGTATGGCATGGGGCGGGGCTGCTGCATTCCTGCTCGTCGGTCAGACACCGGCATGGCTCACCTGTGGTGATGTGGTCAAACGTGCTCTGCTGCTCTGGGGTCTGCCGAGATGTAGTCATCGAACTTCCTCATAGGCACGCGGCCTGAGCAGTCTCTTCGGAGCCCACTTCGCGGGGTTATGAGATGGATCAATCCCATGACAAAGGCAAATGCAGTCACAGGCTGGGGCTCTCTGATTGCACCAATGGGTCCGACAGCGTTCGACGCAGTTCTGAATCGTGTGCTCCTGAGGCTGCCTGCTCTTCTGATCTGGCGTCATCGAATCCACGCGCCTACGTGAACTCGGCAAAAGACCATCCACGGAATTGCGTGATTCCGGCATCTTTTGCCGGTCTTGGTGCGAGCCGGGCACGGCCCGCCACATGTGCCCCATGGGTGTTTGCAGAACTTACTCATCGGGACGACCTGCCCGCCGCCCCATTTAGTACCGAGGTTTGCCGTCCTTTTCTGTTAGGAGAACTCTGGATCAGCCAATCGGAGGTTCGAATCCTCCCTCCCCAGCAGACCTGGCTCTACGACCGCGGCCAGTGCGACGCGTTCCGCACCCGCGTTCGCGGTTACGCCGCGAACGGCTGGGACGTTGCCACCTGGAACGCGGCAGAGTGGTACGCCGCGCCTTAGTCCCAGAGTCGTTCGGGCGCCGGGAGTCCGAGGAGCGTGCGGGCCTGGCCGACGAGCGCCAGCGATCCCGTGATGCAGAGCGGCTCGCCGGATCGCGCATCAGCGCGCGCCGCCTCAACTGCGGAGGCGATATCGTCGAAGACGCGGACCGGCGCGCGGCGGAAGAGTCGCGCGACGGTGGGTGGATCGGCAGCGCGCGGGCTGTCCGGACGCGTGACGTACACCGCCGACGCGATCGGCGCGAGGGCGCGCGCGACCGCCTGTGCATCCTTGTCGCGCATCAGCCCGATGATCAGGCGCACGGGTCGGCCCAGCTCGGTACTGATCGCCCGCGCGAGCGCCGCGGCCGACCCGTCGTTGTGCGCACCGTCGAGCACGATCATCGGCCGACCGGGGACGACCTCGAAACGACCGGGCCAGTGGAGCTGTCGCAGGCCACGCGAGATCGCGCGCTCGCGGAACGGCACACCGTGCTCAGCGAGCGCGCGGGCCGCGGCGATCGACAGCGCGGCATTCTGGCGCTGGTGCGCGCCGCGCAGCGCGAGACCGGTGCGCCGCGCTGCCGGCGCCGAGAGCGGGGCGACCTCTCGGTACACGGCGGCGATCGTGCGCGCTGCTCCGCGGATCACGCGCGCGACACCGGGCTCCTGCCGCGCGACGATCGCGACCCGGCCCGGCCGCAGGATGCCGGCTTTCTCAGCGGCGATTTGTCGGAGGTCCGTGCCGAGCTCGCGCGTGTGGTCGTGGCTGATCGGCGTGATGATCGAGACGTGCGGATCGGTCGCATTGGTGGCGTCGAAGCGGCCGCCCAGACCGACTTCCACGACCGCGACCGTGCAGCGCGCCGCGGCGAAGTGCGCGAGCGCGAGTGTCGTCGTTAGCTCAAACGTCGTTGGCTGTCCGCCATCAGGAACTGCACGCCGCAGAGCGACGAGGTGCGGGCGCAGCGCGGCGACCCTCTTCTCCAGCGCCGCGGCGGAGATCATCCTCCCGTCGACGCGGATCCGCTCGCGGTAGCTCTGCAGGTGAGGCTTCGTGTACAGGCCCGCCCGTACGCCGCATGCCGCGAGCAGGCTCGCAAGCAGCGCCGCAGTCGAGCCCTTGCCCTTCGTCCCGCCGACGAGGACGATGGCCAGCCGCCGGTCCGGCGCCCCGAGAAGGTCGAGCAGCACGCGCGTGCGGCGAAGGTTCCATTCGAGTGATGGGTTCGAGCGCGCGTTCCAGCCCACGCCGCGAGCCGCGTCCGAAAAGCTGAGGAGCCAGTCGATCCCTGCGATGCCCACCCAGCAACCCTAGGCGACGAAGCGTGGCTGCGGCTGCGTTGTGCGAGAGCCCGGATCAGTCTTTGGTCCAGCCCACCGGCAGCAGGAACGTGCCGTTCACGGTCACGAAGTAGACCTGCCAACCGTAATACCCGCGGAACGCGCTCGGGTCCGCACGCATCACCGCGGCGTACTTCATGACGGCATCCACGTACTCGTTGTCGTGGTTGTAGTGCCAGATCGCCTCTTCGATCTTCTCGGGCGCGCCTGCGGCGCTCAGGTAGCGGCCCGCGGCGAGGATCGCGTCGTGCGTGTCGTTGATGTCGCCCTCTCCGTACATGTCCCACGTGGCCGGCATGAACTGCATCGGGCCCTGCGCACCGGCGTACGAGTCGCCGCGGATCCGACCCATTCGCGTCTCAACGAGGTTGATCGCCGCGAGGTAGAACCAGGGCACGCCGAACTCCGCTTCGGCGCCCCGGTAATACGTGAGCAGGTCGTCGATCGGTGGTGGAGACACGATCCGCCACGCGGGTAGCTCCCTCGCGCCGCCCGGACCGAACAGGTAGAGGTCGGCGCCGGCCGCGATGTTGAGGTCCGCAGCCCCGCGCAGATCCTGCGGGATCGCGGCGAAGACGGTGTCGCGCAGATCCGGACGCTCGATCAATCGCCGATACACAAGCTGCTGAAGATGCCCCATGAAGGCGAGCTTTCCACGGGTCACCGCGAGATCGCGCACCGCGTGTTCCGCCGTGACCAGCTGATCCAGGAGCCCGGCGGCGTCGTCGGCGACGATCGGCACGGCGTTCCACTGCGAATCGTCGGCCGCGCGCACGACCCGATCGCGGGATGTCAACGCGACGCGCTCGACCTCAGGCTCGACCTCCGACTCGAAGACGCTCACGTTGACGGCCGGCACGGTCGTGATGACAGAGGTGACCGCGATCTCGGGAGCCGGCGTTCCGTCGGCTGACCACGCGGCGACGAGGGCGCAGGCAAGTAGAGAGGTCGCCGCAAGTCCCTTCCTCATCGCGCTGCATGGTGGGCCGCACACCCGCCGCAAGAAAAGAGGCGATCGGGGGATCCAGACAGATGAGACCCGTCTGATCCGCGAGGGACCTGCGGACCACTGCATTGCGTCGCCGGCCGTTACATGTAACGGGCCGGCCCTCTCCCTATGCTTCGCGGCCGTGAGCGACCCGCGCACCTCACTCCTGCTCGCCGACGACACGCTGAAGTCCGTTCGCGCCGAGGTCGAGAAGCGCCGCGACGAGGGTGTGAAACGCCTTCAAGAGTGGGTGAGACACCCAGCGATCGCGTCCGAGGACCGCGGCATGGACGAGGGCTGCGACCTGATGATCCGGATGGCGCGCGACGCCGGCTTCCAAAGCGCCAAGCGCATCGACACCGATGGCCACCCCTCGGTGTTCGCGACGCTCGACGCGGGCGCGGCGCGGACGTGCGGCGTCTACTTCATGTACGACGTCAAGCAGGCGGACCCATCCGAATGGTCATCGCCTCCCTTCGATGCCGCGCTCGTCGACCGACCGCTCGGCAAGGTGCTCATGGGCCGCGGCGCGGTGAACCAGAAGGGACCCGAGGCCGCGTTCATCGCCGCTCTCCACGCGATCCGCGGCGCCGGAAAGAACCTGCCGGTCAACCTCGTGCTCGTCGCCGAGGGTGAGGAAGAGATCGGCTCGCCGCATTTCAGCCAGGTCATGCGCAACGCCGAGGTGAGCGGCGCGCTCAAGAACACGATCGGTATCTTCATGCCGTCAGCCGCGCAGGATCCCGACGGCGCGGTCACCGTCGCTCTGGGCGCGAAGGGCGTCGTCGAGTGCGAGCTGGTCGCGAGCGGCGAGAAGTGGGGCCGCGGTCCGTCGCGCGACGTGCATTCGTCGAACCGGTCCCGCCTGGACAGCCCGGCGTTCCATCTCGTACAGGCCCTGGCGACGCTCGTCACGCCCGAGGGCGATCCGGCCATCGACGGCTTCGCTGACGACGCGCGCGCGATCAGCGATGCCGAGCGCAAGATGATCGCCGAGGCGTCGACGCGTATCCAGGAGACGACCGCGAAGTCGCTGTTAGCCGCGGATCGCTGGGCGCACGATCTGCCGTGGCGCGAGTCGCTCGAGCGGTACGTCTCGAAGCCGACCGTGAACATCGAGGGCCTGGTCGCCGGGTACACGGGACCCGGAGGCAAGACCATCCTTCCCCATCGCGCCGTCGCCAAGCTCGATCTGCGGCTGGTCCCGGACATGACCTTTGACCATGCCGTCACCGCTCTGCGCGCGCATCTCGCGAAACGCGGATTCGGCGACATCGAGGTGAATCCGAGCGGGGGCTACGACCCGACGAGCACGGCCGCGGACGCGCCCCTCATCGATGCCCAGCTCGCTGTCTATCGTCGCGCGGGTCTCGACCCGGTCCTGTGGCCCCGCATCGCGGGTTCGTACCCGGGCTGCGTGTTCACGGGCGCGCCGCTGAAGCTCGCCTCGGGCCACTTCGGCTTGGGCCACGGCGCCGGCGCGCACGCACCCGACGAGTACTACGTCATCGAGCCGAAGGACCCCAGGGTCAGCGGCTGGGACGGAGCCGTGTCGTCCTTCGCCGCTTATCTCTACGAGCTCGGCGCGCGCTAGAACGACGCGGTCACGCGCGCCGGGGTGCACGACTGAGCGGCCGGTTCATGCGCGCGGGATCTCGCAGATGTCGCCGCACGACTCGATCATCAGGAGCTCGCTGTCCTCGAGCGCACTCTGAAAAAGTGACCGTTGATTGCACGTTCGGCTGAGCGCCTGAGCTCGTCCCGTCGTTCGCGGGCGTAGCATCGCATTTCGTGCCGGACAGACACCCGCGCCCGGCTGAGCTCGAGCGGTTCACGTCTGATCTGCGCGTCTTCGACACGAATGGCATCGAGCGCGCAGCCTGGGGCTGGGACCGCCATGAAGCGCGGGGCCTCGACCCGTACCACCGGGCCGAGAAGGCCGCCCTCGCGTACATCGAGCGCGCCGATGTCGGCCCGCCGTGGGAAGAGTTCCGGCGCAGGCTCTTCGGCCTAACCGAGGCGCCGGGGGCACTCGTGGCGTGGAGAGCCAAGCACGGCGATCGCGGCCACAAGGCCGAGCGCGCCGCGTTCGGCGCGGCGCTCGGTGTCTTCGCCAGGGAGGGGATCAGCAAGGCCGACTACGCCGCGCTCGTCGAACCGATGGCCGAGGCCTTGCCGTGGCTCTTACCGGATCGACCACCCGCACCGCGGCTCTGAGCGGAATAGGCACGGTCGGCAAGGGGGTTCAGTTGACGTGGCTGCCGACTGGAACAAGAACACCATCGAGCAGTTCCGCGCCAAGGGCGGCAAGGGCATCGGTCACTTCGGAGACAAACTCCTGCTGCTGACTGTGCCGGGGGCGAAGAGCGGAGTCGTCCGGACGATCCCGTTGGTCTATCACCGTGACGGTGACCGGTACGTCGTTGCCGCTTCGATGGGCGGCGCCCCGAAACATCCCGGCTGGTACCACAACCTGCTCAAGCACCGGGAGGCGGAGATCGAGGTCGGGACCGACACGTTCAAGGTGCGCGCGACGCCGATCCCGAAGGGGCCCGAGCGCGATCGTCTGTACGAAGCGCACGGTGACAACTTCGCAGTCTTCAAGGATTACCCGAAGAAGACCAAACGCATCATCCCCGTCGTCGTGCTGGAGCCCGTCTCCTAGGCGCGAGGACCAGCGAAGCGCGCGCGGACCGCTTTCGCCGAGGCTTCGCTCAGCGACGCCAAGGCAGCCCGCTCGAGGTCCGGCAGCCACGCCGCGCGGATCGCGCGTTTCACGGCCGACATCGACGCGGGCGTCGATACATCACGCTCCTCGCGAGCGCGAGCGCGAGTGCGAGTGCGAGTGCGATAGCGACGGCGACGACGACGGCAAACTGACGCAGTCGCAGTTGGGCCGCTCTTCGAGCAGCGGCCGGTCCCAGCCGCCGAGGTCAGCGGCCGCGTCGTAAGTACTTTGCAAGAACGCGAGGAGCGTGCCGGCGGGATCTGAGGCGGTACGGACCGCGTCATACGGCAACAGGAATTCGCCGCGAGCGGCGACCCATCGCGCGGTCTGCGGTCGGATGGTCGCCCGGTCGATGCCGGCCGGTGCGGGCATCGCGTACGAGTAGAACTCGGCCCTCGGCGCGTCGTCGTCTCCCATCCAGAACCCGGCGGCGATCAGCTCGTGTGAATAGGCCTCGTGCATGACGTGAATGTGCACGTTCGGAGCGCTTCCGCCCGCGTATGCCGGCCCTCGCCGGCCGGAGAACCGCGCGCTCGCGAGATCGAAGCCACCCCAGAAGAACTGCACCGGGCTCGCCTTGCCGAGGAAGTCCGCGCGGAATCGATCGAACACGTTGTGCACTCGAAGGAGGGCGTCGTGGAAGCGTCGCACCTGTTGTCGGTCGTACGGCCTTACCTCGCGGTCCTCCGCGAAAGGGATGACGTGCGCGATCTCGACCGGGATCGGGATCATGTGAAGATCGGCGACACCGAGCCGCGCGAGTTCGTCGAGCACCTCGCGATAGAACTGCGCCACGGACATCGGGCGGAGCGGGACGACCGAGCGGCCGCCGCCGCTGGTGACGATGACCAGCTCGTGGTCGATGAAGTCGAAGTCGATCTGCAGCCCCTCGTCGCCCTGCGGGATGAGCGTCGTCGTCAAGCCGCGAGGCGTCACGAGGAGGCTCGAGTTCCACCAGTGGTTCACCAGCGGCGTCAACGCCATGCGGATCTTCCCGACGATCTGGGTCCACATATGGACCGCGTACAGCGTGTCCTTCAGCTCCGCGTATGGCAGCGAAGGCCAGGTCTCCGTACTGCGGTCGATCGATACCATGCCGATGTCGCTCGAGACTATCCCCATGCCGGCGAGGTCGATGACCGCGCTCATGGCTTCGCTCCACTCGCTCGCGCGTCGGCGCGCGCGGATTCCCAGCAGCCTGTTCCTGGGCGCTCAGCCCTTCGCGAGCGCGAACGCCCTCCGTACCAAGCGCTTCACGGCGGGCCGCGTCGCGTCCGCGGGGGTGTGCAGCCTGATGAAGCGCATGGCCTTCCCGCCGCCCTCGAGCGAACCCCCCGCGTCATCGAGTTTGCTGCCGCGGTAGAAGAACAGGGTCGCGTACGACGGGAACGTCCCGATGCCGTCGGCAAGCGTGTAACGGACGAGCTTCCACAGGGCGCTTTTCGAGCGGGGCGGCCGGCTCTGATAGGCGATCTCCTTCGCGGCCGGCGCGGCGGCTTTCACCGTGCGTCGCGCCTCCCGCACCGTCGGCCGGACGCCTCGGGGGATGCGTTTTAGCTGCTCGGAGACCGAGACCGGGCGGAGCATGACCCTGATAATCGTCGATCGGGCCCGCCCTCGATCCTGGTGTGCTCGGGTTTGCGAAATCGCCCCGAAACACCAGAATGCGATCGGCCGGCCGATCAGCGGGCGTATTAGGTCTATGGAGTAGGAAATGGCAGAAGGCACGATCAAGAGGCTCGTCACCGATCGCGGATTCGGGTTCATCACCCAAGCGGATGGGAGCGAGATCTTCTTTCATCGCTCGAAGGTGACGGGCTCCTTCGACTCGCTGAGCGAAGGTCAGCGCGTGAGCTACGAGAAGGCGATGGACCCCCGCCGCAACAAGGAGAACGCGGAGCAAGTCACGCCCATCTGATCACGACCTCGTGACCGCGGACATCACCGTCGAGCCCTGATCCGAACCTGTCCTGTGTGACCGGCGCGCCGCGAGGCGCACGCCGACGATGATCACGGCTCCGCCCACGAGCTGGAGCGGCAGCGGGCGCTCGTCGAGGATCACGAGCGCGAGCAACAACGTTGCCACCGGTGTGAGGTAGGTCACCATGGCCGCGAGGCTCGCGCCGTAGCGGCGCACCGCCCAGAAAAAGAGCACAAAGGCGACCGACGTCGAGAACACTCCAAGGAAACCGGCCGCCAGCCACGTCTGCGCCGCCCACGTCGGCACATCCCGGTAGCTCTGCTGCACCGCTCCAAGCGGCAGCAGCATCGCCGTTCCGATGAGGACCATCAGGGTCACGTAGCCGAGGACCCTCTCCTTCCGCAGGACGACCGCCCCGATCGTCAGGCTGGCCGCCCACGCTGTCGCGGCGCCGAGCTCCATGAGGTCGCCGACCAGACGAGTGGAGGACGACTCGCCCCCGCCCTGCTGGCCACCGACGATGACGAGAGCGGCGCCGATGCTCGCGATCGCGAACCCGAACAGCTTCCGAGATGTCAACGACTCGTGGATCAAGGTCGCGAACAGCGCGGTCGCCATCGGGATGGTCGTGGGAATGATCAACGCGCTGTCCGCGGCGGGCGTCAGGCTGAGGCCTACGAAAGCGAGGGTGTTGAAGCCGAGCACTCCGCAGGCCGCCGCGGCGGCCACCGGACGCCAGCGGTGCAGTGGGACCGCAGTGCGCGTGATGGCGCACGCCGCGAGGAGCACGCAGGCGGCGATCGCGAAGCGCATCGTCGAGAGCTCGAGGGGCGGCACGGCGGTCACTCCGAGCTTCGCGGCGATCCACTGCCCGCCGAGCGTGATGGCGAGCGTCGCGTAGACCGCGACGACGATCGGGGTCTGTCCCATCTCTAGCCTCCGAAGCGCCAGCGCGTCGCACCGTGCGGCTCGGCCGTCGCCACCGCGGTCGCGACGGTGGGCGTGACCGCGTAGAGATGCCATGGCGGTGGGCCGGCGCTCGGAGAGCTGTACTCGGCGGTGAGGTCTCCGTTTGCCGCGCGCGCCGGCCATCCCTGTGCTGCGTACCGCTGCGCAAGGCGGGCCAGTGTCGCCTCGTCGGTGACCCTGATCGCCTCACCCTCGATGACGAGGTCCAGGTCCTTGAGCGAGACCGAGATGACGCAGCGCGGATCCGCGGCGAGGTTGCGGCTCTTGCGTGTGCCCGCGCCGCTCGTGAAGTAGACCTTTCCATCGACCCACAGGGCGCCCACAGCGGCGAGGTGTGGCCGGCCGTCTGGGCGCGTCGTCGCGAGCCAGAAGGTTCCACCGGCGCCGGCGTCGAGCTGATCGAGCGCGCGTGACCACGGGAGCGGCGCGTGGCCATAGATGTCGAGATTCGCCTGCTTCACGCTCGAGCTCCGCCGATCGTCCCTAGCCATGTGTCAGTAGCCCGAGGTTCGTATAGATCTCGCGCGTTGCCTTGGAGAAGTTGAGCGTGTAGAAATGCAGCCCCGGCACGCCGATGTCGAGCAAGCCGCGACAGAGCTCCGTCGCGACCTCGATCCCGCGACGGCGGATCTCGCCGCGATCGTCGCCGCCGGCCTCGATCCGGCGAACGACGTCGTCAGGGACCGCGTACCCGGAGAGCTCCGCCATCCTCTGCACCGAGACCAGCGAGGTGATGGGCATGATGCCCGCGATGATGGGCTTGGTGACGCCAAGCGCAGCGACCTGCTCGCGCAGTCGCTCGTACTCCTCGACCTTGAAGAAGAATTGCGTGATCGCGAAGTCGGCGAGGCGCATCTTGTCTGCCAGATGCTCGCGATCGAACTTGAGATCCGGCGATCGGGGGTGCCCGGCCGGATGAGCCGCCACGCCGATCGACTCGAAGCCGAGACGGCGCCCGAGCTCGACGAGCTCCGAGGCGTACGCGAGCTCCTTGTACGACTCCTCCGCCGGTAGCGGATCGCCGCCGAGCGCCAGCAGGTTCTCGAGCCCCGCCGCGCGGAAGCCTCCGATGATCTCGCCGAGCTCGAAGCGGGGATGGGCGACGCAGGTCAGGTGTGGCATCGGTGTGAGGTCGGTCGTCCGCAGCAGGTCGATGACGACGCGCGTCGTGCGCTCGCGCGAGATGCGACCGCCACGGTAGGTCACGGAGACATAGGAGGGGCGAAGCGGCTGCAGGTCGGCGATGGTGCGCGTCAGCAGCCGCTGCTCAACTTCATCCTTGGGCGGGAAGAATTCGAATGAAAAGGTCCGCCCGGCTGCGAGGAGGTCGGTGATCCGGGCCATTTGCGCGAGTCTACTGAGGCGCGCAGCATCGCCGCCGTGGGGAACCGGCGCGTCAGGTGAAGCGATTCGTCACGCGCGGCTTCCAGGGCCGGCCACGCGTGAGCGGCGCGGCGGCGGACCGTGTGCCCCCCGGCCAATACCTGACCACCGACTTTCCCGTCCTGTCCGCGGGCCCGACGCCGATGGTCAACCTGCGGCTCTGGTCGTTCGCGATCGATGGTCTGGTGCGCGAGAAGGTCAGCTGGTCGTGGGCCGAGTTCCAGAAGCTCCCAGCGGAGGACTTCGTCGTCGACATCTCCTGCGTCACGAAGTGGACGAAGCTCGAAACGAAGTGGCACGGCGTGAGCGTGGACACATTGCTCGAGCACGTCGAGCTGGACGGGCGCGGCGCGTTCGCGACCGCGTACTCGGACGGCGGGTATACGACGAACATCCGGCTGCCCGACCTCGTCAACGGCCAAGCCTTCGTCGCGTACCAGTACGACGGCGGACCGCTCGACCCGGAGCACGGCGGTCCGGCCAGGCTGGTCGTCCCGCACCTGTACTTCTGGAAAAGCGCGAAATGGGTCCGCGGCCTTCACATCACCGAGAAAGAAACGCCTGGCTTCTGGGAGTCGCTCGGCTATCACATCCGCGGCGATCCGTGGAAAGAGGAGCGCTACAGCGGCGACTAGCGAGCGGCGCATCCTCGACTGGCAGCTGGCCACGATCACGGCGATCCGCGAGGAGACGCCGCGGGTGCGCACGTTCACGCTGCGGCTGCCGAGTTGGACGCGGCATCGGCCGGGCCAGCACTACGACGTCCGCCTTACCGCCGCGGACGGGTACAGCGTGCAGCGCAGCTACTCGATCGGATCCGCTCCCGAACGCGAAGGCGTGATCGACCTCACCGTGGAACGGGTCACCGACGGTGAGGTGTCACCATTCCTGCACGACGTGGCGGTCGTCGGCGACCGGATCGAGGTGCGCGGGCCGATCGGCGGCTACTTCGTATGGCACGCGGCGCTCGGTGGCCCACTGCTCCTGATCGCCGGAGGATCGGGCATCGTGCCGCTCATGGCGATGCTCCGCCATCGCGCCGCGGCCACGCCTCGTCCGCCGGCGCGGCTCCTCTACAGCTCTCGCACGCCCGACGACATCATCTACGCCGACGAGCTGCGTGACCTCGCAGCGCGCGACGAAGGCCTCGAGGTCGTGCACACGCTCACTCGATCGCAGCCCGCCGGATGGACGGGTTATGCGCGACGGATCGACGACGAGATGCTCGCCGCGGTCGGGCGACCGCTCGGCGACGCGCCGCTCGTGTACATCTGCGGGCCGACTCCGCTCGTCGAGGGAGCCGCGAACGCCCTCGTGCGCATCGGCGTGCAGGCGCAGCGCATCCGCACCGAACGCTTCGGCCCGTCAGGGAAATAGGAGGGCACGGTGGAAGAGAAGACGATCGACGAGCGGACGCTCGACGCGAATGCGATCGCCGGGATGCTCGAGGAGCTGTTCGGGGCGGACATGACGACCGCCGACAGCAAATGCGACGCCTGCGGCCGCGAGGGGCAGGTCGGCACGCTGCTCGCTTTCACGCACGCGCCCGGTGTGATCCTGCGCTGTCCCGCGTGCACCGCGGTGATGCTCCGCATGGTCGAGACGCCACGCGGGACGCTGCTGGAGGCGAAGGGTTTGGCGTTCATCCGAGTAGCGCGTTAGCCGAAGGGGGCTCGCATCAGCGAGCCCCCTCCATCGTCTGTCTAGTAGCCGGCGCCGTAGACGGAACGCGCGACCTTCGCGAGCACCTGCTGCTGGTAATAGACCGGGCCGCCTCCGTCGGCGGTGACGTCCGAGGGATAGTGCGTGGATACGAACAGGGCGTAGATGTTCCCGCTCGAGATGGCGAGCCCGAAGTAATCCCCGATGAACGCGCGCGTGGTGCAGGGATCGCGGTGCGCGGCACAGGCCATCTGACCGATGCCGCCGACACGCTGCCCCGGATTCATGGGGTCCCACGTGTGATCCGTGATGCGCGTGTTCGTGAGAACAGGCTGTGCGCCGCTGCCGTCGTCCTTGTAGGCCTGGAGCGTCACGTCGATGCAGAAGTTCGTGCGCCCGATGTCGGCCTCGAGGACGCTGGCGTCGTCCGGGCACGCGGCACGTCGGTCGTAGAAGGCGATGGCGACGGCGCCGTTCGGTCCGGCGGCGATCGACGGTTGGAACTGATCGGTGTAGCCGAGCGCGGTCGACTCGGCGTTGTCGTTCACCTTGACCGGCGCGGACCACGTCGCACCGCCGTCGGTCGATTGCACGAACTTCACGTCGAACTGCCCCGCGGCGTTCCAGTCCTCATAGGTCATGTAGAGATGGCCGACGACATTCGGGCTTGCGGCGAAGCTCTCGGCGATGCCGTCGCGGAACGTCGTGTTCGGAAGGCAGCACGACGGGATCACGCCAACTCCGGTGACGGCGCGCGAGAACGTGAACGTCCGCGCGTCGTCGGTGGACTTCGCGACCCACAGCGTGACCTGGCCGCTCTTCTTGTCCCTCTCGGTCGACGCGAAGGCGATGTAGAGGTCCCCGTTCGCGTCGATCGACGGCTGTACGTAGAAGTTCTGACGGCCGCTCACCGACGGCACGGTGAACGAGCTGTAACGCGAGAACGTCGCGCCACGGTCGCGCGACACCGCGACGCGCAGGTCGACGGAGCCGCCGCTCGCGGCGCCGTTGAACACCGACCACGTCGCGTAGACGTGGTCCTGATTCAGATGGCCCGGGATGTGGTTGACGGCGACCCACTGCTTGTCCTCGACGTGACCGGCTTGGAAGCTCGAGGCGTTCGGCGACTGCTCGAGCGGCTTGCCGCCGTTCGCGGTGACCCAGTGCGCGCCCAGGTCGTCGCTGTAGGACACCATGATCGCGCCGTCGGGATGCATGTTCTGCCAGAAGGCGTTGAACGGGAGGGTCACCTGATAGGCGCGTCCCTGCGTGTCGAAGTCAACATTGGGGTCTGTATTCATCGTCCACGATGGCGGCATGTCCTGCGTTCCGACCGTCGTGCACTCGTAGCCCTGCACCTGGTTGTTGGCGACAGGCGTGCCATCCAGGATCGTGTAGCTGCCGAGATGGAAGTCGTAGAAGGTGCTCCACTTCGAGATGAAGAACTTCGAGGTGCCGATGAGATTTTCGGTGCCCGGCTTCACGGCGATCCACGATTCGGAGTGATTCGAGTTGAGCGGCTGCGGTCCGCACGTGCCGGGCACGTAGGCGTTCGTGCCCGCTTCGACGGGATAACCGCCGCCAGTCACCGGAGTGCTCGCGACGACGTTGGTGAACGCGATGGAGCTCGACCAGAGCGGGCCCGCGGCGGCCCCCGCGGACGTGGCCCGGAGGATGAGGATGACCGCGAGGCCGACAGCGCCGGCATGCGTGAGCGCGGAATGGCGTGTCATGGCGACCTCCCCGATGTGCGGGGGCGATGCTAGTCCCCTCGGCTAGAGCGCGCCTATCGCGAGGAGCAGCCCGTCCTTCTTGATCGCCGGACTCGTCACGACGAAGAGAACGACACCGCTGACGGGCGCCTTCACCGTGGCGATGGGCGCCCCCACGAGGTCGATGAGCTCTCCGACGACATCGCCCGCCTTCACCTGCTGATCGACGCGAACGCGCGAGTGGAAGATCCCCTCCGCGGGCGAGCGCAGCCAGTCGAAGCTGTTCACGACGCGTGGCGACGCGAACATTTCGGGCGCGCCATCGAGCGCGCCGATCGCGCGCAAGATGTTCGTCACCCCGAGGACGTGACGCACGACGTCCTCCTCGATGAGCAGCCCGCGCCCACCGGACTCCGCGAGCATCGACGCCACGCCGTTGAGCGCGGCCAGCGCGTAAAGCGAGCCGGGTCGCTCGCCCGTCGGCGCGCTCTTCACCGCCCAGCGCGCGCCGTACGCGTTCGTCATCTTGCGGATCCGATCGTCCAGTGCAGCCTCACCCGTTTCGCGATAGATGACGAACGGCGTGAGCTCCTCGATGAGATCTCCGGCGTGCAGGTCGATCGCGTACTCGCAGCGCGTCACGATCTCGGTCAGCAGGCGATGCGCGAAGCGCTCGCCCCACTTGCCCTTGGGGTCGCCGGGGAAGACCCGATTGAGGTTGTCGCCGTCCTCCGGGTTCACGTAGATGCTGCGCTCGTAGAAGCCTGGGCGGTTCAGGAGCGGAATGACGAGGACGATGCCGCGCACATGCTCCGGCGCGGTGTCACGTCCGAGTCGGATCGCTGCCTCGATCCCGGTGTACTCCGCGGCATGGATGCCGGCGGTCACGAGCACGGTCGGACCGGAGACCTTGCCCGCGATGGCGATGTAGGGCCATTCGTACTTCGCGAGCCCTTCGTCCCCTGCGAAAGTGAATGATCCGGCGGCACGCTCGCCCGGAGCGGGGATCGCGATCGGACCGAGCGTGCTCTGCTGCGTTGTCACCACGCGCAAGTCTCTCAGACGGTCGCGGTCAGAGCTCGAGCCGTGGGTAGTAGTTCTCGACGCCCTCGCGCTTGACCTCGTCGACCCAGCGCGTGCGATACACAAGCTCGCGATCCGCGCCGGCGAGGCTCCACGCATCGCGGCGGTAGGTCCAGTTCGTCGGATGCAGCCGATGTGCTTCGCGGAAGTGCTCGACTGCCGCGCCCTGCGCGCCGCGCGTGTGCAGCGCCTGACCGAGCGCGAAGTGCGCCGCCGCGGTCGCCTCGCCCATCGGCCGCGGCCGGCTTCGACGCACGACCTCGTCTGGTGCGAGCGCATAGGGGCTCTCGCGACCGTGCGCTACCCAGTCGCGGAGCGCGGCGACGTACCGTTCGGCTTCGACGTGCAGCGCGTTGACGAGCTCGATGCGCTCGCGGTCCGCGGGCGACGCGTCGGGCGGGACCGCGCGACCCAGGTACGCCGGACGGCGTGGATGGGCCGGCTCGGGCGGCCGCACCACGATCCCGTCCTCGTCGATCCAGATCCCGCTCGGGACGTTCACCACACCGAACAGCGCATCCATCACGTGCGCTTCGTCGATCAGCGACGGATGGTCGGGCGCTGCCCGCAGGATCCAGGGGCCGGCGGTCTCGGCCCCGCGCGCCTCGAGTGCGACGGTCACGATCTCGAGTCCGCGCGGCCGCAGCTCCGTTCGCAGCTCCTGCCACACGGGCAGGTCCAGACGGCAGCCTCACCACGAAGCCCACGCGAGGAGCAGGACCTTCGACCCCCGCAGCGACGATAGCCGGAACGATCCGCCGCGAAACTCAGGCAGCTCGAGCTCGGGCGCGGCGGCGCTCGTCAACGCCCGACCGCCCGCCTGCGCGCCGAGCGCCCACAACCCGTGAGCGCCGTCGTGAACGAGCGGCGTCGAGAGCGCTGCGGCGGCAGCAGCGAGGTCGACGACACCGTCATCCGAGAGGAACGGCACGCAGCGGTCACCGCGGCAGAGGCCCTCGGGCTCGAGGCGCCAGCCGGCGACGCGCGCGAACTCGTCGGCGGGGACGCGGGGCGCTGTGAAGATCACCGCGCGTTACGGTAACTCGGTGAGACCATTCGTCGTCGCGCTCATCCTCATCAGTGCCTGCGCCCCCGTCGCGAGCGTCGCGCCGACTCCCCCACCGACTGTCAGCGCGGCCCCGACAGCCTCCCCGTCACCGACACCATCACCGACACCCTCACCGACGCCCGGTCTCATGCCGCTGTTCGACGCGCACCTGCACTACAGCGCGCCGGCCTGGTCGGTCTACCCACCCGAGACGATCGCGCGGCTCCTCGACTCGGCCGGCGTGCGCTCGGGCCTCGTGTCGAGCGCACCGGACGAGGGCACCTTCAAGCTGCGCGCCGTCCTGGGCGACCGCGTCATCCCGATGCTCGGTCCGTATCGCAACGTCGCCGACGTCTTCTCCTGGGCACGCGACCCCTCGATCGTGCCCTACGTCGAGTCGATCTACCGCCCCGGCGTCCACCGGGGCTTCGGCGAGTTCCACCTGCTCGCGGGGCAGATCGGCCTGCCGACGGTGCGTGGCGTCCTGGCGCTGGCGCAGCGCGAGAAGCTCTTCCTCCAGCCGCATGCCGACGCACGTGCGGTCGCGGAGCTGCTGGGCTACATGCCCGACGCGATCGTGCTGTGGGCACACGCCGGCGTCGACGCGACGCCCGCGCAGATCGGAGCCCTTCTCGACAAGTGGCCGAAGCTGTCCGTCGAGCTGTCGCTGCGCGACGACGTCGCGCCGAACGCCGCGCTCGATCCACGATGGCGCGACCTGCTCGCGCGTCACGGCGGCCGGTTCATGATCGGCACCGACACCTGGACGGCGGGCGGCACGTTCACCGGCAACGAGCGCTGGGATGCCTACGTCGACATCGTGAGCGGAATCCGTGCCTGGCTCGCGCAGCTTCCCACCGACGTGGCGGAGGCGATCGCGTACCGCAACGCGGAGCGCTTCCTGGCACAGCTGCCGCGCTAAACGTAGCGCGCGAGAAGAAGACCGACCGACAGCGCGACCACCGCGATCCACAGGATCCGCAGCGCGCCTTCCGGTGCCGCGATGAGGCCTTCCGCATCGAGCGTCTCGCGCGATCCATCGCGATAGCGCACCTCGCCGTCCACGGACTGGCTGCGTCGACGCACCGCGCGGACGCGCGTCGACAGGACGCGCTGGGCGAGGCTGAGGAGCGCGGCGGCGGCCGCGACGGCCACGGCGGGGACCGGCGGCGCGCCGGTCGCGTACGCCGCCGTGAGCACCGGGAACGCGCCCCAGGCGAGCGCGAACCCGAGATCCGAATGCACCAGCGGCGCCTCGAACGCATAGAGAAGGACGAGCGCGACGCCGACGGCGACGAACGCGGCGAACGCCGGACCCAGGACCGCGATCGCGGCGATGCCCAGAGCGGCCGCGCCGGCGAGGCCAAGCGTTCCGAGCGCGACGAGCACGCGGGTGGGGATCCGGGTCGCGAGCGGACGTCCCCGCAGCTCGTCGAACGAATGCGCGGCCACGCCGACCGCGAGCCCGAAGGCGAGCACCGCGCCGAGGACGATGCGCGGGTCGGGCGCGGGCGCGAGGGAAGCGCCGAGCAACACGTACGACAGATGCCACGCGGTGTACGGCGGGTGCAGCAGCGTCCAGTAATCGCGCCAGCCGCCGGGCCGCAGCGAGTAGAACGCCGAGCCGAGCCGCACCTCGGTCGCGACGGGCGCGTCGCGCTTCGTCGCGCTCATGATGATGCCGCCACCGAGGCTCATCCGGCGCGACCTCACGTCGGCCAGACCGGCATCGCGCCAGTAGCGCTCGAGTTCGCGCTGCGGATGGGCGCGGTAAAAGCGCTCGATGTTCGGACCGAGGAACGCATTGACCTCGCGCCATTTGCGCGAGATCAGCCGCCCCGCGAGCGGCATCACCGCACGCGTGTAGAGACGCCAGAGCGCGAAGGCCCAGGGCGCGGTCGGGACGCCGAACTCGAGCGCAGCCATACGGCCCCCGGGCTTGAGCACGCGCGCGAGCTCGCGCAACACCCCCGCGGGATCGTCGACATACCGGAGGAGATACGTGAAGGTGAGGTGGTCGAACGTCGCGTCCGCGAAGGGAAGCCGCTCGGCCCGTCCATTCACCAGACCGGAGATGAGCCCGTTACGCCGGGCCGCCTCCGTGAGCATGTCCGCGCTCCGATCGAGACCGACGACGCGACAGCGATAGCGGCGCGCGAGCTCGAGAGCGACGAGGCCGGTGCCCGTCGCGACATCGAGCACCACGTCGTCCACGTCGGCGCCGATCTCCGCGACCAACGCGCGGCGCCACCGAAGATCCTGGCCGAACGAGAGCAGCGCGCCCGTGCGGTCGTAGGAGCGCGCGATGCCGGTGAAGATGCGTGGCGCGTCGGTCGATGGCAAGCGGGGCAACCCACCGAGTATGCGCGAGGTCCGCGCTAGACCGGCATCACCACGCGCCCGGCACGGCCGGTGCGCGACCGGTACCGCTCGGCGGCCGCGCGCGCGGCGTCGGCAGCGCTTCCGGCATCCGCGAGCGCGAGCACCGAGCCGCCAAAGCCGGCGCCGACCAGACGCGCGCCGTAGACCCCGCGTTGCGAGCGCAGCGCGTCGGCCAGGATGTCGAGCTCAAGGGTCGAGACCTCGAAGTCCTCGCGCAGCGAGGTGTGCGACGCATCGACGAGCGCCCCGCAGCGCGCGATGTCGCCGGCGCGGAGCGCGTGCACGAACGCGCGGACGCGTTCGTTCTCGGTCACGACGTGACGCACGCGCCGCGCGAGGATCGCGCTCTGCGGCGCGAGACGCTCGACGTCGGCCAGCGTCGCGTCACGCAGCGCGGAGATGCCGAGTCGCCGCGCGGCCTCCTCGCACTGCGCGCGTCGCTCGTTGTACGCGCCCTGCTTCGCGTTGTCGTGCGCGATGCCCGAGTCGACGACGACGATCTCCAGGCTGTCGGGGATGGGCACGCGCTCGATCGGCGCCCTGCGCATGTCGATGAGCAGCGCCTCACCGGTCCGCGCGAGAGCGGCCGCGAGCTGGTCCATGGTCCCGACGCGCGCGCCGACGATATCCCGCTCGGCCTTGTGCGCGGCGTACGCGAGCGCCATGTCGTCGAGCGTCAGCGCGAATGCGTCGCGCAGGGCACGCAGGAGGGCGACCTCGAGCGCCGCGCTGGACGACAGACCCGCGCCGGGCGGTACACGCGAGGCGATGCCGGCATCGAACCCGCGGATCTGGTGGCCCGCCTTCGCGAGCACCCAGGTGACGCCGCGGACGTAGTCGCCCCAGTCGCCGGAGTGGCGCTCCTCGCCGAGGCGGTATGCGACGGGCATGTACCCGAGGCTCTCCACACGCACGATCTGATCCTCACGTGGGGAGAGCTCGACGACGGTGCGCTGGGGTGTCGCGGTGGGGAGGACGAGGCCCTCGTTGTAGTCCGTGTGCTCGCCGATCAGATTCACGCGTCCGGGGGCGTCGGCACGGTACACGTCGCTCCTATAACAACACCGGCGCAACTCCTGTGCGGGTCCACGGATACTTGGCTGGTGATCCGATACCGACACGCCATGCTCTCCGCCGTCGAGCGGCTCTCCGGCAGCCGGCTCCACGACCTGCGACGGTCGCTCTGGCGGCGCCAGATCTACCTGTATGTCACACCCGGCGACGTCCTCGTCGAGCGAGCGCTGCGGGGGTTTCCCGACGAGGTTAGGTCGCTGGGGCGACGCTGCCGGATCATCCGCACGAACGCGCGCGGCGGCGGCGGCTTCTTCCCGGATCGCAACGAGATCGAGCTGGCCGCGGGCGTCGAGACCTACGAGGGCCTGGGGCAGGTCGAGCTGTCCGCCTGCCACGAGCTCTTCCACTTCGTGTGCTGGAACCATCCGGCGTATCGGCGGGACGAAGACCGCAACTTCGCGTACCTGCGTCGCGCGGTCCGCAATAGCCGACACCACCTCGCCGAATTCCCGCGGTACCGCGACTGGGTCATCGCCTCGTTCCTGCGGCAGGGCGATCACGCGAATCCGGTCGAGTACTTCGCCGATGTCCCGACCAACTTCCGGGACACCGCCGAGCTGCCGCCATCGATCCGGGCGCATTTCGCCCCCCTGATCGACGGCTCGGGCACGACGGTCGACTTCAGCCGCGAGCCGGATTGGCCGATGGACGACGAGTACTTCGCGCTCCGGACGTTCCAGCGCTGGCTCGCGGGGCAATAAAGGGGTGAGGCGCTGACCAGCGTCGAAGGCGCGATCCTGGTATGGCTCGCGATCGGCCTCGGGATCGCGGCGGGCGTCTTCATCGTCGCACGCGCGGCGGTGCAGATCGCGAGTGTGGCCTACCGCGTCATCGAGAAGGAGATCGACACGAGGACCGCGACCCGGCAGACCACGCTCCTGAGCCTCGCGATGCTCGCTGCGCTCATCGTGACCGCGGTCGTCGCCGGGTACGCGATCCTCGTCATCTTCGCGACGCTGCTGCAGAACAGCGGCGCCACGAGTGGGACCTAGCGCGATCTAGGCGGTCGGCTGTTTGATCGGACCCTTTTCCGTCCCAGGCTTCTGACGCGGCGTATCGGTGGGCTCGCCGAGTGGGATGGCCGGCTCGTCGCCGCCCTTCTTACCGACGTCGCCGGGGATGGGCTCGCCCGGGCGCGGGGGAAGTCCTGGCTCGCCCATTACGGCTTGACCTCTCCGGTGTCAACGTCTTCGCGCTTCTTGCCGGCGTCGCCCAAGTCGCCGCCCTTCTTGCCGATATCGCCCTGGCCACCCTGCTTGCCGGTCTCGGGCCACTCGCCCGGCTTCTTCTTCTGGTCGTCGCCGAGGTTCGGCTTCTTCTCCTGCATCGAAAGAGGTCCTCCTGGGAACAAGTCGTCCTTCCGGACGCTGTTGTGTGGACGAGCAGGTGATGTGCCACCGCCAGAGAAGCGATCCGCGAGAAGACGCACACGCGACCGGATGGAGTCACGCACGCCGCGGAAGACCTCGAGCCGCTCGGCCTTCGTGCCGCGGGCCGCCGACGGATCGGGCAGCTTCCAGCGGAGCTTCATGCCGCTGCGCGGTGGGACCGGGCAACTCGTGTCGCAGACGGTCACCACCACATCCCAGCCCTCGCCCACGTCCTCGACGGACTTGCTCGTCTGCCGCGAGATGTCGATGCCGACCTCGCGCATCACGGAGATCGCGAGGGGATGGACGCTCGTCGCGCGCGTTCCGGCGCTCTCCACTTCAAAACGATCGCCTCCGAACGAACGGAGGAATCCCTCGGCCATCTGCGACCGGGCCGAGTTGTGCGAGCAGAGGAAGAGGATGCGCTTCACGCATCCAAGCATGACGCGCGGCGCCGGAGGGTCGTCCGGCGCCGCGCGCGGTCAGACGAGGACGGCGGTGCTGAGCCCGTCGATCAGCGAACGAGGGGTCGTGCCGCCGCCGAAGATCTGCGGACCCGCGTAAAAGATGAGAACGAGGACGATGAGGATCAGCAGGATGATGCCGATGATCATTCCGGCGCCGAAGCCGCTGTCCGACGCAGGTGGATTCACGTTGACTTGGCCCATTGGAACCTCCTCTAACTAGGTCGCTAGAGGCGCTCGCAAGCGCCATGCCGGTCCGCTCGCTTTTATGCTCGCCGTCCCGATGCGCAAAGGACCGCTCCGTCACAAATGGTTCGCGGCATTCACCGCGGCCATCGGTCTCGGTTCGATCGCCGATGAGGTCGCACGCCTGGCGCTGCCCCTCCTGGTCCTTGATCTCACTCACTCGATCGCCGCGGCGGCGACGTTGCGCATCGTCCAATCGCTCCCGTACATCCTTTTCGGCGCGCCCGCCGGAGCACTCATCGACCGAGTGGACAAGCGGCGGCTCCTCATTGCGTGCGATATCTCGGGCGTCGCGCTGACCGTGGCGATCCCGCTTTCGGCCATCGGCGGGGTCTTCTCGGTCGAGCTGCTGTACGTCATCGGATTCCTGCTCGGCACGGTCGAAGTGCTCTGGGGAGTGACGACGGACTTCAGCGTCGTGCCGTCGTTGGTGGAGGAGCACGAGCTCACCGACGCGAACGCGATCTTCCTGGCCGCGGACCGCGCCGCGCGCATCATCGGCCCGACGCTCGGCGGCTTCGCTATCGCGGCGATCGGGAACGTGAGCGCGATGTGGATCGCGGCGCTCGCCTTCCTACCGACCCTTGCTCTCTTCTATCGGATGCCGCCGATCCTCGAGGTCTCCGCGGCACAGCTCGCTCCGCTCACGGTGCGCAACGTGATCCACGAGATCGGCGACGGATTCGCGTTCGTCTGGCGCCTGAAGGTGCTGCGGTGGCTGCTCGTCGCTATGTCGATCGCGAACCTCGGCGGCGTCGGCCTGCGGACGCTGATCCTCTACGTCCTGCGCGAGGAGCAACACCTCGACGAAGTGACGATCGGCCTCGCGCTCTCCGTCAGCGGTGGGCTCACGATCATCGGATCGCTACTCGCGCCGCGGCTCGCCCGCGACCGGCCGATGGGCCACAGCATGATCGCCGTCATCCTCGCATCGGGGTTCGCCGCGCTGGCCGGGGCGTTCACCAACGACTGGCGCCTCATCACGCTCTGCTTCACCGGCCGCGAGATCGCGTGGCAGGCGTTCATCATTTACGCCTTCATCCCGCGGCAGCGCGATGTTCCGGTGAGCATGCGCGGTCGCGCGAACGGCGCGTTCCGCACGGTTGTGCTCATCTCGAACAGCGCGTCGCCCGCGGTCTTGTCGGCGATCGTGGTCGTCGCTTCGAGCGCCGTCGCGTTCGC
>DASYUY010000110.1:0-51906 GCA_036000705.1 Candidatus Limnocylindria bacterium | reverse complement strand
GTTCGCGAGCTGCGCCTCCTCGACCTGCGCGGTGGAGTTCGTGAGCGCCGCGAGCCGGAACCCGGCGTCGCGCAACCGTTCGAGGCTCTTGCGGACTTCCGGATGCGCCGGCAGCCGACGCACCTCGCCGAGGATCGCCTTCTCGTCGGCATCCGAGACCGTCACGCCGCGACGCTCCGCGGTGATCGCGAGCGCGGCGCGGAAGTGCGATCCGAAGTCGATGTACGGACCGGTCACGGTGAGGAGCAGCGCGGACTGCAGCATCGTGGAGAACCATTCGCGGCGGACCGCCGCGTCGCCGAAGATGCGCTGAAAGTGCGGGTCGAGCGCGGCGAGGTCGAGGAGGGTCTCGTTGACGTCGAAGACGAGGACGCGCTCTCGGGTCATCGTGCGGAGAGGGCGGGATTCGAACCCGCGAGCCTTTCGGCTACCCGCTTTCCAGACGGGGGCACTAGACCACTATGCGACCTCTCCGATGCTGAATTATGCGAGCGATCGCGCGCGCGGGTCCTAGTCGACCGCGAATCGCGGATCCGGATTCCACGCGATCTCCCACAGATGACCGTCCGGATCCTGGAAGTGAGCCGAGTAGCCGCCCCAGGCGCGGTGTGCGGGTGGGTTCGTGACCTTCGCGCCGGCCGCCCGCGCCAGGGCGACGACCTCATCGACTTCCTGCCTCGTATGCACGTTGTGCGCGATCTCGAAGGTGGCGGCACTCTGTCCTTCGGCAGCGACACGCGCTTCGGCCGCGAGCGACGTCCTCGGCCAGAGCGCGAGCTTCAGGCCCTTCTGCAGCTCGAAGAAGACGACGGCACCGTTCTCGATCTCCTCACCGACGATCCCCTCCGTCGGCCAGCCCAGGCCGTCACGGTAGAAGGCGAGCGATCGCTGCAGATCGGCCACCGCCAGGGTGATGAGCGTGATCCGTGGCTCCATCAGCAGCTGGATTATCGCGCCGCCTCAGGGCCGCGGAGAGGGCGGGATTCGAACCCGCGAGGCTTTCGCCTACCGCTTTTCGAGAGCGGCACCATCAACCACTCGGACACCTCTCCACGGCGAAGTTTAAGGGTCGCGCTGTTCCGTAGACTCGATGGCGCCGTTGCAGGTGCGTCGCTTCCACTACGCATGGGTCGTCGTCGGCGTGACGCTCGTCACGCTCATGGCGGCGCAGGCGGTGCGCGCGGCGCCTGGCATCATCATCGTTCCGCTCGAGCAGGAATTCGGCTGGGATCGCGCGGCGATCTCGCTTGCCGTCGGCGTATCGCTGCTCACGTTCGGCCTGGGTGGACCTCTCGGCGGTGCGCTGCTCGAGCGGTTCGGGCCGCGGCGCCTGCTGGTCGGCGGCATCCTCCTCATCGGTCTCGGCCTGCTCGCACTCATCAACGTCAACGCGCTGTGGCAGCTCTACGTCGTCTGGGGCATCGTCATCGGTCTCGGCACGGGAGCGGCCGGTCAGGTGGCGAGCGCCGCGATCGCGCAGCGCTGGTTCCGCACCCATCGCGGCCTCGTGGTCGGCCTCTTTGGCGGTGCGACCTCGGCGGGACAGCTCGTGTTCGTTCCCGCGATGGCCGCGCTCACGGTCGCGATGGGCTGGCGCGCCGCGATCGCGTTGTTGCTCGGAGCGGCCGCGATCGTCGTCGTGCCGCTGGCGCTGCTGATGCGCGATCGCCCGAGCGACGTCGGGCAGCGCGCCGTCGGCGAGGGCGCGACGCTGACGGCGGCGGAGAAGGCGGACGACGTGCGTCGCACGCCGCTGCGCGAAGCGCTGCGACGCCGTGAGTTCTGGCTGCTCGCGACGAGCTTCTTCGTCTGCGGGTACACGTCGAACGGTCTCATCGGGACGCATCTCATACCGCACGCGGTGGAGCACGGATTCACGGAGGTCGCGGCCGCGGGGGCCGTCGCGCTGCTCGGAGCGCTGAACATCGTCGGGACGCTCGCATCCGGCTGGCTCACCGATCGCTACGACAATCGCAAGCTTCTCGCGGCGTACTACGGCTTTCGCGCGATGTCGTTGTTCGCTCTGCCCCTGATCTACGACCTGCGCGGCCTGCTGCTCTTCGCGGTCGTCTACGGGCTCGATTGGATCGCAACGGTCCCTCCGACGGTCAACCTCACCGCGACGATCTTCGGACGAGGTTCGGTGGGCACGCTGTACGGATGGATCTGGTTCTCGCACATGGTCGGCGCGGCGCTCGCGGCCTATGCCGGCGGATTCTTCCGCGTACTCCTCGGCGACTACCACCTCATGTTCGTGAGCGCGGGGATCCTGGGGTTCATCGCGGTGACGCTCGTGTCGCGGATCCCGGACAGCGGACGTGCGGCACCGCCGACGGCGTTCGAGGCGGCGCATGCTTAGGACGCGTACCTAGACGGAGACCGTTTCCGTTTCCATCGCCGGGGTGTACTTGCCGAGCTGCGCCGCGGCGGTGAGCTTGGCGCGGTGCTGGAAAGCGCGCTGCGCCGCCGCGACGTTCGCGGACTTGCCCGACCATGCCTTCTGCGGCGCCGCCTGCAGACCGCGTCCGTATGAGAAGGAGAGCGCCCACGGTGCGCCGACCTTCGCCGCGTAACGGTTGATGGCGTCGAGGTTGAGCGTGGCTTCGTCGTCGGATTGACCGCCCGAGAGGAACACGATGCCGGGCACGGCGGCAGGCACGGTCTGCCGGAAGCACTCGACGGTGCAGCGCGCGACGTCTTCGGCAGGCGCGCGGTGCGCCGCGTCCTTCCCCGACAGCACCATGTTCGGCTTCAGCAGCATCCCATCGAGGTGCACGCGCTGCGCCGCGAGCTGGATGAACACCATGCGCAGCGTCTTGATCGTGACCTCGTTGCACCGCTCGATCGAGTGCGCGCCGTCCATGAGCACCTCGGGCTCGACGATCGGGACGATGCCGGCCTCCTGGCTCAGCGCCGCGTAGCGCGCGAGCGCGTGCGCGTTGACGCGGATGCAGTGGTCGGAGGGGATGCCCTCGCCGATGGTGATGACCGCGCGCCACTTGCTGAAGACCGCGCCGATGCCTTTGTACTCGCCGAGGCGCTCGCGCAGACCGTCCAGGCCCTCGGTGACGACCTCGCCGGGCGCGAACGCGAGCGGCTTCGCGCCCAGGTCGACCTTGATCCCAGGGTGGATGCCTTGATCCCTCAGTATCTTGACGAGCGGCGTGCCGTCGGCGGCCTTCTGACGGATGGTCTCGTCATAGAGGATCACGCCGCTGATGTATTCGCCGATGCGCTGCGTGCGGAACAGCATCTCGCGATACGCACGGCGATTGTCCTCGGTGTTCTCGACGCCGATCGCCTCGAAACGCCGCTTGATCGTGCTGGTGCTCTCGTCGGCGGCGAGGATGCCTTTGCCCGGAGCGACGAGCGCGCGAGCGATCTCGGCGAGATCTGGCACCAGCTCAGGATACTCATCACGCCGACGGGATGCCGCGATGGGTCGAGAAGAACTCACGCAGCACGGCCTCGCTCTCGGCGCGTCGCACGCCGAGACGCCAGCGCGGATGGTGGTTCAGCTTCGGCTCGTCGAACAGCTGCGCGACCGAGACGACCGCGCCGGCTTTGTCATCGGGCGCACCGAAGACGACGAGCGGCACGCGCGCGAGGACGATCGCGCCGGCGCACATCGCGCACGGCTCGACCGTCACGTAGAGCGCCGCATCGCCGAGACGCCAGCGTCCGAGCGCGACGCCGGCGGCGCGCAGCGCGAGCACCTCGGCGTGCGCCGTCGGGTCATGCTCGATCTCGCGGCGGTTATGACCGCGCGCGATGACCGTGCCGCCACGGACGATCACCGCTCCGATCGGCACGTCGTCGTGTGTCGCCGCGGCGCGGGCCTCGGCCAGCGCATCGTCCATGAACGCCGGGTCGTCGCCGGCGCCGGGGAGCGTCCGCGTGTCCAGGAACGGCTCCATCAGATCCCCAGGTAGCGGGCTTCGACGTCTCCGGCGGCCGCCAAGTCGGCCGTCGTCCCGGAGAACACGATCGTGCCCTTGTTCATCACGTAGACCCGCTGCGCGACGCGGGTCGCGAGCGCGAGGTTCTGCTCCACGAGGAGGAGTGAGAGGCCGCTCTCGCGCAGTCGCACCAGCGCATCGCCAACCTCGTTCACGAGCTTCGGCGCGAGCCCTTCCGACGGCTCGTCGAGCAGTAACAGCACCGGATCGCGCAGCAGCGCGCGCCCGATAGCGACCATCTGCTGCTCGCCACCGGAGAGCTCGTCGCCGCGGTTCGCGAGGCGCCGTCCGAGCGAAGGAAAGAGCTCGAGCACGCGCGCGAGATCCCAGCCGCCACCGTTGCCGCGTGCCGCGATGGTCAGGTTCTCGCGTACGGTCAGATCCGAGAAAACGCGCCGGCCCTGTGGCACGAGCGCCACGCCCGCGGCGGCAACGCGATGCGGCGGCTTCGCGGTGACGTCCTGGTCGCCGACGCGAACGGTTCCCCCGCGCGGGCGCACGAACCCCACGATCGCGTTGATCGTCGTGGTCTTGCCCGCACCGTTGCGCCCGAGAAGCGCGACGGCCTCGCGCTCCCCGACGTCGAGCGACACGCCCTGCAGGACGTGGCTCTCGCCGTAGTACGCGTGAAGGTCGCGCACCGCGAGGGTCATGCGACGACCTTGCCGAGATAGACCTCGTTGACGAGCGTGTCGCCGCGGACCTGGGCCGGCGTGCCCTCGGCGATGACACGGCCCTCGTGCAGAACGGTGATGCGCTCCGCCAAGCGGAAGACGACATCCATGTCGTGCTCGACGATCACGAGTGTCAGCGTGCGCTCGAGCGAGGCGATGAGCTCCGCGATGCGCGCGGTCTCCGCCGGCGACATGCCCGCGGTCGGCTCGTCGAGGAGCAGCACGCGCGGCCGCTGTGCCAGTGCGACCGCGAGCTCGAGCTGGCGACGCTCGCCGTGCGACAGCGCGCGGGCCGGCACGCGGCCCCGCCCGCCGAGGCCAACGCGTTCGAGAAGATCGTCCGCCGCGGCGCCCTCGCTCGCGGGCGGAGCGCGGAACGGCCGATACGGGCCGGCCGCGGCGGCGACGGCGATCGCGACGTTGTCGCGGGCCGGAAGGGGATCGAACAGCTCATTCCTTTGATACATGCGCGCCACGCCGCGACGGGCGAGCTCGTGGGGCCGCCGACCGGTGACGTCCTCGCCCGCGAGACGCACGTGCCCGGCCGTCGGCTCGAGCTCGCCGGTGAGGATGTTGAACAGCGTCGTCTTGCCCGCGCCGTTCGGGCCGATGATCGCGCGCCGCTCGCCCTCCGCGACCGACAGCCCTATGCCGGCGAGCGCCTTGATGCCACCGAAGTCACGGCGCAGGTCGCTCGTCTCGATCATGCCCGGACCCGCGCGTAGGCGACGCGCAGCATGCCGACGATCCCCTGACGCGCCGCGAGCACGAAGACGATGAACACGAGGCCGAGCACCGTTTCGGCGAACGCGATGTAGGACGACATCACGCGTTCGATGAACAGCACGACGACCGCGCCGACCACGGGGCCGAGGAGCGTGCTCGCGCCGCCGATCAGAACGGAGACGAAGGCTTCGACCGAACGCCCGACGCCGACGTCGTTGGTCGAGACGAACCGGAGCGAATACGCCTGGAGCGCGCCGGCCAGACCGGCGATCGCGCCCGCCAGGATGAAGGCCGAGAGGCGCAGACGCGTCGTGTCGTACCCGAGGGCGCGCATGCGGCGCTCGTTCTCACGGAGACCCACCAGCGCCCGGCCGTAGGCCGACGATCGGATGCGCCAGACCAGCAGCAGGACGAGGAGGAACATGACGACCACGAGCTGGAAGAGCGCGTCGGCGTCGTTGAAGTCGAGGCCCAGCAGCGTCGGCCGCCGTACGCCGGAGAAGCCGTTCGAGCCGCCGGTGATGTCCGCGGCCTGGAACGCGATCGCGAAGACCATCTGCGCGAACGCGAGCGTGAGCATCAGGAAGAAGATCCCCGCCGCGCGTACCGCCACCGAGCCGATCGCGAGGGCGAGCAGCGCGGAGACGACGATCGCCGCGCCCAGGCCGAGGAGCAGGTCATCGTTGCCCAGGCGCTGGCCCGCGATCGCGGCGGCGTATGCGCCCGCCCCGAAGTACGCGGCGTGTCCCAGCGAGGGCATCCCAGCCGACCCGACGAGGAGGTCGAGCGACAGCGCGAGGATCGCCAGAACGAGCATGTCGCGCAGGATCCCTGTCGCGTACCGCGATGCTTCCCAGGGTGCGGACCAGATCGGAAAGGTCAGAAGCAGAGCCGCCGCCACGAGCGCGCCGGCGACCGGCAGCATCCGCCTCATCGCGCGATCCGTACCCGGCCGAGCAGCCCTGTCGGCTTGACCAGGAGAACGAGTGCCATGATCGCGAAGATCAGCGCGAGCGCGAACTGCGGCACGAGCACCTTGCCGAAGGTGTCCGCCGGGCCGATGAGCCCAGCGCCGGCGACGGCACCGGACAACGTCCCGAGCCCGCCGACCACGACGACGACCAGCGAATAGATGAGGTAGTCGACGTCCATGCCCGGATAGATGCCGAACACCGGGGCCGCGATCACGCCGGCCAGCCCGGCCAGGCCCGCTCCGACCGCGAACGTGATCGCGAAAAGACGGTCGATGTCGACGCCGAGGGACGCGAGCATCGGCGCGTCGTCGACGCCCGCGCGGATGAGCGCACCGACGCGCGTGCGCCGGTGGACGATCGCGAGCACGACTGCCAGCACGACGCCGAACGCGATCACGAACAGCCGGTAGACCGGATAGTCGCCTCCCATGATCGTGATCGCGTGGTCGAGGCCCGACGGGAACGGGATCGACCGGATCTCCCGGCCCCAGGTGAGACCGATGAGGTCGGCGATCACCAACGACACGCCGATCGTGAGGAGCACCTGGTCGAGATGGCGCCCGCGCAGCCGGCGCAGGAGCAGCGGCTCGATGACCAGACCGAGCGCGCCGATGAGCAGCGGCGCGAGGACGAGCGCCGGCCAGAACTGGCCGGTCCGCTGAACGACGGTGAGGGTGATGTACGCGCCGAGCATGTAGAAAGCGCCGTGCGCGAGGTTGACGACGTCCATCATCCCGAAGATGAGGGACAGACCGGCAGCGAGGATGAAAAGCAAGGCGCCGAACGAGATCCCGTTCAGCGCCTGCACGACCGCGGTCTCGGGAGTCATCCCGACGGATTATTTGCCGGGATCGGTCACGCGAGCGACCTTGTCAACGATCGTGTTGACGGCCTGGCCGCCCTGCACCTTCACCTCGCGGATGTACATGTCCTGGATCGGGTTATGCGTCTCTTTGTCGAACTCGAAGTCGCCGCGCGGGCTCTTGAACTTCACGCCTTCGAGCGCGGCGATGAACGCGTCCTTGTTCGTCGTGTCGCCCTTCACCGCCTGAAGCGCGAGATCGATGGCCTGCATCCCGTCCCACGCCTGCACGGCGAAGACGTCGGGCAGCAGGCTGTATTCCTTCTGGTACGCGTCGACGAAAGCCTTGTTCTCCGCGTTGTCGAGCGTCACCGCCCAGAAGAGCGACGTCGTCGCGCCGTTCGCCTGCTCTTTCACTTCCTTCAGCACGTCCTGCTCGGTCAGGAAACCTGCGCCGTTCATCTTGTATCCGGCGGCTGGCATGCCGAGCTGCGTCCAAGCCTTGATGTAGTTGATCGCGTCGGTGCCGGAGAAGAAGGAGTAGATGTCCTTCGTCGGCTGGCCCTTGATCGTCGTCACGAAGGGCAGGAAATCGGCGCTCCCGAGCGGCGCCTTGAGCGAGCCGGTGATCTTGCCGCCGCCCTTGGTGAAGCCACTGGTGAAGTCGGCCGCGGATTCGTTGCCGAAGCCGTAGTCCGACACGAACGTGAAGACCTCCTTCACGCCCTTCTTCGTCGCGAAGTACTCGCCGATCGGGTAGCTGATCTGGTACGAGCTGAAGGACGTGCGGAAGATGTACTTGCTCTTGCAGGACGGCTTGCAGTCGGTCGTCGTTCGCGTGAGCGCGTTGCCGCCGGCGTTGGTCTCGATGAAGATGAGCTTCGCCGCGTCGATCGCGTTGCGTACCGCGTAGGCGATGGGCGTCGCGACGATGCCCATCATGAGGTCGACTCGGTCAGAGTCGATGAACTTCTGCGTTTTCTGGGTGCCGACAGCCGGGTCGTTGGCCTCGTCCTCGTAGATGAGCGTCACCGGGCGATTCGCGAGTCGGCCGCCTTTCTGCTTTACGTAGAGGTCCGTCGCGCGCTTCATCGAGTTGCCGAGCTCCGCGTAGACCTTCGTGAACGGCAGGAGCTGGCCGATCTTGAGTGGCGGACCGGGCGTGGCCGTCGGTGCGACCGAGGCGCCGCTCGGGCTGGGCGTGGCCGCCGGACCGCAGGCCGCGAGCGCGGCCGCCGCGGACGACGCCGCGAGGAATCGCCGTCTGGTGAGCCGGTAGGAGCGACGCTCCGCGCCCTGGTTCTCGTCCATCTCGTGCCCCCTTACGCGGTGGTCTGACCGGCGGCGAGCCTACCCATCGCCCTGCGGGCTGGCAAGCATGACCGGCCGGCATCGCGCCATACCGCGATACGGCACGCGCCGTTCGGTCGTCCGATGATGCGTTGACGTTATGATTGCAAACTGATAGCATCGGACCAAGCGGTATCTCAAGGGGGAGGCAAGACATGATCCGCGAGAAGCGAGCGTTCATCGCGCCGGGTCTGCTCACGTTCCTGTTCCTGGTCGCGCTCGAGCTGGTCACGATCGCCGTGCTGTTCGCCCTCATCACCGGGCGAGGCCCGGCGCTCCTGATCTTGGTCGATTTCATCGCGATCATCGCGGTGGCGATCGGCTTCGGCGGATTCCTCATCGTGAGCCCGAACGAGGCGCAGGTGCTCCAGCTCTTCGGCAACTACGTCGGGACCGCGAGTGAGCCAGGCTTCTGGTGGACCAATCCGTTCACGCTGCCGCGTCACAAAGTGTCGCAGCGCGTGCGCAACTTCGAGAGCTCGCATCTCAAGGTGAACGACCACGACGGCAATCCGATCGAGATCGCCGCCATCGTGGTGTGGCGCGTCAGCGACACCGCGGAGGCGGTGTTCCAGGTCGACAACTACGAGAACTTCGTGAAGGTCCAGACCGAGGCCGCCGTTCGCAACCTCGCGACGAGCTACGCGTACGACTCGCATCAGGACGACCGGCTGTCGCTGCGCACGAGCAGCGACGAGATCACGGGTCGCCTGCGGAGCGAGGTGCAGGACCGACTCGCGAAGGCCGGCATCGAGGTCATCGAGGCTCGCCTGTCGCACCTCGCGTACGCGCCGGAGATCGCACAGGCAATGCTGCGCCGCCAGCAGGCGAGCGCGGTCGTCGCCGCGCGGACGCGCATCGTCGAGGGCGCGGTGGGAATGGTCGAGATGGCGCTCGCGGAGCTCTCGAAGCGAAGCGTCGTCGAGCTCGACGAAGAGCGGAAGGCCGCGATGGTGAGCAACCTGCTCGTCGTCCTGTGCAGCGAGCAAAACACGCAGCCGGTCGTGAACACGGGCACGCTGTACACCTAGCCGGGTCGTGGCAGAGAAGAAGGCGTACCTCCTCCGCCTCGACGCGTCGCTGCACGAGGCCCTGCAGAAGTGGGCCGCCGACGAGCTGCGCAGCGTGAACGCCCAGATCGAGTTCGCGCTGCGCCGCGCACTTCAGGATGCCGGTCGCCTGCCGGCGGGACCGCCGCCGGCTAGACCGACTCGCGCTCGAAAAGCGTAGCCAGACCCTGCCCGACCCCGATACACATCGTCGCGATGCCGTAGTGGCCATCCCGGCGTTCGAGCTCGCGCAGCACGGTGCCGGCGAGCCGCGCCCCCGTCATCCCGACCGGATGGCCGATCGCGATGGCGCCGCCGTTCGGATTGGTACGGTCGTCGGGCAGATGGAGCGCGCGGATGCACGGGATCACCTGCGCGGCGAACGCCTCGTTCAGCTCGATCGCGTCGCACTCGTCCGGCGCGACGCCGGTGCGTTCGACCAGCTTGCGCACGGCGGGGATCGGACCGAGACCCATGTAGTCCGGATGCACGCCCGCCGACGCCGCGGCGACGACGCGCCCCAGGGCGCGCAGACCGAGCTCCCCCGCTTTCTCGCGCGACGCGATGAGCAGCGCCGCGGCACCATCGTTGATGCCCGATGAATTGCCGGCGGTGACCGTCCCGTCCGATCTGAACGCGGGCTTCAGCTTGGCGAGCTTCTCCGCGGTCGAATCGGGCCGCGGATGCTCGTCCTCGCTCACCAGCGCTGTGCCGTTGTGCACCGGCGCGATCTCAACGGTGAAGAAGCCGTCGGCCTTCGCCTCCGCGTAGCGCCGCTGACTGCGTGCCGCGTACTCGTCCTGCTCCGCGCGTGAGACCTTCTCCCTTACGCGCACGTTCTCCGCGGTCTCGCCCAGCGAGATCGGGTGATAGCCGAGATCGATCATGCGCGGATTGGTGAGACGCCATCCGAGCGTCGTGTCGTACAGGACGCGCTCGCCGCGCGGGAACGCCTCCGACGGCTTGAGCGTCACCTGTGGCGCGCGCGTCATGCTCTCGACGCCTCCGGCGATGACGATGTCCGCCTCGCCGTCCCGGATGCGGCGGGCGGCATCGTTCACCGCCTCGAGGCCCGAGCCGCACAGCCGATTCACGGTCACTCCGGGCACGGAGTCCGGGAGGCCCGCGAGCAGCGCCGCCATGCGACCGACGTTCCGGTTGTCCTCGCCGGCCTGATTCGTCGCACCGAACACGACCTCGTCGACCTGGTCGTCACCGATGTCGGTGCGCTCGAGGACGGCGCGGATGACGTGCGCGGCGAGATCGTCCGGCCGGACATGAGCGAGCGCTCCGCCGTAGCGACCGATGGGCGTGCGGACGTAGCCGAGGACGACCGCGTCGCGCGGGTGGCGGCTCACTCTTCTATCTTCCCTCGAATTTCGCCGGCGTCTTCGTCGTGAACGCCTTCACGCCCTCGGCGTAGTCGCGCGTGCGGCCGGCGCGATCCTGCAGGGATGACTCGAGCTCGAGGAAGGATGCGAAGTCGCGGTCCCACGCGGCACTCAGTCCCTCCTTCGACAGCGCGTATGCCTCCGTCGCTCCTTGTGCGAGAAGGCGCGCATACGCGCGCCACTCGTCGGCGAAGACCGGATCGGGCCAGACGCGCGTGACGAGACCGATGCGGAGCGCCTCGTCGGCGCTCACCGGTTCGCCGGTGAGGATCATGTCCGTTGCCCTCCCAAGGCCGACGATGCGCGGCAGGAAGTACGCGGACCCCGCATCGGGCACCAGGCCGACGCGGCTCCACGCCGCGCGGAATACCGCCGACGACGACGCGACGCGCACGTCGCAGGCGACGGCGATGCCGAGACCGGCGCCGGCCACGACGCCGTTGACGGCGGCGATGACGGGCTTGCGCATCGTGCGGATCGCGGCGATGAGCGGGTGATAGCGGCGGCGGAGCTCGTTCCCGAGCTCGAGGTCCTGGCCGGCCACGACCCTGAGGAACCGGTCGCGCAGATCCTGGCCGGCCGAGAAGCCGCGGCCGGCCCCGGTGATGACCACCGCACGCACGCGCGAGTCCACCGCGACCTCGTCGATCGCGATCGCCAGCGCGTTGGTGAGGGCCTCGTCGAAGGCGTTGAGCACCTCGGGCCGGTCGAGGGTGATGACGGCGAGCGCGCCGTCGCGCTCCAGGCGGAGCGGGCCGGCCATTACTTCCCCTTGAAGACGGGTTTGCGCTTGTTCATGAAGGCGTCGACGCCCTCCTTCTTGTCCTCCGTCGCGAAGAGGAGGTAGAACGCCTTGCGCTCGAATTCGAGGCCGGCGTCGAGCGTCGAGCTCCAGGCGAGGTCGACGGCCTCCGTCGCGAGACGCGCGGCGACCGGTGCCTTCTCGGCGATCGTGTGTGCCAGCGTCTTAGCGTCCTGCAGCCAGCTCACCGCGGGATAGACCTGCGCCACCAGGCCGATCGCCTTCGCCTCCTGCGCCCCGACGAAGCGGCCGGTGAGGATGAGCTCGTTCGCGACCCACTTCCCCACCGCGCGCGTCAGGCGCTGGGTGCCGCCGGCGCCCGGGATGATCCCGAGGTTGATCTCGGGCTGGCCGAATTTGGCCGTCTCGGAGGCGACGATGATGTCGCAGATCATCGCGAGCTCGCACCCACCGCCGAGGGCGAAGCCGGACACCGCGGCGACGATCGGCGTCTTCACGCGCCGGATCGCCTCCCACCGGGCGGTCAGGTCCTGCGCCAGCATCGTCACCGGCGTCGCGGTCACGAAGTTCTCCTTGATATCGGCACCCGCCGCGAACGCGCGTTCATTGCCGGTCAGGACGATGCAGCGGATCTCCGGATCGTCATCGAGCCCGGACAGCGCGGTGACCAGCTCGCCCAGGACCTCTTCGTTGAGAGCGTTCAGGACGTCCGGCCGGTTGAGCTGGACGACCGCGATCGGCGGATCGCGGGTGACCAGCACGGTGTTCGGCACTGCTGACCTCCGGCGTGGAACTGGCGCAAGTATGCGCGACCGGCTTGATACCACTTGCCCCGACAGCAGAGGCCCAAGCGCGTGTCCGCCCATTAGCCTCAGCGGTCCGGGGTGGCTGTCGTGGAGGATGCGCTGTTCGAGGATCGCCGACTGGAGCGCACGCTCCAGGTGGCGCGGCTAGCGGGCGCGCTCCTCGTTTTCGCCCTTGGCCCCTTGTTCCCAAGCCTGGCTCCCGCACACGTGCTCGTCCTCGGCGCGGCCCTGCTGGCGTGGACGCTCATCAACACGCGACTCGTGGAGGGCGCGCGCACCCCCGCCGCGTACGAGCGCATCGCGCGCTTCAGCTTCGTCGTCGACACGTCGGTCGTGGTCTACGCGATGTTGGTCTTCGCCGCCGATCCGCAGTGGATCGCGTGGGTCGTCGGCGTCCTCATCATCATCGGCTCGTCGTTCCGCTTCGGCCGGCTGGGCGCGTTGACGTCGACCGTCGTCATCACGCTCGCGTATCTGGGCATCGTCGGCTACCGGCAGGCGACGTACGGCTACAACATCGAGCTGCAGCGTGTCGCGTTCGCGGTGTCGATGTACCTGCTGACCGCGCTCCTCATGTCCGGGGCGATCCGCGAGCTGCTCGAGCTGCGCAAGCAGCGCGAGTACCAGCTGTTCCACGACATCCTGACCGGCCTGCCGAATCGCGCGCTGCTGATCGAGCGCCTTCAGCAGCAGCTCCTCCGCCAGCCACGAACCGGCGAGTCCGTCGCACTGCTGGTGATGGATCTCACCGACTTCAAGGCGGTGAACGACAGCCTCGGCCACGACGTTGGCGACGCGTTGCTGCGCCAGGTCGGCCCGCGTCTCGCGGCGAGCCTGCGCGCGGGCGACACGGTCGCGCGTCTGGGGGGCGACGAGTTCGCGATCCTACTCCCCGGCACCGACGAGACCGGCGCGGCGCGCGTCGCGCAGAAGCTTCTCGCGGCGCTCGAGCAGGCCTTCCCGCTCGAGGGCGAGACTCTCGACGTCGGAGCGAGCATCGGCGTCGCCGTCGCCCCCGCGCATGCGTCGCAGGCGGAGCAGCTCCTCTCCCGCGCGGACGTCGCGATGTATGCGGCGAAGGGAGCGCTCAGCGGCCTCGCCGTCTTCTCCGCCGAGCACGAGCGCGACAGCAGCAGCCGGCTCGCGCTCATGTCCGATCTCCGTCGCGCCGTCGACGAGGGCGAGCTCGTCCTCTATTACCAGCCCCAGGTGGATCTGCGGACCGGCGCCGTCTCGAGCGTCGAGGCGCTCGTTCGCTGGATGCATCCCAAGCGCGGGCTCGTCGGCCCGGATGAGTTCATCCCGCTCGCGGAGCGCACCGGCCTCATCAAGCGCCTCACGCGGACGGTGCTCACCGAGGCGATCCGGCAGGCTCGGGCCTGGGAGCTGGCCGGCCTGCGCATCCCCATCGCCGTGAACCTTTCGATGCGCAACATCCACGACCCGCAGCTGCCGCAGACGATCGCCCAGCTGCTCCAGCGCTGGGATGCGCGACCCGATCTGCTGCGACTCGAGATGACCGAGACGGTGCTCGCCGCGGATCCGGAGCGCGCGCTGCAGACGATGGATTCGCTGCGCGCGATGGGCGTGCACATCGCGCTCGACGACTTCGGCATCGGCTACTCGTCGCTCGCGTACCTCAACCGCCTACCGCTCGACGAGATCAAGATCGACCGCTCGTTCGTCATCGGCATGATCGACGACGAGTCGAGCGCGACGATCGTGCGCGCGACGGTCGAGCTCGGTCACGGACTTGGGTATGCGGTGGTCGCCGAAGGCGTCGAGAACGCCGAGACGCGCCAACGCCTGAGCGCGCTCGGCTGCGACGCCATCCAGGGCTACCTCATCGCGCGCCCGATGCCCGCGGATCAGACCGCCGAGTGGATCGGCCGCGCGACCGTCGCGACGATCCCGACCCCCGCGGGCTGATCAGCGGCGTTCCACCACTGGGCGGCCGATCGTGCCGCTCAGCGAAGCTGTCCTTTTGGCGGCGGCTGACACTTCGGGCACACGAACATCTCGTCGAGGCCGTGCCGTGTCCGCACGATCTGCGTCCCGCAGCGCGCGCACGGATCGCCGACCTTGCCGCGGATCTTCATGTGCGTGCGGATCTTGGTCCCGAGCTCGGGCGGTAGCTCGTTCTCCACGATCTGGACGGCGTTCGCGAGCGTCTGGTGCAGCGCGCCGTACAGGAGGTCCATCTCGCCGTCGTCGAGCGTCGAGACGCGACGCTTCGGGTGCAGCTTCGCCTGCCACAGGATCTCGTCGGCGTAGGCATTGCCGATGCCCGCTATGAAGTCCCCGCTCATGAGCAGATTGCGCAGCTCACGTCGGGTCGCCCTCGCCCGGCGCGCGAACTCGTCGGCACTCCACGGCAGCGCGCCGGCCTCCGGTCCCTGCCGGTCGAAGCCGGGCAGCTCCGACGTGCTCGCCGTCGACGCGACGAGATACACCTTGCCCATCCGGGTCTCGTCGCGGTAGCGCAGGTCGCGGGCGTCCGCGAGCGGGCCGCCGGCGCCGATGCCGTCGAACGTCAAGGCGAAAGCGGTCGTGGCGCGGATCTTCGTGCTCGTCGGCACGATGTCGAAGAGGCCGGAGAGCATCGGATTGATCACCAGGCGCGTGTTGTCATCGAAGACCAGCACCAGGAAGCGGCCGCGATGCACGACGTCGGCGAGGGCGCGCCCGCCCAGCGCATCCGGTAGCGGTCGCGTGGCACGGATGACCAGCGGATCGTGCACGCGGACCGCGGTGACGTGCTTGCCGACGAATGCTGCGGCGAGGCGGCCGCGCAGGACGTGGAGATCGGGCCACTCCGGCATCAGTCGGGGACCGCGGCGAGCCACAGCGGCTCGGGAAGCCCGAGGAGCCGTGCGGCCCACGCGAGCGAGACCTTCAGCTGGCGGCGTTGGAACGCGCGCACGCGCGGCACCCCGGGGATCGGCGGACGCCACGCCCGGTCGGCGAAGTAGCCGGCGATCCCCGCGACCGACGCGTCGACGTAGGACTTCCGCAGGGGCATGACCTCCGCGTACCAGCCCATGGTCCGGTCCACGGGTGGTCCGCCCTCCGCCTCGGTCGCCTGAGCGAAGGCGGCTGCGTCGATCTCGTGCGGACCTACGCTGGCGAAGTTCCAGTCGAACATCCGCAGCTGCTCGCCGTCGAGGCGGACGTTGTCCGAGCGGGTGTCGAAATGGAGGAGCGAATGCGGTGGACCCAGCTGCGCGAGACGTCCCGCGTTCTGGCGCAGCTCCGGAAGTGCGACGTCGAGCCACTCGCGCGCCTCGTCGGCGCGCCGCCGGGCGAGGCCCGCGGTCTTCGCGAGCTCGCCACTGCGGGAGAGATTTCGCCACAGCTCCGCGAACTCGTGGTGCTCGGTGCGGGACAACCAGCGTGGAAGAGGCCGGCCGTGCGTGCTCGCGTGGAATGCCGCGAATGAGCGTGCGGACCGGCGCGCCTTCGCCGGCGACCACGGCGGCATCGTCTGCCGACCGACGTCCTCGAGCAACAGCACCTGCCAGTCGAGCCGCTTGACGGAGCCGAGAAACGCGGGTGCCCACGGGCGGATGAGGTGGCCGAGCTCGCGGTACACGCGCTCTTCCCGGGGCAGCGCGCCACGCATGTAGTCGTTGCTCGCGGCGCTGACGCCCTTGAAGAAGGCGCGACGCCCGTCGGCGAGGACCATGCGGAACGTCGCGGACGGGGCGTAGCCCCCATACACGCGCGCCGCTCGCGCGACGGGCGACCCGAGCAGTCGCGCCACGTCGTATTTCACTTCGGGTGGCACGGCGGACCAGGGTGGCTTCGGCTCAGCTCCCCGTCGTGACACTGGCCCGCATCTGCTCCCACGCCTCGCGCGCTTCCTCGACCGAGCCCTCGTCCTCGATGGTGGAGATGTCGCCGGGATCCTTGCCGAGGATCACCGCCCTCAGGACGCGCCGCATGATCTTGCCGCTGCGCGTCTTCGGCAGCATGTCGACGAAATTCAGCTCGCCGATGACCGCGACCGGTCCGAGCTCGGAGCGCACGGTCGCGAGCAGCGCCTTCTTGAGATCGTCTGACGGCGCATGTCCCTGCTTCAGCACGACGAACGCGGAGATGACCTGGCCGCGCAGCTCGTCCGGTCGTCCGGTGACGCCGGCCTCGGCGACCGCGGGGTTGCGCAGGAACGCGGTCTCGACCTCGATCGTGCCGATGCGGTGGTCCGCGATCTTGATGATCTCGTCGGCGCGGCCGGAGAACCACACGTAGCCGTCGTCATCGATCGAGCTCGCGTCGCCCGTGAAGTACACGTTCCGCCCCGGCACACGCTCCCAGTAATCGCTCGCGTAGCGCTCGGGCTCCGCCCAAAGGCGCGCGGTGAGACCGGGGAAGGGGCGCGTGATGACGAAGATGCCCTTCTCGCCCGGCTTGACATCGCGGCCGTCGCTGTCAACGACCGCGGCCTCGATGCCCGCGAGCGGGACGCCACCGGAGCCGGGCTTGATCGGAAGCAGCGCGACGCCGTATGGGTTGCCGACCACAGGGCCGCCGGTCTCGGTCTGCCAGTAGTGGTCGACGACGGGAATGCGGTCGCCGAGCGCCTCCTTCTGGAACCACTCCCAGGCAGGCGCGTTCAGCACCTCACCCACGCAGAAGACGCGCTCCAGCGAGACGAGGTCGTGCATCTTCGCGGGGACGCTCCCGTAGCGCATCAGCAGGCGCACCGCGGTGGGCGATGTGAACACGCCGGTCACATGGTGCCGCTCGATGATGCGATAGAAGGTCTCCGCGTCCGGATGATCGAGCGCGCCTTCGTACGCGATCGTCGTGCAGCCGATGAGCAGCGGCGCGAACACGATGTACGAGTGGCCGACGACCCAGCCGATGTCGGATGTGGACCACCACACGTCCGCGGGCCCGAGCCCGAACATCCACTTCGCCATGCTGTGGACGTAGACCTGATAGCCGCCGTGGGTGTGCACCGCGAGCTTCGGCTTCGCGGTCGTCCCCGACGTCGCGAGGATGTACGCAGGCTCGTTCGCCTCCAGCTCGACGTGCGTGTCGCCCTGGCCGGCGCCGCCGCGCAGGAAGTCGTCCCAGCTGATGTCGCGGCCGGCCGTCATCGGGACGGCGGCCGGCGCGCGCCTCAGCACGATGACCCGCTCGACCGTGGGCGCGTTCGCGACCGCGTCGTCGACGATCCCCTTGAGCGGGACGTCCTTGCCCTTGCGGTACGTGACGTCGGTCGCGAAGACGGCGCGGGCGCCGGCGAGACGGATGCGCTCCCCCAGAGCGCCGGCGCCGAAGCCCGCGAACACGACGATGATCACCGCGCCGATGCGCACCGCGCCGAGCATCAGGACGATCGCTTCCGCGCAGGTCGGCATGTAGATCGCGATGCGGTCGCCTTTCTTGATGCCGAGACCGCGCAGGGCCGCGCCGACACGCCTCACCTCGTCGTGCAGCTGCGCGTACGTGAACGTCCGCTGCTCGCCGCGCTCGTTCTCGGTGATGAGCGCGGTTCGTGAGCCCGCGCCCGCGTTCACGTGGTGATCGACGCAGTTGTACGCGAGGTTCGACAGGCCGCCGCGGTACCAGCGGAACGTGGGCGGCTCCCACTCGAGGACGCGCTCCCATTTGCGGAACCAGGGCAGCGCCTCCGCCGCGCGTCCCCAGAAGCCCTCGGGATCCTCGGTCGCCTCACGCTTCCACGCCGCGACCTTGGGATGCAGCGCGCCCATGTGGTCCTCCCTACGTGCCGCTCAGCTCCCGCAGCTTGAACCGCTGGATCTTTCCGGTCGCCGTCTTCGGGAGCTCGTCGACGAACTCGATCCAGCGCGGGTATTTGTATGGCGCGATCCGTGTCTTCACGAACTGCTTCAGCTCTTCGCCCAGCGCCTCGCTCGGCTGATGGCCCTGCTTGAGTAGCACGAAGGCGCGCGGCTTGACCAGCCCGTCCTTGTCCTTCGCACCGACGACCCCGCACTCGAGCACCGCGGGATGCTCGATGAGCGCCGCCTCGACCTCCGCCGGAGAGACCCACTGGCCGGAGACCTTGAGCATGTCATCCGAGCGCCCCTCGTAGGTGAAGTAGCCGTCGGCGTCCAGGTGGTACTTGTCGCCGGTCACCGTCCATTCGCCGCGGAAAGTCGCCTTCGATTTCTCGTGCTTGTTCCAGTAGAACGCGCAGCACGAGTCGCCCGAGACGTGGAGGTTCCCGGTCTCGCCGGCGCCGAGCTCGCGGCCGTCCTCGTCGACGATCTTGGCCTTGTAGCCGGGGACGACCGTGCCGCTCGTCCCGCCGCGCGCCTTCCCCGGCTGGTTGCAGATGAAGATGTGCAGCATCTCGGTGGACCCGATCCCGTCGAGGATCTCGATGCCGAAGCGCTTCTTCCATGCGTCGAAGAGCGGCTTCGGGAGCGACTCGCCGGCCGAGACGCAGAAGCGCAGCGACGACAGGTCGTACTTGAAGTTCGCCTCCGGATACGCGAGCAGCGCGGCGTAGAACGTCGGCGCGGTGTACATGACCGTCGGTCGCTCGGTCGTGACGAGCCCGTAGACGAGATCGGGCGTGGCGCGCTCCGGCTTGTACACGACCGATGCGCCGTAACGCATCGGCACGAAGACGCCGTTGCCGAGGCCGTACGCATGGAAGAGGGGCGAGACGGTGAAGTAGCGGTCCGCCTCGGTGCAGCCGAGGACGTGCCGGCCGAGCGTCTCGGCCGAATAGATCATGTCGTGCTGCAGGTGCACCGCGCCCTTGGGAAAGCCGGTGGTGCCCGACGAGTAGAGCCAGAAGCACATGTCATCGGGCGTGGTGTCGGCAGGATCGAGCTCGTCGTCCGCGGCGGCGAGGGCCTCTTCGAACGACGTCACGCCCGCCGGCAGTGGGTCCTCGAGCGGCGCGGTCCCCGACGTCGTCACGAGGATGTGGCGAAGGCGCGGGCAGTCCCTTCGGACCTCGAGCACCTTGGCGAGCAGCGGCGCGCTCACGACGACGGCGACGGCGCGGCTGTCACGCAGGATGTAGGCGAGGTCGCGGGCGATGAGCAGCGTGTTCGCCGGCACCGGGATCGCGCCGAGCTTGATCGCCCCGAAGAACGCGTAGACGAACGCGGGCGAGTCCGCGCAGAGAATGACCACGCGGTCCTCGATATCGACGCCGAGTGTGCGGAGAGCGTTGCCGCAGCGATCGACGTTGCGCGCCATCTCGCCATACGTCACCGAGGCGCCCTGGCAGCGGATCGCGACCGCATCCGGCCTCTCCGCGCGGTGCACGTCGACGTAGGTCTCGGCCGCGTTGTACCGGTCGCCCAGCTCCGGTAGTCGCAGCTCCCCCACGTCCGGGATTATCGCCGCAGCGTTTCGAGCGCGGCCAGGACGTCGCCTTTGCCCACGCGAAGGCGCTCGCCGTCCCAGAGCGCCGGGACGCGACCGCCGCCGTGCGCCGCGAACGCGGCCGCGCCGTCGGTGTCGACGTTCTGGAAATCGATGCTCGCTTTGAGCCCGAGCTCGACGACGCGTCGCCGGACCGCGGCGGAGTCCTGGTCGTCGATGCGGTGGTACAGCACCAGACTCACGAGGGAGCCAGCTCGATGAACGAGTCCGTCACCTCGGGATGCTCGCGGCGCAGGCGCTGCCGCAGACGGACCATGAGCTGCTCCACCGTTCCCGCGGGTATCTCGTCGCTCACCGACACGCGCGCCATCACGAGGAGCTGATCGGTGCCGATCTGCACCGCGAGGAGCTCGACGACCTTGTCGATGTACGGCTCGCTCGCGATGGTCGCTGCCAGCGCGTCGCGTACCTGCTCCGGCGGGGCCTGGCCGACGATCAGGCCGCGCGCGCCCCAGGCGAGCTGGTACGCGACGTAGATGAGCACCACGCCGATCACCGCGCTCGCGAGCGCGTCGAAGCGATGGTCGCCGGTCGCGACCGTGAGCGCGAGCCCGACGATCGCGGCGGTGAGGCCGGCGATGGCAGCGCTGTCTTCGTACAGCACGGTGCGCAGCGCCGGATCCTGGAGCTGCCGGAAGAAGCGACGGACAGGAACGCCCTCCTCGCGCGCGACATGGCGCAGCTCGCGGACTGCCACGCTGAGCGAGAACAGCTCGAAGACCGTGGAGAGACCGAGAACGACGAACCCGACCGCCACCTGTTCGAGCTCGTGCGGATGCGCGAGCCGGTCGTAGGCCTGATAGATGGAGAACACGCCACCGCCGAAGAAGAGGAAGAGTGCGACCACGAGCGCCCAGAAGTAGCCCTCCTTCCCGTGGCCGAGCGGGTGGCGCTCCGTCGCGGGACGAGCGCTCCGGCGGAGACCGACATACAGGAAGATCTGGTTGAGCGAATCGGCGATCGAGTGCGCGGTCTCCGCGAGGAGGGCGCCGGAGCCGGTCACCGCGGCCGCGATCGCCTTGGTGATCGCGATCGCGAGATTCCCCAGGAAAGCGGCGAAAACGGCGCGCGTCGTGCCTTCGGACATCAGTCGGTCTGGCGCCGGGTCCAGAAGCTCTGCGGGTCGTAGTCGCGGATGATGCGCAGCTCCTCCGCCGTTGGTGGGTCGGTCACGCGCACATCGTCGGCGACCGTGAGCGTCCAGCCCGTGTTCGCCGCGATCTCGTCCACCGAGCTCGTCGGGTGATACGAGACCAGCACCGCGTCGCCGGCCACGAAGCGGAAGACGCCGAGGGTCGTGATGAGCACCGATGGGCCGCCGCGCACCAGGCCGACGCGCCGGCGCCACTCTCCGCCGTCGCCGTAGCCGGGCGAGGTGATGAAGTCCACGCGCTCGCGCAGACGCCGTTTGTCGTGCGCCATGATCACGATGAGACGGTGCGCCAGACTCGCGATGTCCGCGCCGCCGCCGGAGCCCGGCAGCTGTACGGATGGGCGCGAACGGTCGGTCCCGATCGCCGTCGTGTTCAGATTGCCGTGCCGATCGACTTCGGCGCCACCGATGAAGCCGGCTTCGACATCGCCGCGCTGCAACAGACCCATCAGGTCGATCGTGCGCGCGCACCAGACCGCGCCGGTGACGTTCGATGGATCGCCCATCGTGTAGAGAAGCTCCGGCGAGGGGTCGTCTCGGACGATCCCGAGCTCGAACAAGCCGACGGCGTGCGGCGCGTGCGTGCGCTTCGCGAGAACAAAGGCGATGAGCGGAAGACGCATCCCGACGAAGACGCGCTCGCCGTCGCGGATCTCGCGCGCCGCCAGCGCGACCATGAGCTCGCCCGGCGAGACGTCCATCACCTCGGGAAGAACGCGACGGCGACCGTAAGCGCGACCGCAATGATGATGAGCTGCCCGATCGCGCTGGCGATCGCGATCCAGATCGCGCGCCCGGTCGTGATGTCGAGTGCGGACCGAAGCGCGACGACCGTCGCGACGAGCACCCAGAGGCCGACGACCGTTCGCGTGAGCGCCGCGAATCCGGGAACGAGCTCGAAGATGATGAGGAAGCGCGCCGTGTTCGCGTAACCGAGCGTGCGCGCGAGCTCGCCCCAGCTCGACTTCGTCTGCGGTCCGGGGAACAGCTTGACGCCGACGATGTAGGCGACCCAGGCGTAGAACGCCCAGCCCAGGAAGGATCCGAGCGCGCCGAAGAATCCGCTCGAGACACCGGTGAGCACGCCATTCACCGCCCCGCTCACCAGGCTCGTCGCGACGATGATGAATGCCGCCTCACCTGTCGCTTTCTCGTCGGCTTCGACCTCTTCGTACACGTCCTGCTGAAGACGGAGCGCGCCGAGCATCCGGTCGGTGATCGAGCGAGCCATCAGTCCTCACCTCCGCTGGAGATCCGCAGCTCCCGCCAACGCGGCCCGAGCCGTTCGAGGTACTCGCGACGGTCACGGACTCCGGTGACCCACTGTGCGATCCAGGCCTCGAACCCCGGGGCGGTGCGCGTCGCGCGATGGTAGTCGTGGAAGAACTCGTGGTCGCGGCCGTAGCGACCCTGCAGCGGAGACGGGTGGCACGCCCCGGGCTCTTCCACGACGGCGACCACCTTCATCGCGGGCACGATCGTGCGGTTCGGGTCAGCGCCGATCGCCTCGCGGGGAACGATCTCCTCGGCGACCACGATGACCGCCTGCGCCGCGAGCGCTGCCTCCTGCGACACACCCCAGGGCCCGAGCAGCTGCGCGTTGCCGTCGGCGTCGGCTCGCTGGACCGCGACGACCGTAACGTCGGGCGTTATCGCCGGGATCAGGAGGAGCGGCGAGCCATCGATGGGCGACGTCGCCTCGATGAACGTCGCGTTGGCGCGCGGGATGTCGCTGCCGAGCAGCGAGCGCGTCGGCAGGTACGGTGCCCCGAGCGCACCGGCGAGTAGCGCCTGCGCGATGGTGAAGTTGCTGTGGTCGCGCACTTCGATGCGGCGCGGGATCCCCTGCTCCATCGCCCGGCGGTACGCGTGCGCGAGGCCGGCCGAAACATTGCCGACCCATGCGGCGGTCACACGGCGCACGCAGCCGGCGCCGATGAGCTGATCGAACGCGATGTCCGAGATAGGCCCGATGAGCTCGAGGTCGCGCTTTCGCTGCCGGATGAGCTCGTGCGCGAACGCGAACGGTATGGCGGGCTCGAGCGCGCAGCCCAGCGCGACGGATGCGCCGTCTGGGACGAACCGCGCGACGGCCTCCGCCAGGCTGACGCGCTTGTCCGTGTTAGCGGCCTTTGTACTCGGGCTTTCGCTTCTCGACGAAGGCCTTCACGCCCTCCCGCGCGTCCTCGCTCTTGAAGAGACGTATCAGCGCCGCGCGCTCGATCCGGAGTCCCTCCTCGAGCGTCCGGCCGAAGCCCTGCACCGCGGCGAGCTTGATCTGACCGATCGCGTAGCTCGGACCCTGCGCGTACGAGCGCGCTCGCTCGACCGCGCGCGCCTGCAGCTCGGCCGCGGGTACCAGCTCGTCCACGATGCCGGCGTCCGTCGCGTCCTGCGGCGAGAGCGTCGTGCCGCGCAGCATCATCTCGAGCGCGCGCTGCCGGCCGATGAGCCGCGGCAGCCGCTGCGTGCCCCCGGTACCGGGGAGCAGACCGAGCGTCACCTCGGGCAGGCCGATCTTGTAGCCGCCTTCGGCAGCGATGCGGAAGTCGCAACAGAGCGCGATCTCGAGCCCGCCGCCGAGGCAGTGCCCGTTGATCGCCGCGATGACGACCTTGGGCGTGCTCTCGAACTTGCTCATCGCTTCGTTGGCGCAGACGACGAACGCGTTCTGCGTGTCGAAGTCGCTCTTCGCGAAGACCGACACGTCGGCGCCGGCGGAGAAGAACTTCTCCGACGCGCTGCGCACGACGATGGCCCTCACTGCGTCGTCCTTCCGCGCGTCCTCGATCGCGACGTCGAGCTCTTCCATGAACGCGCGGTCGTACGAGTTGGCCGGCGGGCGGTCGAGGACGATATGTCCGATCGCGTCGTGCTTCTCGAGTCGCACGGCCATCTCGTGACCTCCCTAACGGTGCTGCGCGCATACCTTATAGAGCGCCGGCAGCGTTCGTCCGAGCGAACGACGAAGCAACCTCGCGCGCCGGGATCGGCTCAATGCCTAGACTGAAATAAGCAGTCAGCCGCACCGTTAGGGAGGTCGTGGGAATGGCCAAGATGCTCATCGGCGGCGAGCTCGTCGATGCCCAGGGCGCTGGGACGATCGACGTCCGTAATCCCGCGAACGGCGAGGTGGTCGGCCAGATCCCGCGCGGCACGGCGGCCGACGTCGACGCCGCCGTGGGCGCGGCTCGAAAGGCGTTCCCGGCATGGGCGGCCACGCCTGGGAGCAAGCGGGCGAAGCTCATGCACGAGGCCGCGCAGAAGATGCACGAGGTCGTCGACGAGGTGGCCAAGCTGCTCGCCATGGAGCAGGGCAAGCCGCTCGCGCACGCGAAGATCGAGGCGCAGCGCGTCGCCGAGAACCTCGAGTACTTCGCCGGGCTCGCCGACAAGATCCGCGGCGACTACATCCCGCTCGACGATCCGTCCAAGTTCGGCATCACGATGCGCCGGCCGGTCGGCGTCGTCGCGGCGATCACGCCGTGGAACTTCCCGCTGACGCTGTTCGCGAACAAGCTGTGCCCTGCGCTCGCGACGGGCTGCACGATCGTGCTCAAGCCCGCGTCGACGACGCCGCTAGCGACGCAGCGAGCCATCGAGGCCATCAACTCGGCAGGGTTCCCGCCGGGCGTCATCAACACCGTGCACGGCTCCGGCAGCGAGATCGGCGATGCGCTCGTGAGCCATCCGAAGATAAACAAGATCGCGTTCACCGGCCAGACGGCGACCGGCAAGCGGATCATGCAGCTCGCCGCGAAGAACGTGACTCGCGTGACGCTCGAGCTCGGCGGGAGCGACGCGATGATCGTCGCAGACGACGCCGACATCCGGCGCGCCACCGCGGCGGCGGCGATCGGCCGCTTCTTCAACGCGGGGCAGGCCTGCCTCGCGGTGAAGCGCATCTTCCTCTTCGACAAGATCGCGGAGGAGTTCATGACCAAATTCACCGAGCGCGCGCAGAAGGAGTGGAAGATCGGCGAACAGTTCGCCGCCGACACGAAGATGGGTCCGCTCCACACCGAACAGCAGCGCGCCGAGGTGGAAGCCCAGATCGCCGACGCGGTGAAACGCGGCGCGAAGGTGCTCGCCGGCGGTAAGCGCCCCGAGGCGCCGGAGTACAGCAAGGGCTGGTTCTATCCGGCGACGGTCCTGACCGACGTCCCCGAGGATTCACGCATGGCGACCGAGGAGGTCTTCGGTCCCGCGGTTCCGCTCTTCATCGTGAAGGAGCTCGACGAGGCGATCGCGAAGGCGAACGCGTCCATCTACGGTCTCGGCTCGTCGATCTTCACGCGCGACATGGCGAAGGCGCGCAAGGCCGCCGAACAGCTGGACGCGGGCTATACCTGGGTGAACGACATCCAGGTCGCGTACGACCAGCTACCCTTCGGCGGCGCGAAGCAGTCGGGCTTCGGCAAGGAGCATGGCATGGAGGCCATCGAGAGCTACACCGAGAAGAAGTCGGTGGTCCTCGGGTCCGGTTAGGGCTCCACTTAGGAGGACGAGATGGTCACGGACGCGCAAACGCTGATCACCGAGGCCCAGGAGCTGGGCCTGTTCAAGCCGCAGGCCGCGTTCGAGGTGCACTGCTCGAACTGCCACGGCCGCCTCGACGGTCGTGGCGACTGCCCGACCTGCGGTCTCATCGGCCGCGGGGCCGCCGAGCTCGAGCGCCGGGCGCAGACCGATCCCGCCGGCGTGAGCAAGCTCATCTCGGCCGCGATCGCGAAGCGCAAGAGCTACCGGCCCGCGGGCCGGGAGAAGTCCGCCGAGCGATGACGCGAGCTCGAGGATTCAAGCGCCGGACGCAAAATACGTCTGCACCGGCGAGTTGAATCCTTTGAGCTGCGCCTCACCCCGGGACGTGAAGACAAGCCCTGACCCCGCGGCAAGGTCGCGAACGGTCTGAGAAACGACGACTTCCCCTGCGCCAGCGATCTGGCCGAGGCGCGCAGCCATGACAACATTGATCCCCCGCAGCACCCGGCCGACGACCTCGACCTCGCCCGTATGAGCACCGGCCCGGACATCCAGACCTAAAGCGCTGGCCTCACGGATCAAAGCCAAGCAGTAACGGACCGCGCGGCTCGGGCCATCAAAGTGTGCAAACAATCCATCTCCGCTCGTGTCAACTTCCTCGCCAGAGTAGGCGGCCAGATGCCTTCGAGCGAGGCGGTAATACCGGGCGACGAGGTTCTGCCAGGCAAGATCGCCGATTGTGTCGACGCGTTTGGTCGAATCGACAATGTCCGTGAACGTCATCGTGGTCAGTGCACGTCCACCAGCGCCGCCGGCGGAGGGCGCACCGGTCACCCACTCTTGGAGACGCGCGCGCACCTCCGGCCAGATGTCGAACCAAAAGTGGCCTTCCCCTGGCAGCGTCGCGAATTGCGCTCCAGGAATCCGCTCTGCCAGATCGCGAGCCGACTCGACCGAGCAGGAAGGATCGTGCTCGCGAACGAGGACGAGCGTCGGCACGCGGATGGCCGGCAGGATCGCGCGAATGTCGCGCGTCCCGCTTAGGCGAAGGTGCGCGAGCCGATTCGCGGGGCTCGTACTGCGACGGACGCGCTCGAACCATTCCCAGAACGAAGGATCGCTCGCGACTCCTCGGCCGACGTAGCGCTTCCAGTTCTCACTAGGAGCGCGGGGGTCTATCGCTGGAAAGAATTCGCGCTCGGTCTGCGCGACATAGGCATCAAAGCCTTCGCGAGTTGATCCGAATTCATAGTTGGCGTCCTGCAGGTAGCTTGCTCGGAGCGCATAGATGATGAGCGAGCGCGTGCGTTCCGGATGGCTCGCGGCGAAGAGCGCGGCGGCAGCGCCGCCGTCATACATGCCCAGTAGATGGGCGCTCACGCTCCCGGCGGCATCCATCACCGCGCGAATGTCGTCCGCCCTATCTTCGTAGGTGAGCACCGGCGGGCTATCGGACAGCCCGATGCCACGCTTGTCGAACACGATCAGACGGGCGAACTCGCTGAAGTCCTCGAACTCTCTCACTCGATACGGCAGTTCCCAATGCAGATCCAGTTGTGTGTGGTTCTCGAGGGCCCAAACGAGATCGGCCTGACGGTCGCCGATCGCTTGATACGCGACCCGCAACTCGCCACTGCGTGCGTACTTCACTGCAGGCGGCACGCACATGAGTCTGGCCCGCTTAGCAAGCCCGACTGAATGGCGGGCGTTCCATGGCGCGGCCCCGATCGGGAGGGACCGGGGCCGGTGCTGCGAACAACAGCCAGCAGGCCGTTCCCGCGCCACCACCCACAAGTCAACGTTGAGTCAACAAGCGGCACGCCGGCGCGCTTAGGGCGCGTTGAGACGGTATCCCACGCCGCGGACGTTCACGATGAGACGAGGCTGAGACGGGTCGTCCTCAAGTTTGTCGCGCAGCCGGCCGATGTACACCTTGAGGTAGTGGTTCTCGCCGCGATACTCCGGACCCCACACCTTTGCGAGCAGCGTTTCGTGCGTCAGCGCTTCACCCCGACGCGCCGCAAGCTCGGCGAGGAGATCGAACTCGGTGCGTGTGAGGCGCACCTCCTCGCCGCTCAGGAACACGCGGCGGCCGCCGACGTCGACGCGTAGCGGGCCGGCCTCGATCACACCGCGACGCGCCTCGCCGGGCGCATGCGTGGTCCGCCGCAGCACGGTCTCGATGCGCGCGAGGAGCTCGCGCGGGCTGAACGGCTTCGTCATGTAATCGTCGGCACCGAGCTCGAGCCCGCGGATCTTGTCGTGTTCGAGCCCGCGCGCCGTCAGCACGATCACCGGCAGGTCACTGGTGCGACGCAGCTCCTCGAGGACCGAGAACCCGTCGCGCGCCGGTAGCGCGAGGTCGAGCACCATGATGTCCGGCTGCGCGGTCGCGACGGCCTCGAGCGCCTCCTCGGCGTCCGCGGCCTCGATCGCCTCGAGCGGAACGCGCGCGTAGCCGAGGGCGCTGCGCACCAGGGAGCGCACGTCGGGCTCGTCGTCGACGATCAGGACCTTCACGCGCTCTCCGGAGGCAGACACACGACGAACGTCGATCCCCCTCCGGGGGTGTCCTCGTAGGCGAGCGTGCCGCCGTGGAGCACGACGAGGGAGCGCGCGATCGAGAGACCGAGGCCCGCGCCCGCGGTGGCACCGACGCCGCGGCCGCGGAAGAATTTATCGAACATGTGGCCGCGCTCCTCGGGCGGGATGCCCGGGCCGTGGTCGCTGACCGCGATGCGGAACAGCCCGTTCTGCCTTTCGGCGCGCACTGTGATCGGCGTTCCCGTCGGCGCGTACTTGATCGCGTTGCCGACCAGATTGCTGAGCGCCTGGCGCAGCCGGCCTCGGTCCGCGGAGAGGGTCATCGCGTCGGCGGGCGCGTCCAGCGCGAACCACTGCCGGCGCTGCTTGGCCAGGATCTGATGGTCCGCGACGATCTCGCTGAGCAGCGTGCGCACGTCGAGCTCCTCCGGCTCGAGCGCGACCGCGCCCTGCTCGAGACGGGCCATCTCGAGTAGGTCCTCGGTGAATTCCTCGAGGCGGCGCACGTTGCGCTCGGCGCTTTGGGCCAGCTCGCGCTGTCCGGGCGTGAGAAGGCCCGGTCTTTCGCCGAGGAGCAGCTCGACCGCGCCGCGCACGACGGTGAGCGGGCTCCGGAAGTCGTGAGACATCGCGGCGAGGAAGTCGCTCTTCAGCTGATCGACGGCGCGGAGCGCCTCGGTCTCGGCGGCCTGTCGCAGGAACGCCTCACGTTGGCTCCGCAGTCCACGCAGCTCGCGCAGCAGGCCGGACATCAGGAACGCCGCGAGGAGGTTGACGGTGACCGTGAACAGGATCCGCTCGGGTTCGAGCGCGTAGCCGTAGACGTTCGCGCGGAAGGACGCGACCGCGACCGTCGCCACTGACATCGCGCCCGCACCCGCGAGCGCGCCACGCGGGCCGAAGCGGAAACCTCCCGCGATGATGAGCAAACCGCCGACGATGTACGTCGTCCAGCGCGGGTCGGCCGCGAAGGTGAAGATGGCGAACGCGACGACGAGCAGGTCGACGAGGAAGACGCCACGTGCGAGACGCTCGAGCCCGTCGCGCGATCGGACCTGACGCAGCGCGATCTCGATCGCGGCCGCCTCGACGAGGAGTCCGACGCCGAGGAGCACGAGCGACCACGCGCCGAGGTTCGGGAAGAGCGGACCCAGCCCGAACGCGAGGCACGCGCCGCCGAGGCGCGCGAGATTGAACGTGCGCTCGAAGCGCACGAGCTCCTCGCGCCGTTCGTCAGCGAGCATCAGCGTCTACCCAGGGAGCGCGCTCTCCACCGTCCGACGCAGGTCCTCGTCCTCGTATTGGAGCGCCTGGCCGTTCCGCTGCGTGTCCGGCAGGACGAGGTAGGCGATCACGCGCGCCGGCGCCTTCGGATCGACGAGCCGTCCTTCGCGCGCGGCCTCGCGGTACTCGTCGGCGCGCGGGAACTCCGACGCCGGCGTGCGCCGGATGCGCTCCTGCATCTCGGTGTCCATCGCCCCGGGGTTGAACGCGCAGGCGGTGACGCCGGTCCCCTCGATCTCGAGCGCCAGGCTGCGCGTCATCTGCACGACGGCGGCCTTCGCGGCGGAATATGCGGTCCAGCCGGCGCTCGGCCGCGTCGCGGAGCCGGACGAGATGTTCACGACGCGTCCGAACCCGCGGTCGAGCATGCCCGGCAACACCGCGCGCGTCGGCAGATACGTCCCGCCGACGTTGATCGCGATGTTGCGCAGCCACAGCGCAGGGTCGGAGCGCGCGAGCGGCGCCATCGGGTCGACCATGCCGGCGCAGTTCACCAGGATCGACGCCGGTCCCACCCAGCGAGCGGTGGCGAGCGCGAGCTCCTGGACCTGACGCTCGTCGGCGACGTCGGCGGTCTGCGCGAGCGCATGCCCCTGGGTGCGCTTGATAACCTTCACGACCTCGTCCAGCTCCGGCGCGTTCCGCGACGCGAGCACGACCGAGGCGCCGAGGGCGGCGAGCGCCTCCGCGACGGCGCGACCGAGCCCGCGTCCCGCGCCGGTGACGATCGCGACCTGACCGCTGAGAAGGGTCACGGCGGAAACGATAGCGAAGGGGTCTGTTCGCTCAGCGAACGGGGCTGGCCAGCGTGCGCGCGAACGCGTCGGCGAGGCGATCGATGTCGCCTTCCTCGTGCAGCGCCCAGAACGAGATGCGGATGGCCTCCAGCCCCGGCTCGGACAGCTGCTTCACGACGATGCGCTGCTCGCGCCACATCCGCTCCACCGTCTCGAGCGCCGGCGCGCCCTTCGGCGCGGCGACGACGATGCCCGTGGGGTCGCTCGGCCGCGACAGGATCTCGAAAGGGAGGTCGGCGAGGCGTTCGAGCAGACGCGCGCGCAGCGCTCGCACCCGCCGGCCCACGGTCGCGCCGAGACGACGGTGCACCGCGAGCGTCTGGCGCAGCCCGAAGAACGCGCCGGCGTCGACCGTGCCGATCTCGAACCGCGACGCCTCGGGCTTGAGCGTCACGTGGCCCTCCAGGTCCATCGCGCTCTGCGACCGCCAGCCCAGTCGCGTGCTCTCGAAGCGCTCCGGGTCCTTCACCCAGAACGCACCGACGCCGAGCGGGCCGTGCAGCCACTTGTAGCCGAGGAACGCGTACGCGTCGGCGCCGAGAGCGCGAACGTCCACTTGGATCTGGCCCAGCGCCTGCGCACAGTCGACGATGACGGTCGCGCCCGCGTCGTGCGCGATGCGCGTCGCATCGGCCACCGGCAGCACCTTGCCGCTCTTGCAGCCGACGAGCGACATGACGAGCGCCTCGGCACCGCTCGCGAACGCGCGACGCACTTCCTCGAGGAAGCTCGCGTCGTCACGGTGCGGGATCACCTGCACGCGGTCGCCGCGCGTTCGTCGCGCGAACACCGGCAGCAGCGCGCTGCCGTGCTCCTCCGCGGTCGTGACGATGAGCGGGCCGCCGCGTCGCGGCATGCGCGGCCGCAGGCGCAGTCCGCCGACGAGCGTGTTCAGCCCGTCGGTCGCCGACTGCGCGAGCGCGACGCGCGCCGCACCGCCGGCGTCGCCGATCGCGTCGGCGATGTCGGAGCGTGTGCCGTCGAGGCCGGCGTTGTACGCGTCGTATCCCACGTGCGAGAACATGCCGACCGACGACAGCCATGCGCGGTAGGTATCGGCGGCGCGGTGCGCGACCGGGAACGTCGGACCCGAGCCCGCGACGTTGAAGTACAGGAAGTCGCCGCGCAGCGCCTGCAGTGCCTCGCGCGATACGTCGGGCGCGGGATCGATCTCGGGGGCGTCGGTCATGGGCGGGACGATACGCCTAGGCCGTCGTTATCCCGCGGATCGCGAGGCCGGCCGCGAACAGCGCTGCGAACCCGAGCGCGATCGACTGGCCGCGCGGGGTGCGATCGCGGATGAGCGTCGCCGCGAGCGGCATCGAGACGGCCAGCGCGAGCCCATACAGGATGTGCACCGCTTCCGCGGGCGCGCCGCGGAACGCCAGCACCACCAGGCCGAGCGCGCCCTGCGCGACGGCAGCGATCGTCGCGATCGCGATCGCGCCGCGGTAGCTCGGGCCTGGGCCGCGGTCGCGGATGCCCGCCACGAGCCCCCACAGCCCGACGAACGTGTAATAGAGGAGCAGCGCGTACGCCACGCGGCCGTGCAACGAGAGCACGAGGTCCATCGCCCGAAGGCTAGGGTATCCGCCGCATATGCTCGTTCGATGATCGATGTGCGCGACGTGTCGCGCTCCTTCGGACGCACCGTGGCGCTCGACCATGTGTCGCTGCGCGTCGAGCCCGGGGAGATCGTCGCGCTGCTCGGCCCCAACGGCGCCGGAAAGACGACCGCGAGCCGCATCATCGCCGGGATCCTCGCCCCGAGTGAGGGCGATGTGCTCGTGGACGGCATCTCGGTGCGCGCGGACCCGCATGCGGTGCGTCAGCGCTGCGGCATGGTCACCGATCAGCCCTCGCTCTACGAGCGCATGACGCTCCGCGGCTATCTCGCGTTCTTCTGCCACCTCTACGACGTCGCGGCCGCGGAGCGCCGCACCGAGGAGCTCGCGGAGCTGCTGGGTCTCACCGACCGGCTCGATGTCCGCCTCGGCGCGTTCTCGCGCGGCATGAAGCAGAAGGTCGCGATCGCGCGCGGCCTGGTGCACGATCCGCCGGTCCTCCTACTTGACGAGCCGGCCACCGCGCTCGATCCGGAGACGGCGCGCTCGCTGCGCTCGTTCATCGTGTCCCTGCGCGCACGGCACCGGGCGATCCTCCTGTGCACGCACGATCTCGACGAGGCGCAGCGCATCGCGGATCGCGTCGTCGTCCTGTATCGCGGCCGCGTCGCGCGCGAGGGGCTGACCGGCGACCTGCGGGCCGATGCGCATCCGCGGTTCGTCGTTTCGTTCACCGGGGACGTGGCCGCCGCGCGCGACGCCCTCGCCCGCGCCGGCGTGACGGCTGAGCCGGCGAACGCCGAGAACGGGTATGCCGCGCTGCGGTTCGATGCCGACGAGCCGGGCACGACGAACCCCGCGGTGCTGCGCGCGCTCTTCGACGGCGGCGTGCGCGTCATCACGCTCGCGCGCGAGGAGCGCTCGCTCGAAGATGCGTACTTCGCGATCGTCGCCGAAGCCGGTGAACGAAGTGGCTAAGGCCGCGCTGATCGCGTGGCGCGAGATTCGCTGGGAGATCTTCGGCGACCGCGGAGCGGTCCTCCGCACCGGCTTCTTCGCGCTGCTACCGATCCTCTTCGTAGTGAGCGGCCGCGGAACGGGTCCGGGCGGCCCGAACGACATCGGGGTGCTCGTGCTCGCCCTCCAAAGCACGCTCATCCCGGCACTCTCCGGCGTCGCGCTCATCGCATCCACGTTCACGCAGGAGAAGGAGAACGGGACGCTCGTTCCGCTGCTCGCGTCACCGGTGCGCGACATCGACATCGTCGTCGGCAAGCTCCTGGGGATGGTCGGTCCCGTGATGCTGATCTGCGCGGGCAGCCTCACGGTGTTCTACGTGCTCGGATCGTTCCTGTTCGGAGCGACGCGCATCCGCGCCGCGCTGCCGCCGGAGATCCTGTTCGCGCTTCTCGTGGTCGCGTTCCTCTATCTGATCACCGCTGGCAGCTGGGTGCTGATCATCGCGGCGGTCGTGCGCACGACCCGGGCCGGCCAGCAGATCGCGGGTCTGATGATCGGTCTGTCCGCCGCGGTCTTCGCCGTGCTCGGCGTCGGTGCCTCACGCATCGCCGACGGCTGGGCGCTCGTGGGCCTCGGCGCCGGCTTCGTCGTCGCCGACGTCGTCGCGCTCGAAGTCGCCCGCCGCGTGTGGCAGCGCGGCGAGGTCATCGGGCGCCTCTGAACTTGTCTTTCGCGAAGGGGCTCTAGGGAGCGAGCTCGAACTGCACCTGCACTCGGACGACGACCTGAAGCTCGCCGGCCGGGAGCTGCGATACCGGCGCCGGCGCGGCGACCGCGAGCGCGGTGTAGGCGCTCTTGGTGACCCCGTCTACGGTCGGCGCAAGGCCGATGTCGTTGACGCTGATGACCTTTCCGAGCTGGACGCCGGCGGTCGTTGCCATCGCCTGCGCTTTCGCGCGGGCGTCCTGGATCGCCTGCTCGCGCGCGCTCGCCTGCGCGGCTTTGGCGTCGAGGAGGGCGAATGCCACCGTCGCGGTGGTCGCGCCGTCGCCTTGGACGAGCGCGTCCAGTGCCTTGCCGACGCCGTCGGTGCCATGGAGCGTGAGGGCGATCTGCTGGGCGGCCTGGAAGCCGGTGAGCCTGGGCGCCTTGCCCTGTTCGTACGCGTACTGCGGATCGATCCGGTAGGCCACCGTCTTGGTGTCGCTCTCGGCGATGGCCAGGGCCTTCGCGCGTTCGAGGATCTTGGCGATCCGCCCGGATAGCTGCGCCTGCGCTTCGTCCGCCGTCGCGCCCTGCACGATGGTCCCGACGGTGACGATCGCGCCATCGGGCTTCGCCTTCACGGTCGCGTCGCCGGTGGTGACGACGCCGGGCGGGATCACCGCGTTCACCGGAAGCGAGCGCGCGGGAGCGAAGGTCGTTGCCTGAGCGGGGGCCTTGGCGGCGACGACGAGGGCAACGACCAGGAACCCGAACGCGAGGACCACGATGAGTGTCCGTTGAAAGAGCGTCAGCATCTGATGAATCCCTCCAGCTGGTCTGCCGGATTGACGCGCGACCAGCTGAAAAGTTCCGGCGTGCAGGCGGCAGCTTGGCCGCCGTTGACGGAGGCGCGCCGGCCCGGTAACGTTCGCGTCCTCATGGCGCGCTTCGTCTTCTTCGTCATCGTTATCGAGCTCCGAAGTGGAGCAGGAGGAGGAGGCGCGCTCAGCTAGCGACGGAGCGAGACCAGCGGACAGAGCCTCCCAAGATCGGGAGGCTTTCTTGTTTCCAGAGGAGGAAGAGATGGCGAGCGGCGTTCACGAACAGACGCGAGAGACCGCGGCGCTCGGGACGGAGATCCCCGAGACGGGATGGGCCTACCAGGACGGCGTCTTCAAGAAGCTGGCCGATGCGCACGTCAGCCTCGCGACGCACGCGCTGAACTACGGGACCGGCGTTTTCGAAGGCATCCGCGCGTACTGGAACGCGGGCCAGGAGCAGCTCTACGTATTCCGCCTGCGCGAGCACTTCGATCGCATGCGCGGCAACTGCCGGCTCCTCCGGATCGAGCTGCCCGGCGACAGCGCGACGCTCTCCGAAGTCACGCTCGACCTCCTGCGCCGCAACGAGTTCAGGACCGACGTGTACATCCGTCCGCTCGCGTACAAGGCCGCGCGCTCGATCAAGGTCGCGCTGCACGACCTGCGCAGCGGGTTCGGCATGTTCGCCTTCCCGATCGGCGCGTACCTGCCGACCTCCGGGCTCGCCGCGCGTACGGCGACGTGGCGGCGCACGGGAGACGACTCGATCCCCGCGCGCGGCAAGCTCACGGGCGCGTACATCAACACCGCGCTCGCGGTCGACGAAGCGCACGAGGCGGACGCGGATGAGTCGATCTTCCTCACGCGCGACGGCCACGTCTCGGAGGGCGGCAGCGCGAACCTGTTCATGGCGCGCGGCGGCGTGCTCATCACGCCGTCCGTCAGCGACGACATCCTCGAGGGCATCACCCGCGACACGGTCATGACGATCGCGCGCGAGGAGCTCGGCCTCACGGTGCTCGAGCGCGCGATCGACCGCACCGAGCTGTTCATCGCCGATGAGGTCTTCTTCTGCGGCACCGGCGCGCAGGTCGCGCCGTGTGTCAAGGTCGACGGCCGCGCCGTCGGCGACGGCACGATCGGCCCGGTCGCGCGCCGCATCGGTGAGGTGTACTTCGCGATGGCGCGCGGCGACGACACGCGTCATGCCGAGTGGCGCACGGCGGTATATCGCTGAGCGTCTCGTACCAGGGGCTGGCCGGCGCGTTCTCGGAGGCCGCGGCGGCGGCGCTGTTCCCCGGCCAGGATCTGCAGCCGCGCCGCACGTTCTCGGAAGTCTTCGCGGCGCTCGAGAACGCGGAGGTCGACGCCGCCGTCGTCCCGGTCGAGAACACGCACGCGGGCTCGGTCGCCGACGTCTACGACCTGCTGCGCAACCACCGTGGCCTCCGCATCGTGGCCGAGGCCGTCATACGAGTGCGGCACTGCCTGCTCGCGGTGAAGGGCGCGTCGCTCGCGGATATCAAGGTCGCGCGTTCGCATCCGCAAGCCCTGGCACAGGTCGAGGACTTCCTACGCCGCGCGAAGATCCAGCCCGAGGTCGCGTACGACACCGCCGGCGCGGCCGCCGAGGTCGCGGCGGCCGGCGACCCGACCATCGCCGCGGTGGCGAGCAAGCGTGCGGCCGATCGCTACGGGCTCGCGGTGCTCGCGGAGTCGATCGAGACGAGCCCCGACAACTTCACGCGCTTCTTCGCGCTCGCGCGCGAGGGCGACGACGGCGTCGCCCGCCGCGTCCCGGCCGGCCTGCTCACCGGACCCTGGAAAACAAGCGTCGTCTATGCCGCCGCGAACGTTCCGGGCGCACTCACACGAACACTGCAGCCGTTCGCGACGGCGGGCGTGCAGCTCACGAAGATCGAGTCGCGGCCCAGCCGCGCCGGCCCGTGGGACTACGTCTTCTACCTCGACTTCGAGGCCGACCCGCAGGCGTCCCCGGCGCGCGAGGCGCTGGCTCTGATGCGGACGTGCTGCGAGTGGGTCCAGCCGCTGGGCACTTACCGCGCCGCCACGACGGTGCTGGAGCCCGACTAGCCCCGTTAATCGGTACGCCACAGCCCCCAAAACGACACGTCGTCGCGGGGCGAGCAACGTACTCTTAGCCCGGGGTGGAGGAATAAGGGGTTGGATCGACAGGCGACAGCCGAGGCACTGCAGCGCCTTGCCGACGAGGCGACGGCACGCGAGCCGTCGCTCGGCACGGTCCTGGCGCGGCTCGCCGACGCCGTCCGCGAGGGGCGGACGACCGAGGCCGCCGCCTACACCGGCGCCGTCGACCCGCGGGGTCTGGCCGAGCTCCTCGCCGGCAAGCACTCGCGGCTCTGGGCCGTGCTCGAGGTCATCCGCAACGTGTTGGTGTTCGCGCCGATCGCGGTTACGTGGTTCGGCCTGTCGATCGCCGCGAGCACGTACGCGCAGCTGCTCGGCGCGCGCCCCGAGCTCATCTCGCGGCCGTTCCTGCTGCTGTGGCAGGAGGGCTTCGACGGTCGGCTGCTGCTCAACTTCAGCACGCTCGCCATCACCGACGCGAGCCTGATCGGCGTTCTCATCGTCCTGTCGCTCGCGCTGCACGTCCGCAGCGAGCTGCGCGACGCGCAGCTCCGCACCAAGGCGCTCCTGAAGGAATCGGAGATCCGCGCGCTGCTCGGTCACGTGTCTTCGCTCGGCGCGCTCGACTTCGGGACCGGCGACGCGGAATCGATCCTCGCGGACATGGCCGCCGAGGAGCGCCGCATCTACGAGCGCGCGGTCGAGCGCGAGGGTCAGCTCTTCGATCTCGAGGGCGTCGTCGAGAAGCTGAGGGACGCCGCCATCCGTCTCGAGCGCGCCGCCGATTCGCTCGCGCGGCGTTAGGCCATGCAGGGCTCCGCGCACCGCAGCGTCTCGTTCAATCTCGCCGGCTGGCTGTGGGCCGACCTGCTGCTCGGAATGTTCGCGATCTTCCTCGCGGCGAACGCCCTCGCGCCGTCGGCCGAGGCCGCACGCAAAGCCGGCATCGATCCGACGCCCGTCCTGATGCGCATCGAAGTGAGCGGCGTCGCACTCCTGTCCAACGACACGGCGCTGTCCACGATGGAGCAGCGTCGCATCGCCGACGAGGTGCAGGGTCAGCTCGCGGCCCAGGCACCCGGCCGCCACGCCGCGATCGTGTTCGCCTACGGCGCGCACGAGCGCGCCGCACAGGGCGATCGGATCGCGATGCTCGCGGTCGAGCTACTGAAGGACGGTCAGTTCAGCGGAACGGTGAAGAAGGCGTACCACGAGCTCGTGCCCGGCGATCCGGGGACGTCCATCGCGCTGGAGGTCTACCTCGATGAGTGAGCGCGACGCGCTGCGTCTTGCCGCGCGCCGCGCGGCGCTGCACGCGTCGGTCCGCGACGGCGATGCCGGCGCGGCCGCGCGCGCCGCGGCGCGCCTCCGTATTCCCGGCGCTCGCCTCAGCGCACGAGAGATCGCGGTCGCGCACGACACGCGCATCGCACTCGGGCGCGCGCTCGTCGTGGCGCGCCTTCCCCGCCCCCAGCCGTTGCCCGTTCCGGCTCCTGCTGTCACGCCATCACGACGTCTGCCGCTGAAACGTGTCGCGGTGATCGCCGCGGTGCTGTTCGGGTTGATCTTCCTCGTCCTCGGCCCGGGCGGCGCGCCCGGTGGCAAGCCCGAGGGCGAGGCGAGCGCCGTCGTTCCCGACGTCACGCGGCCGCAGATCCTCGCGCAGGTGAGCCGCGGCCGCAGCGCCGCGACCACCGCGCCGGAGATCGTCGCGGCGGCGGAGCCGAGCGCCGCACCGACCGCAGCGCCGACCGAGGCCCCCAGCGCGGCACCGAGCGCGGGTGCGGGCGGCAGCGGCGGCGCCGGCGGGTCCGCGAGCGGAGCCGGCGGCGGCGGTGGCGGCATCGGCATCGGGACCGGACCCGGCCTCATCACTTTGCCCACGCCCCTTCCGACGACCACCCCGCGTGTTCCGCCGCCGGGTTACGGACGCCTCACGATCATCGCGCTCGACGCGCGGACGTTCCGTCCGGTGCCGGACACCTGCGTGAGCTTCGGCAGCCTCAGCTGCACCGCGATCATGGCCGGGAATACGACGGCCCTGAGCTATCGCACCGATGAGAACGGACGCTGGTCCCTCGACGTGCCGCTGGGCGCGCCGACGGTCAGCTACGACATGCTGTTCTTCAAGCTTGGCTACCGCGTCGTCACCGCGAACGTCACGCTCCGGCGCGGCGGCTCGGTCGTGAAGACGGTGTTCCTGGTGAAAACGGGCTAGAGGATCACTGCGTGATGAGCGGGGCGTTCACGCTGTAGCCCGCTGACGTCGCCGTCACCGTGTGCTGACCGGCCTTGGTGTTCGCGGGGACGGTGAACGATCCCTGGAAGGTGCCGGTCGAGGTCACACCACCACCCACGGGCGCCGATCCGCCGTCGAAATAGATGGAGTAGCTGCTGTTCGGCGGCCATCCGTCGCCCGTGTACCCGACGGAGCCACCCGCTCTCGGTGCGAACGTGTTGAGCAGGGTGAACGTCGGTACGTAACCAAGCGCGACGACGACGTCGGCGGTCGCCACCAGTCCCCCGCCGCTCGCGGTGATCTTGTAGGTCGATCCGGGGATCGCGGAGGCGGGCACGCGGATCCGCGTCGCGAACTGACCCGATGTGTTCACATCGGCACTGCCGATCTGCGAGCCGTCAGGCCACGCGATCGTCACCGCCGCACCGACCGGCCAGCTCTCGCCCAACACGCTGAGGAAACCGCCCGGCGCCGCCGTGCCACCGGTGAGGGTCGGCGGGCGCGGCGTTGGTGTCGGCTGCGGCGTCGGTGTGGGCGTCGGCGCGAGCGTCGGAATGGGCGTTGATGCGAGCGTCGGTGCCACGGTTTGAATCGGTGGTGCCGGCAGCGTCGGTATCGGTGTCGGCGATTGGATGGCGATGGCCGTCGGGTCCGGCGTCGACGGACCGCCGGGGATGACCACGCCACTGGGTATGAGCGATGACATAGGCAGAACGGACGATGCCGACGTCAGCGGCAGAGGCGTCGTGTTCGTGCCCGCGCCGAAGCCGATACCCGGCAGCGGCGAGAACGACGACAGAAGCCCCGTGTCGCTGTTGCTTGGCCCTTGCGGATGGGATCCGGCGACGACCTTTACCGGTGTCTGCGCGATGACCAAGAGCGGACCGAAGCCGATCGAGCTCAGCGCGCCGTTCGCTACGGCCTCGACGTCGATCCTTGATGCCAACGTCGCTCCGGGCTGACCAATTCCGTTGGCGAGGTAGTTGAAGGAGAGGTTTCCGAGACCATCGACCGCCGACGCGGTCGCCGTGAACGCACCACCTGGCGCGATCGACTCGATGACGACCTGGTACGTGCCCGCGGGTGCGTTCGGCACGTCGACGAGCTGCGGATCTGCGCCCGGTCCGCTGGCGAGACAGCCCGGGATCTGGCGCACGACGGTCGGACCGGGCAGGACGACGCCGCACGCGCGTCCGAACGGATCGACGACGGCGAGGTACGCCGGCGAGTGCATGCCGAAGCGCAAGAGGTTCGGCGGCGACGCGCTCGACGCCGGGACGGTCGGCGCTCCGTTCGGCTGTGCGGTGGTGCTCTGTCCGGCGCCGACGAGCACGGTCTGACCCTGCGCGGTGACCTGCACCGTTCCATCGGTCGTTTGCACCGTGGTCGCACCGTCCGCCAGCACCTCGGTGATGAAACCGGTGCCGCGCACCCCCGCCGTGAGCGCAGGCGTGCGGATCTCGAACTTCGAGTCGGCGCGCGTCAGCTTCCGCACGCTCGCCCAGGTGCGCCCGATCGTCTGCGCGATGCGGATGCTGATCGCGCCAGCGCCCGTGCTCGAAGACTCCTCGATCTGAACCGTCGTCGCCGGCTCGATCTCGAGCGTCGACCCGTCGAAGAACGTGACGATCGCGTGGCTACGGTCCCCGGTCTGCACGCGGTCGCCGACGCTCACGATGTCGCCGTCGGCAGCGACGACGAACGCCGCGGTGCCGCGCGCGACCGAGGCCGAGCCGTCGAGGACCCTGAGGATCGTGGCCGCGCTCGCGGCGCGCTGTTGCGTGAGGACGAGCACCGCCGGCACGACGACGAGCGCCGCGACGAGCGCGGCGATCACGAAGCGACGGCGGTCCCAGCCCTTTCCCACCGGCCGATAGTGCCCGCGCGCGACGCGCCGGTAAATGCGCGAACGGACACGTCCCGTGTGTGCCCGGTCACTGTGGCGGGAGGTCGAGCGCCTCCGATACGAGGGTTTGGCTGCCACCGGGCGTCGGTCCGCCGCTCATGACGTAGAGCGTGACGCCGACCGCGACCACACCGATACCGTGGCGCGGCGTCGGGAGGTCGGGCAGGCGCGACCACGCACGCGTCGCAGCGTCGAACACCTCGACCTCCTTGTACGTGCCGCTGAGCTGCTCGCCACCGACGAATACGAGACGATCGCCGACCGCGGCCGCACCGACACCGCCGCGCGGTGTTGGCGCGTCGGGCAGCGCGTCCCAGCGATCGGCACCGGGCTCGTAGCACTCGAGCGTCGCGAGGTTCGTCGTGAGCGAGAGCTTTCGCCCGCCGATCGCGCAGATCCGACCGGCGATCAGCGCGGCCGCCAGGTGATCGCGCGTCGTCGGGATCGGTGCGACCTGCCGCCAGCGATCGGCGCTCGCGTCGTACGCGTACGTCGGCGCGGCGAGGCGCTGACCGTCGTAACCGCCGACGACGTAAACCTGCGAGCCGCGCGCGACCGCGGCGGCCTGCGACCGCGGCCCGGGCATCGCGGCGATCTCGCGCCACACGGTCGCGCCCGGCGCGAGCCGGAAGCTGCGCGCGGTCGGAGCGCCGGCGTTGTTGCCACCGAACACGTAGACACCCGCGCCGTCGGTGGTCTCGGGGATCGCCGCTGCCATCGCATGATCGACCTCGAACGGAAGGTCCGGCCCGCGGCGCCAGCGTTGTCCGTCGAAGATCTCCACGACGCGTCCGCCGCCGAATCCACCCATGACGTAGACCTCGCTCCGAAACGCGGTCGCTGCCACCTCGCTGCGCCCGGTGGGGATGTCGGGGATGCGACGCCACACCAGTGGTGGTCCGCCGGCGCGCGTCGCGGACGCTGCCGGTGATGGCGAGTCGAGGCGGCCGGTGACCGTCACGCGCGAAGGCAAGCCCTCTCCCGGCGCGACGCACGCAGCGAGCAGCAGCGCGGTCAGGACGAGCCGCATCACCACCTATATAAAGGAGAGCGCATGCCGACGGCGAACGGGACCGAGCTCGTCACGGCGCTGTCCTCGCTCATCGCGTCGTTCCTCTCCGGGCTGCTTGGCATCGGCGGCGGCGTGGTCCTCACACCGCTGCTCCTGTATCTCCCGCCCGCGGTCGGCATCGGCGCGCTCCCGGTGAAGATCATCACCGGTCTCACGATCGTGCAGGCGATCTCGGGCAGTGTGCTCGGCGCGTTCCGCCACCGCTCGTACGGCAACGTGTCGGCACGCCTCGTCCTCCTGATGGGCCCGACCGGCGCGGCGGCGTCGCTCGTCGGCGCGCTCATCTCGCGCGACGTGAACGATCGCGTGCTGCTCGGCATCTTCGCGCTACTGGCCATCGTCACCGCCGTCATGCTCGTGCTGCCAGTCGAGTCGCAGCAGGCCGGAACCGGCGATCTGAATCTGAACGTGCCACTCGCGATCGGCATATCGGTCGTGCTCGGCTTCTTCGGCGGGATGGTCGGCATCGGCGCGATCGCGACGATCATCGGTGCGCTCGTCTATCTCCTGCGCGTCCCCCCGCGCATCGCGATCGGCACGTCGCTGGGCATCGGCATGTTCGCCGCGGTCGCGGCACTCATCGGGAAGGCCGCAACAGCGCAGATCGATCCTCCGCTTGCGACGATCGTGGCGCTCGTCGCGCTCGTCGCCTCGCCGATCGGCGCGTGGGTCTCGATCCGCACCAATCCACAGCTGCTGATGCGGATTCTCGCGGCCGTCGTCGTCATCGCCTCTGTGCGCATGGCCGCGACCGCGATCTTCGGTTGAACTTGCGGCACCACGCAAGTTAGGTCAATCTAAAGCGGTTGCGCGAGAGGCGGCCGAGTGCGACAAAGGGCGCTGAGTGCAAGGGAGTGGACCACAGGGAACGCGGCGGCGCGGACGGGCCGCGCCGATCGATGCCCAGGCGGTCGAGCTCGCGCAGCAGAAGCTGATCGGAGCGCGCCAGGAGCGCGAGGTCCGCGACCTCATCGAGAGCATCTCCAACGTTACGCGCATCAAGATCATCCGCGCGCTCGTCGAGACTCCGCTCGCCGCGGGCGATCTCGCTCGCGTCGTCGATCGCACCGCGCCGGCGACGAGCCAACACATCCGCGTCCTGCGCGAGGCCGGCGCGATCGAAGCGAGCCGCAGCGGCAACGTCGTTCGCTATCGCCTCGCGAAGAGCACCAGCGCGCAGATCCTCGAGGTCATCGCACGGGCTTTCGACGTCCTCGCCCGGTAGAACGCTCGCCCGACTAGCATTTGCTGGCATGAGCGCCCGGGAGGCGGCCCCTCCCCGCACGACCGCGTCGAGCGAGCGTCGCTCGATCACGGTCCTTTTCGCCGACATCGCCGACTCGACCTCGATCGCCGAGCGCATGGATCCCGAGGATTGGACCGCTCTCGTGGGCGAGGCGTTCGCGCGAATGACGCGCACGATCGAGCGATACGAGGGGACGATCGCGCGGCTCATGGGCGACGGTGTCCTCGCGTTCTTCGGTGCTCCGGTCGCACACGAGGACGATCCGGAGCGCGCGGTGCGCTGCGGTCTGGACATGGTCCGCGCCATCGACGAGCTCGGCGCGGCACAGGTCGCCAAGGGCGCCAGAGAAATCCGCGTCCGTGTCGGCATCAACACCGGACCCGTCGTCGTCGGCATGGTCGGAACCGATACGGCGCACGAGTACACAGCGATGGGCGACGCGGTGAACATCGCCGCGCGCATGCAAGCGACGGCGCGCGCGGGCAGCGTGCTGGTCACCGCGGCCACCTATCGTTTTGTGTCGCCGCTGGTCGATGCCGTCGATGTCGGATCTCTCGAGCTGAAGGGAAAGACCGAGGCGATCCAGGCCTACGAGATAAGCGGCGTGAAGGCCGGGCGGACCGGCACTCGCGGCGTCCTCGGGTTGCGGTCACCGCTGATCGGCCGCGACGCGCAGCTTGCACGTCTGCGTGAACTCTTCGGCGTCGTCCGCGCGGGACAAGGTCGCGTCACGTGCATTCTCGGCGAGCCCGGCATCGGAAAGAGCCGGCTGCTGGCGGAGCTCCGCGCGGACGTCGAGCGGACCGACGGCTCGGTACGTTGGATCGAAGGGCGATGCCTGTCGTACGGCGAGACGCTGCCCTACCACCTCGTGCTCGACCTGGTGCGGTCGCTGATCGGTGTGACCGGCTCAGCCGACGAGTCGCAGGTCGCCGAGTCACTGCAAACGTTCCTGCGCGACGTGCTCGGCGACGGCTGGGCCGAGACATATGCCTACCTGGGACACCTTCTCTCGCTGCGGCTCACGCCCGACCAGCAGTCCTTGCTCACGGTCCTCGAGATCGAGGCGATCAAACGCTACGTGGCGTCGCTCATCCTGGTGCTTCGCGCGGTCAGCCTGCGAGGTCCGGTCGTCCTCGTGTGCGATGACCTGCACTGGGCCGACCTGGCTTCGGTCGACACGCTCCTCCAGGCCCTCCCCTCACTCGCGTCGTTGCCCGTGCTCTGCATCCTCAGCTCGCGTGTCGAGCGCGGCTCCCCGGGATGGCGGATGATCGCCGGCGCGCGCGACGTCTTCGGCGATGCGCTGACCGAGATCCGCCTCGATCCCCTCTCGACCGAGGACAGCCGCGCTCTCGTGTCGAATCTCCTGCAGATCGAGTCGCTGCCCGCGGACGCGCGGGATCAGATCCTCGCGAAGGCAGAGGGCAATCCGTTCTTCGTCGAGGAGGTCATCCGCATGCTGATCGACCGCGGCGCCATCGTGCGCGACGGCGACCGCTGGATCGCGACCGAGCGTGTGGGCGACATGAACATACCGGACACGCTCCAGGGTCTGCTCCTCGCCCGCATCGACCGACTGCCGCAGGAGAGCAGACGGACGCTCCGCGTCGCATCGGTCATCGGCCGGCAGTTCGGCGTGACGATCCTGGAGCGTCTCCTCGAGGCGAAGACGATATGACCGCGCGAGCCGAGCTCGGCACGCTCGAGGCCAGCGGACTCATCGAGATCGCGGCGCTGCAGCCCGAGCTCGAATACCTCTTCCGTCACGCCCTCGTCCAGGAAGCCGCGTACGGCTCGCTCCTGAAACAGGACCGCCGCACTCTGCACCGCGCCGCCGCCGAGACGCTCCTGTCGCTCTACCCGTCACGCGAGAACGAGCTCGCCGCCGTGATCGCGATGCATTTCGAGCATGCCGAAGACGCGGTCCGCGCGACGCAGTATCTCGTCGTCGCGGGCGACCACGCCCTGGAACGCTTCGCGAATCGCGAAGCTCTGGCATTCTTCAAGCGCGCCACGGCGCTCGCCGCCGACACGCAGCTCGATCTGCGGCTGCGGGCCGCGATCGGCGCCGCGAAGGCCGGTTGGTCGAGCACCGACGCCGATTCAGTCCTCGCGCGGCTGGAGGGAGCGCTCGCGGGTGCCGAAGGCGCGGACCGCCGGTTCCTCGCGGAAGCGTATTTCTGGATCGCGTTCCTGCGCCGCAAGCGGGGTGAGCTGCCGGAGTCGAGCCAGGCTCTGAAGGAAGCGCTCGAGCGAGGCAAACAGTTCAGCAAGGATCTCGGCGATCCGAACGTCGGTGCGCTGCCCAAAGCCTTTATGGGCTCGTACATCGCATTCACCGGACAGCTGCGGGAGGGAGCCCGTGAGATGAGCGAGGCCCTCGATGCGGTCGAAGCGAAGGCCGATCCACTGTCGACGGCGATGGTGTCCGATTTCCTCGCGATCACCTACGCGCGCCTGGGCGAGTTCGCGGCGGCCGAGGACGCGCTCGCGCGGTCGGAGCGACTCGCTGGTCAGGGCGACGCGATCGCGCGCATCGACGCGCAGATCGCCGGCTCGGCGATCCATCTCGAGCGCGGCGACCTCGATGAGGCATCGGCCCAGGCGCTGCAGTGCGCGAAGCGATCCGAGGAGCTCGGAGCTTTCGCATGCGTCGTCGCCTCCAACGTCATGTTCGGCGCGGCCCGGCTCGCGCTGGAGGATGCCCGTACCGCCAAGGCGCCGCTCGAGCGCGGCAACGAGCTCGCGCTGGTGACGAACATGCCGCCGATGCGCACGCTCACCCAGGCCCTGCTTGGCTCGGTGAGAGCGCGGCTGGGTGATCTCCCCGGCGGTATCGCGGGCTGGAACGACGCTCTGGCGGGCGCTCGCGAGATGGGCGATCGCTTCGGTGAGTCGCAGACGCTGTGGGGCCGAGCGCGCACGTACGCGCGCGACGCGACGCCGGACTGGACGGCCGCGCTCCGCGACCTCGATAGGGCCATCGAGCTCTTCGAGGCGATGGAGACGCGACCGTCACTCGCTCGTGCGCTCCGCGACCGCGCGCAGGCGCTGCGCGCGCTCGGGCGCGACGCTGAGGCTGCCGATGCCGATCGCAAGTCGCAGGAGCTAGGTCGCGAGCTGGGCCTGAAGGACCTGCCCTAGCCCGTCGTCTCTTCGCCGCTGCTCGGGATCGCGATGCGCACCGTGGGCAGCGTGACGGTGAAGCTGCTGCCACGGTCGATGCCGGCGCTCTCGACGGTGATGTGTCCGCCCTGGGCCTCGACGATCTGCTGACAGACCGCGAGCCCGAGGCCCTCGCCTTCGGTCGTCTCCGCGAGACGCGGAGAGCGGAACCCGCGCTGGAAGACGTGCTCGACCTCGTCGGGCGCGATGCCCGCACCCTCGTCCTGCACGACGAACCTGACCTCGTCGTCGCTGGGGATGATCTGCAGCGTGATCGCGCCGGTCTCGGGCGAATATTTCGCCGCGTTGCGCAGCAGGTTGTCCATGACCTGCGCGAGACGGACCGGATCGATGCGCGCGAGCGCGGCCTGATCCGGCTTCACCAGCCAGGCGTCGCGTCCGGTCAAGGCGCGCAGGCGGCCGACCGCTTCGGTCGCGACCTTGACGACGTCGGCCACGTCCTTCTCGAGCGCGGTGCGGCCGAGGAGGTCCGAGATGATGCGATCGAGGCGCGTGAGCTGGTCCTGCACCGCGCCGAGGTTGCGCGAGATGAGGGTCGCGTAGCCGTGCACGGAGGTGAGCGGATTGCGCAGCTCGTGCGCCGCCATCGCGACGGCGTCCTCGCGCGCCTGCAGCACGACGCCGAGGCGCTCCGACTCGACGCGTAGCTGCTGCGCGTCCCCGCGGTGGCGGTCGCGCTCGCGCACCAGGTCGGCGATCGCGCCGGCGACATGGGCCAGGCGCCTGATGAGCGCGAACTCCTGCTCGGAGAGGACGCGGTCGCTCGACAGCGCGAGCAGGCCGCGGCCCTGTCCGGCGGTGACGACGACCGCCGAGCGGGCGTCGAGCTTCGCGAGGAGCGGCCGCGACCAGTGCGCGCCGTTGCCCACCAGCAGCGCCGCGGCACCGCCGCCGCGCGCGAGCTCCACCGCCGCGTCCCGGGGGAGCTCTCCGGTCAGGACGACACCGTCAGCCAGGCGCACGATCGCCGCTCGTCCGGCGACGGCCGCGGCGGCCACGGTCAGCGTCGCGAGCGTGCCCGCCTCGGTCGCCTCGCGCGGGGTCTCGGCCAGCGCGTCGAGGGCGTGAGCCGCGGCGTCGCGCAGGCGCTCGGCGTGCTCGGCACGCTCGTTCGACGCGACCAGCGGCGCGATATCGACGATGAGGTCGCGTGCGATGGTCTCGATCTGCGGCGCGGCCGCGACGTCGGGGGGCAGGATCACCGCGGCGAAGCGCGGCTCGCGGGTCGGCAGGCGCTCGACGAACCCTGGACGGCCGCCGAGGGAGTCGCGGAGAGCCGTCTCCTCGGTCCCGAACCGGACGTGGACCGCGCCCAGCGCGAGGATCTGCGTCTTCAGCGTGTCCAGCAGCGGCGTGCTCCCGCGCGCCTCGGCGAAGGCACGAAGGGCGTGACCGTGGCGGCGCATCCGCTCCCGGTCGGCGATGGCGCGGACGGCGCTGTACACGAGCTCGGCGCTGATCAGGCCGATCGCGACGAGCGCCTGGACGACCCAGAGCGACGTGGCCGGGGCCTCACCGCTGCGGAAGCCGAGCGTGAGGTCGTAGGCGAGGATCGCCGCCGCGGTGGCGCCGAAAACTCCGAGCGGACCGCGCCAGAGAGCCGCGTTGGCGATGGCGAAGCCGTAGAGGATCCAGGTCGGCGCGCCGAGCGGCAGCGCGAACACGATCGCGGTCGCCATGACGACGTCGAGGGCGCTGCCGACGAGGGAGCGGATCTGCGGCCAGCGGCCCTCAGGCCCGTAGCGGAGCGCCACCGATCCGGCGAGGAAGAGCGGGATCGTCGCGGCCGCCAGCGCGCTGGAGTGGTCGCCTGCCAGCAGGACGAGCGTGGTGGCGAGGGCTGCGGCGGCGAGGCGCAGGCGCAAGGCCGCCCTTTCGGTGTCCAGAGCGAAGACCGCCTCCCCACGCATGCCCGAGTAACGCACCGTCAAGCGAGCACAGTACGCGAAAAAATCCCTACCAAACGTTCGTTTGGGCGAGTACCATGACGCCGATGGCGAGCATGAGGCGGGCGGTCGTCGTGGGCGGCTGGCGTACTCCATTCGTAAAAGCAGGTACGGACTTCGCAGAGCTCGACGTCCTCGACCTGGCGAAAGTTGCCACCGCAGAGACACTCGCCCGTACGGAAACGGCGGCGCGGGACGTCAACGAGGTCGTCTATGGGAACGTCTCGCGCCCGGTGGCGTATCACAATCTCGCCCGCGAGATCGTCCTCGCCCTCGGTCTCCCGCCGAACATCTACGCCGCGAGCGTCGGCATGGCCTGCGCGTCGGCGTGCGTCGCGATCACGACCGCGGCCGATCACATCGCGGTCGGCACCGCCACGTCAGCGCTCGCGGGCGGCGCGGAGAGCCTCTCGAACGTCCCGATCACCTACACGCCCAAGCTCGCGCGCGCGTTCGTGAGCGCGTCGCAGGCGAAAACGCTGCCGCAGAAGGCGCGGAGCTTCGCCGACGTGCGTCTTTCGGACCTCGCGCCGGTCGCGCCGGGCATCCGCGAGACCAGCACCGGCCTGACGATGGGCCAGTCGGCCGAGTCGATGGCCGCGATCAACGCGATCCCGCGCGACGCGCAGGACCGCTGGGCGCTACGCAGCCACGCAAACGCCGCGCGCGGCTGGGAGGACGGCCGCCTCGCGCAGGAGGTCGCGCCGCTGTACCGGAACGGCCGCACGGTCACGACGGACGGCCACATCCGCCGCGACACGACGCTCGAGAAGCTCGGCGCGCTGCGCCCGGTGTTCGATCGCGCCCACGGCACGATCACCGCCGGCAACGCGAGCCCGCTCACCGACGGCGCCGCGACCGTGCTGCTCATGTCGGAGGAACGCGCGCGCGCCGAGGGCCGCACCGGCCTCGTCGCGATCCGCTCCTATGCCTATGCCGCTGTCGATCCGGCCGACCAGCTGCTCATCGCGCCCGCGTACGCGATCCCGCTGGCCCTCGAGCGAGCCGGGCTCACGCTCTCGGACATCGGTCTCATCGAGATGCATGAGGCGTTCGCGGCGCAGGTCCTCTCGACCTTCCACGTCCTCGAACACAACGGCGCGGGCCGCGTCGACGAGGACCGGGTGAATGTCATGGGCGGCTCGATCGCACTGGGGCACCCGTTCGGCGCGACCGGCGCGCGTCTCGTCACGACGCTCGCGAACGAGATGCGGCGGCGCGGCGTGCAGTTCGGTCTCGCCAGCGCCTGCGCCGCGGGCGGCAACGGCGCCGCCATCGTGCTCGAGCTCCTCTCGTGACGACCGCGTCCGATGTGACGACGCGGATCGTTCCGCCGCCGATCGACGTCGCGACCATCGCCGCCGCCGGCGCGCGCTACGAGGACGGCCACATCGGCCGCATCGTCGTCGACCGCCCGACCGACCACGTAAATGCCATCGACCCGCCGCTCATCGCCGCGCTCGGGCGCGCCATCGCCGACGCGCGCGAGGCGCGGCCGCGCGGCCTCGTCATCGTGAGCGCGAAGCCCGACCAGTTCGTGGCCGGTGCGGATCTCACGATGCTCGCGAACTGGCCGTCCGCCGCGGAGATCAGCCAGGCCAGCCGCGAGATCCAGCGCATCTTCGGCGAGCTCGCCGCGCTCCCCTTTCCGACCGTCGCGGCGATCAACGGCAGCGCGCTCGGTGGCGGTTACGAGCTCGCGCTCGCGTGCGACTGGCGCATCGCCGCGGACGCCCCGAGCGTGCGCGTCGGTCTGCCCGAGGTGTCGCTCGGTCTGCTCCCCGCCGCGGGCGGGACGCAGCGGCTGCCGCGGCTGGTCGGTCTGCCCCGCTCACTCGATCAGATCCTGAACGCGCGCCGCAGCAACGCGCGCCGCGCGCTGCGCGCGGGCCTCGTCGACGAGGTCGTGCATCCCGCGGCGCTCGAGCGCGCCGCGTTCGATCGCGCGAAGAGCGGACGGACGCGGCGCGTGCAGGGCGGCGAGTCGCTCGTGGATCGCGCCGCGACCTGGCTCGCGCCGCTGCGCGCGTACGCGATGCGCAGGGCGCGATCCTCCGCGATCGCGGAGTCGAAGGGGCACTACCCGGCCCCACTCAAGGCGCTCGAGGCGATCGCGACCGGGCTCGAGCACGGGATGGATGCGGGACTCGAGGCCGAGGCGCGTCTCTTCGGCGAGCTCGCGACGGGCGACGTGTCGCACAACCTCATCGCGCTGTTCCTTCTGGGGCTCGCGCAGCGGCGCGCCGCGTACGAGGGCCTGCCGCGCGGCGAGGCGACCACCGACATCGCCATCGTCGGCGCCGGGCTCATGGGCTCGGGCATCGCGCAAGCCGCCGCGATCGGCGGCGCGACGGTGCGCATGCGCGACGTCGACACCAGGGCGGTCGGCCGGGGGTTGGACGCGGTGCGCAAGCTCACGACGGATGCGGCGCGCAAACGCGTCATCGAGCGCCGCGAGAGCGCACGCGTGATATCCCGCGTGACGGGAACGACCGACTACTCCGGCTTCCGGCGCGCCGACCTCGTGATCGAGGCTGTCTTCGAGGACATCGCGGTGAAGCGCAACGTGATCAAGGAGCTGGAGGACGTCGTGCGCGACGACGCGGTGATCGCGACGAACACCTCCGCGCTGGCGATCGCCGACATCGCGCGCGACGCGCGGCGTCCCGAGCGCATCGTCGGCATGCACTTCTTCTCGCCGGTGCACCGCATGCCGCTGGTCGAGGTCGTGCGTCCCGACAGGGCCGACCCCGCGGCGCTCGCGCGGGTCGTCGCCGAGGCACACGCGATGGGCAAGACCGCGATCGTCGTGCGCGACACGCCCGGCTTCTACACCACGCGCGTCCTCGGCTTCATGCTCGCGGAGGCGATGCTGCTGCTCGAGGAAGGCGCGCGCATCGAGGACATCGATCGCGCGATGGTCGCGTTCGGCTGGCCGATCGGGCCGCTCGCGCTCACCGACGAGGTCGGCCTGGTCGTCGCGCGCCACGTCGGCGAGACGGTCGCCGCGGCCCGCGGGATCACGAACGCCCCCAGCGCGGTGCAGCGCCTCACCGATGCGGGCATGCAGGGCAAGCGCAACGGGCGCGGCTTCTACCGCTACGACGGGAGGAAGCGCATCCCGAACGCCGACGTGTACGCGCTCATCGGCATGACGCCCGGCGCGCAGTGGCACGGCGAGGAGTCCGCGCGCCGCCTCACGCTGCTGTTCGTCAACGAGGCGGCGCGCTGCCTCGACGAGGGCGTGCTGCGCTCGTCGGCCGAGGGCGACCTCGGTGCGGTGATGGGCGTCGGCTTCCCCCCGTTCCTCGGCGGCCCCTTCCGCTGGGCCGATACCGAGGGCGCCGTACTGCGCGACGACCTGAAGCGGCTCGCCGAACGCCACGGCGAGCGCTATCTGCCCGCGACGTCACTGGCGAAGGGGAGGCGCTTCTATGCCTAACTACTTCCTCGAGAATCCGGACCTGGTCACGACTTTCGACCGCGTCGTGCGCTGGGACGAGATCGTTCCGCTCAGCGAGGGCAAGGACGCCAACGTCGCCGACACGGTGTCGACTTGGCGCGAGGTTCTTTCGGTCGCGGGCGAGTACATCGGCAGCGAGGTCGCGAAGCGAGCGCGTCAGGTCGACGAGCTCGGTGTGATCCGCGACAACGGCAAGGTCACGCTCAGCGCGCCGCTGCAGCAAAACATCAAGGGGCTCGCCGACCTCGGCCTGGTGGGGCTGTCGTTCCCGAAGGAGTACGGCGGCAGCGGGCTGCCGTTCACGGTGACCGCGTTCGTGATCGAGATGCTCGCGCGCGCGTGCGCGAGCACGATGATCCAGAACGGCATCGCGTACACCGCGCCCGCGGCGATGATCTACCGCGACGGCGACGACGAGCAGAAGGAGCGCTACCTCCCGGCGCTCGCGCGCGGCGAGATCGGCGGCGCCGTCGCGATGACCGAGCCCGAGGCCGGGTCCGACGTCGGCAACCTCTCGACGACCGCCACGCTGCGCGACGGCTGCTGGTTCC
>DASYUY010000109.1:0-40585 GCA_036000705.1 Candidatus Limnocylindria bacterium | reverse complement strand
CACGACGTCGAGGTTGTGTTCGATCACGACGACCGTGTTGCCGGCGTCGACGAGCCGGTGCAGAACGTCGAGTAGGCGCTCGACGTCGGCGAAGTGCAGACCGGTCGTGGGCTCGTCGAGGATGTACAGGGTCCGGCCCGTCGCGCGCCGCGAGAGCTCGGTCGCGAGCTTGATGCGCTGCGCCTCGCCTCCGGAGAGCGTCGTCGCGGGCTGACCGAGGTGGATGTACCCAAGACCGACGTCGTTCAGCGTGCGCAGCTTCGTCTCGCAGGCGGGGATGTTGGTGAAGAACCCGAGCGCCTCCTCCACCGTCATCTCGAGGACATCGGAGATGCTCTTGCCCTTGTATCGGATCTCGAGCGCCTCGCGGTTGTACCGCTTCCCGCCGCAGACCTCACACGGCACGTACACATCAGGCAGGAACTGCATCTCGATCTTGATGATCCCGTCGCCGGCGCAGGCCTCGCACCGCCCGCCCTTCACGTTGAAGGAGAAGCGGCCCGCGGTGTAGCCGCGAAGCCGCGCCTCGGGGATCGCCGCGAAGAGCTCGCGGATCGGCGTGAAGAGACCGGTGTACGTCGCGGGATTCGAACGCGGTGTGCGGCCGATCGGCGACTGGTCGATGTCGATGACCTTGTCGATGTGCTGGATGCCCTCGATCCTGTCGTGCGCGCCGGGGCGCTCCTTGGCCTTCGAGAGGACCTGCGCCAGGCGTCGGTAGAGGACCTCGTTGACGAGAGTGCTCTTTCCCGATCCGGACACGCCCGTGATAGAGACGAAGACACCGAGCGGGATGCGCACGTCGATGTTCCTGAGGTTGTGCTCGCGCGCACCGCGCACGACGATGGCGTCGCCCTTCGCCGACCGGCGATGCGCGGGCGTGGGGATCCGGCGGCGGCCCGAGAGGTACGCTCCGGTCAGAGAGCGCGGCTCCCGGAGAATGGCTTCGAGCGGGCCCTGGGCGACGACCTCGCCGCCGTGCTCGCCCGCGCCCGGACCGATGTCGATGACCCAGTCCGCCGTGCGGATCGTCTCCTCGTCGTGCTCGACGACGATGATCGTGTTGCCGAGGTCGCGCATGCCGAGCAGCGTGCGGATCAGCTGAGCGTTGTCGCGCTGGTGCAGACCGATCGACGGCTCGTCCAGGATGTAGAGCACCCCCATGAGACCCGAGCCGATCTGCGTCGCGAGCCGGATGCGCTGCGCCTCGCCGCCGGAGAGCGTCGTCGCCGACCGATCCACGGTGAGGTAGTCGAGCCCGACGTCGACGAGGAAGCCCAGGCGCGTGCGGATCTCCTTGAGGACCTGCTTGGCGATCTGACGTTCGCGGATCTTCAGTCCGCCCTTCTCGCGTTCGAGGCTCGACACCCACTCGAGCGCCTCACTGACGGTGAGTGCCGTCACGTCGACGATGTCCTTGGCGAGGATCGTCACCGCGAGCGCCTCGGGCTTCAGCCGGCGGCCTTTGCACACCGGGCAGGGCCGCTCGCTCATGTACTTCTCGATGTCCGCGCGGATGTAATCGGACGTCGTGTCGCGGTACTGGCGCTCGAGCCACGGGATGATCCCCTCCCACTCGTACTCGTAGGAGCGCCGCTGCCCGCTGCGGTTCTCGTACGACAGCTTCAGCGGCTCCTCGGTCCCGCGGAGCAGGGCATCGATGGCCTTCTTCGGCAGATCCTTGACCGGCGCGTCGAGCGAGAATTTGAAGCGCCGCGCCAGCCCTTCGATGATCGCCATGCGGTACTGCGCGGTGCCGCCCGACTTCTGCCACGGCAGCACGGCTCCCTGCTTCAGCGACAGATCGGGATTCGCGAGGACCAGGTCCGGATCGGGCTCGAGCTTCGTGCCGAGGCCCGTGCAGGCGGGACATGCGCCGTGCGGCGAGTTGAAGGAGAACATCCGCGGTTCGATCTCGCCGATGGAGAAGTCGCCCTCCGGACACGCGAGCCGCTGGCTGAAAAGACGCTCGGGCTGCTTCCCGTCGGCGTCCGCGACCAGAATGAGGCCCTCGCCGAGGCGCAGCGCGGTCTCGACGGAGTCGGTCAGCCGCGAGCGATCGGCATCACCCTCCTCGCCGCGCTTGAGCACGATGCGGTCGACGACGACCTCGAGGGAGTGCTTCTTCATCTTGTCGAGCGTGATGTCCTCGCTCAGGTCGCGGACGGTGCCGTCGACACGAACGCGCGCGAAGCCGCCGCGTCGCGCGGTCACGAGCAGCTGCTGGTGCTCGCCCTTCCGGTCGCGCACGAGCGGTCCGAGGATGAGAAGACGCGCGCCCTCTTTGTACTCGCGGATCTGGTCGACGATCTCCTGGACCGTCTGCGCGACGATCGGAACGCCGTGGTTCGGGCAGTGCGGCACGCCGACGCGCGCGAACAGCAGGCGCAGGTGGTCGTAGATCTCCGTGACCGTGCCGACGGTCGACCGTGGGTTGCGCGTCGTCCCCTTCTGGTCGATCGACACCGCGGGCGAGAGACCCTCGATGAAGTCGACGTCCGGCTTCTCCATCTGCCCCAGGAACTGCCGCGCGTACGCGGAGAGGGACTCGACGTAGCGGCGCTGCCCCTCGGCGTAGATCGTGTCGAACGCCAGCGACGACTTCCCGGATCCCGAGAGGCCGGTGATGACGACCATCTTGTCGCGCGGGATCTGGATGTCGATGTTCTTGAGGTTGTGCTCGCGCGCGCCTTTGACATGGATATGGGTGACCGGCACTAGCCGCGCTCCCTGAGCTTCTCGCCAAGCCTCTCCATGGTGCGCGGGCGACCGAACGTCTGCAGCGCCGCGAATTGCTGTGGCGGCTGCGCCTCGGCGCCGGCCGACCTTTCGCCTGGCCCCGGTCCGATCCGTGCGCCGACCGGCGCAGGCTCCGCGGGCGGACCGCTCGGTCCGGTGCGGTAGACCCGCCTCGGGCCACCGCGCGCATCGCGTAGCACTGCACGCAGGTACACCAGCCAGAAGACGAACGCGACGAGTCCGCCGCTCAGGCTGTCCGCGACGCCAGGTCGGAAGAGATCCGTCGAGCTTGGCAGGATCGCGTTCACGAGCACCTGGTACACCGCCGCCGGCAGCAGCGCGATCGCGCCGGTGCCGAAGACGACGGTACCGAGCAGCAGGTACGCGCGTCGTAGGCCGTCGCCAAACGCCGCGCTCGCGCCGCGCGGATAGCTCACACGGCGGGCCCAGAGATGCGCCGAGTAGAACAGGGTCCCGAACGCGCTGAACGTCGCCCCGCGAACGAGATCCTCGAGACGCCGCCGTTCGAGCAGGTCCTGCGCGGGCAGAGCCACCTGCACCGGCGGCATCGGGCATTCGACGCCGACCGGGCAGCCACGGATCGCGGGCGTGGCGCCATACACGAACTCGTTTCCCACCGCCGTGGCCAGCGCGCCGTTCAGGAGGGCCGACACACCGAACGCGATCGCGACGACGCCCGCGAACGAGCCGAGGTAAAGATACGCGCGCAATACCGTGCCGCTGGAGAGATCGAATCCTTCGCGTCCACGCTGGAACGCCAGCACGCCGATGATGACGATGACCGCGACGACGGCGACCGGTACGAGGATCGCGAGCATCAGCTGCCCCGCCGTCGGCGCCCCATGACGCGCCTCGTCGTGCGTGGGCCGGTGGGGATCGCGGAGTCGTCCAGTCCTTCCGGACCGCTCTGGAGGACCAGCAACCCGCGAAGCTCCACCACCTCGTCGCGGAGTGCCGCGGCCTTCTCGAAGGCGAGCTCCTTCGCCGCGGTCTTCATCTGCAGCTCGAGGTCTTTGATGAGGCGCGCGAGCTCGTCCTTCGGAAGCTGACCGGCCGCGATCGGGCGACCGCCCGTCTCGTACACGCCCTCGACGTCGGCGACCTGGCGCAGCCGCATGCCGACGTCGCGGATCGCCTTGACGACAGTCTGCGGATCGATGCCGTGCTCCTTGTTGTACGCGAGCTGGACCTCGCGCCTCCGCTCCGTCTCGTCGATCGCAGCGCGCATCGAGGCCGTGACGCGGTCGGCGTACATGATCACGCGGCCCTCGACGTGGCGCGCGGCACGGCCGATGACCTGGATGAGGGATCCTTCCGACCGCAGGTAGCCCTCTTTGTCCGCGTCGAGGATCGCGACCAGCGTCACCTCGGGCAGGTCGATGCCCTCACGGAGGAGGTTCACGCCGACGACGACGTCGAACACGCCGAGGCGGAGGTCGCGAAGAATCTCGACGCGCTCGATCGTCTCGATCTCGGAGTGCAGGTACTGGACCTTGATGCCCATCTCACGCAGGTAGTCGGCCAGGTCTTCGGCCATCTTCTTCGTGAGCGTCGTCACCAGCGCTCGCTGTCCGCGATCGACGCGCAGCCGAAGCTCGGCGAGCAGGTCGTCGATCTGGCCGTCGGTCTTGCGCACGTCGATCTCGGGGTCGATGAGGCCGGTCGGTCGGATGATCTGGTCGACGACCTGGCCGGAGCGCTGCACCTCGTAGGCGCTCGGCGTCGCCGAGACGAAGATCGTCTGGTCGAGCCGCGCCTCGAACTCCTCGAATGTGAGCGGGCGGTTGTCGAGCGCGCTCGGTAGACGGAACCCGTACTCGACGAGGATCTCCTTGCGCGACCGGTCGCCGCCGTACATGCCGTGCACCTGCGGGATGCTGATGTGCGACTCGTCGACGAACATCAGGAAGTCGGGCGGGAAGTAATCGAGAAGCGTCCACGGCCGGCTGCCGGCGGGGCGTCTGGCGAGATGCCGCGAGTAGTTCTCGATCCCGGCACAGCTGCCGGTCTCGCGCATCATCTCCAGGTCGAAGTTCGTGCGCTGGCGAAGGCGCTGCGCCTCGAGCAGACGCCCCTTCGCCTCCAGCTCCTCGACGCGCGCGACCAGCTCGGCCTCGATGTCCTTGATCGCCTCCAGGAGCTTCTCGCGTGGTGTCACGAAGTGCCGCGCCGGGTAGATGTCGATGCGGTCCCGCTCCGCGAGCACCTCGCCGGTGAGCGGGTCCAGCTCGGTGATGCGATCGACGTCGTCCCCGAAGAACTCGACGCGCACCGCCAGCTCTTCGTACGACGGCTGCACCTCGAGCGTGTCCCCCATGACCCGGAACTTGCCCCGAACCAGGTCGGTGTTCGTGCGCTCGTACTGGATGTCGACGAGGTGACGGAGGACGGTGTCGCGGCGCACCCGCTCCCCCCTGTTCAGCCGCACCGTGACCGCCCCGTAGTCCACCGGCGCCCCGAGGCCGTAGATGCAGGAGACCGACGCGACGATGAGGACATCCCGCCGCTCGAAGAGCGCCCGGGTCGCCGCGTGACGCATCCGGTCGATCTCCTCGTTCCGTGACGAGTCCTTCTCGATGTAGGTGTCGCTCCGCGCGATGTACGCCTCGGGCTGGTAGTAGTCGTAGTAGGAGACGAAGTACTCGACGGCGTTCTTCGGGAAGAACTCCTTGAACTCCCCGTAGAGCTGCGCCGCCAGCGTCTTGTTGTGGGCGAGGACGAGCGACGGACGGCCGGCGTCCGCGATGACCTTCGCCATCGTGACCGTCTTGCCCGAGCCGGTGACGCCGCGCAGCGTCTGCGACTTCATTCCCTCGCGCAGGCCGCGCGTCAGCGCGGCGGAGGCATTGGGTTGATCCCCGGCCAGATCCCAGGGCAGCACGAGCTCGAACGGAGCATGTCCGCTCGGACGGTCGATCGGGACCTGCAGGATGTCGCTCTTGGGCACGGGCGCCTCATTCTAGAACAGATGTTCGGTGACGGCTGACACTCCCCTGACGCCCACGATTGTCGCGCACCAGCCGACTATCTGCCGCGTTTTTCCCACCAAAGCGCTATTGCGGTACCCCGGACCGCTCCCTAGCGTCACCTGTGCTCATTAGGAAGGGACGGCCACACACTGGAAAAGCTCCGCGGCTTCGTGCATGGCGAGGACGGGCAGAACCTCGTTGAATTCGCGCTGCTGCTGCCTGTACTGCTCTACATCCTCATGGGGATCATCCAGTTCGGGCTGATCTTCGCCGTCTATGTAACGATCAACAACTCGGTCCGCGAGGCGGCACGCTGGGGCTCGATCTACGTCTACGACAACTCGATCAGCAACACCAACAACGACATCGCCCGCAACAACGGGATGGTCGACCGCATGTACCTGTCCCGCGGCATCCTGAACATACCGGCGCGCGGCGCTGCGAGCACGAACTTCAGCACCGCGAGCACCGGCACCCTGGGCTCGCTGACTAGCTGCCCGGCGGCCGGACCGGCGACCACTGAATATGGCTGGTGGTACGGGCCGAGCTCCGCCAACCCCGACGTCCTGATCTGCCTGGCGCGCAATGCCGCCGAAGTGCCGCAGAGCGACCCCCGTCGCGGCTATTACCTCGACGTCGAGACCTGGTACCACCTTCAGGTGTTCATCCCGTTGCTTCAGCAGTTCCTTCCCGACGACCCGCAGAAGGGCGCGCCGTGGATCCGGCTGCCGGGGCGCATCACAGTCGTCGTTAATTAGTTAATCAATGGCTAGAGTCCGCTAGCAGAGCAGCACAGAGGAGAGGGAAGACAAGGTGCAGGACGGTTCACGCCGCCGCGCGCGGCTCATTCTCATCGTTGGTGTCGCGCTCGCCCTGATCGCGGGCGTGGGCACGTTCGTGTACGCCTCGGGCGCCAAGAGCGATCAACCCGTCGCGGTGCCGACCGTCGGGGTGCTCGTCGCCGCACGCGAGATCCCCGCCAAAACGACGCTCACGACCGCGGACGTGAAGCTCCAGGAGTTCAACCTCGACGCGAAGCCGGCCCTGGCGCTGACCAAGGCCGACGACGCCCTGGGGAAGATCACGATCCAGAGCATCAGCGTCGGCGAGCCGATCCTCCCGACGAAGTTCGCCGACCCGAAGAACCCGTCGTTCGTCGTCATGCCGGCGAGCTTCATCGGACCGGACGGCGCACCGGCGCCGAACTCGCCGAACTTCCGCGCGATGTCGATCACGGTCGGAGACGCGAACGCCGTCGGTGGGGCGGTCGCGGTCGGCGACCTCGTCGACCTCGCCATCACTATGCAATTCGATCCGACCCAGCGCCTTCAGCGCGCGACGCCGCAGCAGACCGTCGACTTCAGCGCGAAGATCATCCTCGAGCGGCTGCCCATCCTCGCTCGCCTGGGAAGCGTCTACACCATCCGTGTCGACGCGCTGACGGCCGAGCGCCTCCTCTACCTGCAGTCTTCGGGTGGTCAGCTTGCGTTCATCCTCCGCGCGCCGAAGGACGAGCGCGCCAGCGGCTCGACCGGTGCGACATTCGAGGACATCTTCGCGAACTTCCACCCCAAGATCCCCTCGAAGATCAGCCCGTAGCGCTTAGCGAGGCGTGGGGCGCAAGCGCTCCCACGCCTCGCGCACCTGCGCTCTCGTCGCGTCGCGGTCGCCGTCGTTGACGATGAGGACGTCCGCCGCGGCGCGGAACTCCTCCTCCGTGGACTGTCGGGCCAAACGCATCTCCGCTTCCGCCTGCGGTAGGCCGCGGGTGCGCAGCCGCTCCACCAGAACCGGTCGCGGCGCGATCACGACCCAGATCCGGTCGCACACGTTGCGCAGATCGGACTCCAGGAGCTTGATGGCTTCGACGACCATCACGTCATCGTCGCGAAGCATCTTGCGCGCCTCGAGGATCCGCGCGATGACGCGCGGGTGCATGATCCGCTCGAGGCGCGCCAGCTTCTTCGGATCGGAGAAGACCTCCGCGGCGAGCTTCGCGCGGTCGATCTCCTTGTCCTCGCCGAGGACGCCCGTGCCGAAGGTCTGCACGATCGCGCTGTAGCCGACCGTTCCGCGCGACTGCTCGTCGTGCACGATCGCGTCGGCGTCGATGACCTTGGCGCCAAGCTCGCGCAGCATCGCGGCCACGGCCGACTTCCCCGCCCCGATCGGTCCGGTGAGGCCGATGACCCGCGCCGTCACTCCTTCTCGGCCTCGCCCGCGCGCGCCCACTCCTCGTACAGCTCCTTGAGCGACCGCTCGAGCGCGGCATGCTCTTGGCCGACGCGCCGCGTCTCCAGATAGTTGCCACTCAGGGCGATCTGGGCGACCTTCTCCGTCAGCTGCCTGAGCTGCAGCTCCATCGCCGCAATCCGTGCTTCCAGCGCGCGCGCGCCGCTGACGCGCCGCACTTCTGATGCTTTCGCGTTGCGTCTGAGTTGGTCGGGCGGACGGGTCCTGCCGCGGCTCGGGACGCTCGCTTCGCCACCGCCCGGGCGCGGCGCCGAAACCCTCTCTTCGCGCGAAGCCCCGTCCCTGCGGGACGAGGACCCCTCGCGCGCGGGGGCCCTCGGCGCCGCGCCCGCGCCGGTCTCGCGCGCTACGAATTCGACGACCGGGGCGTCCCGGCCTGCGGCGCGCTCGCGCTGATAGCTGCTCCAGTTCCCCTCCCAGCGACGGAGAAGGCCGCCTGAGATCAGCCAGAGCTCTGAGGCAAGCTTGTCGATGAAGTAGCGGTCGTGACTCACGAAGATCAGGGTGCCCTCGTAGGCCGCCAAAACAGCCTCTAGCTGTTCGCGCGCGGCGAGGTCGAGATGGTTGGTCGGCTCGTCGAGCACCAGCAGATTGGCGTGGCGCAGCGAGAGACGCGCGAGCGCCAGGCGGCTTCGCTCGCCACCCGAGAGCACCGAGACGGCGCGGCCTACCTCGTCACCACGGAACAGGAAGCGCGCGAGCAGGTTCCGCGCTTCCTGGTCGTCGAGCGCGCCGGCTGAGCGCATCGCCTCGAGGACGGTCTGGTCGCCGGTAAGCTCGGCCTGCGCCTGTTCCAGGTAGGCGACGCGCGCTCCGGGCGCGGCGCTCACATAGCCGTCGAGCGGCGCGAGGTCGCCGACGAGCGTTCGCACCAGCGTGGTCTTGCCCGCGCCGTTCGGCCCGACGACGGCAACGCGCGCGTCGCGCGGGACGCGAAGCGGGCCGGTGCGCATGACGGGATCGGCGTAGCCGACCGCGAGCGCGGTGGTCTGGAGAACGGTCTCGCTGCCAAGGTCCGCCGCCTCGAGACCCCAGGTGTGACGCGCGGACTGAGTGGGAGCTTCGATGCGCTCGACGCGAGCGAGCTTCTTCCCCCGTCCGCGCGCCTCCTTCGAACGCTGGCCGGCGCCGTAGCGTCGGATGAACTCCTCTGTTCGTGCGATCTCCTCGGCCTGACGCGCGGCCGCACGCATCTGCGCGAAGTCGCGGTCCGCGCGCTGACGCGCGTAATGCGAATAGCCGCCGCGGTATTCGACGACCGTGCGGTCCTCGATCGACAGCGTGCGCGACGTTACGCGGTCCAAGAACCAGCGGTCGTGACTGCTCACGACCGCCGTGGCTTGCTGCTCGACCAGGAAGTTCTCTAGCCACTCGAGCGCGCCGACGTCGAGATGGTTCGTCGGCTCGTCGAGGAGCAGGACGTCGGGGTCGTCGAGCAGCAAGCGCGCGAGCCCGAGACGCGTTCGCTCGCCACCGGAGAGCGTCGCGACCTCGCGATCGACGAGGCCGCCGAGACCGAGCCCACCGAGGATGCGCCCGAGCGTCGACTCGAAGTCATAGCCGCCGGCGTGCTCGAAGTGGTGCTGTGCGTCGGCGTAGCGCTCGAGCGTCTCGGGATCGCCACCCGCGATCTCGTCGGCGAGGCCCTGCAGCTCACGCTCGAGCTCTCGCAGATGCGCGGCAGCGCCCCGGGCGTGCTCGATGACCGTTCCCGTCGCCTCCTCCAGCAGCTCCTGGCGCAGGAAACCCACGCGCGTGCCACGCGCGTACACGACCCCGCCGGAGTCTGGCGCATCGAGGCCGGCCGCGATGCGCAGCAACGACGTCTTACCGGTGCCGTTCGGGCCGACGAGACCGACGCGGTCGCCGTGGCCGATCCGGAAGGAGACGTCCTTCAGGACCTCACGCTCGCCGTACCACCGCGCGACGGCCTGGACGGAGAGAACGCTCACCCGGCTCTCCTTCGCCGCCCAACGCGCGTCGCCGGAGCCTTCTGACACCTTGGGCAGTGGAACGTCCCGCGGCCGCCGACCACGGTGCGCACGATCGCGCGGCCGCAGCGCGGGCAGGGCTCGCCCGCCCGGTCGTAGACCATGAACTCGCGCTGCATGCGCCCCTGGCCGCCGCGCGCGTCGACGTAGTCGCGGCGCGACGCGCCTCCGAGGCGAATGCCCTTCCGGAGCACGAAGCGCAGCGCGGCGCGCAGGCGCGCGATCTCGCCGGCGCGCAGCGAGCCGGCCGTCCGAAGCGGATGGATGCGCGCCCGCCACAGGGCCTCGATGTCGTAGATGTTCCCGACACCGGCGATGCCGCGTTGATCGAGCAGGAGCGGCTTGATCGCTGACCTTCCGCGCAGCTGCAGGAAATCGCGCAGCCAGCGAGTGGTGAAGCGCGGGCTCAACGGCTCGATCCCGAGCACGCGATGGAGCGGCAACCGCGCACGCCGGGGGTCCTCGGGGGGTGACGCCCCCCGGTCGCCGTCCTCCACGAGATCCGCGCGGTCGACGATCGCCATGCGCCCGAACTTCCGCGTGTCCGAGAAACGGAGCGCGGTGCCGTCGGCGAAGCCGATGACGGCGCGCACGAACGTATCCTCCGCGGAGCCCGGCTCGCGGAACAACAGCTTCCCGGTCATGCGCAGAGAGACGATGAGCGCCTCGCCGCCGTCGAGCTCGAGGACGATGAACTTCCCCCGGCGCCCGACACCGGTGATCTCGCGTCCGGCGAGCCGCGTCGCGAAGTGGGCCGCCGGAACGGGCTCGGTCACGCGATGCCAGAACGACTCGAAGGCCGCGACCCGCCGCCCGACGACGAGGTCGCGCAGCTGCCGCGCGATCGTCTCGACCTCCGGCAGCTCAGGCATGGGTGGTCGCGGGCTGCTGGATACGCGTCATCTCGTCCCAGTTCGTGCCGACGCGGACATCGACGACGAGCGGAACATCGAGCGGGTACGCGGCGGACATCTCATCGCGCAGGATCTGCGCGGTCGCGTCGACGGCGTCGCGCGGCAGCTCCACGACGAGCTCGTCGTGCACCTGGAGCATCACGCGCGCGAGCGACTCGGTCTCGGCCAGACGGTCATACACGCGGCGCATCGCGATCTTCATGATGTCGGCCGCGGTGCCCTGCACGGGCATGTTGATCGCCATGCGCTCAGCCGCCCCACGGATCGCGGAGTTCGGGCTGGTCATGTCGGCGATGTACCGCCTGCGACCGAGCAGCGTCTCGACGTAGCCCTGCTCCACGCAGAAGGCCTTTGTCTCGATGACGTAGCGCCGCACCTGCGCGTAGCGCTTGAAGTACTCCTCGATGAAGCGCTGGGCCTCCTCGCGCGGCATCCCCATCCGCCACGCGAGACCGAAGTCGCTCATCCCGTAGACGATGCCGAAGTTCAGCATCTTCGCGACGTCGCGCTGCTCGCGCGTGACCTGCTCCTCCGCGACGTTGAATCCGGCCGCGGCCGTCCGGCGATGCACGTCGGCCCCGTCGCGGAAGGCCGCTGTGAGCGCGGGGTCGCCGGACATATGCGCCAGGACGCGCAGCTCGATCTGGGAGTAATCCGCGGCGAGGAGCACGAGATCGGAGGCCCCGGCGACGAACGCGCGGCGGATGCGACGGCCGAGTGGCGTCCGGATCGGGATGTTCTGGAGGTTCGGGTTCCTGCTCGAGAGTCGCCCCGTCGCCGCGACGGCCTGATCGAACGTCGTGTGCAGCCGGCGCGTGTCGGGATCGACGAGCGGGCCGAGACCCTCCGCATAGGTCGAACGCAGCTTCTCGACCTCCCGGTACTCGAGGATCTTCTCGACCACCGGGTGCGCGCTGCGCAGCTCCTCCAGCACGGCCGCGTCCGTCGAATAGCCGGTGGCCGTGCGTCGACCGCGCGGCAGCTTCAGCTCTTCGAACAGGAGCGAACCGAGCTGCTTGGGCGAGTTGATCGGGAACTCGTGACCAACGGCGTCGTACGCCTCGCGCTCGATGCGCGCGACCTCGCGCGCGAACTCCTGTCCCAGCGACTGCAGGTACGGCAGGTCCACCGCGATGCCGGCTTCCTCCATCTCGACGAGGACATCGACGAGGGGGAGCTCGATCTCCGCGAAGAGCTTGCGCATCCCGAGACGGTCGAGGTCCACGTCGAAGAGAGCGCCGAGCCGAGCCGCGGCGACCGCACCGGCGCCCGCACGCGCGAGCCGCTCCTCGGGTGTCGCGGCGCGCTGCGGATCGCGGCGATCCGGGACGGGAAGGACCGGCACCTCGAGCTTGAGCCGCTCCGCGGAGAGGTCCTCGATCGTGTGATAGCGGCGGCTGGCGTTGACGAGGTACGACGCGAGCATCGTGTCCATCGTCACGCCTCGTAGCTCCGCGCCGGCGCGCCGCAGAGCGCGCCGCGCGGTCTTGGCGTCGTGCGCGATCTTGGCGATGGTCTCGTCGGCGAGGACGGCCGCGATCGGCGCGGGGACGCCTGATGTTGTCGGCACGTACCAGGCCTCTTCTCCCACCGCGAGACCGAGGCCGCGAAGCAGGGGGTGACGCGCGATGTCGACGTCCGCGTGCACAGCGACGGCGGGCGCGGAGCGCAGCCGCTCCGCGACGCCTGCGGCGTCCCCGGGCGCGACGAGGGTCGTCGCGACCGGAGGTGCCACGGCCGGCGCGGGATCGAGGCCCAGCGCGAGCTGACCCGGCCGCGCGGCCGGCACCGCGGCCGGAGCGAGGTTGCCATCGGCGGGTGGAAGCCGCGGTATGAGGCTGCGGAACTCGAGATCGCGGAACAGCTCGAGCACGCCGGCGCGGTCGTAGTCGCGGAAGCGCGCTGCCTCCACGTCCAGCTTCACGGGCAGATCGGTGACGATCGTCGCCATCTCGCGGCTCCGGAATACCTGGTCCCTGTGCGCCGCGAGTCCCTCGCGCAGCTTTGGCGTGAAACGCGAGAGGTCGGCGTACACGCCCTCGATCGAGCCGTTCTCCGCGATGAGCTTCGCCGCGGTCTTCTCGCCGACCCCCGGCACGCCGGGGATGTTGTCCGTCGCATCGCCCTTGAGCGCTTTGAAGTCGACCATCTGGTCGGGTCGCAGGCCGTAGCGCTGGGCGATCTGCGCCTCGTCGTACACGACGGTGTTCTGGAAGCCCATCCGCGTCGTGAACAGCTTCGTGTGCGGCGTCACCAGCTGCAGCGTGTCGAGGTCACCCGAAACGATGATCGTCTCGAGGCCCGCCGCCTCCGCCTGCTTCGCGAGCGCGCCGATCACGTCGTCGGCCTCGAACCCCGGCAGGGCGTAGATCGGCACGCCGAATTTCTCGAGGAGCTCCTTGCAGCGCTCGAACTGCGGTCGAAGCTCGTCGGGCATGGGCTTGCGTGTCGCCTTGTACGTGGCATCGCGTTCGTGTCTGAAGGTCTTCCCGGGCAGATCGAAGGCAGCGGCGATGTGCTGCGGCTTGATCTCCTCGATGGCTTTCAGGAGGATCGATGCGAAGCCGAAGGTCGCGTTCGAGAGCTCGCCCTTCGTCGTCGTGAGCGGCGGTATCGCGAAATAGCCGCGATAGATCAGCGAGTTCGAATCGACCAGGATGATGCGTTCGGGCATGTATTGAGTATGAAGACCGCGCGCCGCCGTCGTCGGTGTCAGACGGTCGCGCGCAACCGGCGGTGCAGCGCGATGGCGATCGCGCCGCACACGATCGCGAGGGTCAGCCAGAGCCACGGGTTCACCAGCGGCGAGCGATCAGGGGCCGACGACGTGGCACGCGCGCTTCCCTCCCCGCCGACGCCGAGTGCCGGAGCGCCCGACGGCCGGGCCTGATCCAAACGCGTGCGGTCATCGGGCGATGCTGCGCTGACGGTGCCTCGTCCCGCGTCCGGGGCTGGCGACTGCGTTGGCGTGGCCTTCGAGAACGCGGCGTTCGGCGATGCGACTGGTGCCGGCGCCTTTGCCGCTGTGCTCGCGGGCTGCGCTGCCTTCGGCGCCTGGTCGCTCAGGGCAGTGTCGCGCGACTCCTGCGCGGACGTCCCGGTGGCGCCGCCGCTCGCGAGGAACGTGATGTTCGAGACGAGCGCGCTCGCGATGAAGAGGAACACCGCGGCACCGCTCGCAAGAGTCATGAGCGTGCGCAGAGGAGCGAGCCAGGCGGGTGCCGCGAGGCGTGGTACGAGTCGTCGCGAGGGAATGGGATCGGGGAGAGCGTGGACCAAGGCGGCTGTGGCGCGCAGCTGTGCGAGGTGCGCGCGGCACACCGTGCAGGCGACGAGATGCCCGTCCACCGCGGCCCGCGCCGCGGGATCGAGCGCGTCGTCGATGTAGGCCGAAAGCTCGGCGTGCGGGTGCTCTAGCGTCACGGACCTCCTTTCCTACTGACGACGAAGGCCGCCCCTGGTTCCATCATCCATCCGGACCACGCCAGCCGCGGGCGATCAGGACGTTCCGGACAGCCAGCCGGCCGCGGTGGATCCGCGACTTGACGGTACCGATCTCGACCGCGGTGATGAGGGCGATCTCCTCGTACGCGAAACCCTCGATGTCTCGAAGGAGGAGTGCCGTCCGCTGCTCGGCGGGCAAGGTCCCGAGCGCCGCCTCGACGAGCGCGAGGGCTTCCCGGTCGCCGGCGATCTGCGTGAGGTCAGGCCCCGGCGCGGCCGGCTCCGCCCACGTCACCTCGTCATCCTCTGGCGGGTCGAGCGGCAGCTCCGGTCTGCGCTTGCGCGATCGCAGCTGATCGAGCGCGCGGTTCGTCGCGATGCGGAACAGCCACGCGCGGAACGACAGCCCCTCGAAGGACGCGATGGAGCGCCACGCCGAGAAGAGCGCGTCCTGGACGACGTCCTCCGCGTCCGATGTCGTGCCGACGATACGCAGCGCATGCCGATAGAGCGCTCGCTCCTCCCGTCGCGCGAGGTCTTCGAACGCGCGCGTATCGCCATCGCGCGCGCGCTCGATGAGAAGTTGAATTTCGCTGTCTGACCCGGCGCTCACTGCGCGCTCGATGTTTCGAATCGGCTAAAGTCCGTCCCTACCTGGGTGGAAGAGAGACAGAAAAAGGTCGTCGTCATCGGCGAGGATGACGAACCGATCGCAGTGCTACTGCGTGACGCGATCAGCGACGAGCCTGGATACCAAGCCGTGGTCGTCGCCGACGGAGCGCTGGTGCTCGAGACTGTGCGCCAGGTCCACGCCGACCTCCTCATCCTCGACATCATGATGCCCGGTCTGAATGGTCTAGAGGTCTACGACCGTGTACGTGAAGAGGAGGGGATCCGCGAGATGCCGGTGCTTTTCGTCAGCGCCAACGTGCCACAGTTCGACCGGGAGTTCCGGCGCCGGAAGATCACGTCCATCCTCAGGAAACCGTTCGACTTGAACGAGCTGCTGCAGCGCGTGCGGTCGCTCTGCCCGGCATGACTCCCGGCCGCGCGCGGCGCGCGGCCCACACGGCACGCTACGCGACCCTCGCGCGCGTCGCGACCGAAACTGCGGTCGCGGTCGGCGACGCGATCGTCCAGACGGACGTTCAGATCGTGACGCGCAAGAAGGGCCGCGCGAACTTCGCGACGGCCGCCGACCACGCCGCCGAGAAGGCCGTCATCGAGCGCCTCGCCGCGCACGATCCGGATGTGCCCGTGCTCGCGGAGGAGAGCCCAAAGGCGGCTTTGCGCAAGGCCGAGCGACTCTGGGTCGTCGACCCGATCGACGGAACGCTGAACTTCAGCCGCGCGATCCCCTTCTACTGCGTCGTCATCGCCTACGTCGAAGGCGGGCGGACCCGCGCGGCCGCGGTCCACGCGCCGCGGACCGGCGAGACGTTCTCGGCATCGGAGGGTCGCGGCGCCGCGCGCAACGGCGTCGCGATCAGCGTCGGCACCGTCACGAAGCTCTCCGAAGCATTCGCGGTCGCGAGCCTCGCGTTCGGCGCGACGAAGCGGAAGGATGCGCGTTTCGTCGCGCTCAATTCGACATGCGCGCGACTGCGCGTCCTGGGGTCCGCGGCGCTCGAGATGTGTTACGTCGCGATGGGAGCGTTCGACCTGTTCGTGCACGAAGCGCTGTCGCCGTGGGATGTCGCCGCTTCGGCGTTCATCGCGCGCGAGGCGGGCGCGAGCGTGGTGTCGCTGAAGACGGGCGCGGACGCGGCGTGGGACGAGCGGCAGATCGTGATCGCGAATCCGAAGCTCGCGCGCGAGGCGATGAAGCTGCTTCGTCGACCTTAGAATCGACATCACGCCGGAGTGGCGAAATGGCAGAACGCGAGGGACTCAAAATCCCTTGGGTCGAAAGGCCCGTGAGGGTTCGACTCCCTCCTCCGGCACTTGATCTATAGCGGCAGGCGCACCCTTACCGTCGTTCCCCTGTCCTCACCGGCGCTCTCGAGCTCCAGTGAGCCGCCGTGAGCCTCGGCCACGAGCTTCGCGACGTGCAGCCCGATGCCCATGCCGGCGAACGTCGCCGCCTTCCCCGCGCCGCGCGTGAACGCGGTGCCCAGGCGCGCCAAGTCGTCGGATGGGATGCCGATGCCCTGGTCGCTGATCGCGATCTCCGCGGCGCCGTTCTGCCGCACGAGCCGCACCGCCACCTGACCGCCGCGCGGCGAGTACTTCACCGCGTTCCCGACCAGGTTCATCAACAGCTGATCGATGCGCGACTGGTCGCCGTCGTACGCGAGCGTGTCGGGCGAATCGAGGACGAAGGAGTGCCGCCCCTCCTCGCGCGTCGCCGCGACGTAACGCCCGACGACGTCGCGCACCTCGGCCGCAAGGTCGAACGGGGCCCGCTCCATGTCGAGCGTGCCGCGCCCGGCACGGGACACCGACAGGAGATCGTTCACCAGCCCGTTCATGCGATCGACCTGGCGCTCGATCGATTCGAGATTGCGCTCGAGCGCCTCAAGGTCCATTGGCGTACCCCGCTCCTGCGAGCGATGCAGGCGACCGAGCTGCAGCTGCGCCAGCGCCTTCAGGGGGGTGAGCGGCGTGCGCAGCTCATGGGAGACGATCGATAAGAACTGCTCGCGCTCCCGGTCCATCTCGCGAAGCTGCGTGAAGAGTCGCGCGTTCGCGATCGCCACCGCGACCTGGGACGCCAGGACATGCGCCAGATCGCGATCCACGTCGTCGAAATCCCGCGCCGGATCGCGTGTGTAGATGTGCAGCGCCCCCAGGAGCTCGCCTTCGCGAGCGATCGAGAGCGCGAGCACCTTCGCGAGCCCTTCGCGCTGGATAAGAACTGGGTCGCCCAGCGGCGCGGTCCGCAGATCGCGGACGACGACCGAGCCGGGACGCTCGTAGTGGCGTCGCGCGCGCTGGAGCGGGATCCGTTGCGCTCGCGCGTACTCATCCGACAACCCGCTGTAGCCGCGGATGACCAAGGCGTCCGCGTCGTGATCGACGACCATCAACGAGGCGGCATCCGCCGTGTCGAGCGACCGGGCGGCGTCGGCGACCATGGCGTACAGCCTTGCCAGGTCCAGGACGCCGAGCATGTCGTTCGTCACTTCGTGCAGGCGCCGCAGCCGCTCGCGCATCGTCACGCACGAAGTATCGGACCGTTCGGCGCCGGTCAGCCGAGCGAGCTCCTAACGGGGAAGCACGACCTCGACCACGTCGCCGCCGACCTCGAGGGCGATCGCTTCGGCGAGCTCGCGTGACGGGAGGGCGCGGAACGATGTCGGCACGCGCCGCACGCCACCTGCGGCGCGCGGCAATTCGAGGATCACCACGGACGAGCCACCGTGCGCTCTCAGGACCTGCTGGATCCGCTTGAAGATCTCGACCGATCGCTCGTAATCCATCGCCTCACGAAAGCGGATGACAAGCTCACGCGCCGCTGACGAAGGGGAGGACGTAGACGGCGGCGAGGAGGGTGACAGCGGGGGCGGACTCTCCGAGGACGGCCGTTGAGCCGGCCGGACCGCGGACGAGGTTCCCGTTGAGGGAGCCGGCGAGTAGGCCGGCCGAGGAGAGCCGCCCACCGCTGGCAGGACCCCCGAGCCGCCACCGTTACCGCCTTGCCCGTTCCCATTCGACGGCCGGAAGAACTTGGCTCGCTTCGCGATGCTCTGGCGCCTCTCGTCGGCAACGCGTCGGATCTCGGCGATCCCCGCATCATCGAAGCGCACGGCGTGCTCGCACAACAATTTCGGCGCCTCGTCGCGCTGCTCGACGCGCGCGAGCACGAGAAGGACCTCGTCGGCAGCCCACAGTGCGGCGGTCGCTTCGTAGGTGCGTGGGAAGACGGTGACCTCGACAGTCCCGGTGAGGTCCTCCACCTGCGCGAACATCATCAGCTTCTTCTCTTTGGTGATGTGCTTCCGCGCGCTCGTGACGACGCACGCGACCGTGACGAGCTCGTCGCCCGCCTCCTTGAGCTCCGCGAGGTACGCGGTCACGACATCGCCCATCCGCTCGGCCATCTGCTGCAGCGGGTGCTCAGAGAGGTAGATCCCGAGCAGCTCTTTCTCCCAGCCCAGCAGCTCACGGCGCGGCGCCTCCGGTCCCGTCGGGAGCGGCTGCGCAACGATCTCGTCGGTCAAGCCCATGCTCGCGAACAGCCCGACCTGACCGCTCTCGCGATCGCGCTGCTCCCGCTGCGCGGTGGCGAGGGCGAGATCGAGGTGACCGATCTGTACCGCACGCGGCCCGAACGCGTCGAGCGCGCCACACTTGATCAGCGATTCGAGCACGCGCTTGTTGCAGCGCTGGAGATCGATGCGCCCACAGAAATCGTCGAGCGAGCGGTAGCGTCCACCGCTGCGGCGCGCTTCGATGATGCTCTCCACCGCGCCCGCGCCGACGTTCTTCACCGCACCGAGTCCGAAGCGGATCCCCTTTGCTGTGATCGCGAAACCGAACCCCGACTCGTTCACGTCCGGCGGCAGCACCGCGATCCCCATCCGCCGGCATTCGGCAACGGCGATCGCGATGCGTTCCGAGTTGCCCATATCCGACGACAGCACGGCCGTCATGTACTCGAGCGTGTAGTTCGCCTTGAGGAACGCGGTGTGATACGCGATGACCCCGTAGATGGCGGCGTGAGCGCGGTTGAACCCATAGCGCGCGAACGGCTCGAAGTCCTTCCAGACCTGCTCGATCACGTCGGCGTGGACGCCGTTCCTCAGACAGCCCTCGACGAACTTCATCTTCTGCGCATCGAGCTTCTCGCGGATCTTCTTGCGGATCGCGAAGCACAGGACGTCGGCCTGCGAGAGAGTGAAGCCGGCGAGCGCCTGCGTCACCGCCATCACGTCCTCCTGGTAGACCATCACGCCGTACGTCTGGCGCAGCACGGGCTCGAGCAGCGGATGCGCGTACGTCACCGCTTCCTGTCCGTGCTTGCGGCGGATGTACGCGGGGATGTAGTCCATCGGTCCCGGACGGAAGAGCGCCACCATGGCCATGACATCCTCGACGCGGTCCGGTTTCAGGTCGCGGATGTGACGGCGCATGCCGGCGGACTCGAGCTGGAACATGCCGGTCGTCTCGCCCGACCCGAGCAGGTCGAACGTCTTCTGATCGTCGAGCGGAATCCGCGCGCGATCGATATCGATCCCGCGCGAGGCCTTGATCAGCTTCAGCGCCTCGTCGAGGATGGTGAGGTTCGAGAGACCGAGGAAATCGAACTTGAGAAGGCCAAGCTTCTCGAGTGACTTGTCCTCGTACTGCGTCTGGATCGCGGACGTTCCCTTGGACCGCTCCAGCGGCACGAGCGCGCTCAGCGGCTCGGCCGTGATCACGACGCCGGCGGCGTGCGTGCCCGTCGATCGCACGAGACCTTCGACCTTTTCTGCCAGGTCGAGCAGGCGCTCCACGTGCGCCTCCTGCTCCAGGTCTCTGAGTTCGGCGACCATGCGGCGCGAATCCTCGAGGGTAACGCCGAAGGGGATCGTTTTCGCCACGCGGTCCGCCTCGCCGTACGGCATGCCGAGCACGCGCGCGACGTCCCGCACGGCCGCGCGCGCAAGCATCGTGTTGAAGGTACCGATCTGCGCGACACGGTCGGCGCCATACTTCTCCGTGACGTAGGCGATCACCTCGTCGCGGCGGTTGTCCATGAAGTCGACGTCGATGTCCGGCAGTGTGTAGCGCTCGAGGTTGAGAAAGCGGTCGAAGATGAGGCCGTACCGGATCGGATCGATGTCGGTGAGGTCGATGGCGTAGTTCACCAGCGACCCGCCCGCGGATCCACGGACCGCAGTCAGGATCCCGTTCTCGCGCGCGTACCGGATGAAGTCCTGAACGATGAGGATGTAGCCCGAGTAGCCGAGCTTGCCGATGACCGAGAGCTCCTTGTCGAGTCGCTCGCGCAGCTCCGGCGTGATCTCGCCGTACTTCGCGCGTACGCCCGTCTCGGCCATGCGACGCAGGTGCTCCTCGGGCGTGATGCCCGCCGGCACGGCGAAGGCGGGCAGCTGCAGCTCGCCGAGGGGAAGCTTGATGTCGACCATCTCCGCGATGCGGACGGTGTTGTCGAGCGCCTCGCGGTCCTCGGGGAAGAGAGCGGCCATCTGCTCTGCGCTCTTCAGGTAGAGCTCCGGGTGGTCGATCATCTTCAGGCGGTCCTGCGTATCGATCGTCTTCCCGCTCTGGATGCAGACCATGACGTCCTGGGCTTCGGCGTCCTCCGAGCGCACGTAGTGGATGTCGTTCGTCACGACCAGCGGGATGCCCGTCCTGCGAGCGACCTCGCGCAGGCCCTCGAGAACGGGCTGCTGCTCCGGAACGCCGTGCTGCATCAGCTCGAGGAAGTAGTTGCCGGCGCCGAAGATCTCCTGATGCTCGAGCGCGACCTTGCACGCGGCATCGATGCCCTCGTCCTGGATCGCGCGCGCTATCTCGCCCTGCAGACACGCCGATAGCGCGATGAGGCCCTTCGAGTGCTGCCGGAGGATCTCTTTGTCCATGCGTGGGCGGTAGTAGTAGCCGTCCAGGTGCGCGGTCGTCACCAGCGACACGAGGTTGCGGTAGCCCGTGAAGTCCTTCGCCAAGAGGACGAGGTGGAACGGCTTGCCATGACCCTCGAGGCGCACGTCGCGCTCGAAACGGTTCGTGCGCGCGACGTACGTCTCGACACCGATGATCGGCTTGATCCCCGCCTGATTGGCCGCGACGAAAAAATCCACCGCGCCGTACAGCGCTCCGTGATCGGTCAGCGCGATGGCCGGCATGCCGAGCTCCTTCGCGCGTGCCACCAGATCGGACACGCGCGAGAGCCCATCGAGGAGGCTGTACTCGCTGTGGGTGTGGAGATGGACGAACGATCCCGTGATGACGATCCTCAGGCCGCTGGTGGAAGCCCCGCGGTCACATCAGTCTAGTGAGCCTCGCGGCCCGACGTTTTCTCGATCGCGAGTCGCAGGCGTAGCTCGCAGCAGCATCTCGCGCAGCGCCGGCGTGCCGTCCGCGGCCTTGCCAGTCATCGCCCGGTGCGCGTGATGTTCACCACGAGGCCACGATGGTCGGACGAGAGGTTGTTCTCCGGCGTCGTGTGCGCCTGCGCCCCGACGACGCCGATTCCCCACACGTAATCGATGCGCTTGGGCGGCTCGTCGCCGGTCGTGGTCGGACCCGCGGACTGTCCCAGGTCCTGATAACCCGCCTGGTCGAACAGCCGTATCTCGATATCGCCCGGATCGGCGTTGAGATCGCCGGCCACGACCACGGCCGTCGCGTCCCCCACCTCGCGCAGGATCGTGCGCACCTGATCCTGTCGCACGAAGGTTCCGTCGCTCGTGTGATCGAGATGCGTCGTGACGACAAGCAGATCGCCGATGCGCACGAACAGCGCCCCGCGCGGCTGGTTCCGCATCGTCGGCCCCGGCGCGTAGGAGACGCGCTTCGTGACCTCCATCGGATATTTCGACAGCACGGCGTTGCCGTAGAGGTCGCCGATCGTCGGTAGGAACGTGTAATACATCTCGAGGCGCTGCGCGAGCACCGACAGGACATCGTGCTGCTCGTCGATCATCCAGCCCCGGACGACCTCCTGCAGCACGAGGACGTCCGGTGATTCATGCGCGATGGTCGCGACGATGTCGTCGAGCGACGGGATCTGGCCGGCGTTGAAGCCCTGGTGCACGTTGTATGTCATGAGCCGGAACGTGACCTTCGGGGGCTCCGGCTCGGGCGTCCCGGGTGTGGCGAGGAATGCGAGCAGCGGCACCGCGACGGCGACCGTCGCCACCGCAGCCGCGAGCGGTGCGCCCAGGCGGGCGGTCGCTGTCGGCGCGACCAGCGTCGCTAGCGCCACCACCGCCGTCGCCGCCCACACCGCGGGCTGTAGCGCGAAGAACGCGTAGAAGCCGAACGCGGCGCCGACGAACAGAAGCCACCCGAGCGAGAGCGCGAGGACACCGCCGGTCGGCGACCGCGCAGGCGTCTGTGGCGCGCCGAGGATCGTCGCCGAGGCGACCACGAGCCCGGCCGCGAGGGCCGCCCCGCCCAGCAGCGGCAGGAGCGGCAGATGCGCCCACATCAGCGCGGCTCCGATCGCGAGCGCCGCCCCTCCGATGAAGCGATTCGGGCCAAAGCGCACCAGGGCCAGCGCACCCGCGGCGAGTCCGAGCCCGAGCACGATCTGACCGATGCCCGTCGCGCGCGCGGGCTCCGGGCCGAGGCCGAGGCCGGCCGCGACGGCAACCTGCGCGCCGTTCGTCGCGCCGGTCTCTGCGATCAGGACCAGCGCGGGCGCGGCGATGAGCGCGAGGGTCCCGATGGCGCTCGGCGCCGTCCACTGGCGCTCGCGCGAGAGTGAGGCCAGCCCCGCGGCGCCGAAGACGAGGACCGCGACGAGGACGATGCCTACGGCGACGGGCCACGCAAGATCGACCACCGGCTGCGTCCGGAACGCGGCGCGAAGCGCGAGATCGGCGACGAACGCGATGGGAAGTGCACGCGCCAGCGCCGGCTGTCCCTCGCCGGCGCGCGAGCTGTGGAACAACCCGAGCCACCACAGCCCCGCCGCGAGCGCCACGACCGACAGCGCGAGGTCCATCCAGTTACTGCGCGACGCCGTGAGCAGCAACGTGGCGATGCCGAAGATGACCGCGCTGAGCCCGACCGCGCGTCGCGGCCCGAGGCGCGCGGCGACGAGCAGAGCGAGGAACGACGTTCCGAACACGGCGATCGCGGCGACGGCGAGGTTGGTATTCGGAGCGCCGAAGAACGTCTGCTGGAAGGTCGCGCTGAACGTGCGGAGATCCGCGAACAGGAGCAGGAGCCCGATGACCCCGAAGGTCACCTCGCCGATCACGCGCGGGAGTCTAGGGCCTGCCCTCCGCGCGCAGGTTGACCACGCGTCGCAATCAGCGTGCCTCCGCGCGCCACAGATCCGCGAGCTCGCGTGTCGCGTCGTCGACGTAACCGCGCACCATCTCGATGGCGGTGAATGTCGGGTCGTCGGCCATCGGTCCGAGCACGAGCGCTCCCGCTGGTTCGCCTTCGACGACGATCGGCAGCGTGATCGTGCGTCCCCCGCGCGCGAGCCGTTCGAGCGCGAGCGACGCCTGCCAGTCCAACGTCGGCTGGGCGATCTCGTGGATCGTCGGGGCGGGAACGATGCGCGCCTCGCGCATCGCGCGGGCGACCGCGTTGTAGCGCTCGTCGACGGGGATCGTGAACTTGCCGGTCGTGATGCCGAGCGCGTAGTCAAGCTCGCGCGCGACGTCCGAGTCGCTCACGAGCTCGCCGCGCAGCACGCCGGCACCGGGGTCGACGCCCATGAGGAACGCGGTCGCGAACCCCGCCCCGGCGCAGCGCCGCAGCAGGTCGGCGAGGACGCTCTCGGCCGTACGCTGCTGTGGTGCAGCGCGACCCGCCGCGGCCGGCGACGAAACGAGGGTCGTGGCGTCGGTCGCCTGCGGGATGTTGGAGGTCGGCGGCTGGAATCGACCGGAGAGGCGCACCTGCCCGAAGCGCGGTGCAGCGACCTCGGCGACGGCGGCGATGAGACGGAGCTCGTGGTCTGAGAACCCTTCCTCGCGGAATGTCTGCACGGTGATCACGCCGAAGACCTCACCGGCGCCGACGAGCGGGATCTGCAGCACCGCGACGTTACGGCGACGGACGCTCGCGCCATCGCGGATCGCGAGATCGCGCTGGAAGACGTGCCAGCGGCGATCGTGTCGTGCGGCGTAGCAGCTCGGGCCATCGTCGACGCTCTGACGGCCGAGCTCGGACGCGTCCGCCTCCGGACCGAGGACCTTGTAGCGATACGCGACGTCGGCGAGCGCGATGTGGAACAGCGATATCGAGAAGGCCGAGGCGTCGGTGATGACGTTCATCACGTCGCGCAGGATCCGGCCCAGGCTTCGCGCATCGCCGGCGTCCTCGAGCGACTTGCGCACCTCCTCGACGACGAGATCGACGCTGTCGCTGCGGCTCATCGGCTCGGCACGCAGGGGATCGGGCTCGCGCGCGCCGACCTCCGTCGCCGTATCGGACACGAGTGTGAGCTGCGGCTCGCCTTCCGAGACCGGGCTTGGAGCGGCGACCGGCGAGGGCGGCGTGAACACCGACGACTGCTCGACCTCGACCGGATAGTGCGGAGCGCTCGGCGCGAAGGCTTCGCCGGCCATCGCCGATGCGATCAGCTCGCACGCGAGGTCGAGGGCTTCGCGCGTGTGCTGCGCCATCTGTTCGCGTGTCATGTACGTGCCGAGGAGCACACCGACGGTGTGCCCTTGAGCGACCAGACGGGCGATCAGGAGGCGCGGCGGCGCGCCGACCCATTCGGCTTGATACGGGACCGGCCAGTCGAGCGTCAATGCGCGGTTCGCGGGAAGGGCATCGTCCGGGAGGTTGAGCGTCGTAAGACGGCGATCGTGAAGCCACGGCATGCGGCCGACCTGGACGATCGCGTTGTCATTCGCGGGAGGCTGGCGAACGACGGCGACGCCCATGAGGAACGGAACGCTGTTGAGCAGGATGCGTAGGGTGGCCTCGACCGGAGGTGTCACGGGGGCGGCGCCCAGCGGTGTCGGCTCGGTGCCGATCGACACCGAGCGATGTTCGACTCCGGTCATACGCTGTGCCACTGCACCCACCCCGAAGTGTCCTCCCCGCCACGCCAGCCTGTCAGTGCAGTTGTAAAGGCGCCGGCGGCGTAGGGGTCCTCACCGCTCGGGGGATATCCGCGGGGGATTACCGAAGTACGGCGGGCCCGACGCCGGCTCAGTGCGCCGATGTTCCGCCGTCCACGAGCAGCGTTTGGCCGGTGATGAAGCCGGCGGCGGGCGACGCGAAGAAGACGACCGCGGCAGCGGTGTCCTCCGGCGTCCCGAGACGTCCGAGCGGAGTGCGGGCGACCTCCTCGTCGCGGAACGCGGGGTCCTCGCGCATCCGCTCGCGCGTCAGATCCGTTTCCACGAGGCTGGGTCCGACGGCGTTGACTGTGATCGCGTGCGGCGCGAGCTCGAGGGCGAGCGAGCGCGTCAGGTTGACGACGGCACCTTTCGCGGCGCTGTACGCGACGCGCTGCCGTCGGCCGACGATCCCGTAGATCGACGCGATGCTCACGATCCGCCCGCCCTTGCCGGCGGCGATCATGCGAGCGGCCGCCGCCTGCGTCACGAAGACGAGGCCCTTGACGTCGATGTCGATGACGGTGTCCCACGAGTCCTCATCGAGCGCACCGAGGTCCTGGGGGATGTTCGTGCCGGCGTTGTTCACCAGGATGTCGATGCTTCCCCACTCGCGGTCGATGCGCTCGAAGCAGACGCGGATCGACGCCTCGTTCCGGACCTCGAGCAGCAGCGCCAGCGACCGCCTCCCTTTTGCGCGGAGCGCAACGGCGACGGGCTCGGCATCGTCCCCGTTTCGCGATGTGACAGCCACGTCCGCGCCGGCGTCCGCGAGCGCGAGCGCGATCGCTCGGCCCATGCCGCGGGAGCCACCGGTGACGAGCGCTCGCTTTCCTTCCAGACCGAACGATGCGGACATGTGTGCGTGTGCGAGCATACGGGCGATGGCGACCGCGTCCGTCGAAGTTCGCATCCCGAGCGACGCACGCGACACCGCCGCACTCGCTTCGGAGCTCCTCACGAAGGAAGCGCAGGACTTCCTGATCCGGCTGCACCGCGAGGTCGAGCCCACGCGCATCGGTCTGCTCGAGACGCGGCAGGAGCGCTGGCGCGACCTGCGCGGGGGCGGCACGCTCGACTTCCTTCCGGACTCGCGACCACTTCGCGAGTCGGAATGGACGGTCGCGCGTGTCCCGGCGGATCTCCGGACGCGGAAGGTCGAGATCACGGGTCCGACCGATCGTAAGATGGTCATCAACGCCCTCAACTCGGGCGCCTCGGTGTATATGGCCGACTTCGAGGACGCGAACACACCGACCTGGCGCAACCTGATCGAGGGACAGCGCAACCTGATCGACGCGATCGACCGCACGATCGAGTTCCGCAATCCCGACGGACGCATCTACAAGCTCAACGAGAAGACGGCGACGCTCGTCGTCCGTCCGCGCGGGTGGCATCTCGACGAGAAACACTTCCTCGTCGAGGGGCGGCCCATCGCCGGCGCGCTGTTCGACTTCGGTCTGTACTTCTTCCACAACGCGAAGCGTCTACGCGCCAACGGGACCGGGCCGTACTTCTACCTCCCGAAGCTCGAGAGCCACCGCGAGGCACGCCTGTGGAACGAGATCTTCAAGTGGTCGCAGGATCAGCTCCACGTCCCGCGCGGCTCGATCAAGGCGACGGTCCTGGTCGAGGTCATCACGCTCGCCTTCGAGATGGACGAGGTCCTGTACGAGCTGCGCGAGCATTCCGGCGGGCTCAACGCGGGCCGGTGGGATTACATGTTCAGCATCATCAAGAAGTTCGCCGGCCGCCCGGAGTTCGTCCTGCCCGACCGCGCGCAGGTGACGATGACCGTCCCCTTCATGCGCGGGTACACCGAGCTGCTGGTGAAAACCTGCCACCGCCGCGGCGCCTTCGCCCTCGGCGGCATGGCCGCTTTCATCCCGAACCGGCGCGACCCCGCGGTCACCGAGGCGGCGCTGGCGAAGGTGCGCGACGACAAGGTCCGCGAGGCGAACGACGGCTTCGACGGGACGTGGGTCGCGCACCCCGACCTCGTCGATACGGCGATGACCGAGTTCGACCGCGTGCTCGGGAACAACCCGAATCAGCTCGATCGCCAGCGCGCCGAGGTCGTGGGCCAACCAAAGCAGCTGCTCGACGTGAAGATCCCCGGCGCGACGATCACGGACGCCGGGCTGCGCACGAACGTGAGCGTCGGCATCCAGTACATCGCGTCGTGGTTACGAGGGACCGGTGCTGCGGCCATCAACAACCTGATGGAGGACGCCGCGACCGCCGAAATATCCCGTTCGCAGGTGTGGCAATGGGTCCATCACGGCGTGTCGCTCGCCGAGGGCGCGACGGTGACCCGCGAGCTCGTCAAGAAGATCGAACAGGAGGAGCTCGCGAAGATCCGCAAGACCGTTGGCGACGACGTCTACGGCAGCGGCCGCTACGAGGAGGCCGCGGCGCTGTTCGACGACGTCGCGCTGTCAGAGGAGTTCGTCGAGTTCCTTACCCTCCCCGGGTACGAGCGACTCGATTAGCGCGCTCTGGTCGGCGCTCGGTTACATCGCGGGTATCCTGATCTTTGCCGTCCCGCTCACCGGCATCTGGTTGTTCCTGCGCGGACGTCGGCACGGTCGCATCCGTTTTGCCGGGTGGGCGCCGTGGTGGTACGTCGGCGGGCAGCCCGACGTGCCCGAGGACCTGCAGGCGGAACCCGACGAACGGCGGCGACGCCCTCGGTAGCAGCACGAGCACAACCACGCGGGCATCGTGCACGCGCACCAGAATCGCAGCGAGAGTGCGGAGACCGAGGCTCACGACGGGACCGCGCACGTGCACGACCACAGCGCGCCTGCCGGAGAAACGCGTATCGGTCGTTAGCCGATCACGGACCCCGGATCAGCGGATGCGTTCGCCGAGGATGCGATTGACGACGGCGGGGTTCGCCTTTCCGCCCATGCGTTTCATGACCGTGCCGACGAGCGCTCCGAGCGCGCGCTCGTTGCCCGCCTTGTAATCGGTCACGGCCTTCGGGTTCTCCGCGAGCACGGCGTCCACGGCAGCGGCGATCGCCGATTCGTCGGACACCTGCGTCAGGCCCTTCGACCTCACGATCGCATCGGGTGCGGCGCCGGTGCGCCACATCTCGGCGAACACGTCCTTCGCCGTTGAGCCCGAGACCTCGCCCCTCTTCACCAGCGCGACCAGCGCGCCGAGCTGGGCGGGCGTGATCTTCGCCCCGGCGACCGAGCCGCCGTCACTCTTGAGGTGGCGCAGGAACTCTCCGGTGACCCAGTTCGCGACGGTCTTCGCCTCGCCACCGGCGGCACGCACCGTCGCTTCGAAGAAATCGGCCAGGGCGCGGTCGTCGACGAGGATGCGCGCGTCGTAGTCGGAGAGCCCGTAGTCGCGCATGAAGCGCGCTCGGCGCGCGGTCGGAAGCTCGGGGATCGACGCGCGCAGCCGCTCGACATCGGCGCGCGATGGCGCGAACGCGACGAGGTCGGGCTCCGGGAAGTACCGGTAGTCTTGGACCTCCTCCTTCGATCGCTGCAGGAACGTGCGCCGCCGCTCGGGACTCCACCCGACCGTGATCTTCCCGATCCGCGTGCGGAGGTCGCCACCCGCCCGCCACTCCTGCCAGAGCCGCTCGGCCTCGTACGGCACAGCCTCCTCGAGCGCGGCGTAGCTGTTGAGATTCTTGATCTCGCTCTGGGGAGGCCAGCGGACCTTGCCTTCTTCCGTGAAACGGATCGATACGTTCACGTCGAAGCGGCCGGCGCCCTGCTCGAAGCGCACTTCCGAGACGCCCGAGAACACGAGGACCTCGCGGAGTGCGCGCACGTACGCCAGCGCCTCCTCGACCGACGTCATGTCGGGCTCGCTCACGATCTCCAGCAGCGGGACACCGGAACGGTTGAAGTCGATGAGTGAATAGCCCTCGCCGTGCTTGGAGTTCGCCGTGTCCTCCTCGAGGTGCGCGCGCGTGATGCCGACGCGCTTGGTGCCGGCCGACGTCAGGATCTCGAGCCAGCCTTTCACGTTCAGCGGCAGGTCGTACTGCGAGATCTGGTAGCCCTTCGGCAGGTCGGGGTACATGTAGTTCTTGCGGTCGAACTTCGTGTGCGCGGGCACGTCGCAGTTGAGGGCGAGACCCGCGATCATCGCCAGCTCGATCGCGCGCTTGTTCGGCACGGGCAGCGCGCCCGGCAGGCCGAGGCAGACAGGACAGACAAGCGAGTTCGGCGGAGCGCCGAACCACCTGGCCGCGCAGCCGCAGAACATCTTCGACTCGGTGGCCAGCTCGACGTGGGTCTCGATCCCGATGACGAGCTCGTACGGGCGATCGCTCACGGCTGCTGCGGCTGCGGGATGCCCGTTGGCACCGGCGCACTCGTCCTCTCGGGAGCGCGAACGAGACGACTGAGGTTCACGATGACGCGGTCGTCGCTCACCGAAACAAGGTAGCGGTCGAGCCCGCGATACGAGTCGTCCCGTGGGACGCCACGTGCGTCGAATGCGTAGAGGCGGCCATAGACGCGCTCGCAGTTCGCGGCGTAACCGAACTGGAAGCCGCCGCCGGACACCAGTGTGAGGATCGTGACGTCGCACTCCTGTCCACCGACCGTCGGCGCCCAGCGCAGCCGGAACGCGAGCGTCTCGTCCCTCGAGGGATGCGCCAGATAGAAGGCGCGACCGGTGTCCTCGCGTGTCGGCTCAATTCGCCGCGGCGGCTGGCTCACCGGGGGCAGCTCGGCGATCGGCAACACCAGCCGGTCGCCCGGCACGAGCGCCGGTGGCGTGACGATCTGCGGAAGGATCGCGAGCAGCGACACGACGAGCACCGCGATGAGCCCGCCGAAAAGCAGGGCTGCGATGAGGACGTACTGCTTCCACACCGGTGTGGGGTCGAGCGACTCCGCCCCCGCCCAGTGCTCGGCGGGCTGATCCTCGTAGCGAGTGCCCATCGTTACCCGACGTGCGTGACGAAGCGCTGGATGCGGTCGCACGCCTCGGCGATCTGCTCCATCGACGCCGCATAGCAGGCGCGGACATGACCGCGGCCGCGCTCGCCGAACGCGTTACCCGGCACGACGACGACGCGCTCGCGCCTCAGCAGCTGCTCGCAGAAGGTCTCGTCGTCCGGCATGGCGGTCGCCGTGATGTTCGGGAAGCAGTAGAACGCGCCGCGCGGCTCGAAACAGCTCAGGCCCATCTCGTTGAAGCGCTTCCACATGTACTGACGGCGCTTGTCGTACTCGGCCACCATTCGCTGGACCTCGGACTCGCCGCTGGTGAGCGCCTCCAGCGCCGCGTACTGCGCCGCCGTCGGTACGCACATCACGGTGTACTGATGGATCTTCATCATCTGCTCGATGATCTCGTCCGGCGCGCAGGCGTAGCCGACGCGCCAACCCGTCATCGCGTACGACTTCGAAAAGCCCGCGAGATAGATCGTGCGCTCCTTCATCCCCGCAAGCGACACGATCGAATGGTGCTCGGTGCCGTAGACGAGACGGTCGTAGATCTCGTCGGCGTAGACGAGCAGGTCGTGCTCCGCGGCCAGACGCGCGATCCCTTCGACGTCGCTCTTCTCGAGGACCGCACCGGTCGGGTTGTTCGGGAAGCCAAGGAGGATCGCTCGCGTGCGCGGCGTGATCGCGGCCTCGACGTCGCCGGGAAGAAGACGGAAGGCGTTTTCCTCGCGCGTCGCCACCGCGACGGGCACGCCGCCGGCGAGAACGATGCCGGGGACGTACGCGACATAGGACGGATCGGCCAGGATGACCTCGTCGCCCTCGTTGAGGGTCGCGCGCATCGCGAGGTCCACGGCTTCCGACACGCCGACGGTGACGATGATCTCCCGCTCCGGGTCGTAGCGGACGCCGCGCAGCTTCGCGGTGTGCGCGCTGATCGCGTCGCGCAGCGGACGGATGCCGTAGTTCGACGTGTATTTCGTCTTGCCGTCCTTGATCGAGCGGATCGCCGCCTCGCGGAAGCGCTCGGGCGTGACGAAGTCCGGCTCGCCGACGCCCAGCGAGATCGCACCCTCGACGCCGGCGATGAGATCGAAGAACCGCCTGATTCCGCTCGCGGGGATGCGCTCGACCTTCGTGTTCGTCAGCGGACGGCGTGTGGCCTTCATGCCGCGACCTCCGGGCGCAGCTCGTGATGCTTCGTGCCGCGCTCGTACGCCGCCGCGACGCGGAACATCGTGGCCTCCTGGTACGAGTTCGCGATGACCTGAAGTCCGACGGGCAGTCCGTCGGAGAGACCGCACGGAAGCGAGATACCGGGCAGACCGCTGATGTTCACCGGCAGCGTGAAGATGTCGTTGAGGTACATCGAGAGCGGGTCGTTCACCTTCTGCCCGATCTTGAACGCGACCGTCGGCGAGGTCGGCGTCACGATCGCGTCGACCTTCTCGAAGACCCGGTCGAACTCCTGCTTGATGAGCGTGCGCACCTTCTGCGCTTTCACGTAGTACGCATCGTAGTAACCAGCTGACAGCGCGTAGGTGCCGAGGATCATGCGCCGCTTCACCTCGGGCCCGAAGCCCCTGCCGCGGGTGCGCCGGTACGTCTCGATGAGGTCCGGGCCTTGGACGCGGAGCCCGTAGCGCACGCCGTCGTAGCGCGCCAGGTTCGCCGAAGCTTCCGCAGGCTGGATCAGGTAATAGACGGCGAGCCCGTGGTCGGTCAGCGATAGCGAGACGTCGACCAGCTCCGCGCCCTGGCCTTCCAGCTCATGCAGCGCGTCGCGTACCGAGCGCTCGACACCTTTCTCCATGCCTTCGACGAAGAACTCCTTGGGCACGCCGATCCGCATGCCCTTCACGCCGCGGGCAAGATCGCGCCGGAGGTCCTCGCTCGGCAGCGGCATCGTGGTCGCGTCGCTGGAGTCTTTGCCGAACAGCGCCTCGCAAACGATGGCGCAGTCCTCGACGCTGTTCGCGAAGGGCCCGACCTGATCGAGCGATGAGGCGAACGCGACGACGCCGTACCGCGACACGCGGCCGTACGTCGGCTTCATACCCACGACACCGGTGAGCGCAGCGGGCTGCCGGATGGAGCCGCCGGTGTCGGTGCCCAGCGCGAAGAGAGCCTCGCCCGCAGCGACGGCCACCGCGCTCCCGCCGGACGATCCGCCGGGCACGCGGTCGACACGCCACGGGTTCTTCACCGGACCGAACGCCGAGTTCTCGTTGGAGCTGCCCATCGCGAACTCGTCGAGATTCGTCTTACCCACCATCACCGCGCCCGCGGCATCGAGACGCTCCACGACCGTCGCCGAGTACGGCGGCACATAGCCCTCGAGGATCTTCGAGCCCGCCGTCGTCGCGACGCCCCTGGTGCCGATGATGTCCTTGCAGGCCCACGGGATGCCGCAGAGGAGCGACGCGTCGCCGCTGCGCAAACGCTCGTCGGCCGCGCGCGCCTGCGCCTTCGCGCGGTCGTCGGACAGCAGCAGCCAGGTGTTGAACCGATCGCCATGCGCCTGGCGCAGCGCGACCTCGGCAAGCTCGAGCGCGCTCGCCTCGCGGCGACGCAGCAGCGCGGCGGCCTCGGTGATTGTCCGCGGCAGCTCGTTCATCGTCCCTCGAGGATCTCCTGGACACGGAAGAACTCGCCGTCCCGGCCGCCCTTGGGGGCGTTCGCCAGCGCCTCGTCGGCCGTCAGGCCGGGCCGGGTCACGTCGTCGCGCTGCACCCCCACGAGCGGTAGCGTCGACGCCGTCGGTGGGATCTCGCTCGTGTCGACGGTCTTCAGGCGCTCGACGGCCTCCAAGACGACCGAGAGCTGTCCGGTGAAGCGGTCGATCTCCTCTTCGGTCAGGCCGATCCGGGCGAGGTCGGCGACATGAACGATCGTGGCGCGGTCGATGGGCACGCGACCAGTCTAGGAGGCGTGCTGGTCTCCCGGCGGCGACGTTAAGCGTCGTGTGATCGGCCGGGTGCCCGCGACATTTGCGGGCGTGCTGTTCGTCGCGGCGATGGGTGCGTGCGGCGGCAACGCGCAGACCCCGTCGACACCGAACAACGGACTGGCGAGCTCAGCGTCGTCGCCCGTTTCGGCGGCACTCGTGCCTCCGACCGATCCACGACAGCGCGCGACCGATCCGGTCATTCCGCACGTGTTCGTCATCGTCATGGAGAACACTGGTCTTGGCCGCGCTCTGCGCGCGGAGCCGATCGCGCGTCTCGCATCGGCGAACGGCCTCGCGACGAACTACCGCGCTGTCGCACGGCCCAGTCTCCCGAATTACCTCGCTCTGACCTCGGGCAGCACGTGGGGCATCGCCGACAACGACTATCACGCACTGCCGACCGCGGACATCGGCACACAGCTGACGGCCGCCGGTATCAACTGGCGCGCCTACATGGAAGGGATGACGACCGACGCGGGCTGCCTCCGCAGCCCCTATCCCTACGCGCTGAAGCACAACCCGTTCGCGTATTACGGCGGCGCGTGCCCCGCGAACGTCATGCCGATCGAGGCGCTCGACGCCGACCTCGCCGGCAACACCCCGAGCTTCGTGTGGATCACGCCCGGTCTCTGTCACGATGGCCACGACTGCGCTCTCGACGTTGCCGGCGCATGGCTGGACGGCTTGGTCGCGCGGATCATCTCGTCGGACGCGTGGCGGTCCGGCGGGACGCTCTTCATCGTCTGGGACGAGGGAGACGGCGGCGACACCAACCTCGTGCCGCTCATCGTGCTCGCCAAGGGTGCAAGCGCCATGCGCGTCGACACGGAGTTCGACCACTACTCGCTTCTTGCGACGATCGAGGACATCTTCGGTCTCAAGCGGCTCGGCGCGGCCGCGACGGCGCGGCCGCTCACGCAGCTGCTGGCCGATCCGAGTCGCTGAGGCGCGGCTAGGAGCCGCGCGTCTCCAGCGATATGGATGTGATGGATCGAGTCGGCCGGCATAGCTATCTCCCCTTCCTGCGCTTCTCGCGGTCGAGGTACTCGCGCAACGCCGCGGCGACAAGGGCGGACAGGCTCATCTCGCGGTCGATCGCGACGTGCTTCACGTCGCGGATGAGCTCGACCGGCAGATAGACGTTGAACTGCCGCACGACGTCGTCCACTAACTTACTAGAATACTAGCGCAGCCAGCCGTGGCCCGAGGATGACCGCGCCGACGACAGCCGCGCCGATCGCCGCGATGAGCACCATCGCCGCCGACACGTCTTTCGCCGCCTTCGCCAATGGGTGGCGCTCGGGTGACGCGAGCGTCACCGCGAGCTCGATCGCGGTGTTGAGAGCCTCGAGCGCGAGCACGAGTGCGATCGCGAGGACGAGGAGCGACCATTCGATGGCCGTGATCCCCAGCCACACGGCGGCCGCGATCACCGCCGCGCCGATGACGATCTCGATCTGCGCGCTGCGCTGCGTGCGTATCAGGTACGAGACGCCTTCGAGTGCGAAGCCGAAGGAACGCAACAGGCTCACACTCCGAGTGTGGCGGACGTCGGCATTCTCCCGCGTGACGCGGTCGCGCGACGACTGAATCGCGAGCTGTTCGTCGCGCTCGGGAGCACCGCCGCCGTGCTCCTGCAGATCGCGCATCCGCTCGTCGCCGCGGGCGTCGACCAGCACTCGGATTTCCGGCATGACCCCTTCGGCCGCTTCCACCGCACCGCCAACACGTCGCTCGATGCGGTCTTCGGGACCACCGCACGCGCGCGACGCGCTCTGCGCCGGATAGACGCACGGCACATCAGCGTCCAGGGCACGTCGGTGGACGGACGCCGCTACGACGCGCGCGACCCGCGTCTTCTGCTCTGGGTGCAGGCGACGCTCGTCCTCACGTCCCTGCGGTGGTATGAGCGCGTAGCTGGACGATTACCACCGGCGGACCGTCAGCGCTACTGGGACGAGGGCAAGGTGTTCGCGCGCGAGCTCGGGGTTCCCGACAATCTGTTCCCGCCGACGATCGGCGATCTCGAGCGCTACGAGCGCGACATGCTCGGGACCGCGGTCGTCCCCGATATCACCAGCCGCATCGTCGCGCGCACCGTGTTGCATCCGTTCGCGATCGTCCCCGACGTGCTGTACTGGCCGACAGACGTCATCACCGCCGGCCTGCTGCCGCCGTCGCTCCGCGTGGCGTTCGAGCTGCGCTGGGCAACGCCGGAGCGCGTCTTCTTCCGCCTCGTCATCGGAGCGCTGCGTATCTGGCGTGCCCTGGCGCCAAAGTGGCTCGCGTTCGTTCCGCACGCGCGCCTGTATGACGAGCGCGTCCGTTAGTGAGGAGACACTCCTTCGGCGTCCGCGAGTAGGTGGAGAAGCGGTCCGCGTCGAGTCGAACGTAGACGCCCTCGTCACTCCAGTCGAAGGCGCTGCCGCCGTAGTGCTGCCTGAAGACGTCGTCGATCTCGCCGATCGCCGGATCACATTTGAACACGACCTGCTTCGCGCTCAGCGTGTACTTGCCGGGAGGTGTGATGTCCTCCATGTGCGTGCCGATCCGTCTTGTGGCTGCGATCGATGAGTGCTGCGGGAGGCGAGCTCCGCCGCGGTCTCACCCACGCGCCGGACTGTCCCGCGTCGCCTTCAGCAGTGCGGCAGCGTGCGGCGCGAGCGTGACGTCGTAGCCCTCGGCGCGGCGGCCGATGTCCTGACGTTCCCAGAGATCACGCACCAGCGCGACGTCCGAACGTGAGCCGCCGACGAGATCCCACGTGACCTCGGCGCGTGCCGCGCTCTCGCCACGGTTCAACAGGACGACCGCGCGACCGCCGCCGTCGAGCTCGCGCGCCCATACCTCGATGCCGTGCTCCTGGCGCACGCGCCGGCCCTGACGCCCGAGCGGATCCTGATCGATCGCGATCACCTCCGGCGCGGTAAGGATCGCGCGCGTTGCGTCGGTCATCGCGCGCACATCGTTTCCCGCCATCAGCGGCGCGGCGAGGATCGCCCACAGCGAGAAATGGGCGCGGTACTCCACATCCGTCATGCCGCCATTCCCGACCTCGAGCATGTCGGGATCGTTCCAGTGATCGGGCCCGGCGAACGCCGCGAGATCGGCCTGCCGGTCGAGGATCGCGAGCAGGCTGTCCCAGCGGTCGGCGATGTCGCCCGACGTGCGCCAGAGATGTCCGACGCCGCCGGCCCACTGCCAGGGACGGCTGCGGCCCCACTCGCAGATCGAGAGCACTATCGGCCGTCGCGCCGCGCGGATCGCCTCGGACCATGTCGTGTAGGCGACACGAGCGTCCAGGCCCTCCGAATGGCACCAGTCGATCTTCACGAAGTCCACGTCCCACGCGGCGAAGCGGCGCGCGTCGAGGAACTCCCGTCCGCGGCTCCCCGGGTACCCCTGACAGGTCCGGTCGCCCGCGCAGGTGTAGAGGCCGAAGCGAAGATCGCGGTCGTGGAGGTGGCGCGCGAGACCGCGCATGTCGGGAAAGCGCCAGAGATTCGGCTCGAGGTTCCCGTCGTCGCCGCGAAGGCTGCCCTCCCACGCATCGTCGGTGACGAGATACCGGTAGCCGGCGTCACGCATACCGCTCTCGATCAGCGCGTCGGCGGTCTCGCGTACCAGCTGCGCGGACACGAACGGGCCGAAGCGGTTCCATGAGTTCCACCCCATCGGCGGCGTCGGTGCGAGGCCGTCGGTGAGCGCGCCCAGTCCCATCTCTCTAGTGCGAGGTCCGGCGGGTTGTCAGTCCTTTGGGTTGCCACTGGGATCGAGCGACACGAAGTACGACTCGCACGCCATCTCCACCAGCTGCGACGTGAGCGCGGGAGGCTGGCCGAGGAAGCGCGCAGTGTCGATCAGCTGCTCGATGATGTCGCGGGGGTGGCACGAGCGGAGGCCGATGTTCTTGGTGCGATAGATCGCGAGGATCTGGGACATCGACTCGGCGCGGTATTCGATGTTCTTCCGCGCGCACATGCGCTTGAAGATCTCCTCGTACTGCGCAACGGTCGGCGCCTCGATGCCGATCTTGTACCGGATGCGCCGGAGGAAAGCCTCGTCAACGAGGTCGGCCGGATCGAGGTTCGTCGAGAAGATGATCAGCATGTCGAACGGGATCTCGATCTTCTTGCCGGTGTGTAGCGTGAGGTAGTCGACACGTTTCTCGAGGGGCACGATCCACCGGTTCAGGAGGTCTTTCGGCGAGACGCGCTGGCGGCCGAAGTCGTCGACCATGAAGATCCCGCCGTTCGCCTTCATCTGGAACGGCGCCTCGTACATCTTCGAGGTCTCGTCGTAGATGAGGTCGAGCGTCTCGAGCGTGAGCTCGCCTCCGGTCATGACGATCGGCCGCCTCGAGACGATCCAGCGGTGGTCGAACCGCGCGCGCTCCTGCGTCGCGAGATCGACGGCGACGCGGTGGTAGACCTGGTCGAAGACCTTGATGATCTGACCGTCGATCTCGACGGCGTAGGGCAGGACGACCTCGCCGCGCAGGAGGCCGACCATGACCTCGGCGATCGTCGTCTTGCCGTTCCCCGGCGGGCCGAAGAGGAAGATCGACTTCCCGGAGTTGATCGCCGGCCCGAGCTGGGTGAGCGTCTCGCGCGGGATGACGAGGTGCGAGAACGCGCGGACGATGTCCTCCTGCGTCACCGTGACGTTCGAGATGCTCTGCCGCTGCACCGCGGCGACGTAGGTCGCGAGCGGGACCGGCGCGCGGCCGACGTACTGGCTGCGCGCGAGCGCCTCCTGCGCTTTCTCGGACCCCTTGTCGACGATGACGAACTGGTAGGTCGCCGCCGAGAGACCTGACCCGCCGCGGATCTCGACGAGGCGCTCGCCCTTGAGGAAGTCCATGACCTTGTCGGCGACCCCCGTGATCGGCAGCCCCATCGACGTCGCGATCTCCGCGAGCGTCATCTGACCGCGCAGGTAGAGCGTCTTGAGGGCGAGGTCGGAGAGGAGCCCCGTCGGGAGCCCCGTCTGCTCGATCGACTGCGGCTCGGGCGGGAGCGGGATCCGCGGCATCTCCTGCGCCGGCGCGGCGGCGGGGCCGACGGCGATGCCCTGCGGGCGCTCAGCGATGGTCATCGGTCAGGAGTATGAACGGCGAGGAGGCGGTCGAACCCGTCCTCGTCCACGATCCTGATACCGAGCTGTTTCGCCTTCTCGAGCTTGCTCCCCGCGCGCGGCCCGGCGACGAGGAGATCGGTCTTCCGGCTCACCGATCCCGACGGCTTCCCGCCGAGGCGGCGCACGAGCTCCTCGGCGTCCTCGCGCGAGCGACGCTCGAGCGTTCCGGTGAAGACGACGGACTTGCCGGCGAACGGGCTCGATGCGGGCACCGCGCGCGCCTCGGGCATCTCGACGGTGAGGCGCTGCGCGAGCTTGTCGAGGAACCGCTGCTCGGCGGGATCCGCGAACCACTCCGTCACGCGCCGCGCGACGATGGGTCCGATCCCCTTGATCGACTCGAGCTCCTGCGGGTCGGTCGCGCGCAGGCGATCGAACGCGTCGCGCAGCGACGCATCGGGACCGAGCTCCTGCGCGAGCCACTCCGCGATGAGCTCGCTGTTCGTCGATCCGAGGTTCGGCACGCCGAGCGCGACGAGGATCCGCGCGAGCGGCTGCGGCGTCTCCCGCACCGCCTTGATCCGCTGAAAGAGGTTGGACGCGCTCTTCTCCGCGTAGCGGTCGAGCGCGGTGAGCTGGTCCATGGTGAGATCGAGGAGGTCGGCCGGATCGCTCGCGAGGCCGCGCTCCTGCACCTGCTGGAGGAACGCCCAGCCCGCCCCTTCGATGTCGAGCACGCCGACGAAATGGCCGAGGCGCTGTCCCTGCTTCGCCGGGCACGACGGGTTCGCGCACCGGTACGCGACCTCGCCCTCCTTGTGCTCGACGGCGCCGTCGCACTCGGGGCAGCGCTCGGGCATATCCCACTGCGGACCGCGGCCGTCGCGGTCCGCGTCGACGACGGCCACGACCTCGGGGATCACGTCACCGGCGCGCTGGACGACGACCTTGTCGCCGACGCGCACGTCGAGCCGGCGCACCTCGTCGAGGTTGTGCAGCGTCGCGCGCTTCACCGTCGTGCCACCGACCTGCACCGGGGCGAGCCATGCGACGGGCGTGAGGACGCCGGTGCGGCCGACGTACGCCTTGACGTCCTCGACCGTCGTCGTGGCCTGCTCGGCGGGGAACTTGTACGCGATCGCCCAGCGCGGCGTTCGTGCCACGACGCCGAGCCGGTCCTGGTCCGCGATGGCGTCGACCTTCACGACGACGCCGTCCACCCCGTAGCCGAGCTCCTCGCGCTCCTCGCGGCGCTCGGCCGCGTAGGCGATGACCTCGTCGGCGCCGCGGACGCGGCGCCACTTCGGGTTCACGCGGAAGCCGAGCGCCTTCAAGCGCTCCAGGAGGTCGTGCTGGGTCCGCACGTCGAGTCCCGCGGCGCTGTACACGTAGATCGCGAGGTCGCGCTCGGCGGTCTTGCGCGGGTCGACCTGGCGAACGGCGCCCGCGGCGGCGTTCCGCGGGTTCGCGAACAGCGGCTCGCCGCGCTCGGCGCGTTCGCGGTTCGTCGACTCGAACGACTTGACCGGCAGGTACACCTCGCCACGCACATCGACCCGACCCTTCACCTTCTCGCGCAGCGTGAGCGGGACCGACTTGATCGTGCGGAGGTTGGGCGTGATCTCCTCGCCCGTCGTACCGTCACCTCGCGTCGCGCCTTCGACGAACCGGCCATCGACATACGTGAGGTTGACCGCGAGGCCGTCGATCTTCAGCTCGCACACGTAGTCGATCGGACCGTCCGTCGCGAGGAGCTTCCGCACGCGCTGGTCGAACGCGCGCAGCTCGTCCTCGCCGAACGCGTTGCCGAGCGACAGCATCGGCGCGACGTGGCGGACGGGCTTGAAGCGCTCGGAGGGCGGTGCGCCGACGCGCTGGGTCGGCGACTCGGGGGTGACGATCTCGGGGTGCTCGCTCTCGAGGCGGATGAGCTCGCGGAGCATGCCGTCGTACTGCTCGTCGCTGATCGTCGGCGCGTCGAGCACGTGGTATTCGTAGTTCGCCTTCTCGATCGCCGTGCGCAGCTCGGCGGCACGGCGCTCGACGGTCGCGCTCGCCATGCCGCCGATGCTATGGGTGAGCGAGGACGAGGGTCAGCGCATCAGGCGAGGTACTTCTTGAACCAGTCGATCGTGTCGGTCCACGCCTTGCGCGCCTGGTCGGCGCCGTAGCGCGTGCCGGTGTCGTTGTGGAACGCATGGTTCACGCCGGGGTACACGTTGACCTGGTACGGGACGCCGGCCTTCTTCAGCTGCGGCTCGATCTGATCCCTCCCCGACGTCACCCGCGTGTCCTGCTCGGCGTACACGGCGAGGACCGCGGCCTTCGTCGAGCCGATCCCCGCCACCTCGGTCGGGGCCGGGCCGTAGTACGGCACCGCGGCCTGGACGAGCGGCGGCGCGAAGTTGAGCAGGCTCCACGTCATCCCACCGCCGAAGCAGAAGCCCGTCGCGCCGATCTTCGCCGTGTTCACGAACGACTGCGCTTTCAAATGCGCGATCGCGTCTTGGAGGTCCTTCGCCATGCCTGCCGGGGTGAGCTTCCCGAGCGCCGCGTTGTACGCGGCCTGGTCGGTGAGCTTGTCCGCA
>DASYUY010000108.1:0-9345 GCA_036000705.1 Candidatus Limnocylindria bacterium | reverse complement strand
CGGCTACGACTCCAACTTCGGCGCGCGGCCGCTCGCGCGGCAGATCCAGAACGAGATCGCCGACCCGCTCGCGGAGATGCTCCTCCAGGGCAAGTTCCACTCGGGCGACACCGTCCGCGTGCACCCGGTCGAGGGCAAGCTCCTCATCGAAAAGACCGAGGCCGTCGAGGCGCCGAAGCCGGTACCCGTCGCGCCATAGCGCGCTTGCGCCGGCCATCCGCTCCGCGGTGGCGGCGACCCGTGTAACGGACCGATCCTGACCGACGCGAGTCGGTTGCGCGCGCACTTAGAGTGGCGGTCATTGAGGCAGGCCCCCCGCGTACGTCCGACCCGACGCACGCGCGCTGGCGACGCTGACCAGCGCACCGTCGTGACGGTGCTCAAGGCCGACATCTCCGGATCGACGCCGCTTGGGGAACGCCTCGACCCTGAGGAGCTGCGCGCGGTCCTCGGCTCCTACTTCGCGGCGCTCGCGCGCGAGATCCACCGGCGCGGCGGAGTGGTCGACAAGTACATCGGCGACGCGGTCATCGCGGTGTTCGGCATCCCGGAGGCGCGCGCCGACGACGCGGCGCGCGCCGTCGTCGCCGCGGTCGCGATGCAGGAGGCGATCGAGCGCGAGAACATCGAGCTGCAGCGTCGCTACGGCGTGCAGCTCGCGTGTCGTATCGGCATCGCCACCGGAAAAGTCGTCAGCGGGGCGATCGCCGAGGACGTGCAGGCCACGTACACCGTCGTGGGCGCGCCCGTCGCGCTGGCCGAGGCTCTCGAATCGGCCGCGGCGCTTGGCTCGGTGCTCGTCAGTCCCGCGACGCGCACCGCGGCGCGCGAGGCGATCCGCTTCGCACCAGTCGAGCAGGCGCGACCAAAGGGATCAGCGCGATCCGTGCCCGCCCACCGGGTGCTCGGCCTGCGCCAGGCCACACGGGCGCTCGTGAACGTCGCGCGGGCGACGACCACGAGCGCGTCGCTTCAGGTCAGCTCCGACCGCACGCACGTTCTCGCCGAGGAGCGCAAGGTCGTGACCGTGTTGTTCGCCGACATCTCGTCGTCCGAGCCGCTCGGCGCCAAGCTTGAGCCAGCCCGGCTGCGCACAGTCCTGGGCGCGTACTTCGGCGTGCTCGCACGCGCGATACAGCACTACGGCGGCACGGTCGACAAGTACATCGGCGATGCGGTGATGGCCGTCTTCGGCGCACCGGTGTCGCATGAGGACGATGGCGTGCGTGCCGTCCAGGCCGCGCTCGCGATCCAACGCGGGGCGCAGTCGCTGAATGCCACGCTCGAGAAGACCCATGGCATCAAGATCGCGATCAGGATCGGCATCAACACCGGCGAGGTCGTCGCGGGGCTGCTGCCTGGCGAGGTGCTTGCGTACACGGTCACCGGCGATGCGGTGAACACCGCACAGCGCATTGAGAGCGCGACTCCGCCCCATGCCGTGCTTATCAGTGAATCGACGCTCGCGCTGACTCGAAACGCCTTCGTCACTGAGGCGGTGCCGCCGCTGACGCTGAAGGGGAAGTCGGAGCCAGTGGCGGTCTACCGCGTCCTCGGACCCGAACGGCGAGCCAGTCCGCGTGGCGGACAGAAGATCGTTGGCCGGGAGACCGAGCTCGCGCGCCTGTACGCGCACTACCGCGAGGCCCTCAAGGGAAACGGTCAGGTCGTGCACGTTCATGGCGAGGCCGGTGTCGGAAAGACACGACTTGTCGGCGAGCTGCTGTCCGGACTACCGAAAGATGCTGCGCGCGTCCGCGCCCGCGCGAGCTCGTACGAGCAGGCCACGCCGTACGCGCTCGTCGCCGACCTCGTCCGGCGCATGCTCGCGATCGGTCCGACCGACGACGAAGCCACAGCGCGCAAAGCGCTTGGCGACTCTCCGGATCTTGCGGTTTCCGGAGAGGCCGGGGTCACGCTGCTGCTCGAACTGCTCGGATACGAGGTCCGGTCGCCGCTCGATCCAGCTGGTAAGCGGCGGCTGATCGTTTCGCTGCTGCGCGATGCGTTCAAGCGCCGCACCGACATCGGCCCGTTGGTCCTTGTGATCGAGGACCTGCATTGGCGCGACGCGTCATCCGCTGACGTGATCGGCGCGTTGAGCTCGGCGGTCCGGCCGATGCGATGCCTATTCGTGAGCACGTCGCGCGAGCCGACGGACATCGCGTGGCCCGCGGAAGCGATCGCGCTTGACGCCCTGCCGCCTGCGGCGGCCGCTGAGCTGGTCGATCGGCTCTCGCCCATGCCACTCGACGAATCGACTCGCGCGATGATCCTCGACCGAACAGCCGGTAATCCGTTCTTCATCGAGGAGGTCGTTCGTTCGCTGCGGCCGGGCAAGGAGCTGGTCGTGCCGACGACCGTCCAGGACCTGCTCGAGGCGCGGCTTGACTCCCTCGACGCGTCGCCGCGTCACGTGGCGCATGGCGCCGCCGTGATCGGCCGCACCTTCGCGACGCGTGTGCTGGCACGTGTCACGCCTGACGACGACCTCGAACCGGCACTCGGGACGCTCGAGCGAGAACACTTCGTCGGCCGAGTCCTCGCGGCCGAATCGACATATTCCTTCGTCCACGCGCTCGTCCAAGAGGTCGCATACCGAACACAGCTGATCGCCCAGCGCCGGCGAACGCACGTTGTCGTGGGCGACGCGTTCACCGAGCTCTTCGCCGAGCGCATCGAGGAGTTCATCGACACGCTGGCGTTCCACTATCGCCGCGGGGATGACGATCCGAAGGCCCGGACGTGGCTGATGCGCGCTGGTCACCGCGCGCAGCGGCTCTACGCGAACGTCGAGGCGCTCGACTACTTCGCCGCAGCCATCGAGCGAAGTGCGAATGAGGCGGCGTCGCGGGTCGAGGCGCTCGAGGCAATCGGGGACGTGCGGAAGGTCGTTGGAAAGTACGAGCACGCGCTGGCCGCATATGCGGATGCCCTCGCGGCACTGCCCGATGGCGTCGTCATCGCCCGTGCGCGCATTCGCCGCAAGGAGGCCGTGGTGCGACATCTTCAAGGCGATGTCGGCGGCGCAGCCGCGGTCTTCAGCGAGGTCATCGAGGAGCTTGGCGAGGCCCCTGGCGAGCGCGCTCGAGCGCTGCTCGCCATGGGCGAGATCGCGTGGCGTAGCGGCCACTACGACGAGGCCGTCGTCCGGCTGGAAGCGGCGATCGCGGCAGCGCAAGCGGCTAACGATGACGACGCCCGCGCGGAGGCCCTAAAGCACATGGGCACGATCCGCCATCACCGCGGCCAGCTCGAGGAGGCGCTCGCCTTCAACCGGCAGAGCCTCGCGCTATACGAAGCCACCGGCGACCAGTTGGGACAGGCCGCGCTCGAACACAACGTCGGCGTCGTCAGCCGACGACGAAGTCGTTTGGACGAGGCGCTCGCGGCTTACGAACGCGCGAACGCGATCCGCGCGCGCATCGGCGACCAGCTCGGCCTGGCGCTCGGCCTAGCGAACGTCGCTGAGGTCCACTACCAGCGGGGGGAGCTGGCGGAAGCGTACGCGAGCTACGCGCGGTCGCTCGAGATCGCGCGCACCATCGGCTGGGTCACCGGCATCGGCATGGCACTTCTCGGGCTCGGAGCGACCAAGGTCGAGCTCGGCGAGCGGGAACCGGGCCGTCAGGACATCCTGGAGGCGCTTCGTGAGTATGAGCGCGCGGGGAACCGGACATACATGATCGACGCGCTGCGGGATCTTGCGCAGTCTTACGTCGACGACGACCCAAAGGAGGCGCTCTCCACCGCCGAGCGTGCGCTGGCGCTCGCGCGAGAGGCGGCGCTCGCGCAGCGGGCCGGGTACATCTTGCAGGTGATCGGCCTCGCCCACCTCGCGCGCGGCGCGACCGAGCCCGCAATCGTGGCGCTCGAGGAGAGTCGCGATTTGCTTTCGCGCGGCGACGAGCGGCAGGAGCTTGCGCGGACGCTTGCTGCGCTGGGCCGCGCCTACTCGCGCCTTCCGGCGGGCGATCTGCGTCGCGCTGACTCCCGGCGCCTACTGGAAGAGGCGCGAACAATTTTCACCGAGCTAAGCGCGGCGCTCGACCTAAGACGCATGGGGCCGCGTTCGGGCTAAGGCTGCCAGGTCGCGGGCAGGGTGTCGTCCGCGGGATTCGTTGTCAGCCTCGTGACCGTAAGGTCAGCGTTCCGACGATAGATATCGAACTTGCCATCGCGGTTGCTGCTGAAGAGAATCGCTCCATCCGGCGCCCACTGCGGAGTCAAGTCGGACGCTGCGTTGTTGGTGAGCTGGGTTAAGCCGCTCCCGTCGGCGTTGATCATCCAGAGATCGAAATTCCCGCTGCGGTTGCTCGTGAACACAACCTTGCCGTCGGGCATCACCGTGCCCAGCGTGTCGATTGCGCGATCGTTTGTGAGCCGCTTCACGAGCGGCGCGTCCGCGGTCCCCGGCGTCGCGCTGATGAGATAGATGTCGGTGGTGTTGTCGCGGGTGCTCGTGATAGCGATCGTCGGCGGCATCCCCGCAATCACGGGCGAGTAGGCCGGATCGCCGTCGAGCGCTTTGTTCTTCGTGAGCTGCGTCTGCTCGGATCCGTCGACCTTCATCACGAAGATCTCAGGATCGCCGTCGCGGTTGCTGGTGAACGCGATGCGCGTGCCATCTGGCGAGAATGTTCCCAGCGTGTCGACCTTCGCGCTCGTCGTGAGGCGCGTCTGATGTGTGCCGTCCGAGTCCATGATCCAGATGTCGGCGTTGGGGCCGGACGTCCGGGTCCAGGCGATCTTCTTGCCGTCAGGAGAGAAGGCGGGATCGGCATCGATGCCTGAATCGAACGTCAGCCGCGTCTGGCTCGAGCCGTCGGCAGCCATGACATAGATCTCCGAGTTCCCGTCGCGCGTGCTGGTGAAGGCGATCGCGGGCGGAGTCACCGTCAACTTGCCCTTCACGAGCGTGACCGTGTAGTTGCCCGCCGCGATCTTGCCGCCCGGGTCGACGGGCGTCGGCACGATGTCATAGACGCCGAGCGGACTGGTCGGCGTCGCGGTCGTCGTGTACGTCGCGGTGATGTTGTCGCCCGGCGCGACCCCGGTGATCGTGCCGGTGAACGTCGGGTTCGCCGCGCCGAACATCCGCGTCGCGTCGTTGGCCTTGATCGTGAGAGGCGCGGCCACGACCGTTAACGTGCTCGAGAGAGTCGCCGACGGTCCGTAGACCGCGCTAGTTCCATCCACGCTACCGCCGCCGGGAAGCGTGACTTCCTGGCCGTAGTACGCCTGGAACGAGTACGTGCCGACCGGGAGCGGCGAACCCGCGAAGTGCGCGATGCCCTGGCTGTTGGTGGTCCCCACCGCGGCGAATGTCGCCGTGCCGCCGATCGCTACCGCCTTGAGGAATACAGTCTCATCCGCGATCGGTACGTTTGCCGGCGTGCGCTTCAGCGTCGCGCTCGCGGCCCAGACGCTGCCGTAGGTCATCGGGCTCGTCGCTGCGAGCGTGAGCGACGTCGGCGCTTTCTCGATCGTGAAGGTAGCTGGGACGGACCCGGAGCTGAGGTGGGTGACGCTGTCCTCGCCCGTGAACGAGGCCGCCAGCGGATACGTGCAGGGCTGATGTGGAATCCCACCGACCACACAGTCCGCTCCTTGCTGGAGCACCATGGTGACGGTCGCTTTGCCGTCGATCGCCGTGGTCGCCTGAGCCGTCTGCCGCCCCAGCGTGAAGAGCACGCGCTCTCCGCTCAGAGGTTGCCAGTCGCCGCCGACACGTTGCTCAAGCAGCGCGCTGAAGGTGCGCTGGTCCTGATAGCGACCACAGGGTTGGGTGGCCCCCGATGAGCAGGCAAGAGCCGATGGCGGAGCTGGCGCGACTGTCAAGGCCAGCCTCGTGGTGCGCAGTGGCGCGCTTATGGACGCAACCAGTGGTTGGCCACTGAAGTAAGCACCACCGTTCGCCTCCATCGTGACGATGCCATCCGCGTTCGCGGCCTGGACCATGAAAATGACGTCCGCCGGTGAACCCGCGCCTAACTCGACGAAGCTCTTCGTCATCGTCCACACACCAGGGGTGCTTGCGGTCGGCGGGTCAAGCTGGAAGGACCGCCACTCGCCTCCGGAGGCGAGCGTGTATGTGATCCAGACCTCGGACGCGGTACCTGTCACGTTGACCGTGAACTGCAGGTCGACGCCCGCGCCGGTCACCGTCGTGTTCACGCCGCCGACGCTAACGGGAAGCTTCTTCGGTGAAGCGCCCTGGTCCAGATAGAACAACCGGAAGGACAGTGAGTGGTACTCGCGCTCGGTTCCGCTTGACGAGCCGGCCGAGGACGACCGGAACTGGGCGGGCGTCACGAGCAACTGCGTCGGGCCGCCTGTGAGCGCGGTGTAGTGATCGACGGTCGCGAGGCGCTGCGGCCAGAACACCCGCGTGCTGAACGAACCATCCGCTGAGGCGCCGGTCTCCGTCGCCGCGAGACGCAGGGTCGGAGTCACGTTCGGTGTGTCTGTGTACTGGCCGCCGAGGAACCCGACGCCAACGAGTTGCTTGTTCGGCACGCTGACGTTGTCGATCGACAGCGGCAGCACCGGCGCGAAAGGACGAGCTGTCGTGCCGTCGGGGCCGGACAGGTAGCCGCCCAGGTCGTCGAGGTCGAATGGCAGCGTTACGTCGGCGCTTTGCGGACCGAGGGCGAGCGTGTCGGTCACGATCGACGTCTCACCCGGAACGTTCGTCTTGTTGGTCGTCTGGAGCCGCACGTGCGGGATGCCGAAGAGCGTCGTCTCCATGAGCTGCTTCTCGCCGATCCCAGCCAAGTTGACGCCGTCGAGGTTGAGAGGCACGAACGAGCGCTTCGCGTCGACGAGCGCGTGCCCGATCGTGTTGTGGCCGGTGGCGAGCGGATCCCGGCTCGCAAGCGGCATCGCGCGGAGGTTCTTCGCGAAGTCGAGATACAGACGCTCGCCGAACTCGATGACTGGCTCAAGGTCGCCAGGCTCCCGTACCCCGAAGTACTGGTAGCCGGTCCCGCCGAGGAACGCGACGACGCCCTTCCGCGCGGCCGCCTGGGCCCAATCGGGTTGGATCGTGAGCGGCGCCTTCTCTAGATCGATGGTGTTGTAGCCAAGATGGCAACCCTGACCGAAGATCGTCGCGCCGATCAGATTGACATTCGAGGACGCGAGCTCCGGTGACAGCATCAGCGTCGTTTCGTCGGCGGCCAGTGCCCGGCCCTGGTCGAAGTGTCCGCCCAGGTAGATAACCTCGTGACGCTCACCGAGTAGGGCTGTACGGAGCGCGTCGGCGGTCCACGGCTGCCTCGTGGGGGGGGTGACGGGCTGGCACGGCGCCCTGCAGTCGATGAGGTCATATATCTTCGGGCCTGTGGCTGTCGACACAGTCACGGTCGTCTCGGCGGCCTTGCCGGTACCCTGCTCGAGCTCGTCGCGGATCGCCAGCGCGCCGTCGGCCATGTCGTCGTAGCCGCTGACGAGCGGGCCCTTCGTGAGCTCCACCTGACCACCCGGGAGTCCGAGGTACGCGTTCAGGACGGCGGTCGCCTCGGCCGCGGTCTCGATAAGACGGCCGACCGGCAGATCGAACACGGGCAGTACGCGGTCGCCGCGTAGCAGCTCGACATTGGTGCCGTAGCCGTCCTGGCTCAGCACGAAGCCAAGGCGCAGGGTCGCTTCCGACACGCTGGTGCCGATCACCGACGGGAAGTACTTCCGCTCGTTGGCGTCCTGTGAATCGTCGAGGAGGCGGAAGAACGGGATGACGCGGTCGCCACCGACCAGCACGATGTATTGGGTCGCGGACGTGCGCTGCGAGGTGATCACGCGTTTCACCTCATTGGCGAGCAGGTTCTTCGCGTGGGGACACTTCGCGTTCGCGGGGTTGTCAGCCTGGACGTTTGCGGCCGCCACGCGTGCGTCGTTGCCGACGTCGACGATGACACCGCCGACCTCGGGCCGCTCGGCGAACGCGATCAGCCTCTGCCTGAGGGTCTCGATCTCCGCTGGCGTACCAGGCATACGGACAAGATCGACGGCGATGACCGTAGTGCCAAGCGGCACATGCGGCACTGGGGGTGTGGGCGGGTACGTCGTGGGAATGACAGTCGCGCCGCTGGCCGCGCCCGCGACCGGGTGAACGTTGTCGCACGGGCTCGGAGACTTCGTGATCGCCAGATTGAATGGCTTCGTGAGGCTGAACGCGCCTCGACGACCATGGACGCGGATGTAGTAGTCGCCGTCGGTCCAGGTGTTGAGCGTAATCGACTCGTTCGCGGTGCCGCCATTCGCCGACAGCGCGAGGACCGAACGCAGCTGTGCCTGTACGTAGGCGTAGTCCGTCGCGTCTTTTATCTTGGCGAACTCGTCCGCGTCACCCACCGTCGGGGCATCGCCCACCGTCGGGGCATCGCCCACCGTCGGGGCATCGCCCACCGTCGGGGCATCGCCCACTGTGGGGGCGTCACCGACTGTCGGTGCATCGCCCACCGTCGGGGCATCGCCCACTGTGGGGGCGTCACCGACTGTCGGTGCGTCGCCCACTGTGGGGGCGTCACCGACCGTGGGCGCGTCGCCCACAGTTGGCGCGTCGCCCACGGTTGGCGCGTGACCGAGCGACGCGACCGCGGTCGCCCCGGCAAGAATCGCGTCGAACTTCGCCTGGACGTCGCTGTAGAAAACGATGTCCAGGTTCACGTCCAGGTTCGATAGGACGATCGACACGGCCGCGCCCGGCGTTCCTTTGAACTTCACCCATCGGGACTCGTTCTCTCCCGGGAGGTTCTCGATCAGCAATGCAGATCCATCGGCAAGATCCGAGGTTAGGTCCAGGGCACCCATCCAGCCGTCGTTGTGGAAGTCGATTACCGTTTGTGGTGCGCCGACCGTGGGCGCGCTTCCATCCGACGGTACCGTGACATCGCTGCCTGTCACGGTTTCGCCCGCGATAAAGACGAGCCGATAGTCACCGGGCGCGGCATTCGCGAACTCGTAGTGACCGGTTCCGTCCGCGACGACCTCCTCGATGAACACCGTGCCGCTCCAGAGTTGGACCCTCGTGCCTGGAGCCGTCGTGCCTGAGATCGTTATGAGTGGCGACAACGTGAACGACAACGGCGACGCGTTCGCCGTCGCGGCGCTGAACGAGTCGGATGTCGCGAGGTGCAGCTGATTGCGCCACCACAGGGTCTGATAGCCGGTCTTTGACGCGCTGTAGCTCAGCCGATCTCCGGTCACGGAGAGGGTGAACCCCCCCGCTTCGTTCGTGGTCGTCGAGAAGCGGATCGTTCCGTTGGCATCGACCGCATCGACCCTCGCTCCCGAGACGGGCACAGGCCCGTCGAACGAGCCGGTGGTCACAGTCCCCGTGAC
>DASYUY010000107.1:0-2206 GCA_036000705.1 Candidatus Limnocylindria bacterium | reverse complement strand
CGGTTCGCCCGCGGCGTTGGTCAGCGTGAAGACGTCGAAGATGTCCGGACGCGTCCACGTGACGTCCTGACGGCGTCCGTCGCGGAACACACTCCCCTGCCCCGTACCGGTGAGGACCATATCGAGCTTGGGATTGCCGGCGGGGTCGAGGCCGAACGCGTCGGTGAAGTGCACCTCGGTCTGGATGATCACGACGTTCTTCGCCGCGATGACTTCACCGTTCGCCGCGTCCACCTCGCGCGCACCATCGTCGAACCGCGTGTACGCCTTCGCGGCGTCGTTGTATTGGTAGCGCACGCCGAAGAGCGCGCGATACGGCACCGAGATGGTGGTCGCGTCGACGCTGCCCGTGAATCCGCCCGCGAGGGGATCGGTATAGGTCGGCGGCAGGAAGTCCCAGGCGGGAACGTTCGCCGGTTGATCGGCGTCGGGCGCCGCGGTCATCGCGTCCTGCAACGCGCGATAGGACGTGAAGTAGTTGTACGGGGCAGGTCGGAAACCCACGCGGTACCCCCATCCGTAGCCCGGCTTGAGATCGACGTAGCGGTGTGCCACGGCTTCGTCGTAGTGCAGCGCCATGAGCTCCTCCGGCCCGCCTCCTGAATACACCAGGGCGGCGCCGAGGCTGGGCACGACCGGGAGATCGGTCATGCGCACACTCCGGACCGATCCGATCACATCCGGATCGCGCGACTGGAACACCGCGGCGAGACGCGTCGTGAGGCCTTCGACCAGCCATTCGTAGACCTGATCCGCCTTGCTGATGCCGTAGTGCGGTCGCGCCGTCGGGTTGTTGTCGACCTTGACGTAGAGGGGACGTTTCGTCGCGGAGCCACCGCCGAGCGGCATGCCGGTGAGCGGCCAACGCGGGCAGAGCGTCTCTTCACTCGTTGACGTCACCTTGAACGAGCCGCCGAGGTTGCGAAGCAGCGCGCTACGCGCGGGCAGCGCGTCTGTGGGCGCGAGACCGATCGCGTCCACGCGGCGGTCACCGTTCCAGTCGCCGACGAGCAGAGCCGTCGCGCCCGCGCAGGCCGACGCCGACGGCAGCGTCGCCCAGCCCGTCCAGCTGTTGGAGGGACGGAAGCCCGCGCCTGAGTCGAAGACGTGCAGGTGCGCGCTCCCATCCGTGTCGCCGTACAGCGACAAGAGGTCGTCTTTCCCATCGCCGGTGACGTCGGCGGCGGCGACCGACGCGCGACCGAGGTCGTATTCGCCTTCGGCGGTCTCATAGACGTTCGATTGCAGCACCAGTCCGGTCGGCGATGGATCGAACAGATTGATGCGCACGCGCGCGTTCGGGTACTGATACAGCGCGGCGAGCTGCGGCGCGCCGGCGCTCCGGGTGAATCGGCCGACCGCGAAGCGCACGCGGGAGAGGTCGACCTGACCGGGCCCCGAGTCGTAGACGCCCTGCGTGCCACCGAACGTGAACGCCGTGCCAGTCGAGTCGAAGTAGTGGATCCGCATGTCGAAGTTCTCGTTCTGGTACGCGACGAGCACCGCGTCGCGCTCGTTCGCCGCGAACTTGCCGGCCATGACGTAGCGCGCGCGGCTCCACAGGTAGTCGTCGCCGACCCACCACTGCTCCGGCGGCATGAACGCGGTCCCGGTCGATTTGAAGACGAGCAGCTTGGAGCGGTTCTCGCCCGCGTCGTACAGAGCGACGAGATCGTCCTTGCCGTCGAACGTCACATCCGCGACGGCGAACTTCGCGCGCGCCAACGAGAACGAGCGTGGGCCGGTGGTGAGCCAGGTCGTTTCGGTGAATGTCTCGCCGTCGGCGTTGGCCTCGCGTACGGTGATCTTCAGGCTCGCGTCGCGAGCCGGGTCCTGCAACAGCGCGATCTGCGACTTCCCTGGCCCGCTGAAGTCGCCGCTCGCGGCGACGCTCGCGCCGAAGACGCCGACCGAGCGCACGTCGGTGAGCGGACGCGGCGTAGGGGTCGGAGTCGGACTCGGCGTCGGGGCCTGTATGGCCGCGCCAGACGGCTCGGGGCTCGCGGAGGGGAACAGCGGACCGCAGGCCGTGAGCGACGCCAGCGCGAGGGCGAGCAGCCTTACGGCGACGCCCCCAAAGGACCGCCCCTGCGGCACGCTCGGGTCTTTGCGCATGGGCCATGCCAATCTGTGCCGAGGGCCAGAATTGAACTGGCGACACATGGTTCTTCAGACCATTGCTCTACCAACTGAGCTACCTCGGCGA
>DASYUY010000106.1:0-40096 GCA_036000705.1 Candidatus Limnocylindria bacterium | reverse complement strand
TCGGCCTCGGCGATGCCGCGCCGCCGCGCCTCCGCGAGCGCGTCGGCGAACGGAACTCCGGCGGCGGCCGCGGTGAGGATGTGGTTGTTGGTGCTCGACACGATCCCGCGCATCGCCGTGATCCTCGCTAGCGGTAGGGCCGCGCGGCGCAGGGTGAACACCGGGAGGCAGTCCGCGAGCGTCGCCTCGAATCGCAACAGCCGACCGTGCTGGTGCGCGAGCGCGTCGAGCTCGCGATACGCGCGAGCGATGGGACCTTTGTTCGCTGTCACGACGTGCATCCCGGCCGCGAGCGCGTCGCGGATGTAGCCAAGTGCCGGCTCGCCCGCGACCAGATCGAGCGGCGTCATCTCCACGAGGATGTCCGCCGGCAGTGACGCGATCGGCGGCGCCGTGCCGAGGGGCAGGTCGGTGCCGGCAAGGATCGTCGCGAGATCGATGCCATCCGCGTCCACGACGGCGCCGTGCCGACGCGTGACAAGCGCGGTGACTGTGAACGGCGCGTGCGTCGCCAGGAGCATCCGTGCGAGCGCGCGACCGACGTTGCCGAATCCGAAGAGTGCGAGCCGGGTCACGCCGCGAGTATCCTTGTTATCGATAGGCGTCCCGCGGGGCCCCACCGGCGTTTTCGGTGGAGCCCCTTTTCGGCGTCCACAGCGATGAAGGAGAAGCAACTGGTCCGTCTGGCGAAGCTCTTCCAGCGCAGCTCGCCTGCGCGTGTCGATCGCCTCGTCGTCGGCCTGGGTAATCCGGGCGACGGCTACGCGAATACGCGCCACAACGTCGGTTTCCAGGTCGCGAGCCGGCTGGCCAAGCGCGCGCGCCTGGAGTTCGACAAGAAGGCCGCCGAGTCGCGCATCGCCGAGGGCTCGCTCGGCGACGTCCGCATCGCGATCGCGCGCCCGCAGACGTTCATGAACGACAGCGGCCGTGCGGTCGGGAAGCTACTCGATCGTTACCGCCTGTCGCCGGATGCGCTCCTCGTGGTCTTCGACGAGATCGACCTGCCGCTCGGCAAGGTCCGGCTCCGCGAGCGCGGGGGTCCGGGCACGCACAACGGAATGCGCTCGATCACGAGCGAGATCGGCGAGGGATTCGCACGTCTTCGGCTGGGGGTCGCGCCGGCCGATCCCACCGCGGAGATCGGCGACCTCGCCCAGTACGTGCTCTCGCCGTTCGCCACGGATGAACGCGAGGAAGCGGACCGCATGATCGTGCGCGGCGCTGAAGCGGCGGAGGTCGCCGTCCGCGATGGCATCAAGCGCGCGATGGATCAGTTCAATGGCTAGCACAGCGGCGCCGCCGTCCGCCGCTCGCCTCGGCGGCATCCTCGCGCTCGCCGAACGGAGCGAGCGCTTCCGCGAGCTCGTCGAGCGCCTCGAGGATCGGCGCTCGACCAAGATCGCCGACGCGAGCGCGGGCGCGCGCGCCTTCGCGTGGGCAGCTCTCGTGGACGTCGCGCGGAGGAGCGTCGTCGTGGTCGCGCCGAGCGAGGACCGCGCGCGGCGCTGGCGCGCGGAGCTCGCCGCGTGGCTGGGCGAGGAGCGGGTGCTCGCGTTCCCGGAGCGGGAGACGATGCCCTACGAGATCGGCACCGCATCGGCGGGCGCGGTTCACCAGCGCCTCCTCACGCTCTGGCGCGCCCGCACCGCGCCCGAGCCCGTCGCCGTCGTCGTGTCGCTGCGCGCGCTGATGCAGCACACCATCGCACCCGACGACCTCCGCGAGCGCGGGCGAACGCTCCGCGCCGGTGACCGCATCTCGTGGAACGCGACCGCTGCGTGGCTGTTCGAGCTCGGCTACGAGCCCGTCGCCGAGGTGAGCGAGCCCGGCAGCTTCTCGCGCCGCGGCGGCATCCTCGACGTGTATCCCGCGTCCGCCGATATGCCCGTGCGCATCGAGCTCTTCGGCGACGAGATCGAGACCCTCCGCAGATTCGACCCCGTGACCCAGCGCTCCCAGGACACGCTCGACTCCGTCGACGTGCTACCCGCGCGCGAGTACTCCCTCGAGACAGCGCCGGCGCTCGCCGAGCGTCTCGCCGCGGCGCGGTGGGACCAGCCGCGCGCCGAGGACGACGAGCTGCTGCCGTACAGCGCGCTGATCGAGGCACTGCGCGAGGGCCGCGCCGCGCCGGGCACCGACGCGTTCGCGCCGGCGCTCGGCGCCACCGCGTCGCTCCTCGACCATCTCGGCGACCGGGCGACGGTCGTTTTCGAGGACTCCGTCGAGCTCGGCCTCACGCACGATGCGCACGAGGCGCAGGCGGAGGAACGGCGCGAGGAGCTGCGCGAACAGGGTCTCGCCGTCGCCGCGTTCCCGCCGCCGTACGTGCCACGCGACCGTCTCGACGCCGCTGCCGACGAGCACGGGGCCGTTCGCGTTCGCCCCGACGCCGATGCGCTGCGGCTCGGCTGGGGCGGCATCACGTCGTACGCCGGGCGGCTCGAGGCGTTCCTTCGTGAGGTGGCCGCCGCGGGGCGCGACCTCCGCGTCGTCGCGTCGCCGCAGGCCGCGCGTCTCGCGGAGCTGCTCGCGGACCGCGACGTGACCGCCGCGCCGCGCGACACCGTCGCCGACGTGCCACCCGACGGCGCGCTCGTGCTCGCGCATGTCGGCCTCGCGGAGGGCTTCGGCGTTCCGGAGCTCGGCCTGCGCGTGTTCACGGACGCGGAGGTCTTCGGCTTCCGCAAGCCGCGGCATCCCGAGCGGCGCCGCCGTCGCGTCGCGGTCGGCTCGTTCCTCTCCGATCTCAAACCGGGCGACCACGTCGTTCACGAGGACCACGGCATCGCGCGGTTCGAGCGCTTCATTACCCGCGAGATCGCCGGCGTCGTTCGCGAATACCTCGAGCTCCGCTTTGCCGGCACCGACGTCGTGGCCCTGCCGAGCGAGCGCGTGGACCGCGTGACGCGCTATGTCGGCGGCACGCCCCCCGCGCTATCCGCGCTTGGCGGCCGCGACTGGGCCGCGACGAAGCGCAAGGCCAAGAAGGCCGTCGAGGAGATCGCGCGCGAGCTGCTCCGCCTGTACGCCGCGCGCGAGACGATCAGCGCGTATGCGTTCGGCAGGGACACGCCGTGGCAGATCGAGATGGAGAACGCCTTCCCCTTCACGGAGACGCCGGATCAGCTGGCCGCCATCGACGACACCAAGCGCGACCTCGAGCGCGCGCGGCCGATGGACCGCCTGGTCGTCGGCGACGTCGGGTACGGCAAGACCGAGGTCGCGCTCCGCGCCGCCTTCAAAGCGGTGCAGGACGGCAAGCAGGTCGCGGTGCTCGTTCCGACCACCGTGCTCGCGCAACAGCACTTCGAGACGTTCTCCGAGCGCCTCGCCACCTTCCCGGTGCGCGTCGCGATGCTGTCGCGCTTCCGGACACCGCCCGAGCAGCGCGAGGTCGTCTCGCAGATCGCGACCGGCGAGGTCGACGTCGTCATCGGGACCCACCGGCTGCTCCAGAAGGACGTGCAGTTCCGCGACCTCGGTCTTCTCGTCATCGACGAGGAGCACCGCTTCGGGGTGAAGCACAAGGAGCGCATGAAGCAGATGCGCACCGAGGTACACGTGCTCTCGATGACCGCGACCCCGATCCCCCGTACTCTGCACATGGCGCTCTCGGGCGTGCGCGACATCAGCGTCATCGAGACGCCGCCCGAGGACCGCCAGCCGATCGAGACGCACGTCGTCGAGCGCACCGACGACGTGCTGCGCGAGGCGATCCTCCGCGAGCTCGACCGCGGCGGCCAGGTCTTTTTCGTCCATAACCGCGTCCAGGGGATCGAGCACGAGACGCAGCGGCTTCGCGCCCTGGTCCCGAGCGCGCGCTTCGTCGTCGGGCACGGTCAGATGGACGAGCGGAAGCTCGAGCGCGTGATGGTCGAGTTCGCGGATGCCGAGCACGACGTGCTGGTGTGCACGACGATCATCGAGTCGGGCCTCGATATCCCGAACGTGAACACGATCGTCATCGATCGCGCCGGTCAGCTCGGGCTCGCGCAGCTGTACCAGCTGCGCGGACGTGTCGGCCGCAGCGCCGCGAAGGCGTACGCCTACCTCCTCCATGAAAGGCAGGAGCGCCTCACCGACGACGCGCGCAAGCGCCTGCAGGCGGTGTTCGAAGCGAGCGAGCTCGGCGCCGGCTTCAAGATCGCGATGCACGATCTCGAGATCCGCGGCGCGGGCAACATCCTCGGCGCCGAGCAGCACGGGCACGTCGCGGCCGTCGGCTTCGAGCTGTACGCGCAGCTGCTCGAGGAGGCGGTGAACGAGCAGCGCGGCGCCCCGAAGGCCGAGGCGCTGCCGGAGGTCACAGTGGACCTCGCGCTGTCGACCGCGATCCCCGACGAGTACGTGCCGAGCCGACAGCGCAAGCTCGAGCTCTACCGGCGCATCGCGGAGCTGCGGTCACTCGACGACCTCACCGCGCTGCGCGACGAGCTGCGCGACCGTTACGGTCCGCCGCCCGACCCCGTGCGCAACCTCCTCTACGGCGTCGAGGTGAAGCTCCGCGCGGTGAGCGCCGGGGCCACCGAGGTCCGCGCGCGCGGTCCTGAGCTGCGCCTGGTGCTCGCACGCGACATCACGCCGCAGCAACGCGGCGCGGTCGTCCGTGTGTTCCCGAAGGCGCAGACCGGCCAGCGTCAGATCCGTCTGTCGGTGCTCGATACGCGCGGGGACTGGCGCGACGCGCTCACGCGACTCCTTGACCTGGTCGCGGCTTGATCTGGCTCTTCGCCGCGTTCCTGGTTCTCTGGGGAAACGTCCAGCCCCCACTGATCGGCGGGACCGCGGCGCTTCCCGGCGGAAGCTGGGCCTTCGTGGCCGCTGGCGTCGGGCTGGCCGCGGCCGCGTTCGCCGCGGCGTACCGGGCGCGCCTCGATGTCGATGCGCTCGGCGTCTCGCGCGGGCATCTCGCGCGCGGAGTGCTCGTCGGAGCGCTCGCCGGATCATGTCTCGCCGCGGCGAGCCTCGCGGCGCTGCCGCTCGCACCGATGATCACCGGGCGGCCGATCGTGTATGAGCCGCTGTATCGGGTGTCGGGCACAGCACTTGCCACCCACGTCGCCGTGTTCCTCCCGCTCGGCGTGGTGCTGCCGGAGGAGCTGGCGTTCCGCGGCACCCTCTTTGGTCTTCTCCGCCGGATCAGCGCGCCCGCGGCGATGATCGGCTCGGCCGCGACGTTCGCGCTCTGGCACGCGGCCGTCGCGGTCGTCACCGTCGGCGACACGACGCTCGGTCCGCCGTCGCCGTGGTTCGTGCCCGCGGTCGGCGGCGCGCTCCTGGTGGTCTTCGTCGGTGGCATGGCTCTCGCCGCGCTTCGCCTTCGCGCCCGCTCGCTCGGCGCGACCATTGCGGCGCACTGGACGTTCAACGGCGTTCTGCTCGTGGGACTCTGGGCGACGATGCCGCCGGCGAGGCTTGTGCCTTGAGGATCGGCATCGACCTCGACGACGTGATGGCGATCTGCGCGGTGCCCTATCTGCGCAAGTTCGCCGAGGAGTTCGACGTCGAGCTGCCCGACGAGCGCGAGATCGGATGGCATCTCCTGTCGCGCATGGAGAGGGGCGCGCCGTACGACAAGCTGGTGCCCGGCCTCGAGCGCGTCACACCCGAGCAGCGCGATCGCTTTCGGATGAAGCTCTACGACGGCAAGTTCTTCGGCGAGCTCGAGGTCTACGAGGACTGCCCGGCCGTGCTCGAGCAGCTCGTCGCCGCTGGACACGAGCTGTACTTCATCACCGCACGCGCCGAGCGGCGCCGGATGATCACCGAGACCTGGCTCCGCGAGAAGGGTCTGTTGGACTACGCGAAGGCGGTGCACCTCAAGCCGATCGGCGACTACCGGCCCGACCATCCGCGGGGGCGGTACGACCCCACGGGTTCCGCCCAGTACAAGACGCGCCTCGCGCAGGAGCTGCGCCTCGACGCGTTCTGCGAGGACGACGACCTCATCTCGCGCAGCCTCGCCGAGGCGGGCGTGCGCGTCTATCTCTTCGACCACCCGTGGAACCGCGAGGTCGAGCATCCGCTCATCACCCGCGTGAACGGCTGGCCCGAGGTCGCCGACCTGCTCGCCGTCGCATGACCGCGCCCACCACCTTTTATTTCGTGCGCCACGGCGAGAGCGAGGCCAACGCGACGCGCCGGTTCGCCGGTCGCAGCGACAGCCCGCTCACCGAGCGTGGACGGCGGCAGGCCGAGGCCGTCGCCGAAACGCTCGCGGGCACGAAGTTCGACCGCATCGTCGCGACACCCCTCCATCGTTCGCTCGACACGGCGAACGTGATCGCGGCGCGGATGCGTATGCCGGTCGAGATCGAGCCCGACCTCATCGAGATCGACGTCGGCGACAAGACCGGGGCGGCCTGGGACGAGACCCGAGCGCTGCCCGCCTGGCGCGACGACGGATTCGTGGCCTGGCCGAAGGGCGAGACGCTCGAGGCGGTCCTTGCGCGCAGCCTTCGCGCGCTGGGTCGTCTGGCGCGCGAGAACCCCGGCGGGACGGTGCTGGTCGTCGGTCACGGCGGCGTCACGCGCATCCTGGTGTCCCACTTCCTCGGGATCCTTCCGCGGCTCGACCGCTCTCGGGCCCACAACACCAACCTCACCGTGCTCGTCTTCGACGGTGAGACCGGTCGGCTCGAGAAGGTCCACGAGAGCTCGCATCTCGGCGACGCCGCGCGTTAGACGAAGTCGCTAACCTTCGGACGTGGCCACGACGACGAAGGACCTGGCATCGAAGATCCGCGACATCCCGGACTTCCCGAAGCCGGGCATCCTCTTCAAGGACATCACGACGCTCCTCAAGGACGGCGAGTCGTTCAAGGCCGCTGTCGACGGGATGCTGGAGCGCATCGGCAAGCGCGACATCGACGTCGTCGTCGGCATGGAGTCGCGCGGCTTCATCTTCGGCGCGCCGATCGCGTACAAGCTCGGCGTCGGCTTCGTCCCGGTGCGCAAGCTCGGCAAGCTTCCGGCCGATGTCGTGAGCGTCGAGTATGACCTCGAGTACGGCTCGGCCACGCTCGAGATGCACAAAGACGCGATCAAGCCCGGCGCGAAAGTGCTGATCGTCGACGACCTTCTCGCGACGGGCGGGACGGTCGCCGGGACGATCGAGCTGGTGAAGCAGCTGCGGGGCGAGATCGTCGCGGTCGCGTTCCTCATCGAGCTCACCGCTCTCAAAGGCCGCGAGAAGCTCAGTGGCTTCGACATTGTCACGCTCATCTCCTACTGAGGTCGCGAGTAAGGTCTACGCGATACCACTGATCGGCGCGACGGCCTTCGCGATCCTCGAGGACGACGTGACGCTCGTTGACGCGGGCTTGCGCGGATCGCTGCCGCGGCTTCATGCGGCGATCGCGGCGCTCGGACGCTCGCCGCGTGAGATCCGTCGCTTCGTCGTGACGCACGCTCATCCCGATCACGTCGGCGGAGCGTTCGGGGCCGAGATACTGATGCACCCGGCGGATCGCGTCCGCCGGGTCCGACTGAACGCGGGCACGCTCGCGCGCCGACTGAGTCGGCTGCCCACGACGACGGATCTGGCGGACGGCGAGGTCCTCCCCGTCCTCGGCGGTCTTCGCGTGATCCCTACGCCCGGTCACACCGTCGGGAGCGTGTGCCTGTTCGCGCAGCGCGATGGGCTCCTGTTCTGCGGCGACGCGCTGTGGCGCGATGACCGGGGCTCGCTGCGACCACCGAACCCCTACTGGAGCGAGGATCTGCACGCGGCTCGCGACTCCGTTGCCAGGCTCGAACCGCTGGCTTTGGACACGATCCTGTTCGCGCACCGCCCGCCGCTCGCGCGAGCGTCTCGCGCGCTCCGGGAGCTGCGGGAGTGGTGGCACTGATCCAGTACCGGCTCGCGGCGAACGTGCTCACGGCCGCCCGCGCCGTCGCGAGTGTGCTGCTGATCGCCCGGCCCAGCCTCGCGCTCGTCGCGTTCGCGATCGCCACCGATTGGATCGATGGATCGCTCGCGCGCCGCGGCGGCCAGAGGAGCTACGGAGCCCGCTTCGACCTCGAAGCGGACTCGCTGTTGACCCTTGGGACGGCCATCGCGGCGGTGCGCTCCGGTGCGCCGATGCTCGCACTCGTTGCGCCGGTGGCGCGCTATGCCGTCGTTGGCGTGCGCGATCCCGCGACCCTGTCGCGCGGCGAGGTCTTCCTCGATCGCGCGACCGGGGCGCCGCTGATGGCCGTTCTCATCGCGTGGCTGGCGCCCTCGCGTTTCAGCGCGCTACGTGGCCTCATCGGCCCGGTGACCCTCGCACGCTGTGCCGCGATCGGCACCCTCGCCACACCGAGCGCGGTACACTTGGGTCACTCACGGCGACCGGCGGAGCCCCGCTTGGTCCTTTCCACTAAGAAGGAGGACCGATGACCGCGGCACCGCTGCTGCCCGAGATCCACATCGAAGACCAGCCCTCGGCCGAGCGCGCGCGCGCCTTCTTCCAGCGCGACCGCCTCATGGCGGCGTACGCGCTGGCCGACATCGACGCGGCGGAGATCGAGAAGGCGCGCTGGTGGACCGCATCGCGTGGCGATGAGGTCGTCGCCTGCGCGCTCGTCGTCGAGGCGCTGCCATTCCGGCCGTGTTTCGCGAGCGGCGAGAGCGAGGCGCTGGTGTCGATCTTCCGCGATGGCATCCGCGAGCCGCGCATCGTCGTGGCGACCCCGCCGCCGGGCCGGCTCGCGGTCGAGAGCGTCTACCGCTTCGAGCGGGTGGAGAAGATGCATCGCATGGCGGTGTCGGTCGCGATGTTCCGACCGCGCGTCACCCACAGCGTGAGGCGCCTCGGCTCCGAGCAGCTCGACGACGTCATCGATCTATACGGTCACGCGTCGCGGACGTACTTCACGGAGCAGCGGCTCGAGCGAGAGATCTACTTCGGCGTGTACGTCGGCACGACGCTCGTGTCCGCCGCGGGCACGCACGTCCGCTCGCGCCTCTCGAACATCGCCGCTGTCGGCAACGTGCTCACGCGCATGGCCTATCGCGACCGAGGCATGGCGACCTCGGTGACCTCGGCGGTCACCGAGTCCGCGCTCGAGCAGCACCGCGATGTCGTGCTCAACGTGCGGCAGGACAACGCGCCGGCCATCGCCGTTTACGACCGTCTCGGCTACCGCGTTCACGGACCGTTCATCGAGGGCCCCGCGGTGCGACGCTCGGCCTGGGATCGGATCCTGGGGAGGATGAGATGACGACCACGACGGCCACCCCGCGCCACGACGTCGCCGACCTCGGCCTCGCGGACGTTGGATCGCGTCGCACCGAGTGGGCCGGTCGGGAGATGCCGGTGCTCGCCGGCATCCGCGCGCGGCTCGCGAAGGACCGGCCGTTCGCCGGGCTGCGCATCGCGGCCTGCCTCCACGTCACGACCGAGACGGCGAACCTCGCGACCCTGCTGCGGGACGCGGGCGCGAGCGTCGCGCTCTGCGCGTCGAACCCGCTATCGACCCAGGACGACGCGGCCGCGGCGCTCGTCGCGAACGAGGGGATCGCGGTGTTCGCGCGGAAGGGCGAGGATCGCGACACCTATTACCGGCACATCAACGCGGTGCTCGAGACGAAGCCGCAGATCACGATGGACGATGGCGCCGACGTGGTCACCCTCCTCCACACCGAGCGCAAGGACCTCCTCCCGCACGTCAAGGGCGGCACGGAGGAGACGACGACGGGCGTCATCCGCCTTCGCGCGATGGCGGCCGACGGGGTGCTCGCGTATCCCATCGTCGCGGTCAACGAAGCGCAGACCAAGCACATGTTCGACAACCAGTACGGCACCGGTCAGTCGGCGGTCGACGGCATCCTCCGCGCGACGAACATCCTCCTGGCCGGCAAGACCGTGGTCGTCTGCGGCTATGGCTGGGTCGGGCGCGGCGTCGCGTCACGCTTTCGCGGCATGGGGTCGATCGTCATCATCGTCGAGGTCGACCCGCTGCGCGGGCTCGAGGCGGCGATGGATGGCTACCAGGTCATGCCCGTCGCGGACGCGGCCCGCCGCGGCGACCTCTTCATCACGTGCACCGGCAACGTGAGCGTCATCGCGGCGAAGCACTTCACGACGATGAAGGACGGCGCGATCCTGGCGAACGCCGGCCACTTCAACGACGAGATCGAGCTCGGCGCGCTCGAAAAGCTGGCCCGGTCGAAGCGAGAGGTCCGACGCTTCGTCGAGGAATACGACCTCGGCGAGCGGAAGATCTTCGTGCTCGGCGAAGGTCGCCTCGTGAATCACGTCGCAGCGGAGGCGAACCCGGCCGCGGTCATGGACATGTCATTCGCGAACCAGGCTCTCGCGATCGAGTACCTCGTGCGGAACGCTGGAAAGCTTGCCCCGCAGGTCTACCCTGTGCCGCGCGAGCTCGATGAGGAGATCTCGCGCACCAAGCTCGAGGCCATGGGCATGCGGATCGACAAGATGACCGAAGAGCAGGCGATCTATTCGAAGTCATGGAAGGCGGGAACATAAGAGTGGCGAGCTCGTTCATGTCATCCGACCAGATCCTCTTCACCAGCGAGTCGGTGACCGAGGGTCACCCGGACAAGCTGTGCGACCAGATCTCCGACGGGATGCTGGACGAGTGCCTCCGCCAGGACCCGAACGCGCGCGTCGCCTGCGAGACCGCCACCACCACCGGGACGATCCTCGTGTGCGGCGAGATCACGACGACCGCCTGGGTCGACGTCCCCGGCCTCGTCCGCGCCATCGTGAAGGACATCGGCTACGTGAACGCCGACTACGGGTTCGACTACCAGAGCTGCGGCGTGCTCACCGCGATCAAGGAGCAGTCGCGCGAGATCGCGCAGGGCGTGAACGACTCGCTCGAGTCCCGCGCGGGCACGGACCCGCACGAGCTCGGCGCGGGCGACCAGGGGATGATGTTCGGCTTCGCGGTGCGCGAGACCGCGGAGCTCATGCCGCTCCCGATCACGCTCGCACACGCGGTCGCGAAGGAGCTCGCGGCGGCGCGCAAGTCGAAGCGGCTCCCCTGGCTGCGGCCCGACGGAAAAAGCCAGGTCACCGTGGAGTACGCGCGCGGCGTCCCGCAGCGCGTGCACACCGTGGTCGTCGCGGCGCAGCACGATCCGGGCATCTCGCACGACCGCATCGAGGCCGAGATCCGTGACGTCGTCGTGAAGGCGGCGATCCCCGAGCGCTGGCTGGACGCCAGGACGATCTACATCGTCAACGGCACCGGCGCGTTCACGATCGGCGGGCCGATGGGCGACGCCGGCCTCACCGGACGCAAGATCATCGTCGACACCTACGGTGGCTACGCGCGGCACGGCGGCGGCGCGTTCAGCGGCAAGGATCCGACGAAGGTCGACCGGTCCGCCGCATACGCCGCGCGCTACGTCGCCAAGAACGTCGTGCAGGCAGGTCTCGCGGATCGCTTCGAGGTCCAGCTCGCGTACGTGATCGGTGGCGCGCGACCGATCTCGCTCAACGTCGAGACGTTCGGCACGGGTACGGTGGCGGACGAGACGATCAAGAAGCTCATCGCGGAGCACTTCGACTTCCGACCGGGCGCGATCATCGAGCGGTTCGGTCTCCGCCGTCCGATCTACCGGCAGACCGCGTCGTACGGACACTTCGGCCGGCCGGATCTCGATCTCCCCTGGGAGCGCACCGACCTCGCGCACAAGCTCGCCCGCGCCGCCGGGGCGAAGGCAGCGCTCGCCTAGCAGGCTGCCCTCGGGCCGTGCGGCCCGGGATTTGCAAGCCACCGGACCTGTCCGGAGCGGCGCGTGAACGCGGCCGCCCCGACCGTTTCAAAGGAGGTCTTGTGGTGGCGAATTCGAATGTTCTCGTGCGTCCGGCCAGCACCTCGTGGGGGGCGGTGCTCGGCGGCTGGGTCGCGACCATCGGTGCATCCGTCATCTTCGCGCCCATCGTTGCGGGGCTGCTCGTCGTACCCGGCGCGCCCGCGACCGGGGACATCGCCGTCGCCGTCCCCGTCGTCCTCGGTCTGTTCCTCTCCTACATCGTGGGCGGTTATGTGGCGGGCCGCATGGCCGGCTATCGCACCAGCTGGCACGGGATGATGACGGCGTTCTTCACGCTGTTCGTCCTTCTCGTGCTGATGCTGCTCGGCGTCGCCGCCGATAACGGTCTGTTCGCGGCGTCGGGCATCCGCTCGGCGGCCGACGTCATCCCGGGCGTCCGCGACCTCAACCTGTACGCGCTGGGTGACGCGCTCACCTTCGGTGCGATCCTCGGTTTCCTCGCGGCGATCTTCGGCGGTTGGCTCGGCGGACTGCTGGCGCCGTCGCACGTGGTCGCCGCGGCCGCGCCCGTCCGGCCGACGCCGGTGCGGGCACCGGCGACGATGGCGCGCACCACCGAACGGCGCGAGGTCGTGACCGAGCGTCCGCGTCGCATCCTGCCGGTCTTCGGCCGGAAGGGCGGCGAGCGTTCCGAAAAGGACGCGGTCCAAAGCTCTCGCACCGAGGAGCGCGTCCAGTAGCGCACCTAAAGAGTCAGCGCTTGGCGCTCGACGGGGCGGTGCGGGCCGCCCCGTTCGCTTGCTCGGACAGTCCCTTTCGCCGGCCGGAAGGCTGAACTGGTCCGACCAGTCCGACGTATCCTCCACGACGACCTACGGTCGGGAGGGAGTGTCCATGTCTAGATCGCTGGCGATCCTGACGACGCTCGCGCTGGTCCTTGGAGCTTGCGCCGGGACGACCGGAACCGGCACGACCGGTGGCGCCGCGACGGGCTCGCCCGCCGGCGCGAAGGCCACCTACGGCGGCACGATCACCTTCGCGCTCGAGAACGACGTCAGCAATCTCGATCCGATGCTCTCGTCGCTCTTCGTCGACCGGAACATCCACTACGCGATGTACGACTCTCTCGTCCGAGTGTCGCCCAAAGGCGAGATCATTCCGTGGCTCGCGGAGTCCTGGACGACGTCCTCCGACGGCAAGCAGGTGACGTTCAAGCTTCGTCAAGGCGTGAAGTACCACGACGGCACACCCTTCGACGCCGCTTCGGTGAAGTGGAACATCGAGCGCTACAAGACCGGGAAGAACTCGTCCCGGACGGGCGACCTGGCACCGGTGGATACCGTCGATGTCGTCGACGCCTCGACCGTCCGCTTCAATCTGAAGCAGGCGTTCTCACCGCTCCTCGGTGCGCTCGTCGACCGCGCCGGCATGATGGTTAGCCAGAAGGTCGTCGACGCGATGGGCGCCGACTTCACCCTGAAGCCGTTCAAGGCCGGCACCGGGCCATTCATCCTCACCGAGGCGGTGAAGGCGGACCATTACACACTGGAGCGGAACCCGGACTGGTGGGGCAAAGACAGCGCGGGCAACAAGCTGCCCTTCCTCGACAAGATCATCGTGAAGCCGATCCAAGACTCGGACGTGCGGCTCACGAACCTGCGCACCGGCAATGCGCAGGTCCTCAACAATGTCACCGGCAAGGACGTGCCGGCGGTCAAATCCGACCCGACGCTTACCTATCTCGAGGTCGGATCGTTCGCCTGGGACAGCCTGATCCCCAACGAACTCCCCGGCTTCGTTTTCAACGAGCGTCGCTACGTCAAGGCCGTGGCCATGGCGATCGACCGCGATGAGATCCTCAACAAGGGTCCCTTCCAGGGCGTCGGCATCGCCGGCTGGGGTCCGATCTCGCCGGCCCAGTTCGCCTTCGACGCGAGCTTCAAGCCGTGGCCGAAGGCCGACATCGAGGGCGCGAAGAAACTCGTGAGTGAGGTGGGCAAGGGGCCGCTCAAGTTCGAGCTGCTGGTCTCCTCAGGCGATCCGCCCACGCTTCAGCTCGCGCAGCTGATGCAGGCGCAGCTCGCGAAGGCGGACATCACCGCCGACATCAAGACGCAGCTGTTCAACGAGATCGTGACGCTGCAGCAGGCCCACAAGCATCTGGGCATGACGCTCATCGGTTGGTCCGGTCGGCTCGACCCGGACGGCAACACCTTTGACCACGTCGTGACCGGGGCCCCGAACAACGACTCGTCGTACTCCAACGCGAAGGTCGACGAGCTCATGAAGGCGCAGCGCGTCGAATCGGATCCCGCGAAGCGGAAGACGTTGCTGCTCCAGGCACAGCAGATCTACGTCGTCGACGATCCCGCTCGCGTCTGGTATCGCTTTGGCGTCTCGCCCATCCTCACTGTGAAGAACCTCACCGGCATGACCTCCTATCCGGATCGCATCCCGCGTTTCGAGAACGCACAGCTAGGCAAGTAACAGCTCTTGCACGAATGAGAGGCGAGGCGGCGGAGTGAGCACATACATCCTCCGCCGCCTCGTGCTCATGATCCCCGTCGCGTTCCTCGTCACCGTCGGTGTCTTCGGGCTCGCGCGCCTCTCGCCCGCCGATCCGGTGATCGTTTTCGCCGGCGAGGACCGCGATCCTGTCGTCCTTGCCGCGATCCGCAAGGAGCTCGGCCTCGATCAGCCGGTGCCCGTGCAGTACGTCGCGTGGCTCAGTCGCGCCATGCAGGGAGACCTCGGACGATCGTTCCAGACGAAGCAGAAAGTCTCGGAGGCGATCATCGAGCGGCTGCCGGCGACATTCGAGCTTGGTCTTGCGGCCCTGATGATCTCGATCACCTTCGCGCTCGTCATCGGGATCCTGTCGGCAGTCAAGCGGAACTCATTCGTCGATCTGCTGTCGTCCAGCATCACCCTGATGGGCGTGTCGTTCCCGACCTTCTTCCTTGGCGTGCTCCTCATTCTCCTGTTCGCGTACGTGATCCCGGGCCGGATCTTCCCGCCGGGCGGGTACGTGCCGCTGACGACCGATGTCAGCGAGAACCTGCGGCGGTTGGTGCTGCCCGCGGTGACCCTGGCGACCGCGAGCCTCGCGCTCAACCTGCGGCAGGTGCGATCCAGCCTCCTCGATGTGTTCGGGCACGACTACATGCGGACGGCGCGCGCCAAGGGCCTGCGCGAGAGGACCGTCATCGTCCGTCATGCGCTCAAGAACGCGCTCATCCCGGTGGTGACGCTCGTCGGGATCCAGATCGGGGCGATCATCGAAGGCGCCGTCATCACGGAGACGATCTTCTTCTGGCCCGGCGTCGGTCGGCTGGCGGTGCAAGCGATACCGTCGAACGACTATCCCGTCGTGCAAGGCGTCGTTCTCGTATCGGCGTTCTCGTTCATGCTCAGCACTCTTCTCGTCGACGTCCTCTACGCGTGGATCGATCCCCGCATCTCATATGAGACGGCGGCCGCGTAATGGCAGGCACCGCCGTCCCGATCGTCATGCGCCGCGCCGGTGACGATCGGCTCGCCTCCGCGCTCTACTTCCTGCGGCGCAATCCGCGGATGATCGTCGGCGGAACGATCGTCCTCGCATGGCTCTTCGTCGCCGCCTTCGCGCCGTTCATCGCGCCGTACGACCCCATCAAGGTCATCCCGACGGACTCGCTCATCCCGCCTGGTCCGACGCACTGGCTCGGGACCGACGATCTCGGACGTGACGTGCTATCCCGCGTGATGTGGGGCGCGCGCGTCAGCCTTTCGGTCGGCGTGATCTCGGTGTCCATCGGCCTCCTGGTCGGCACGTCGCTCGGTCTCGCCGCGGGCTATCTCGGCGGCAAGTTCGATCTCTTCGTCATGCGCGGGATCGACGCGCTGCTCGCCTTTCCCGCGCTCATCCTCGCGATCGCGATCACGTCCGCGCTCGGTCCGCAGATCCAGAACGCCATGATCGCCATCGGGATCGTCGCGATCCCGGCGTACGCGCGCCTCACGCGCGGGCAGGTCCTGGCGGTGCGCGCACGCGAGTTCATCGTCGCCGCCCGGACGATCGGCGCGTCGCCGCTGCGCATCGTCATGCGCCACATCTTTCCGAACGTGATGAACGCGCTCATCGTCCAGGCCACGCTCTCGACGGCTTTTGCGATCCTGGCCGAGGCGGCGTTGTCCTTCCTCGGCCTGGGTCCCCAGCCGCCCTATCCGTCGTGGGGCCAGGACATCAACTACTCGCAGCGGTACCTGTCGAACCTGAAGTGGTGGATGAGCGTCGGCCCCGGCGTCGCGATCTTCACCGCCGTCTTCGCCTTCAACTTCCTCGGCGACGCCCTGCGGGACGCCCTCGATCCGCGGCTGCGGCGCTCCGGCTCGTAGTACTCCAGTACTAGTCCCGACCGATACCGGTCGGTCGCTGCTCGATCCGCCGCTCGGTGCTACTCCTAGCGCGACATGCAGGTGAGCCAGGTCGCATATGACCGGTTCGTCGTGGAGCTCCCGCCGGCTGACGCGGAGTACCGTCCGCTCGCCGACCCGGAGACCGTCGCCGAAACGGCCGCGTGGCTCTGGGATTTCGGGCCGACGCCGCTGGTGGCCGTCGTCAGCTACGAGGGGGCCGCTCCGAGCTGGCTTTCCGCATGGTCACCGCGCAAGATCCGCTCGACCCCCGAGGGTGCGAAGACGGGAGCCGCGGTCGTCCTCAGCGAACGAGCGGACCTCGAACGCTTCCTCTCCGAAGGCGCGCCGCACGAGCACACCGAGCTCCTGTGGCCCAGCATTTCCGAGGCGAAGACGTTCGAGGCCCTGAACGCGGGTGGTGGCGCGTGGTTGAAGACGATCGACGCGCACGCCAAGATCGCGAACGAGGGCGAGCGTTTCGAAGTGGAGCAGATCGAGCCTTAGCGCGCGGCCACGGACCCTCGCCGCATCAGCCAGGCTTCGTTTTCTGCAGCTTCTCCTGCGCCTCGGCGCCGAGCTCGCGCGTGCGCACGAACGCTGCGTAGACCGCACGCGACAAGACGGTGCGCATGGTGCCCTTCTCCAGCTCGTAGATCGCCGCCGCGCTGGTGCCGCCGGGGGACGTGACCATGTTCCGCAGCTCCGCGAGATGACGACCGCTCCGTCGCGCGAACGCGGCGGAGCCCTCCACTGTGCGCAGCACGAGCTCCTCGGCCACGCGACGCGAGAACCCGAGATGCACTCCAGCGTCGACGAGCGCCTCCATCAAGAGGAACACGTAGGTCGGGCCGGTGCCGGAGAGCGCGGTCGCCATGTCGACCATGCCCTCCTCCTCGACCTCGATCTCCTCACCGAGCGCGCCAAGGATCGCCTTCGCGCGGTCGCGCTGATCGCGCTCGACGCTCGCGGTGGCACACCAGGCGGTGATGCCCATGCCGATCTGCGCCGGCGTGTTCGGCATCGCGCGAACGATCGTCGCGTGATCCAGGCCTTCGCGCAGTACCGCGAGGGGGGCGCCGGCGACGATCGACAGCACGAGCTGATCGGCCCGCAGCTTTCCGCGCAGCTCGCGGAGCACCGTCGGCAGGACCTGGGGCTTCACCGACAACACGACGACGTGCGCACCGTGTGCGGCGTCGGCGTTCGACGCGAGCGCCTTCACGCCGAACTGTTTCGTCAGCTCGGCGCGCCGCTCGCGTCGCGGACCGGTGACGAACACGTGTGACGGCGGCACGAGATGTTTGTCGAGCACGCCGCGGATCATGGCCTCCGCCATCGTCCCGCCGCCGATGAACGCGAGGCGCTTTCCCTGTAGAGGCATCAGCGGATGATACGGACGAGGTCGCCGCCGTCGAACAGTCCGCGCGTCTCGATCCCGAGACGGTCGAAGGCCTGCGGCGGGACGCCGATGTCGGCGAGAAGAAGGTCGCCGACGAGCGCCTGCGAGCGTGTCGCGATCAGGCCGCGCTTCGGCAGCGCGAGCGTGACGGTCAGCGCGGCGCGGATCGTCACTCCGAGGGGTTCGCCTGTATCCGGATGCAAGCCGGAGGGGAGATCAGTGGCCAGGATCGGCAGGCGCGATGCGTTCGCGGCGCGGATGAGATCGGCGACGACATCTCGTGGCGGACCGCTGACGCTGTAGCCGAGCAGCCCGTCGAGGATCAGGTCCGCGTCGTCGACGGGCGCGCCGGAGCGCGCAACGCCGAGCTTCGCGAGGATGTCGTGCTGTCGCCGCGCGAGGGGGCGCAACCGATCCGGAGGACCCGACAGCACGGCCCGCACCTGCGCGCCCCAGTCGCTCAGGTGACGGAGCGCACCAAGCGCGTCGCCGCCGTTGTTGCCGCTCCCCGCGAAAGCGACGATGCGCTTGCCCGCGACGCCCCCGAGAAAGAGGCGCGCCGCGCTCGCGATCTGGTGCGACGCGTTCTCCATCAGCACGTCGAGCGGGATCCCGAGCTCCTCGGACGCGACGCGGTCGGCCTCGGCCATCTGCGCGGCGGTCGCGGACGGGACCTGGCGGAGCGCGGGCAGGTTATCGAAGAGTGCCACCCCACGAGGCCGGATCGACGTCCGCGATCGACTGAGAGAACGTCCAGACATGGCCGCCGATGTCTTCGGCGCTGTACTGCCTCTCGCCGTACGGCTGGTCGGTCGGAGGCTGAAGGATCTTGGCGCCGCCCTTCCTCGCGTTCTCATGATGGCGACGTACGTCGGGGACGCGCACGTGCACCGTCCCGCCTCCTTTGGTGCCGCGGCTGGTGAGGATGCGGCAGATCCAGTCGCTCGCCGCTTCGACGTCGTCATACGCGAGCACCGGGATGACCGTGGCGGAGGGCACCGAGCGGTTCGCGATCATCTGGACCTCCACGCGAGGATGACGACCTTTGGCACCGCGAATGTCGTGTCGGTGATGTGGAACGCGTCGCGCGCCGCGACCGGCGCCTCGCGCAGGCGGCGCCGCACCTCCGCGGCCCGATCGGCCGGCGTCTGCGACCGCTCGAGCCAACCTTCGGTGGTGAGCTTCGTCGTCATCAGCTCCGACGCGACGCCGGCGCGCAGGCCCGCGTCCTCCAGCAGGGCGCGCCAGCCCGCGATGGTGTGATTGCGCACGTGCGAGGCGTCGCGGAGCGTTTCGAGCTTGTTGAGGAACGCGTCGAGCGCGGGCTCGTCCGGCGCGTAGTTGTCGACGAGGACGAAGCGGCCGCCCGGCCGCAGCACCCGCGCCACCTCGCGGAACGCCGACGCGGCGTTGCTGAAGTGATGCGCCGCGAGACGGCAGGTGGCGAGATCGAAGGTCGCATCGGCGAAGGGCAGCGCGGCCGCGTCCGTCTGCGCGAACGCCGCGTTCGGAGCGGTCACGACGCTCGCACGCCCGGCCTGCATCATCTCGAGCGTCGCGTCGGCGCCGACCGCGAACGCCACGAGCGGCGCGATGCGCCGCAGCGTGTGGCCGACGCCGCAGCCCAGGTCGAGAGCGCGCTCGCCATTTCGCGGCGCCGCGACGGCGATCATGCGCTCGAGATCCTCACCCGATGCGTGTGTGACGCTCGAGACGTACGCAGCCGCGGTCTTTCCGAACTGGGCGCGTACGTCCTTCACCGCGCCATACTGCCTTTTCGTGCGCGTGGGTCGTTTCGAGGTCGAGATCTTCAGCGACGGCATCGTCCGGCTCGATGGCGGCGCGATGTTCGGCATCGTCCCGAAAGCGCTGTGGGAAAGAGAGAAGCCCGCCGACGACCGCAATCGCGTCGCGATGGACATGAACTGCCTCCTCATCCGCGACGGCGTTGGCAACGTCGTCGTTGTCGAAACGGGCGCGGGGCCGAAGCTCACCGCCCGGTCGAAGGAGATCTTCGGCATCGATGGGCCTCCGCGGCTGCTCGACGAGCTCGCGCACCGCGGCGTGCGACCGGACGAGGTCACTCTCGTCGTGAATACGCACCTGCACTTCGACCACGCCGGCGGGAACACGTACCGCGACGGCGATGCCCTCGTCGCGACGTTCCCGCGCGCGTCGTACGTGTTCCAGCGCCTCGAGTGGGTCGACGCGAACGAGCCCAACGAGCGCACGCGCGGCTCGTACTTCGCTGACGACTACGCGCCGCTCGAGGCGACGGGGAAGCTCGAGCTCATCGATGAAAGCGTCGAGATCCTGCCGGGCATCCGCCTCGACCGTTTGCCCGGGCACACGCGTGGCACGCAGACGGTGCGCGTGAGCGACGCCGGCGAAACGCTGTTCTTCTCCTCGGACTTCATGCCCGATCGCCATCACCTGAGGCTGCCGTGGATCCCGGCCTTCGACCTGTTCCCGCTCGAGACGCTGGCCGCGAAGAAGGTGATCCTGCCGCGAGCCGTCTCGGAGCGGTGGATCGTCGGCTTCACGCACGACATCCCGCGCTTCGGACGGATCTCCGAGCAGGACGGGAAGCTCCGCTTCGAAGAGGTTCCGGCATAGCCACCGCATCGACGGTCATCGTGGGCGGCGGCGTGGTGGGATGCGCCGCGGCATTCTTCCTCGCCGAGCGCGGCGAGCACGACGCCGTCCTCATCGAGCGCGATCGGCTGGGGCAGGGGACGAGCAAGGGCGGCCTCGGCGGGATCCGCCATCAGTTCACCGACGAGCTCGACGTGCGTCTCTCGAAGCTCGCGGTCGCGTTCTGGCGCTCCTTCGAGGACCGCACCGGCGCGCGGCACGACTTCCAGCAGCGCGGCTATCTCTTCCTGGCGGAGACCGTGGAAGGGCTCGCGCAGCTCCGCGAGCCCGTGGCGCTGTATGAGCGCGTCGGCGTGAACGTCGAGATGGTCGACCTGACCGAGATCGAGCGGCTCGTGCCTGGTATCCGGACCGACGACCTCGTCGGTGGCCGCTTCGGCGCGGAGGACGGCTACGGCGATCCGCTCGAGGCGCTGGCAGGGTTCGCCGCGTTCGCGCAGCTCGGCGGCGTGGCGATCCGCGAAGGCGTCGCGGCGCTCGAGATCGTGCGCGAGGGCGACCGCGTGACCGGCGTCCGCACGTCCGACGGGGTGATCGCGTGCGAGCGGGTGCTGCTCGCGACGGGCTGCTGGACCGCACCGCTCGCCGCGACCGCCGGCGTGGCCGTCCCGATCTGGCCCTATGCGCGGTCGATCATGGAGTCGGGTCCGTACCCGACCCTGTCGCGCGTGCCGATGACCATCGAGTGGGAATCCGGCTTCCACTTCCGGCCCAAGGGGGCGGCGCAGCGTTTCGCGATGCCGAACCTCACCCCCGACGGTCGCGTCGAGAAAGGTCCCGACGCCCCGCCGGCCGCATTCGTTCCCGGCGAGTACGCCCCGCTGGTCGTTCCGCAGTCGCTCGAGCCGTGGGTCCGCGCCCGGGCGGCCTGGCGTCATCCGCTCTTCGCGGATCTGCGCATCAACGACGCGTGGTCCTGCTATTACGAGATGACCCCGGACGACCATCCCGTCGTCGGCGCGGTGCCCGGCGTCGCGGGTCTCTTCGTCGCGGCGGGCTTCTCCGGGCACGGGTTCATGCACACGCCCGCGACGGCGCAGCTCGTCGTCGAGGAGATGCTCGACGGGCGCGCGCACACCCTCGACATCACCGATCTCTCGCTGGAGCGATTCGCGAGCGGCCGGCGGCCGTTCATGGCGACCGTGCTCTGAACCGGCGCACGTGAACGTACGCGTCACGCGCTTCCTCGCTGGTGCGCGCGAGGCCACCGGTCACGCGGTCATCGTCGACGTGTTCCGCGCCTTCACGACCGCCGCGTTCTGCATCGCGGCGGGGGCGCGCGAGATCGTCCTCGTCGCCGATCACGAGCAGGCGCTCGCGCTGAAGCGCGACGATCCGTCGCTTTTCCTCACCGGCGAGATCGACGGTCGTCCGATCCCGGGCTTCGACGTCGGCAACTCGCCGTCGGCGATCGAGAGGCTCGATCTGACCGGCCGCCGCGTCGTTCAGCGCACCAGCGGCGGCACGCAGGCCGCGAGCGCCGCGGCGGGCGCACGCGACATCGTCCTCGCCAGCTTCGTCATCGCCGAAGGGACGATCCGATACGTTCGGCAACGCCCCGATGACGTCACGGTCGTCGCGGCCGGACACGCCGGCAGCGAGACGTCCGAAGAAGACGAGGCCTGCGCCCGGTACATCGCCGCGCGCCTGACCGGAGCGCCGGTGGACATCGCCGGACTCATCGCATCGCTCTGGGAGAACGAAGACCGGAACTGGCCCGACTGGTTCCCACGCCGCGACGCCGAGCTCGCATGCCAGGTCGATCGCTTCGATTTCGCGCTGCCGGTCGCGCGCGAGGACGGTCGTCTCGTCGCCCGGCCGATGTGGTCACCGTGATCGTCGCGCGCGCGGCGCTCACCGCCGCGAACTAATACTCTTCAAAGGTGCCCCGCACCGTCCTCATCACCGGCATCACGGGATTCGCGGGCAGCCATCTCGCCGAGCGCTTTGTGTCCCAGGGCGTCGTCGTGCATGGCATCGCGCACGAGGATCCGCCGCATCGACATCTCGCCGCGGTCGCGGACCGCGTCCGTGTGCATCGCGGGAACATCCTCGACGCGGCCGCCGTGAGCGCGGTGATCGAGTCGGCGCGGCCGGACGCCGTCGTGCATCTCGCCGCGCAGGCCGTCCCGACGCTCGCGGCCCGCGATCCCGTCTCCGCGGTGCGCGTCAACGTGCTCGGCACCGCGACGCTCCTCGCGGCACTCGAGGCGCACCCCGACGTTCGGCTGGTCATGGCCTCGAGCGCCGACGTGTACGGCACCGCCGACGCCGAGATCGTCGACGAGCGCGCGCCGCTCCGGCCCGCGAACGTCTACGCCGCGACGAAGGTCGCGTCCGAGGCGCTCGTCCGCGAGTTCGGCGATCGGCGTCGGGCCGCGACGACGGTGCTTCGCCCCGCGAACCAGATCGGACCGCGACAGCATCCGGAGCTCGCCGCATCGGCGTTCGCGAAACAGATCGCCGAGGCCGAGGCGGGTATCGCGGAGCCGGTGGTGAAGCACGGCGTGCTCGAGGCGCGGCGCGATTTCCTGGACGTGCGCGACATGGCGGCCGCGTACGCGATGGCCACGGACATGGCCGACCCGAGCGCGGCCGTGTACAACGTCGGCAGCGGCCACGCTGTCTCCGTCGGCGAGATACTCGAAACGCTGATCGCGCTCGCGCGCGTCCCGATGCGCGCCGAGCTCGATCCCGATCGGGTGCGGTCCGGCGTGCCGGCGACGCTCGCGCTCGATGCGGGCCGCTTCCGCCGGCGGACCGGCTGGGCGCCGGCGATCGCTCTGCACACGTCGCTCGCCGACACGCTCGACTACTGGCGTGGGCAGGTGCGGGCGGAGGTCCGGGCATGAGCAAGATCGTGTTCGGCACCGATGGCTGGCGCGCGCGTATCGCCGAGGACTACACCTTCGACGCGGTGCGCGTCTGCGCGCAGTCGGTCGCGGAATGGGTCCAGAAGAGCGGCGAGGCCGACCGCGGCGTGGTCATCGGCTACGACCGACGGTTCGCGTCGGAGCATTTCGCGGCGGCCGCGGCGGAGGTCGTCGCGGCGCACGGCATCCACGTGTTCCTCGCGACGGCCGCCGCGCCGACGCAATCGTTCTCGTACGCGACGATGCGCAAGAAGGCAAAGGCCGGCATCGTCATCACCGCGAGCCATAACCCGTGGCCCGACAACGGCTTCAAGGTGAAGGCCGAGACGGGGGCCGCGGCCGCGCCGGAGATGCTCAAACAGCTCGAGGCCGTCATCCGCCCCCTCGAATCCCGTCCCCAGGACGTGCGCCGCATGCCGTTCGACGAGGCGAAGGCGGCGGGCAGAGTCGAGCTTTTCGACCCGGCGCCCGATTACCTCGTGCGCGTCGCGGAGCTGTTCGACCTCGACGCGTTCCGCGGCGCGGGGTATCGCATCGTGTGCGAACCGCTGTACGGCAGCGCGAGCGGGTACTTCCCGCGGCTGCTCGGCGGCGGCAAGACCCAGATCGTCGAGCTGCACGCCGAGCGCAACCCGTACTTCGGCGGCCTCAATCCCGAGCCGATCCCGCCCAACACCGACGAGTTCCTCGCGCGGATCACCGCGGAGAAAGCTGACGTCGGACTGGCGGTCGACGGCGACGCTGACCGCGCCGGGCTCGGTGACGAGAAGGGGCTCTTCGTCACCACGCTCACGACCTACGCGCTGCTCATGTGGTACCTGATCGAGGTCCGCAAGCTGCGCAAGCCAGTCGTGAAGACCGTGAACATGACCTCGATGGTCGACCGTCTCGGCGAGAAATACGGCGTTCCGGTGTACGAGGTGCCGGTCGGTTTCAAGTACATCGGGCCGAAGATGCAGGAGACGGGCGCGATGATGGGCGGCGAAGAGTCGGGCGGCTTCGGTTTCGCGATGCATCTGCCCGAGCGCGACGGCATCGTGGCGGACCTGTTCTTCCTCGACTTCATGCTGAAGACGAAGAAGAAGCCCTCGCAGCTGATCGCCGAGCTCATGGACCTCGCGGGGCCGTCCTTCTACCTGCGGCGGGACATCCGCCTGAGCGCCGCCACCTACGGCGAGGAGAAGCCACGGATCATGGAGCGGCTCCGCGGCGCGAAGCCGCGCGAGCTCGCGGGTCACACGGTGAAGCGCGTCGTCGACCTCGACACGGGCGACGGCGTGAAGTTCTTCGTCGACGACGGCTCGTGGCTCCTGGTCCGGCTCTCCGGGACGGAGCCGCTCGTGCGCGTGTACACCGAGACGCGGGACGAGAGCGAGGTCAGGCCGATGCTCGACATCGGCGAGAAGATGGTGCGGGGGAGTAGCTGATGGACACCTCAGTCATCGAGTCGGTCGAGCGCATCCGCGCCGCCGACCCCGAGGACATGCTCGGGCGGATCAAGGAGCTTCCGAAGCAGGTACGCGATTCCTGGCAGATCGCGCACGCGGCTCAGCTCCCGCCCGCGTACGGGGACGTGCGGAACGTCACGGTCGTCGGCATGGGCGGTTCCGCGATCGGTGGCGACCTCGCCGCGGCCCTTCTCGCCGACGAGCTCAGGGTACCGATGAGCGTGCATCGCGACTACGGCCTTCCCGCATACGTCGGCCGCGACTCGCTCGTGATCGCATCCTCGTACTCGGGCAACACCGAGGAGACCTTATCGGCCTTCGACGAGGCGCGGAAGCGCGGCGCGAAGGTGCTCGCGCTGACCACCGGCGGAACGCTCGCGACGCAAGCGCGCGCCTCGAACTATCCGGTCGTCACGTTCACGTACAAGGCGCGACCGCGCGCGACACTCGGCTATTCGCTCGGCCTCGTGCTTGGTTCGCTGACGCGGCTCGGACTGGTCCGCGACCTCTCCGCCGACATCGACTCGGCCGTCGCCGACCTGGGGAAGCTCGAGGAGCGCGTGCACGAAGGAGCGCGCACGAATGACGCCAAGAAGCTGGCGACCCAGCTCTACGGTCGGATCGTCTTCGCGTACGGCGCGGGCGTCATGGCCGTGATGGCGCGCCGCGTGAAGGGCCAGTGGAACGAGAACGCGAAGAACTGGTCGGCGTATGACGTGATGAGCGAGCTGAACCACAACGCGGTCGTCGGCTTTCCGAATCCGCAGGTCGCGCGCGATGCGATCAGCGTGCTGATGCTTCGGAGCGATCGCGACAACCCGCGCCACAAGATCCGCTTCGACGTCACCCGCGAGCTGCTCGACCGCGCCGGCATCGCTCACATGAGCCTGCAGTTCGCAGGGACGAACATGCTGTCAGAGGTCTTGCAGATGACGCTCTTCACCGACTACGTCTCCTTTTATGTGGCGCTCCTGAACGGCGCGGACCCCTCGCCGAATACCGCGATCGACTACCTGAAGGACCGCCTCGCCAAGGGTTGAGAGCGAGTCGCACGTGATCCACCGCGTGTCGCGCTTCGCGTTCTGCCCGCGCGACGGCACGGCACTCGTCGCGACGCGCATCGACGGCCGTGACCGGCCGACCTGTCCGGTGTGCGGCTTCGCCGACTTCATGCACGTCCAGATCGGGGCGAACACCATCGTCGAGCGCAATGGGGGCGTGCTGCTGGTGCGCCTGAACTACGGTCCGCGGGATGGCCACTGGGCGCTACCCGGCGGCCTCGTCGAGGACGACGAAACGCCGGAACAGGCCGCCGTGCGGGAGACGGAGGAGGAGACGGGCTTCCACGTGGCACTCGACGGTCTCCTCGCCAGCTGGATGCGCCCGGGCTTCCCGATCCTCGTCGTCGTCTACCGCGCGCACATCGAGCGGGGCGAGCTCCGCGTCGCGCCCGACGAGGCGTCGGAGGCCCGTTTCTTCCCCCGCGAGGAGCTCCCGTCGCTCGAGGAGCTCGCCTGGCCGTCTACTGCGCACGGTCTGGATGCGTGGCGGGCATACGAGCCGCCTCGTCCCTAAACACCGATACCGCCCAGCCACCGGCCCTCCCCCGCGCGAGGTATCCGTGCCCGACGGCCCCCAGCGATGCTCACGCGCGAGATGAACCCGGTCGCACGCTTCTCGTTGGCCCTCGGCGCGGTGCTGGCGGTGACCGCGCTCGTCCTCGGCACGGGCACCGCGTACCTGGTCGGACGCTATGTCGACGACGAGACGACGACGTTCACGCAGAACGCCGTCGCGAGCCACTTCGGCTCCGTGTTCAGCGACGATGTATTCCAGCGCGGCCTCTCGGCCGACGAGCGTCAGGAGCTGCTCACGGTCGTGACGTTCCACTTCTCGATCTACAACGTCGTCGCGACCGACTTCTTTGACCGCACCGGCACCATCGTCTTCTCTTATGACGCCGACGAGATCGGCCGCCGCATCGATCCGGCCACCTACGAGGAGCTGGCCGATGCGCTCGCCGGCACGCGCGACGCGGAGCGGACGACGATCGTCGCCGATCCCAAGCTCGGCGTGCCCGGGTCCGCGGTCGGCTACGGGTCCTTCAACACGCACCACATGGTGGCCGACGCCGCCGCGGGTGCGGCGACTCCGGGTCCGGGAACCCGCGAGATCCGCGCGCTCGAGGCGTGGGTCCCGGTCAAGCAGAACGGCCAGATCGTCGGCGCGGTGGTCGTCTGGCGCGACGTCGCGCCGATCGATGCCGCGCTCATGCGCATCCAGATCACGATCGCGGCGATCATCGCAGTCGCCGCGGCTTTCCTCTGGCTCGTCCTGCGCGGGGTGTACGCCCGATCCTCGAAGCAGATCGTCGCGCAGGCCAGCGCGCTCGAGGACGCCCTCGCGCTGCGCGAGCGCACTTACGACGCGACCCTGACCGCGCTCACGAGCGCTCTCGACTTCCGCGACAACGAGACCGGTGGCCACTCCGACCGCGTCGTCGCGTACATGGAGCTGCTGCTCGAGCAGATGAACATCAAGGGCCCGGAGCTCGCGACGCTGCGACGCGGCGCGCTGCTCCACGACGTGGGCAAGATCGGCGTGCCGGACAACGTGCTCCGTAAGCCGACCGCGCTCAGCGAAGCGGAGTGGGCCGTCATGAAGCGCCACCCCGAGTTCGGCGCGCGGATGATCTCGGGCATCCCCTTCCTCGAGGACGTCGCCCGCATCGTCCGGCACCACCACGAGCGCTGGGACGGCATGGGCTACCCCGACGGACTCAAGGGCGACCGCATCCCGCTCGGTGCCCGCATCTTCGCGGTCGGCGACTCGTTCGACGCGATGACGAGCGACCGGCCCTACCGTCGCGGCCTCCTGATCGACGCCGCGCGTGAAGAGATACGGCGGTGTGCCAACTCCCAGTTCGATCCGGCCGTCGTGACCGCGTTCCTGAGCATCCCGGTGGCACGTCTCACCGCGATCGCCGACGACGCGCCGCACACGCATCCACGAGTGGTGGCAAGCTAGCCCCGGCACGATCCCTGAGGGAAATCGAGCGTTATCTCGCGGGCCTAGAATCGCTTCCGTCCGGCACAAGCCGGAACGACGGAGCGGTGGAGGTCGGTGGATGTACTCGAGCCTCATCTCCAAGATCGAGAAGGCGAAGCGATACGCCGAAGAGCCCCAGCGGATCACCTTCCAGGAGTTCGAGATCCGGTTCCGCGGCGACAATGGCTCCCATAGCGTTGCGCTCCACGGAGATGAGTGGTCGTGCGAGTGCGATCACTTCCATACCTCGGGTCTGTGTGCCCACGTCATGACCCTTCAGCGTCTCTTCGCGATCCACCTCACCGACGCGGTGAAGTACACGACGGAACACGTCCCCGCCTAGCGACTCGCATGCCCACAACTGAATAGGCAGGGTCCCAGCGAAGCCGGTGCGATTCCGGCGGTGTCGCGCAACCGTGATGGACGTCCGTCCTAACTCGGGTCGCCTGGTACTCCTGCTCGCGGCCAACACGCCTTCGCGAAAAAGGAGTGAGCCAGATGCGATCCCGTCTTGCGCCGTTCCTCGTCGTCCTCTTCCTCGTCGCCGCCTGTGGCGCCGCCACGCCCGCCGCGACCCCGCTGCCCAGCGCCAGCGCCACCGTCGCCGCCGCCGCGTTCCCGGCGACCGTCACCGACTTTCAGAACCGCTCCGTCACCGTCCCCAGGCGCCCGGAGCGCATGGTGTCGATCGGTCCGTCCATCACCGAGTTCCTCTTCGCCCTCGGCGCCGGGCCGCGCGTCGTCGGCGCCGACGACTTCTCCGACGAGCCGGCCGCGGCGAAGCAGCTTGAGAAGGTCGGCGGCGTCAAGGTCAACTTCGAAAAGGTCGTGTCTCTGAGGCCGGACCTCGTCCTGAGCGTGAAGTTCTCGGACGGCACGATCGAGAAGCTCGCGAACGCGGGCCTGCTCGTGCTCGTCGTCGACCCGCAGACCGCCGGCGACGTCGCGCGCACCGCGACCCTGCTCGGGCGGGCGGTAGGGAGCGACGGCGACGGGATGGCGCGCGACATCCAGAAGCGCGTCGACGACGTCAGGTCGAAAACGGCGTCGGCCGCGACCAGGCCGCGGGTTTATCACGAGATCGACGCGTCCGATCCGACCAAGATCTTCACCGTCGGGCCCGGGTCGTACATCCACGACCTCATCGAGATCGCGGGCGGGCAGAACATCGCCGCGCGCGCGAGCAGTGCGTACCCGCAGCTCTCGGCCGAGGAGATCCTCCGGAGCGATCCGGAGATCATCGTCCTCGCCGCCGCCGACTACTCGGCCAAGCCCGACCAGGTGGCCGCGCGAGCCGGCTGGTCCGTGATCAGCGCGGTCAAGAACAAGCGCATCGTCACCATCGCGCCGAATCTCATCAATCGTCCCGGTCCGCGCGTCGGTGAGGCGGCGGAGGCGTACGCGAAGCTCGTTCACCCGGAGCTCTTCCCTTAGTGCGGACCATCACCGTGTTCGTGCTGCTCGCGGTCGCGCTCGTCGTGAGCGCGGCCGCGGGCATCCTCGTCGGCGCCGTCGCGATCGCGCCGGGCGATGTGCTATCCGCGCTTCTCGGCTCCGACAACACGAGCGGCACGATCATCCGCGAGCTCCGTCTGCCCCGCGTGCTCGGTGCCGCGCTCGTCGGCGGCGCGCTGGCGGCAGCGGGCGCCCTCCTTCAAGGCATGCTGCGTAACCCACTAGCCGATCCCTTCGTCACCGGAACGTCCGCGGGCGCGTCGCTCGGCGCCGTCATCGCCGTCGCGTTGGGTCTGGAGCCGGTGCTCGTGCCGCTCGCCGCGTTCGGTGGCGCGATCGGTGCGATCGCTTTGGTCTGGCGTCTGGCGCGGCTCGGTGGGCGGACGACCGTCCTGACGGTCCTGCTCGCGGGCGTCGTCCTGACCTCGTTCGCGGGCGCCCTCGTGACGCTCGTCCTCGTCTCGAGCGATCGTCTCGCGCTTCGCCTCCGCGCCGTACTTGGCTGGCTTCAGGGCGGCGTCTCCGTGATCAGCTGGAGCGAGCTCGCGGTAGCTGCGGTCGTCGTCGCGGTCGGTGTGATCGGCGCGCTGCTGCTCGCGCCACGCATCGACGCCTATGCCTTTGGCGAGGAGACCGCGGCGGCGCTCGGCGTCGACCTCGACCGGACGACCGCCGCCGTCCTCGCGACGACGGCCCTCCTCACCGGAGCCGCGGTGGCGATCGCCGGACTGGTCGGCTTCGTCGGGCTCGTCATCCCGCACGCGCTTCGATTCCTGCTCGGTGCGACGCATCGGCGGCTCATCGTCGCGAGCATCCCAGCGGGAGCGATGGCGCTCGTGCTCGCGGACCTCGGCGCGCGTACCGCGCTCGCGCCGGCGGAGCTGCCGGTGGGCGTGATCACGGGCTTGGTCGGCGCGCCGTTCTTCCTCGCGCTGCTGGTGCGCTCGCGACGGGAGATCGTATGAGCAGCGTCGCAGCGCGTGGGATCCGCGCCGGATATCGCGAGCGCGAGGTGCTGCGCGGGGTCGACCTCGTCGCTCAGGCCGGCGAGCTCGTCGCTCTCGTCGGCCCCAACGGCGCCGGCAAATCCACACTGCTGCGCGTCATCGCTGGACTGCTGCGACCGGCGTCGGGCAGCGTGACGATCGACGGCGTTGACGTCGCGACGCTGGACCGCCGCGCCGTCGCGCGCCACATCGCCGTCGTGCCGCAGGTCTTCGAAACGCTCTTCCCATTCACCGTCCGCGAGATCGTCGCGCTGGGCCGGACCTCGCGGCTCGGAGCGCTCGCGACGCTGGGATCCGAGGACGCGCGTGCCGTCGCTCGTGCGCTCGACGACATCGGTGCGGCGGATCTCGCCGATCGTCGCATCGACCGCGTCTCCGGCGGCGAGCGCCAGCGCGCGGTGCTCGCGATGGCGCTCGCGCAGGAGGCCGGCGTGCTGCTCCTCGACGAGCCGACGGCGCACCTCGACCCCGCGCACCAGCGCGCGACGCTCGAACGCGTCGTGACGCTCGCTCGCGTGCGCGGACTCGCCGTGGTCGCCGTCCTGCACGATCTCAACCTCGCCGCGGCCTTCGCGTCGCGCGTCGTCCTCCTTGCCGATGGCGCCGTCGTGCGTGATGGGGCGCCGGGCCGCGTGATAACCCCCGAGCTCGTCGCCGCTGTCTTCGGTCCGGGACTGCGCGTCGTCGCGCACGACGGACGGCCGTTCGTGTTCCCCGAGCCGCCCGCTGCTCTCGAGCGTGCGCGTGCCGGCTGACGACCGCTGCGCGGCCTGCAACGTGGCGCTCGACGTCGACCGCTACGCGCGCTGCGATGTATGCAAGGGCGCTCGCTATTGCCTGGACTGCGCCCGCCGTCATCTCTGCACCGAGCGGTGCGCGTCGAACGGCTGCATCGCCGGGCTGTGCGTCCACGTCGTGCGCGCCGGCGCCGTCGACCCGCATTACGGCATCGTCGAGTGAGCTATGCGGTTATGTGGTCCGGTGGCAAGGACAGCGCCCACGCCCTCTGGCGCGCGCGGCGACGGGGCCTCGACGTCGAATGGCTCGTGAATGCCTACGACCGCGCGAGCGCGCGGGTGCGCTTCCACGCCACGCCGATCGATGCGATCGCGCGTCAGGCTGAGGCGGCCGATGTGCCGCTCGTGGCCGTCGCGACGGACTGGGAGACGTTCGATGCATCGCTGTGCGACACCTTCGCGGCGCTGGTCCGCCAGGGTTGTCGCGGGATCGTGTTCGGTGACATCCACCTTGCCGACGTGCGCGCCTGGTACGAGGAGCGCACGCGCGCCGCGGGGCTCGAGCACGTCGAGCCACTGTGGGGCGAGCCACCGGACGCGCTGCTCGCGGAGTTCGTCGCGATCGGCGGGCGCGCCGTGCTGACGTGTGTCGAGACAGCGAAGCTCGACGCTTCCTGGCTCGGCCGCGTTATCGATGCGGATTTCGTGCGCGATGTCGCCGCGACGGGCATCGACCCGTGTGGTGAGAACGGCGAGTACCACTCCTTCGCGTACAGCGGCCCGTTCTTCGGAGTCGCCGTTCCCTGGCGGTCCGGTGAGCGTCGCGACGACGGTCGCTTCGCGCAGCTCGACATCATCTGCGACGACGCCGGCGCGAGCGGACACTAGGCGCGCCCTGACCGATGTCGTCTAGTCCGCGCTGACCTCGACCGGCGCCGACCAGCCCCAGTCCCAGCGCGCGAGCTCCTCGAGGAGCGGATGGTTCGTGAGGTCGAGCGCGATGGGCGTCACGCTGATCTTGCCCGCGCGCAGCGCGGCGATGTCGGTGCCCTCCTCGGCCTCTTCACTCACGGCGGGCCCGCCGACCCAGTAGTACGGGTTGCCATACGGATCGAGGCGCTCGACGAGCTGGTCGCGATAGGTCCGTTTGCCGAGGCGCGTCACCTCGACGCCCGCGATCTCCGCGCGCGGCAGCGGCGGGACGTTCACGTTCAGCAGCGTGTCGGGCGCGAGACCGCGATCCAGGATGTTCCGTGCGAGGAGCGCCGCGAAGCTCGAGGCCGGTCCGTAGTCGGTGTCGCCGCCGAACGCGCCGATCGAGATCGCGATGGACGGTATGTTGGAGAGGAGTCCCTCCATCGCGGCGGCGACCGTACCCGAGTACGTGATGTCATCGCCCATGTTGGCGCCGCGGTTGATGCCGCTCACGACGATATCCGGCCGATGTTTGAGGAACCCGAGGACCGCGAGTCGCACGCAGTCCGTGGGCGAGCCGTCCGTCATGTACGCGGGCTGACCGCCGCGCAGCTTCGTGGGCCGCACCCGCAGCGGCCGGAAGAGTGTGATGCTGTGGCTCGCGCCGCTCCAGTTCCGCTCGGGCACGATGATGTCGACGTCGCCGAGCTTCGCGAGGGCGTCCGCGAGCGGAGGCAGCGCGTCGGCGTCGATCCCGTCGTCGTTCGTTATGAGGATGTGCTTGCGATCGCTCATTCGCGTTTCGGAGCGAGATCCGTTCCACGCGCGCCGCGGGCGGCGCGCCGCGTTTCCGCGGAGGCGTCGCGGGCTTCGGCCGCGGCGGCGGCCGCTGCCGCTTCGCGCTCGGCGATGAGGGTCCGCGCCTCGGTGCGTGCCCGGCGACCGCGCGCGACTTCGTATGCGTATCGCCCGAACGTGTTCACGATGCCGGCGACGGGCACCGCGAGGAGGACTCCCCAAAAGCCGGCGAGCTTCGCACCGAGAAGCAGGGCGAGGAACACGAAGATCGGATGGATGCCGATGCTCCGCGACATGATGCGCGGCCCGACGACATTCAAAAGCACCTGCTGGACGGCCAGGATGAGGATGAACACGATGAGCAGCCGGTCGGCGGCGCCCACGAACGTCACAGCGAGCACCGGGATCAAGGCGATGATCGGACCAAAGAAGGGGATGATCATCGTGAGCCCGGATACGAGCGAAAGAACGCCCGCGTAGGGCACGCCCAGCAGCACCAGGATCGCGAGCGTGGCGAGGCCGTAGATCGCGCCGAGGATCAGGGATCCGCGGATGAATCCACCGAACGATCGGTCCGCGCTCTGGCGCAGCAGCTCGGCCTCGCTCCCGAGCTCCGGGGGTAGGGCACGAGTGAAGCGACGCCACATCGTGTTCCCGTCGTTGAGGATCAGGAAGGCGATGATGAGGACCAGCGTCACGTTGAAGAAGATCGTCGCGGTGGCTGACACGACGCCGAGGATGTCCTTCGCGTAGGCCCCGGCGAGGTCTCCGAAGCGCTGCGGCAACGTCCCGTAGAACTCGGTGAGATCCACGCGGATGCCGAAGCGTTCGAGCGCGGATTGGATTCCCGCGGCGAGCTGTGACGCGCGCTCGCCGTACTCCGGTCCGCGCGTCACGAGATCGTTGAGCTGGGCGATGAGCGGTGGGATCGCGAGCAGACCAGTGAGCACCAGCACGAGGGCGATCCCGATATACACGACCACCACCGAGAGCGTGCGATCGAGCGGCGTCCTCGTGTCGATGCGATGCACGAGCGGCGAGAGAAGGTAGGCAAGCGCCCACGCCGCGATGAAGATGATGATCACGTCGGCGACCTGCGCGACGGCCACCCATCCGAGCGCAAACACCTGGAACGCGAGATATAGGATCGCGAGCACCACCAGCACCTGGAGCAGCTGATGTTCCCTCGCGCTGAGGTTCACGGCGCCCATGGTAGGAGGGCTAACATCCCGTCGTGACGGAGATGCGCGTCCGCGTCCCGGCGTCAAGCGCGAACCTCGGCCCGGGCTTCGACTCGTTCGCGGTCGCGCTGCCGCTGCTGTCCGAATTCGACCTCCGGCCGGCGAAGACATGGTCGGTGACCGTCGAAGGCGATGGGCAGGGCATCCCCGCTGACGACGACAACCTCTTCATCGTGTCGGCGCGCGCCGCCGCGAAGGCGGCGGGGCGCGAGCTCGTCGCGCAGCACGTGACGCAGCGCTCGGCGATCCCGATCGCGCGTGGCCTCGGCTCGAGCGCTGCGGCGATCGTCGGCGGTGCGGTCGCCGCGAACGCGCTCCTCGGACAGCCATTCGATCGCCGCACGCTCCTCCGCATCGCGAGCGAGGTCGAGGGCCACGCGGACAACGTCGCCGCGGCTCTGTACGGCGCCTTCACCGTCGCATTGCCGGACGAGGGTGGGCCGGTCGCGACGCGGCTGGTCTTCCCGCGCACCTGGCGGGTCTGCCTGCTCATTCCGGTGCGGCCGCTGTCGACGGATCAGGCCCGCGCGGTCCTGCCATCGCAGGTCTCGCGCGACGATGCGGTCTTCAACGTCGCGCACGGCGCGGCGCTCATCGCCGCGGTCATGCGCTCGGATGGCGCGCTGCTCGCCCTCGCGATGGCGGACCGCCTCCATCAGGCGGCGCGCACCCGGCTCGTGCCCGCGCTCGGCGAGATCATCGCCGCGGCACGCGAGGCGGGCGCGTTCGGCGCCGCTCTCTCGGGCGCGGGACCCAGCGTGCTCGCGGTCGCGCCCACGCGCCTTGCCGCCCGCGTCGTGTCCGCGATGGAGGAGGCGGCCGCGGCCGCGGGTGTTCCCGGACGCGGTCGTGTCGTGCGCGTGCGCGCGGCGGGCGCGCAGGTATTGAAGTGAGCGACGAGCGGCTTCGCCGCGAGGAGCGAATCCATCAGCCTGAGCGTGTCTCCTGCGCGCAGCGCAGAGATTGATCAGGTATTGAAATAGCACGACTCGGTCTTCTCGCGGATCCCGCCGTGCGTTCGGCGTTCGCGCGAGAGCTCGGTCGCGACATCGAGTACCACGACACGATCCCGACGACGCAGACGCGGGCGCGCGATCTCGCGTCGCAGGGTGTCTCGCGCGGCATCGTCGTCGCGAACGAGCAGACCGCCGGACAGGGGACGCGCGGTCGCGTGTGGGTCGCGCCGAAAGGCGCGAGCCTCCTCGCATCGTGGATCGTGCGACCCACCCCCGTCGCACCCGCGCTCTTCGCGGCGCTCGCGGGCGTCGCGATCGCGCGCGCGCTCGACGCTCTGGTGGGCGCGGATGCCCGCCTAGAATGGCCCAACGACGTACACGTCGGGGGGAGGAAGGTCGCGGGCGCGCTCGCGCATGCGACATCAGATGGCGACGGCGGCGTGCTCGTGCTCGGAATCGGGATCAACGTGCATCAGCGGCCCGACGATTTCCCCGTGGAGCTGCGTGACCGAGCAACGTCGCTCGCCATCGCCGGCCATGCGCTCGACCGGCTCGCCCTTCTCGCACGTCTGACGCGCGAGCTTGACCGCCTCGAAGACCCGGCCGAGCGCGGCGCGGCGCTGGACGAGTGGCGGCGCCGCTCGACATTCCTCGGAAATGCGGTCGAGGTGCGCGCCGGCGAGCGCGCGCCGCTCCGCGGCATCGCGACCGCGATCGACGACGACGGCGCGTTGCTGGTCCGCACGTCGTCGGGCACCGAGCGCGTCGTCGCGGGCGAGGTCGCCCTCGCTTGAGCGAGCGCTTCGCCATCGTCGTCGACGGGACCGCCTGCCTGACGCCGGAATTGCAGCGCGAGTTCGACATCCGCTGGCTCCCGCTGCACGTCGACATCGGTTCGGAGACGTTCACCGCGAACGTCGACCTCACCGCCGAGGAGTTCTACCGGCGCATCGCGGCGCCGGGGGTGCTCACCGGAACGTCACAGCCGAATATGGGCGAGTGCCGCGACGTCTACGACGGCATCGTCGCCGAGGGCACCAAGCAGCTCCTGGTGCTGACGATCGCGACGGAGCTGTCGGGCACGTTCTCGGTCGCGAGCACGACGGCCCAGGCGATGCCCGGTGTGACCATCGAGGTCATCGACACGCGTTCCCTGGCGGGTGGCATTTCGCTCATCGCGACCGCGTGCGCGCGCCTGCGGCGCAGCGGCGGCTCATTCGATCAGGCGGTCGCGCTCGCGCAGCGGCTCTCGGGCAAGATCCCGATCTATGCCGTCGCCGACACGCTCGAGTATCTGAAGCGTTCCGGTCGGGTGAGCGGCGCGCAGGCGCTCTTCGGCTCGATGCTCAAGATGAAGCCGATCCTCGAGGTGGCGAACGGCGTCGTGCACCCCGCCGACCGCGTGCGCACGCGCGAGCGCGCCATCGAGCGCATGAAGGAGCTCGTGGCGGCGCGTGTGCCGGAGGGCGCGCGCATCCACGCCTGCACCTTGCACACGAACACTCCCGAGCGCGCGCGCGCCGTCGCCGATTGGGTTCAGGCGCGTTACCACTGTGTGGAGCACTGGATAGCCGAAGCCGGGCCCGTAATCGGCGCCCGCGCGGGGCCGGGCGTCGTTGGCCTCTGCTGGTACCGTGAGGAAGACGCGAAATGAGACTCCGGATGCCGTTCGGACGGAAGCCGAACGAGTTCCCCTCGCACCTGTGGACGCAGTGTCCGAACTGCAACGAGATGCTCTTCAACAAGCAGCTCGCTCGCAATCTCAACGTGTGCACGAAGTGCGAGCATCACTTCCGGCTCGGCGCGCGCGAGCGCATCGAGCTCATCGTCGACAAGGGCTCCTTCCACGAGCACGACGCGTCGCTGACGTCCGGCGACCCGCTCGGTTTCGTCGACAGCAAGCCCTATCCGGAGCGCATCGCCGCGGCGCAGGCTAAGAGCGGCGAGAAGGACGCGATCATCACCGGCGAGGCCACGATCGGCGAGAACCCGGTGATCCTGGCGGTCATGGACTTCGAGTTCATGGGCGGGTCGATGGGCGCGGTCGTGGGCGAGAAGATCACGCGTGCTGCCGAGCGTGCGCTCGCGGAGCGCCGGGCGCTCGTCATCGTCTCGGCCTCCGGCGGCGCGCGGATGCAGGAAGGCACGATCGCGCTGATGCAGATGGCGAAGATCCTCGGCGCACTCGCGCGGCTCGATCAGGCGCGACTCCCATACGTGAGCGTGCTGACCGATCCCACGACCGGCGGCGTCCTCGCCTCGTACGCGTCGCTCGGGGACGTCATCGTCGCGGAGCCCGGCGCGCTCATCCGCTTCTCCGGCGAGCGTGTCACCAGCGGAACGGTCGGCGAGAAGCTGCCGACGGGATTCGGCAAGGCCGAGTTCCTCCTCGAGCGCGGCTTCATCGATCAGATCGTGCCGCGGCCGCAGCTTCGCGAGCGGATCGCTTTCTTCCTCACCGCGTTCCGCGCCGCGTCCCAGGATCTCCGCTGGAGCCTCTGAGCGTGTCCATGCTCGACCGCCTCACGGGGACGAAGCGGACCGTGGAGGGCAACGGCCACCTTCCCATCGACGCGAACCTCATCACCGAGCCCGCGCAGCTCGCGTCGCGCGTCAGCCCCTGGGAGGCCGTGCAGGCCGCGCGCAACATCCAGCGCCCGCACACCTTCGACGTCATCGGCCGCGTCTTCGACCGTTTCCACGAGCTCCATGGCGACCGCGGCTTCCGCGACGACCCGGCCATCGTCGGCGGGATCGCGGACCTCGATGGCCGGCCGGTCGTCATCGTCGGCGAGCAGAAGGGCGCATCGACCGAGGAGAACATCGCGCGCAACTTCGGCATGCCGCATCCCGAGGGGTATCGCAAGGCGATGCGTCTGTACCGGCTGGCCGAGAAGTTCCACCTGCCGCTCATCACCTTCGTCGATACGCCCGGCGCGTACCCCGGCCCCGAGGGCGAGGAGCGCGGGCAGGCGGAGGCCATCGCGCAGTCGATCCTCCTCATGGCGAGACTCCAGACGCCGATCGTCGTCGTGATCCTCGGTGAGGGTGGTTCGGGCGGCGCGCTCGCACTCGGAGTCGGCGATGTCGTGCTCGCTCTGGAGAACGCGATCTACTCCGTCATCTCGCCGGAGGGCTGCGCCGCGATCCTGTGGCGCAGTCCCGCTGAGGCCGAGCGCGCCGCGAAGGCGATGCGTCTGTCGGGACCCGACCTGCTCGAGCTCGGGGTCGTCGACGCGCTCATCCCGGAGCCCCCCGGCGGCGCGCACACCGACCACGCCGCGACGGCAGCGGCGATCCGCACGGCGCTGGCGGCGCAGCTCGCGAAGCTCGAGCGCGTGCCGGCCGCCGACCTCATGTCGGCCCGCTACGAGCGGTTCCGCGCCTTCGGTGCCCTGGCCGAGCCGGGCGCACCGGCCCCGCCGCCGCCGCCCGAGTCGTGGTGGCGACGGCTCATGAAGCGGGCGACGTCTTGAGCGACACGGACCACGTCCTGGGCCTGCTCGACGATCTCATGCGGCTCGCCGACGGCTCGCCCGCGGTCACGATCGAGGTCGAGGCGGACAGCTTCTCCGTTTCGGTCACGCGGCGCGGCGCGGCACGTCCCGACGCGACCCTCGCCACCACCGAGCGCCCACGAGCGCAGAGCGACGCGCACCCGATGCGGCTGCCGACGCAGCGCGTTCACGCGACGACCGTGGGTATCTTCAGTCCGGCGCGGGAATGGCAGGCCGGTGACGCCGTGTCCCGCGGCGACGTGCTCGGCGGCATCAAGTCGCTCGGTCACGTCGCCAAGATCGTCGCGCCCGCGGACGGTGAGGTACGCGAGGTCCTCGTTGCGGGCGGCGCACCGGTCGAGTACGGACAGCCCCTGCTGGTGATCACCCTCCGCTGATGGCGGCGCGCGTCGTCTCGATCGAGGGCGGCAAGAACGACACGGGCTGGCTGATGCGGGTGACCGTCGCCGATCGCACGAGCACGACGCACACCGTTCGCATCTCGCGTGCGGAGCACGAGCGTTACGGCGGCGGTGATGTCACCGATCTCGTGCGGCGCTCTTTCGAATTCCTCCTCGAGCGCGAAGGTGGCGCGTCGATCCTCCGCGAGTTCGACCTCAGCACGATCGAGCGTTACTTCCCGGAGTATTCGACGGCCATACACTCGCGCTAGAGCGCTGACAGGGAGCGAGCGGGTACCCGCGGTCACAAGCAAGCCGCCGACGATGGAAAGGCGGCGTCCGCGCCCCACTCGGACGCCCTCGAGCGCGGGAAGATACGGGCGCAGGCCCGCCAGACCCCGCCGGCCGCCTCCGTTATCGGGCGAATGAGGCCGCGTCGCGACGAGGCGACACGGCGAAGTGTGGTGGCACCACGGTGATCCCGTCCGCACGAAAGGACGGAGGTGTCACGCATGGAACGGTCATACGCGGAGGAGCTACCGGAGCGAGCGGGTCAGCGGGTGCGGCTCAATGGATGGCTACAGCACCGGCGCGAGCTCTCGAACGTCACGTTCGTGATCCTGCGCGACGCGACGGGCACCGCGCAGATCGCGATCCCGAGCGTCGCCGCCGCCGCGGTCTCGGCGCTCCAGAACGAGTCGGCGATCGAGGTCATCGGCACCGCCGTCGCCGACGACCGCGCGCCCGGCGGTGTCGAGGTGCGCGATGCGGTGATCACCGCGATCGCATCGGCGACCCGCGTGCCGCCGTTCGAGCTCGGCCGTCGCTCGCTCGATGCCGCGCTGCCGACGCTGCTCGACCACGCCGCGGTCGCGCTTCGCCATCCACCGCGCCGCGCCGCCTTCCGGTTGATGGACGCGAGCGTCGCGGCGTTCCGCGCGCACCTACGCACGCAGCGCTTCACGGAGGTCTTCACGCCGAAGATCGTCGCCACCGCGACCGAGTCCGGCGCGAACTGCTTCCGCCTCGACTACTTCGGTCGCGTCGCGTTCCTCGCGCAGAGTCCGCAGCTCTACAAGCAGATGCTCGTCGGCGTATTCGAGCGGGTCTTCGAGGTCGCTCCGGTGTTCCGCGCCGAGCCGCACGACACGCCGCGCCACCTCAACGAGTACGTGTCGCTCGACGCCGAGATGGGCTTCATCGGCGATCACCGGGATGTCATGGCGATGCTCGAAGGCGCTGTCGTCGCGATGGCGTCGTCGGTCGCCGAGCACCGTGACGCGCGCGTCGCGGGTGCTCTTCTGCCGATCCGCGGCACGCCGCCGTTCCCGGCGCTGCACTTCGCGGACGCGCTCGAGCTGCTGGTCACCGAGTTCGGCGACACGGTGCGGGCCGAGCCCGATCTCTCGCCGGCGCATGAGCGATGGCTCGGCGAATGGGCGCTGCGCGAGCACGGCTCGGACTTCGTGTTCGTGACCGGCTTTCCGACCGCGAAGCGGCCGTTCTACACGCACCCCGATCCGGC
>DASYUY010000105.1:0-37045 GCA_036000705.1 Candidatus Limnocylindria bacterium | reverse complement strand
CCTGAACGGGCAATTCAGCGACGACGACAGCTCCACGTCCTGGAACGCGACGGTCGACTACGGTGACGGCGCGGGCAAGCAGAGGCTCGACCTCGCCTCGGACAAGACGTTCGTGCTCGATCACGTCTATGCGCCGGGCGCCTACGACCTGACCGTCGAGGTCACTGACGACGCCCACGCGACGGGCTCGCTCGTGATCCACGTCGTGGTGAGCAACGTCGCCCCGTCGGTGAGTCTCCTGTCCACCCTCGACCTCGCGTTCAGCCGGACCCTCGATAGGTTCGGCACCTTCGTCGATCCCGGTTCGAACGAGACGTACGCGGCGACTGTCAACTACGGCGACGGTACCGGCACGCAACCGCTGGCCCTCGGTCCGTACAGCTCACCGCCAAACGTCGGCGGCTCGTTCACGCTGCACCACACCTACGCGAGCGCCGGCACGTACAGCGTCGCCGTGAACGTCTCGGACGGCCGAGGCGACCCGACGACGGCCACCCTGGTCGTGAAGGTCGGAGGCTACAGCTACGAGTTCCAAGACCCTGTCGCGTCCTCGTTCATCGTGGGCCGCAACCTGCCGGTGAAGTTCACCGTGCGCGGTCCGGACGGCACTCCTTACTTCGATCCGACAGTCCAGGTCGATGTCATCGACGAGTCCGGCTCGGTCATGAACGGTCCGTATGTCTTCGGTGACCAGCCGAGCCGCGCGGTGACCTACAGCGGCGACTCGTACCACGTGAATGTCGATACGAGGGACCTTGTGCCCGGTATGTACTGGCTGCGCGTGAAGTTCTCGTCGCCGACGCTCACCGGCGAGTTCACGCTCGGGACAACAGGCACGGCCACCGGGACGAAGTCCCGCCCCGTCGGCTAGGCCGCTACGCGCTGAGGGCCGGCGCTCTCGTCTTCGAGAGCACGGCCCTCGCGACCTCCAGCGCAGCGTCCACATCGGCCGCCGTCACGTCGTTGTGCGTGACCGCGCGGAGCCGTGGCGAGTTCCCGAGGTAGCGGCTGATGCGCAGACCGCGCTCGGCGCAGGCCTTCTGGAACGCACCCGCATCCATCCACGCGGGATCGATCTCGAACGAGACGATGTTCGTGACGACCTTCGCCGCGTCGATCTTCACGCCATCGATCTGCGCCAGGCCTTGCGCGAGGGCCTTGGCGTTGCGGTGGTCCTCGACCAGGCGGTCGCGCATCTCCTCGAGCGCCACGAGCGCGGCCGCGGCGATGACGCCGGCCTGACGCATCGCGCCCCCGAGCAGCTTGCGCACGCGTCGTGCCTTCGCGACGGTCTCCGCGTCGCCGCAGATGATCGAGCCGACCGGCGCCGCGAGTCCCTTCGAGAAGCAGAACTGCACCGTGTCGGCGCCCTGGGTGAGCGTCGTCGCGTCGACGCCGAGCGCCGCGGCGGCGTTGAAGATGCGCGCGCCGTCGAGATGCACGCGGATCCCGCGCTGGTGCGCGAGCTCGCTGATCGCGTTCGTCTGCAGGGCAGTGATGACGGTGCCGCCGCAGTTGTTGTGCGAGTTCTCGATGCAGATCAGCGCCGTGCGCGCGAACATGCCCTGCGGCCGGACCGCGGTCCTGATGTCGTCGAGTGAGGGGAGTCCGTCGCGGTTCGGCACGAGGCGCGGCACGACGCCGCCGAGGACGAACGCCGCATCCATCTCGTTCTGGTAGATGTGCGCGAGGTCGCCGAGGATCACCTCGTCGCCGCGCTGCGTCTGCGACAGGACGCCGCAGAGGTTGCCCATCATCCCGCTCGCCACGTAGAGGCCCGCCTCTTTGCCAACGGACTCGGCGGCGCGCTTCTCGAGCTTGTTCACCGTGGGGTCCTCGCCGTACTGGTCGTCGCCGACCTCGGCATCGGCCATCGCGCGGCGCATCGCCGGCGTCGGCTTGGTGAACGTGTCGCTGCGTAGCTCGATGATCTTCATAGCGCGAGCGCCTCCTTGATACGAACGACCGCCGCCACGAGAAGCGGCGCGACGAGGATCGCGGGCAGGTAGTCCGCGACCTTCACGTCGCGGATGTTCAACAGTTTCAGGCCGACGCCGATGATGAGCAAGCCGCCGACCGCGCTCATCTCGCGGAGCTGGAGGTCGGACAGGAGACCCGCGAACGCCGAGGCGCCCACGGCGAGGCCGCCCTGATAGATGAGGATGAGCGGGATCGTGAGGAGCACGCCCCAGCCGAGTGTCGCCGCCAGCGCGATCGAGGTGAAGCCGTCGAGCACGCTCTTGATCGCGAGCAGGCTCGCGTCACCGCTGAGGCCGTTCTGGATCGAGCCGAGGAAGGTCAGAGGGCCGACGCAGAACACGATCGCGGCGGTGACGAACGCCTCGGCCACCGTGCCACCGCCACCGCGCGCCGCGAAGCGACGCTGCAGCGCCGCTCCAAGCTCGGTCAGGCGACGATCCACGGCCCACAGCGAGCCGATGATGCCGCCGACCAGGATGCTGCCGAGCAGATACAGGAGGTTCGACGTGTCGATCGCGAACTTCGTGCCCATGGCCAAGGTGAACAGCCCGACGCCGCGCACGACGTTCTCGCGGAGGCGCTCGGGAAGGCGGTCGCCGAGGACCGTGCCGAGCATTCCGCCCACGAGCACCGTCAGAACGTTGAGGAGCGTCCCGGAGAGCGCGGACAAACTCTGCGTAGTATGCGAGGCCCATGCGGCCATCCGAACAGCTCCGCTTCTGGGCCCACGAGCTCGCGGCGATGGCGAAGACGGGGCTTGAGTTCGCTGAGAACGACTACGACCGCGACCGCTACAAGCGCGCGATGGCGATCGCCGAAGGCATCGCTGAGATGACCATCGATGCGACGTTCACACCCGAGCGCCCGTACCTCCCCGACCTTCACATCCCGAGCCCGAAGGTCGGCTGCTCCGTCGCGGCGTTCAACCAGACCGGTCGCGTCGTGCTGATCAAGCGTGCCGACAACGGCCGCTGGGCTCTTCCGGGCGGCTACGCCGAGGTCGGCTCGCCGCCGTCGGCCAACGCCCTGCGCGAGCTCCACGAGGAGACCGGGTTCGACGCCGAGCTGGAGCGCCTCGTCGGCGTGTATGACAACAAGAGTTTGGGTGGCGTCGCGCCGTACCAGTTCTACATCTGCTGCTTCCGCGCGCACATCACGGGCGGTGAGGCGACGCCCTCCGTCGAGACGACAGAGGTCGTCCTCGCCGATCCCGCGGCGCCCCCGGAGAACATGTCGCTGTTGCAGCGCACGATGCTCGCCGACTCGCTGCGTCATGACGCCGCGCCGGTGTACCAGTGACGACCATCGCGATCTGGTCGAACTTCCCGTCGACGCCGACCGATTTCAGCGCCGCTCTGCCGAACGACACGCTTGTCCTCATCAAGGACGAGAACGATCTCGCGCGTGCCGCCGCGGCCGAGGTCGCCTTCTGCGGGATCGGCCTCGACCGCGTGCGAAAGCTCCTCGCGGCGACGCCGAAGCTGCGGTGGTTCCATACCCCCGCGGCCGGCGTCGATCGCTTCCTCGACATCCCCGACTTCCGCGAGCGCGGGATCGCGCTCACCAACAACTCCGGGTCGTACGACATCCAGATCGCCGAGCACGTGCTGGCGTTCGTGCTCGCGGCGTCGAAGCGGCTGCATCTCTATCGCGACCAGCAGACGCGACACGAATGGAGGGATCTCGAGCATGACGAGCTGCGCGACCAGACCATGGTCGTGTTCGGCGCGGGCAGCATCGGCGGCGAGGTGGCGCGGCTCGCTTCGGCCATCGGGATGCGCGTCATCGCCGTGCGCCGGCGGCCCGGCGCCGTCCAGGGTGCGCAGAAGGTGGTCACGCCGGACGCGCTCGCCGATGCCGCGGCCGAGGCCGACTACCTCGTCGTGGCCGCGCCGCTGACGCCGGCGACGCGCGGCGCGATCTCGCGCGAGGTCATCGCGCGGATGAAGAAGACGGCCTGGATCGTGAACATCGCGCGCGGTCCGATCATCGACGAGGGCGCGCTCATCGACGCGCTGCGCGAGGGCCGTATTGGCGGCGCTGGGCTCGACACGTTCGTACATGAACCGCTGCCGCCGGAGAGTCCGTTATGGTCATTGCCGAACGTCGTGGTGACGCCGCACGCGTCGAACTCGTCGCCGCGGGTGCGCAAGCGCACGCTCGCGCTCTTCGTCGAGAACCTGCGCCGCTTCAAGGTGGGGGAGCCGCTGCTCAACCGCGTCGACTTCGAGGCGGGGTACTGATGCGGACCGCGCGCGTGAAGCTCGCGGCGCGCACGGCAGGCTTCACCGAATCCGTCATCCGCGAGATGACGCGCCAGAGCGCCATGCACGGCGGGATCAATCTGGCGCAGGGCTTCCCGAACTTCGCCGCCCCGCAGGTGCTGAAGGACGCGGCGAAGCGCGCCATCGACGCCGATATCAACCAGTACGCCATCACCTGGGGCGCGAAGTCGCTGCGCGACGCGCTGTCGCGCACCTACGCCGAGCTGTACGGCATGACCGTCGACCCCGAGACGATGCTCACGGTCACCTGCGGCGCGACCGAGGCGATGATCTCGACGCTCCTGGCCCTGGTCGATCACGGCGACGAGGTCGTCGTGCTCGAGCCGTTCTACGAGAACTACGGGCCCGACGCCGACATCGCCGGCGCGCGTCCGGTGTATGTGCCCATGCGTCCACCACAGAACGTCTTCGATCGCGACGAGCTGCGCAAGGCCTTCGGTCCCCGAACTAAGGCGATCATCGTGAACACGCCGAACAACCCGACCGGCCGTGTGTTCACGCGCGACGAGCTGACATTCATCGCCGGGCTGTGCGTGGAGCACGATGTCGTCGCGGTCACCGACGAGATCTACGAGCACATCCGCTACGAGGGCGAGCACATCCCGATCGCGACCCTGCCGGGCATGGCCGAGCGCACGGTGACGATCTCGGGCGCGAGCAAGACCTTCTCGGTGACGGGTTGGCGCGTCGGCTGGATCGTCGCGCCGCCCGAGCTCACCGCCGGGATCCGCAAGGTGCACGACTTCGTCACCGTCGGGGCGCCCGCGCCGCTGCAGGAAGCGGTGGCGACCGGCCTCGCGCTGGGCCGCGCGTACTACGACTCGCTCGGTACCGAGTACCGCAAGCGCCGCGATCTGCTCGTGGGCGCGCTCGAGACCGCCGGCTTCGCGCCGCGCCGGCCAGAGGGCGCGTACTACGTGCTGTGCGACATCACGCCCTTCGGGTTCGACGACGACACCGCGTTCGCGCGCTGGCTCGTGTCAGAGGTCGGCGTCGCCGGCGTGCCGGGTTCGTCCTTCTATTCGGAACGCGCGCTGGGCAAGCACCTGATCCGCTTCACGTTCTGTAAGACGCACGACGTGCTCGAGGCTGCTGCGGCGCGACTCATGCGCACGAGGGAGATGGCGGCGAAGCGGCTCTAGCCCGCTAATAGCCGACAGTTACGACCTGCGTCAGGACCTCGAATGGCTCGAGTGCCGAGATCGCCGTGCTGCGCGTAATGCTGCCGTCACGGGCGAGAACGACGACTGTCGCGCGTTTGAAGTCGATCGAGATGGGCAGTCCCGACGGGCGCGGTCCCGGATCGCCGCGAGCCAGGCCGATGAGACGCTCTCCGTCCTGCGCCCAGGTCAGGTACTGCGCTGTGGCTGGAAGTGAGCGCTCCGCGCTACTGCTGGCCTGCAAGATTCCGTATGTCCGGCTGCCGATGCCCTCGACGGAGTAGAGGAGCTCATCTCGCAGGGGATTCCAGCGCAGATCCCGGAAACGCACCTCGTACTGACTTCCGGTCCTTTCCACCACGACGCGAGAGGCCCCCAGGTCATCGGTGGTTACGACGATGCTCGTCACGTCGTCTGGCCGTCCGCCCCCAGGCGTCTGCTGCTGGTTACGCACGAACGCGTACTCGGGCGCCGCCGAGCGCCACGTGATGCCGTCTACAAGGTCAGGAAATCGCCCGAACTGCTTGCCGTCTGTGACGTCCACGACCGTCTGGCCGCCAGCGCGCGAGTCGTACATCACGATGCGCGAGCTACCCGGGAGCGCGACTACGCTGTCGCCGGAAATCTGCCGCGGGCGAGCGGTCAGATTCGCTGGGATTGCCCACAACCGATACGGGTTCATGTAATCCGCGGCCGGGTCGAGGGCGGCGTACACGATCCAGCGCCCATCGCGTGTCCACGTCGGGGCGTACCCCTCGATGCCGAGTGAGCTCGCGCGTCCGCTGCCGAGATCGATCGTCGTCAGCTTGTAGTCGCCATCGGTCACGACGACACGGCGCCCATCCGGAGAGAAGATGTGGCGCAATGCGATGCCGGGTTTTCCGACGACCACGCTGACTTCCGATGGGAATTCGATCCGCGCGGCGAGCGTGGTGACCGATGCTTCGTCCAATGTCGAGGACCAGAGCTCGCGGATCACGCCCGTGCCACCGGGTGTGGCGAATTCCTTGAGCGCGTAGACACGCCCGCCGCGGAGGTCTCCAAGCGGTGCCGTCGCGACGCGGGTGATCGGTGCGGGTGCAGCGGTGAGAGACGACGGCAGCGCCGTCGCGACCGGCGGCGGTGACTCGGCGGTTACGGTTGGCGTCGCGCTTGGCTCCGTGGCCGCGAGTGACGTGCTCGGCGTACTCGTTGTCGGCGACGCCACAGTTTCGCCGGGAGTCGAGTGGCAGGCGCTCGTTACGAGAGCAACAAGGACCAGTGGCAGCGTCATCCAACGCGAAATCGCCCGCATGTCCAGTAATACGGGCGACGGCGACCGAAGTTCCGCTCTAGATCTCGATATCCGTCGCGTCCACGGCAAGCGTCCAAGCGAGCTCCCTCGCACGATCGAGCGTTTCCGCGCCTGCATGTGTAAGCACGATCCGTTTTGCGCGCAGCTCGCCCCGGTGCGCGAGCAGCGTCGCATGCGATAGGTGCTGCGGGATGCGCTTCTCGAAGGAGTACGCCTCGGCGATAAAGAGATCGGCGCCGTCGGCAAGGCGGGGCAGCGCGTCGCACCAATCGGTGTCGCCGGTGTAGGCGACGACGCGGCCGCCCGCGCCGACACGCAGTCCATGCGGGACTGTTTCAGGCAGATGCGCCACCGGCAGTCCGACGACCTCGAGCGGACCGATCCGCGTCGACATCTCGCCAAGCTCGACGTAAGAGACCCCGAAGCGCTGCTGCGTCCTCGATGACGACGGCAGGGCCGCCTCGAAGACCGTCGTCATCCGTTCGTGCACACCTGGTGGACCCGCGATAACGAGCGGCCGCTCGCGTTTGCTGAACTGCCCGTCGAGGATGAGGTAAGGGACGCCGCCGCAGTGGTCACCGTGGAAGTGCGTCAGCAGCACCGCGTCGATCGAGCCGGGGTCGACGCCGGCGCGCTTCAGCGCGACGAGCGACGTCGCGCCGCAGTCGATGAGGAAACGGTAGCCGTCGGCGTCGACGAGGATGCAGGTCTGGAAGCGTCCGCCGGTCCCGAGCGAATCTCCGCTTCCGATGAAGCGGACGCGCGTCACTGCGTCGGCAGCTGCTCGATCGGCATGTTGCGCAGCAGCGCGAGGTACACCGCGTACGGGTCCGGTGGCGCGACGACGGTGGACGAGGGCACGACGCTGATGTTGTTGAGCTGTTGGGCGGCGCCATCGGCCTCCTGTTGCTTGCCGAGCGCGCGAAGCGCCTGCGGGTAGGAGTTCCGCAGACCGAAGACGCCGTTCGGCGATCCCATCGAGAGGCCCTTCTCGAACGCGGCGACGGCCTCCTCGAACATCCCGTACGAGTACGCGGCCTCGCCGTAGGCGAGCCAGGCGAGGTTGGTGTCCCAGGCCTTCGCTTCGGCCCTCGTGCGCTCGTAGAGACCTCGTCGCATGATCAGGTCATTCCACTGATCGCCCACGATCGCCCTGAGGAGCTTCTCGTCCTCCGGGTGGTAGATGACCATGTAGCGGTACGAGAACGACTGCCAGTTGCGAGCGAAGAAGTCGTAAGACAACGCGACGTTGTTTCCCAGCATCGAGTCGTTCACGTAGAAGACGCTCTTCGCGTCGTCGTAGCCGCGGACGGTGCGCCAGTGCGCGATGCGCGAGATCGAAGGGTCCTGCATCCACTGCGTCACCATCGGCGCGAAACCATTCGCGACCAGCGTCTTCAGGATCACGTTGGTGCCGTTGTTGCGCCACGTCGAGCGCAGTTCGAAGTTCTCCTTCACCCACGGTCCGACGCCCTGCGGCCCCATGCCGCGGCGTACGTCGCTCCCGCGGAGCGCGAGGCGCGCGGCCTCTTGATTCGCATCGACACCGAGCGTCGACAGCGCCATGACGACCGCAGCTGGCCCGCAATTGTTGAGGGACTGCCAAACGTGCTTCATTTCGGGGAACGCCGCGCTCGCGGGCGCGGCCAGAGGCATCGGCAAGACGTCGGTCGTCGTCGCGGCGACGATGCTGATCGCGCCGGCAGCGGGCGCGGCGGGCTCGGCGGCGTTGATGTTCGCGACCGCGTCCAGCGTCGATGCCGTATCAACGCTGGTGGTGCTCTGTGCGGGCTCGATCGGACGCAATGCGACGCCGCCGGCGAGCACGATGCCGATCGTCAGGCCAAAGGCGGCCGCGGATACCCCTCGACCTCTCATACCCGACATACAGGGTACCGCTCGGGCCGGTTCCCGACGAGTCTGAATCCGTCCCAGACACGTACCATCCCGACGGTGAGCCCGACGACGCTGGTCCGCGGCCGGCTCCGTGACCACCCGCTGTGGTCCCGCGCGATCGCCGCGCCCGAGATCGTCGGCCGACTGATCCAGCCCGTCATCGTGTCGGCGCGTGTCGAGGACCGCGAGCGCGTCGGGGATTCGTCGTTCCTCGAGCGCCTCTCTCTCACCGAGCTCGTCCGCGACGCGCGCGAGGCGGCGTCAACGGGCCTCGCCGGTTTTTTGATCTTCGCTGCCTCGGACCGCAAGGATGAGCTGGCGTTGCTCGCGAGCGAGCGCGATCACATCGTCGCCCGCGCGATACATGCCGTGAAGGATGCCGCGCCTGATCTCGCCATCGCGACCGACGTGTGCGTCTGCGCATACACACCACATGGGCAGTGCGTGCTCTTTGCCGAAGGCCAGGCGAACGTTGCGGGGACACTCGAGCGGCTCACCGAGATCGCCGCCGTGCACGCCGATGCCGGCGCGGACCTGCTCATCCCGTCCGGGATGCTCGAGGGCAGCGTACGCGCGCTGCGCACCGCCGTGTCGGCGGCCGGACGGTCCGAGCTGCCGATCGCGGCGATGGTGAAGCTCGAAAGCGTGCTCTACGGGGCGCACCGCGAAGCGGTCGAGGCGATGCCCGTGAGCGAGCGCGCCGTGCCGCTCATCGCCGTCGACGACCGCGAGGGTGCGCGTGCGCGCGCCGCGCGCGAGGTCGCGGCGGGTGCCGACGCGGTGGTGCTCAAGCCTGGGCTCGTCACGCTCGATCTCGTCACGCGGGTCTCCGATACGGTGGATCGACCGGTGATCTCGTTCTTCACCGCCGACGAGCACGGCTTCTTCGCGTCGGCCGATGAACCGCAGGAGCGCGCCGCCGCCGAGCGCGAGACGTTCGCCGCGGCGCGCCGCGCCGGCGCGGATCTCCTCGTCAGCTACGGCGCGATGAGCGTAGCGGCGGAATGATCCGCGCGATTACGTTCCGCGCCATCGAGCAGTACGCCGCCGTGGTCGTCGCGATCGCGATGCAGATCGTCGCTGTCGCGGTGGTCGGCGATGTTTTCGCGGCCGCGCCGCGCGCCGATGCCGGGTTGCCGCCACCGTATGAGGTCCTCGCGCGCGCCGCGCCGGCCGCACGCGGCGAGCACCTCATGACCATCAACCTCGCGTTCGACCCCGTCCCCCAGACCCCGGCGGCGGACTCTCTGCCGGCCCCCGACGCGAACATGGAGCCGGCAGGCGCGGTCGCGGCTGAAGCCGCCCCGGAGTCGCAGCAGCCGATGATCGCCGAGCCCACACCGCGGGCTCGGCCCGATCCGACCCCTGTGCCAAGACCGCAGCCCACGCCCGCCCCGCCGCCCGAGCCCGCACCGCCGTCGGTGACGACGCAGGACGCCGAGCTGCGGATGCTCGCGCTCATGAATGCGTCGCGGCTACAGGGTGGCCTGTTGCCGCTCGCGCCCGACGCGGGCGTCTCGGACACCGCGCGCCGACACAGCACCGTCGAAGCGCAGTACCGCTACGTGTACCACGACGGGCCCGACGGGACGGCCGCCTCGCGCGACGTTCCCGCGTGCGGGAGTGGCTGGTACGGCGAGAACACCGGCAAGGTATGGAGCGGCGGCGTCGATGCGCTGCATCGCGAGTTCATGGCCGAGCCGTGGGCGCCGATCAACCACCGGACGAACATCATGGATCCGAACTTCCGTCGCGCCGGCATTGGCGCCGTCGAAGGTCCCGACGCGCTCTACATCACCGTGGTGTTCTGCCGCTAGATCGTCTGCGTGCGGCGCTGCGCGAGCTGCCGCGCGACATCGGCCCGCGTGATCCCGCCCGTCGAGTGCCATTCGTGCTTCTCGTCACGCACGTTCGCGGCGCAGAACGCCCACCGGCCATCGACCACGGTTATATGGTCGCTATCCAGCTGCGGGTCGCGCAGATGGTCAGGCAGCACGCATAGGAAATGGATAAGAGCGTCGGACCGGCCAGTCAGAGCGCACTCCCTCCTCACGCTCGCATCACGGCGGACCGCTTCAATGCTAGCGTTCGGCGCGGTGGAGTATCAGAAGCGGACTCTTCCCAACGGCGTGCGCATCCTCGTCGCGGAGATGCCGGAGGCACGCTCGGCATCGCTGGCTGTCTTCGTCGGCGCCGGCTCGCGCATGGAAAGCCGCGCGGACGCAGGCACCAGCCACTTCCTCGAGCACATGGTGTTCAAGGGAACCGCGAAGCGTCCGACGGCGGCCGATATCAGCATGGAGATCGAGAGCCGCGGCGGCGTCGTGAACGCCGCGACCGATAAAGAGGTCACGGTCTTCTGGTCGCGCGTGCCGGCGCGGCACTGGCGCATCGCGCTCGACGTCGTCGCGGACATGATCCTCGCACCGATGCTGCGTGAGTCGGACGTCGAGTCTGAGAAGAAGGTGATCGTCGAAGAGCTGCGGATGTACCGTGACCAGCCGCAGGACCGCGTGCACACGCTCGTCGACGAGCTCCTATACCCGAACCATCCTCTCGGGTGGGAGGTCGCCGGCCGCGAGCCGGTCGTGCTCGGCATGGCGGCCGGCCAGCTGCGCGGCTTCATGGACCGTGGGTATTCGCCGCGCAAGATCGTCGTCGCGCTCGCCGGCAAGGTGGATGCGAACGAGGTGACGGAGGCGATCGCCGAGCTCTTCGCGCCGATCGCCGAGCGCCCCGCGCCGCGCCTGCGGCCCTCGCCGAAGCCGTCGAAGACGCGCGTGAAGCTCCTCGGCAAGCGCACGGAGCAGGCACACGTGTGCATCGGCTGGCGCGGCGTGCCGCAGGTGCATCCCGACAAATACACCCTCGACATGCTCAACGCGATCCTCGGCGAGGGCATGTCGAGCCGACTCTTCTTGGAGCTGCGCGAGAAGCGCGCGCTCGCGTACGACGTGCACTCGTTCTCATCGAATTACGTCGATGCGGGTCACGAGGTGATCTACGCGGGCATCGCGCCGGATCGGATCGCCGAGGTCGTCGAGGCCGCGCTCGCGCAGGTCGCGCGCCTACGCGACCAGATCGTTCTCCCCGACGAGCTCGAGCGCGTGCGCGATTTCAACAAGGGACGCCTGGAGCTGCGGCTCGAGGACACGCGTGGTGTCTCGACCTGGCTCGCCGGACAGGAGCTGTTCCTCGATCGTGTGCGCTCCGTGGAGGAGGTCTGCGACATCATCGACGGCGTCAGCGCGGAGGACATCCAGCGGGCGGCGGGCCAGTACCTGCGGCCCGAGCTCGCTTACGTCGCGGCGGTCGGTCCGCGCGCTGCGGTCGCCACCGTCCGCGCGCCCGAGGGCGCCGAGGTCGTCATGGAGATCGCGTCGTGAGTCCGGAGCAGAGCGACGAGCGGACGCTCGTCGTGCTGAAGCCGGACGCGGTCCAGCGCGCGATCTCCGGCGAGATCCTCGCCCGGTTCGAGCGCCGCGGGCTTCGTATCGCCGCGCTGCGCCTCCTGCATGTCGACCGCCCGATGGCCGAGAAGCACTACGCCGTGCACAAGGGAAAGTTCTTCTATGACGACCTGGTGGGCGTGATCAGCTCATCGCCGGTCGTCGCGATGGTGCTCGAGGGCCCGAATGCCATCGCCGTCGTTCGCGCGATGGTGGGATCGACGCGGCCGCACGAGGCCGCACCCGGGACGATCCGCGGCGACTTCGCGCTCGTCGGCCTGCGCAATCTCGTCCACGCCAGCGACGCGCCCGAGACCGCGAAGAGCGAGATCGCGTTGTGGTTCCCCGACGGGGTCGTGCAGTACACGCGCGATGTCGAACGCTGGATGACCGAGGACAAGGTATAGGAGCGCCCAAGCGCGATCGGCCGCGGCTGCCGAAGGGCTACATCACGCGGGCCGCGCGAGGAATGCTCGCGTGGGCCGACGTCGAGAGCATCCTGCGCGGCGGCCGCTACTTTTGGATCTCGACGACCAATGCTGACGGCCGGCCGCATCTGGTCCAGCACTGGGGCGCTTGGGTCGGCGAGCATCTGTACTTCGAGGGCAGCGAGCGCACCCGCTGGGCGCAGAACCTGGCGCGCGATCCGCGCGTCGCGTTCGGCACGCAGATCGGCAGCCGCGCCTTGTTCGGGCAGGGGACGGTCGACGTGCTGCGCGGCGTCGACCTGGACCTGTCGAGGCGCATCGCCAGCGAGTACGCGCGGAAGTACGGGCGGACATTCGACTATCGCCCCAAACCGGACCAGTACGCGAAGGGACACGTCTTCCGTGCGGCTCCAACGAAGATCATCGCCTTCGATGTGAAACACTTCACGGCGTCCGGGACTCGCTTCACGTTCTAGTGCCGGTCGGTCAGGGGGTGGGGGCGTGGCCACGCTACTTCGCGCATCGCTGGTCCTTCGCGTGGCTCATGGGGAGCGGCAGCTGGTCGTGCGTGAGCTGCGCGACGATCAACGCGTGATGCAACGCATCAATCCGGGGACGCCGATCGATGAGACTCCGTGGACCGAGATCGGCCGTTACAAGGATCTCGACAAGGAGCGCGCGCGGCTGCGCGCCGACGGCTGGGAGATCGAGGAATTGAGCCGCCGCTAGAGGGACGAACCTGCGCGAGCCGGCGCTCGTGCGGCAGGTGGCCTTGCGTCCGCTATGTCAGCGCCCTCGGGCAATCTTTCCGGGCATGCGCCGCACGGCCCGCTTGGGAGCCCATCGATCCGCTCTCGCTGCTCGCCCGCGCAATAGCGCGGACTCGCATTGGTCGGCCCGGCTAGAGCGGGTGCAGCGCGCGCAGGAACTCGTCGGCGAACGCGGCGATCGGCTGTAGGAATCCGTCCGGCTGCACTCCACCGAGCAGCAGCGCGGCGAAGACGAGCCCACCGACGATCCCGGCGATCGGCTTCGGCTCGACGCGCCAACGATCCGGTGCGGTCCGGAATATCGCCATAGCCGCGCGGAGCTGCGCGACGAGGACTCCGAGGGTGGCGATGACGAGTGCGGTGCCCATCCATCCTGAATACGAATACGCGATGAGCTCGACGAAGAAATGTCCTGGGAACGCGACGAGCGGTGGTGCACCGATCATCGCGAATCCGCCGACGACGAACGCAAGCGCGGCCAGGGGCGCGTTAGTCGCGCTCGGACGGTCCGCGCCCGCGCGGCGCTCGAGCGTCCCGGCCGCGAGCAGCTGCTGCGTCGCGGCCATGCCGGTGACGAGCGCGATCGCCATCGCGCCGATGATGCCCGGCCCGGAAAGGGTCGCGATGCCGACGAGCGACTGCCCCAGGTTCGCGATGACGGAGTACACAGCAACTCGCCGGAGCTCCGTCGAGCCGGTGGCGAGGAACGCGCCGCCGAGCGCGGACGTGATGCCCAGGAAGAGCAGCAGGTCCTGGACCTTTCCGATCTGCACGATCGCCGGCAGGAGACCGGAGAGCACGAGGATCTGCGCGAACGCGATGAACGTGGTCGGCACGAGCACGCCGAAGTACAGCGCGAGCCCCGACGCCGGGACCTCGGATGCGAGGAGTGCCGCATGCGTGTGGAATGGGATCGCCGCGAGCTTGAGAGCGAAGGCGACGACGAGGATCACGACGAGCAGTACGAACGTCGCGGGCGGTTGATCGCGGCCCAGGCTCGCCGAGAGCGCCAGCGCCGCCATCCCGAGGCAGCCGCCGAGGGCGACGAAGCTGAAGTGGCGATATGCCGCCTCGGCGCTGCGATTGCGATGCACCTGGAAGGTGAACGTGCCGACCGGCACTAGCAACCCAAGCAGCAGCGCGGCGTAGATCGCGATCGGCGTCGTGAACGACAGGACCGCGAGCACGACTGCGGCAACGGCGAGGGCGGTCGGAAAGAAGTTGTACGCCGGCTCGTCGACCCAGACCGCGAGCACGAGCAGGCTGAGCGTCCCGAGAAGGACGACGGCCGCGAGGCGTCCGAGCTCCGTGATGCGCCAGGGGAGATCGAGCACGTCGCCGGAGGCGTCCATCGGTAGCAACACGACGATGGCGATGGCCGCCGCGAGCGCCGCGAGCGTCACCGTCCCGACGACCGCGAGGCGTTTGCGGACGCCGAACGCGATCAGTGCGGCGGTCACGAGGAGCGCGATGACCTCGGTCACGTTTCGCGAGCGGCCCGCTGGTTGACGATGAGGAAGGCGCCGGCGAGTGCCACGACGACTTGGAGCCACGACAGCAGAAGGGTGAGCGCGAGATGCGGTCCCGGGACCTGGTGCACCAGAAGCTGGGTCCCGGTGAGCATGAGCAGCGCACCGAGGGAGCCCCGCACCGCGCCGCGCGCGGTCAGGAGGATCGCGATGCCCGAGGACAGGAGCCAGAACGCCGCGACCTCGGTCGTCACGCCGCTCGGATCCGGACCCAGGATGTTCGTGTTGATCTCGTCGCCGGTCTCGGGCCGGAGGAACGCGAACGCCGCGGCCGTCGTCGCCGCCGCGACGATCGTCGCGATCCAAAGGCGCCATCCGGGGTCCTCACCGAAGCCCGGATCGCGCGCCGCGATGAACAGGATCGCCGATGCGACGAGCGCCGCGCACGCGGAGACCAGGAGCTGCGCCGCGGCAAGGCTGCCGTCGTCGATGAGGTGCGCGGCCAGCGCCACGCCGAAGAAGGCGACCGCGGTGTAGCGGAGCTGGCGCGCGCTGTTCGCCGCCAGGGTGGTGACCGCGACGATCGCGAGCAGCAGCATCAGCGCACCGCCCAGACGAGCAGCGTCGCGATCAGCATCAGGGCCAGCCACACGCCGGCGCGCTCTTCGAAGGACGCGAACAGCGCGGAGACCGAGGTGGCCGAGCCGGCGAGCGCCCGGAACGATGCCGCGGCGATGGGGACCGGATCGGCCGCCAAGACCACCGCCTCGAGCCGCGTGCTCAGGGCGGTAAGCTCGGGCAGGAGCACGCGCACCGCGCGCGCCGCCACGACGAGCATGGTGGCGACGACGGTGATGACCGGGATCAGCGTTGCAAGGTCTTCGAGACTCCGCATGTACGGACGTCCGAACGCTTGCGACATCGCGTCGAGCAGCGGCAGCGAAAGCGCCAGGACGACCATGATCGTACCGAGGAACGATGTGATCGAGGCGGACACGTCGAGGTCCGTGGGGACCGCGGCGATGCTGAGGCGCCGTCCAGCGTGCGCGAGCTCGAGTCCGATGACCGCGCCGGCGGCAACGACCGCGAGGACCATCGTGACGAGGTCCGGGGCGTCGAGGGCGCCGATCGCGATCGTGAGCGCGCCCGCCACGATCACGGTCGAGCTCGCCATCGACGTGATGTACGAGCGATGTGGTGGCATCCAGAAACCGTCTGAGATCGCGGCGAGCCCACCGCCAGCCAGGACGACGAGTGCGCCGCCGAGCGCGGTCGGCGAGCCGGTCGCGACCGCGATCCATAGCCCCGCGAGCACGACGTCGTACCGCGAGATCGCCCACTGCTCGGGTAACGCGAGCGAGACCGCCGCGGCGTACGCGATGGTGAGGAGCGACGCGGCGAGGATGAGATGGCTCCAGTGGAGGAATGGGTACACCTGGATGAGAACGAGCATCACCACTGATATCGCGATGCGTCGGCGGAGTCCGGGCTTGCCGCGCCGCGCGAGGAAGCGGACCGCGAGCGCGGCGACGACGAGTGCGATGAATGCCGGCGAGATGATCGCGGGAAGACCGAGCGTTGCGAGATCGATGCGCGTCACGCCCAGCAGGCGGCAGAGGACCAGCGTCGCGCCGAATCCGGCCGGCATCGTGAGCAGACCGCGCAGGCTCTCGCGCTCGCCGGCCTCTTCGCTCCGATAGCCCCACGGGACGAACGGGTAGAGACCGGCGAAGAGCGCCGCTCCGAGTGACGCGGCGAGGACGACGCCCGGTGTCACCGCATCGGGTGAGATCGCGTCGAAACGGAACGACGCGCCACCGAATCGCGATAGAAGAAGGGCGGCGACGACGAAGCCCTGCACACCGCCCGCGAGATATCCGGTGACGCGCGCGACGGCCGCCGCCGGCGACACGAGCAGCGCGATGAACGATGTGAGCGCCGCGAGCGCTCCGAGGACGACGATGTCGGCGATCAGGTCGTTGGTCACGGCGAGCGTGATGAAGACGAGCCCGTTCAAGAGGATCACCGGTCGCAAGAGCTGATGACGGGCACTCACACGCGTCGTCGCCACCAGCGCGGCCGCGACGTAGAGCGCCCCGATGGCGACGCCGATGGCCCCGAGGCCATCCAGCCGATAGGAGGCTTGGATGGTCGGTCCCCCTACGGCCGACCATTCCCAGAGGGCCCGTCCCTGAGCGCGCTCGGCGTCGAGAGCGACGTAGAGGAGGAGCGGCGCGAGACCCGCGATCCCGCAGCATGTCGCGGCAAACGGGATCCTCCAGCGGATCGTCATTCGCGGCATGACAAATGCGAACGCGAGCGCGGCAAGCGAAAGAGCCACGACGAACAGAATGAGTTCGGCTCGCACGACCATTGGGTTAAGGTAGCCCAAGTGGATCTGCGCTTATTGCCGCAGCAGCAGCTGAAAGTCACGCCAAAGCAGATCGCCGCCAACGCAATCCTGCAGCTGTCGTCACTCGAGCTTCAGGACGTCATCAATCAGGAGCTGCAGGAGAATCCGGCGCTCGATCTCGAGGAACAACAAGTCTGCCCGTTGTGCGGGCAGCCTCTGCCAGGTCGCGTGTGCCTGAACTGCTTCGGTCTCGCGAAGGCACCGCGACAGAACGATCCGGAGACCGAGCCCCTCGAGGGGGCGAGCCTCATGCAGCGCGACGACGGCGACGACGAGTTCGATCCGGTCGTGCGCGCCGAGTCGGAGCAGACGCTCGCCGAGTGGCTCTCGTGGAACGTGCGCGTCTTGTTGCCAAAACGGTTGTTGCCGATCGCGGAGTATCTCATCGGCAACATAAACGAGAACGGCTACATCGATCCCGGCGTGACTGTCGAGGACGCGTCGAAGACGATGAAGGTCTCGTCCGCCGATGGGATGCGCGCTCTCCGTGCGATCCAATCCGTCGAGCCGTGGGGCATCGGCGCGCGCGATGTTCGTGAGTGCCTGCTGATCCAGCTGCAGCATCTCGAGGAGATCGGCGCGGAGATCCCGCCTCACGTGCGCGAGATCATCACCGACCATTTCCGCGAGCTCGGGGAGCATAAGTTCGGCGATGTCGCTCAGGCTCTCCGCATCACGCGCGACGAGGTCCAGGCCGCCTGGGACTACATAAAGGACAACCTCAACCCGCACCCGGCGCAGGGGTTCGCCGCGGGGCCGGATGGCACGAGCATCGGAGGTCGCGAGGTCGGCCTGCGTCCCGACGTGATCATCACGCAGTCGGAGAGCGGCTCGTACGAGGTCGAGGTCATCGAGTCACGGCGCTTCTCGCTGCGCGTGAACCCCGTCTATCGCCAGCTGATCGTCCAGCTGCAGGCCGCCCGCAAGGATGGGAACAACGCCTTGCCGATGAACGATGAGGAGCGGCAGCACGTCCGTGAGTACGTCACGCGGGCGAAGTTCTTCATCGACAACATCAATCAGCGCCGGCAGACGATCCTGCGCATCTCAGAGGTCATCGTCGACTGCCAGCACGATTTCCTCCAGCACGGCATCCAGTCGCTTCGGCCGCTCACACGCGCGGAGGTGGGGGAGCGCATCGGGATGCACGAGTCCACCGTGAGTCGCGCGACGGCAGGCAAGTTCGTCCTTCTTCCGAGTGGCCAGGTCGTCCCGTTCGCGATGTTCTTCACCGCGTCGCTGGGGACGAAGGATGTGATCAAGGAGATCATCGAAGCCGAGGATCGCGGGCGTCCGTTCTCCGATCAGGAGATCGTCGAGAAGCTGGCGGATGCGCACGGCATCAAGCTCGCGCGTCGCACGGTCGCGAAATACCGTGAGGAGCTGCAGATCCTGCCGGCGCGCCTGCGGAAGCACGCCTAGGTCGCCGCGCTAGGTTCGCGCTCCCGTCTTGAGGGAGCTGTTGCCTTTCGCCGGCGCCTCGCCCAGGGTCTTCTTGATCTCGTCCACCGCCGACGCCTCGACGTGATAGCCGAAGGACGTGCGACGGACGCCTGGCAGGTCCTTGCCCCGCAGCGCATCGCGGAGCGCGTGCTCGCGCCAGCCGATCCGCTGGGCGAGCTCGGTCGTGGTCAGCCAGTCGCGGTCCTTGCTCTTCTGCTTCTCGGACGCATCGGCCTTGGGTTGGCTCTTTGACGCCTTCTGCGGTGGCACTCCACGACGATACCCGGTTTGCCCGCTTACGCCGTCCGGCCTTAAACTGCGGTCGAAGCGCTGCGGCCCCCTCCGTCGGGGCGGGCGCTTGCTTCTTGTAACGTCACTTTTCGGTGTAGCGGAGGGCCGTTTGGACGCGTCACCCCTGCTTTGGGTCGTGCCCATCTCCGGACTGGTCGCCGTCCTCGTCGCGAGCTATTTCGCGTACGACGTCCTCCGCTCCCCGACCGGAACGCCTGCGATGCAGAAGGTCGCCGGCGCGATCTACGTGGCGGCGGTCGCGTTCATCCAGCGCCAGTACCGCACGATCTTCCTCCTCGCGCTCGGCGGCATGGTCCTGATCGGCCTCGTCATCTACTTCTTCGAGACGGCTCCGGGCGTGTCTGCGGCCGAGCTCGCGATCCGCACGTCGATCGCGTTCTTCGTCGGCGCGCTGTGCTCGATGGCCTCCGGCATCGTCGGCATGTTCGTCGCGGTGAAGTCGAACCTGCGGACCGCGGCCGCGGCGCAGCACAGCGTCGGCGACGCGCTCCGCATCTCGCTTCGCGGTGGCGCGGTCTCGGGGATCCTCGTCGTCGGGCTCTCCCTCATCGGCGTGTTCGTCATGTTCATCGCCTACGGCGGCTTCGCGAATCCCGCACAGGCGCCGTTCACGATCGTCGGGTTCGGCTTCGGCGCGTCGTTCGTCGCGCTGTTCGCGCAGCTTGGCGGAGGTATCTACACCAAAGCCGCGGACCTCGGCGCCGATCTGGTGGGTAAGGTCGAGGCAGGTATCCCGGAGGACGACCCGCGCAACGCCGCCGTGATCGCGGACCTCGTGGGCGACAACGTCGGCGACTGCGCCGGTCGTGGCGCGGACCTCTTCGAGTCGACCGCGGCGGAGAACATCGGCGCGATGATCCTGGGCGTCGCGATCTACACGGTGACGCAGAACGTCGCCTGGATCCTCTTCCCGCTCGTCGTCCGTGGGTTCGGGCTGATCGCCAGCGTCATCGGTATCTTCCTGGTGCGCGGCAACGAGAAGCAGAGCCCCATGACGACGCTCAACATCGGCTACTACATCACGGTCGGGCTCTCGATCGCCGGCATGTTCCTGGTGACGAACGTGATGCTCAACGAGAAGGGCCAGGGCATCTACTTCTTCTGGGCCGGGGTCGTCGGCATCCTCACCAGTCTCGCGTTCGTCTTCATCACGCAGTACTACACGGCGGGGAACTGGCGGCCGGTGAAAGAGATCGCCGAGGCCGCGAAGACCGGACCGGCGACGACGATCATCTCGGGCGTCGCCGTCGGCTTCGAGACCACCGCGACATCGGTCATCGCGATCTCGATCGCATTGTTCTTGTCGCACTGGCTCGGCGACCAGTGGGGCATCGCGACCGGCTTGCCGCATGGGGGCATCTATGGCACCGCGGTCGCGACGATGGGCATGCTGATGAGCGCCGCGTTCATCCTGGCGATGGACACGTTCGGTCCTATCACCGACAACGCCGGCGGTGTCGCGTCGATGGCGCGAGCGTCGGAGGAGACGCGCGAGCGCACCGACCGCCTCGACGCCGTCGGCAACACCACCAAGGCGCTCACCAAGGGGTACGCCGTCGGATCTGCCGCTCTCGCCGCGTTCCTTCTCTTCTCCGCGTATCTCGACAAGGTGACCGACCTTCGGCGCGCCGCGGGCATCACGCCGGCCGACTTCCACGTCGTGGACCTCGCGAAGGTGGACGTCTTCCTCGGTGGCTTTCTCGGCGCGATGCTCGTCTACCTGTTCTCGTCGCTCGCGATCCGCGCGGTCGGCCGTGCGGGCGCGGCGATCATCGAGGAGGTCCGCACGCAGTTCCGCGAGCACCCGGGGATCATGGCCGGGACCGAAGAGCCCGACTACGCGCGCGTCGTCGACATCACGACCGCGTCCGCGTTGCGCAACATGATCGCGCCCGGTCTGCTCGCCGTGCTCGCTCCGGTGGTCGTCGGCATCCTGCTCAAGGCGGAAGCCGAGGCGGCGATGCTGATGGTCGGCACGATGGCCGGCGTGATCCTCGCGACCGTGCTGAACAACGGTGGCGGTGCCTGGGACAACGCCAAGAAGTACATCGAGTCGGGGATGCTGAAGGACGACAAGGGCAACGTCCTTGGGAAGGGCACGCCCGCGCACGCCGCGGCGGTCGTCGGCGACACCGTCGGCGACCCCTTCAAGGACACCGCCGGGCCCAGCCTCCACGTTCTGATCAAGCTGCTCTCGACCATCACCCTGGTCCTCGCGCCACTCTTCATCTGACCGACGGCGGCTAGGCTTTACCGCGGTGGGGTCACTCGCTGCGTTGCCGCGTGTCTGGTGGGCGACGGACCTTCCCGGGTATCGGGAGCACCCGACGCCGTTCTCGACGTACTCGCCGTTCTCGTACGCGGATCTGCCGCGCATCGGCCGCGAGCTGGACGATGAGCTGAACTGGCTGCGTGCCGAGCCACGCGTGCCGGGATCGCTCGGGTACGTCGTGCCGGGCGATCCGGCACCCGAGCGCGCGGCAACGGCCGCGGATCTCGGTGCGCTGCTTGACCGTCGCGCGCTCGAGCCTTTCCGACCGTTCCGCATCTTCATCGGCGATCCCGAGCCGCGCGCGCGGGTGCGCTCCTGCACGTCGTGTTATCTGGACCTCGGAGAGTTTCCTGTCGACGTCGCCGGCGGAGGGTCGTTGATCCATTTCCTGTCCGACCAGCAGTGGATGCTGCACTGGCTGCTCTACGTCGGCCCGGACGGTTCGGAGGCGGTGGTCGTGAGCGAGTCGGCGTTCGGGTTCGAGGCCGACGGCGAAACGTTCGACAGCTACGACCCCGCCGACGGTGGCATGAGCGTGTGCGCCGAAACGTTCTCCGAGTTCCTCTACCGCTTCTGGATCGAGAACGAGATCTGGTTCCGCGCCGGTGGCGAGAAGAACGGCGATGCCGCACTGACGGACGAACAGCGCCGCTACGCCACGCACTACCACTAGCCCTTTCTCTTCGCTCGAGCCTGAACGTCCCTGCGCATGTGGAGGACAGCGCTACGTGGATGCGAGCGGCACGTACTGGTACATCGGCACCTACGCGGATGGGACGATGACCATGTACGCCGGTACCGAAGGCGGCGCGCGGGCGAACACCCACCGCGTCCTCTGGACGAACATCGGCCGGGACGGTTTCGATTGGATCTGGCAGCGCACGCGCGATGCAGGCGCCACCTGGTCGGAGGAGCTGTCGCGCATCCGCGACACCCGGAGGCCATGAGAAGCCGAGCGGTTTAGGCTCAGTCCGTGCGAAACGTCGTTGCCGCCGCTCTGATCTTGTGATGCGCGCGTCGATCGATCTCAACAGCGACCTCGGCGAGGGCGCAGGCACCGATGCCGATCTCATGCCGCTCATCAGCTCGGCCAACGTCGCGTGCGGCGCCCACGCGGGCGACGCGTCGACGATGCGCGAGACGGTCGCGCTCGCGCGGCGGTACGACGTCGCGGTCGGAGCGCATCCCGGCTATCCCGATCGCGCGAACTTCGGGCGCATCGCGATGGTGATGGAGCCTGATGTGCTCAGCGAAGAGGTCGCGCGTCAGATCCGCGCCCTGCAACGCGTGGATCCCGACCTGAGGATCACCCATGTGAAGGCGCATGGAGCGCTGTACAACGAAGCGTGGCACGACGTGACGATCGCGAGGGCGATCGTCGCGGGTGTGAAGAAGGTCTTCAGCGCGCCGACCGACGTCGCGCTCTTCGCGGCACCGGGGTCCGCGCTCGCGGAGGCGGCCCGGGGCACGGGCCTGCGAGTCGTGCGCGAGGGCTTCGTCGACCGGGCGTACGAGGCGGACGGCAGCCTCCGCTCCCGGAAGCTCGCGGGCGCGCTGCACACCGACCCGCGCGTCGCCGCCCAGCAGGCGCTCGCGTTCGTGCGTGACGGCGGCGTGCGCGCGCACGACGGATCGTTCCTCGCGCTCGCCGTCGACACGTTGTGCCTGCATGGGGACACGCCCGGAGCGCCCGCGATAGCCCTGGCGTTGCGCGAGGCGCTGGCCGGCGCGGGCGTGAGGGTGCGGCCGGCGGTCATCTGGACGTGACGCCACGCGTCGTTCCCTTCGGCGAGAGCGCGCTCCTCGTCGAGCTGGGGGACGACTTCACGGACGACGTCGTCAACTGGGCGCGGGACATCGCGGATCACTGGGAGACGGTGGCTCGCCTCGGACCCGCGGTGCCGGCATACGCGTCCGCCCTGCTCCGGTTCGATCCCCTGCGCACCGCGCCGGCTGACGCGGAGAAGGTCGCGCGGACGATGCTCGCGCACGGCGCGCCCACACCTGTCGCGGCCGACCAGCCGCGGCGCGTCGTCGAGGTCCCCACGACCTATGACGGGCCCGATCTCGCCGAGACGGCCGAGCGCTCGCATCTCAGCGTCGCCGAGCTCGTCACGCTGCACGCCGCGCGCGAGTACACGGCGTATTTCCTCGGCTTCCTCCCGGGCACGGCGTACTGCGGCCGCTTGGATCCGCGGATCGTCGCGCCACGCCTGGAGCGTCCGCGCGAGCGCGTGCCCGCGGGATCCGTCGCGATCGCGGATGGCCAGACGATCGTGTACCCGCTGACCTCGCCGGGCGGCTGGCGGCTCATCGGGCGCACCGAGCTCGCGATGTTCGATCCAACGGCCGACGAGCCGGTCCGCATCCGCGCGGGCGACCGCGTGCGATTCATCCCCCTGTGATCCGAATCGCCGAGGCCGGCGTGCGCTCGACCGTACAGGACCGCGGGCGGTTCGGCTACCTTCGCTCCGGTGTGCCGCCGGCCGGCGCCGCCGATCGTTTCGCGCTCGCCGCAGCGAACGCGCTCGTCGGTAACACCGAGGACGCCGCGGGGATCGAGATCATCGGCACGCCGTTCCGCTTCACCTGCGACGACACACGCATCGTGGCGGTCGCCGGTCGCGACGTCTCGATCGCGACGAGATCGCGTCTGCCCTCTTGGACCGCGGTCTTCGTGCGCGCCGGCCAGACCGTGACCGTGCACACCGGCGAACGCACACGCTTCGCCTATCTCGCGGTGAGTGGCGGGATCGCGTCGGCGCCGATCCTCGGATCTCGCGCGACGTATCTTCCAGCGGGTCTCGGCGCGCCGCTGCGCGCCGGCGACGCGCTCCCGCTGGGCGAAGCGGACACCGGACCCGAAGATGCCGGACGGCGCGTCGAGCCGACGACGTACGACGGGGAGGTGCGGGCGATGGCCGGGCCTCATCACGATCGATTCGAGCGCGATACGAACGAGCGCTTCTTCGGCGCGACGTTCGTCGTCCAGCCCGCGAGCGACCGTCAGGGTGTGCGACTCGGCGGCGTGCCGATCGCGCCGCGGCCCGGCGAGCTTCTGAGCTGCGGCATCGTTGCCGGCGCGGTGCAGGTGCCCCGTGGCGGCGCGCCGATCGTGCTCCTAGCCGATCATCAGACGACCGGCGGCTATCCGGTCATCGCGGCGGTGATCGCCGCTGATCTCGGGAAGGTCGCGCAAGCTTCGCCCGGCGAGTCGCTCCGCTTTTACCGCGTCGATCGCGATGAGGCGCTCGACGCTTTGCGCGCCGAACGTCGCACGCTCGACGGCGCGCGCGCCAACGCCTGACGCAACGCGACCATCTCGAGGGCCGCGTCCATCCACTCCGCGCCCTTGTTGCTCTCCGCGCCGCCGGCGCGCTCGCGCGCCTGCTCGATCGTGTCGCAGGTCAGGACCCCGAACGGGATCGCGGTCTGGTAGGTCAGGGTGAGGTCCATCAGACCCTTGGCCACGGCCTGCGCGATGTACTCGAAGTGCGGTGTCTCGCCGCGGATGACGGAGCCGAGGGGCATGATCGCGTCGTAACGGCCGGTGTCCGCCAGCAGCGCGACCGCCGCGGGCAGCTCGAACGACCCCGCGACCTCGAAGAGATCGACGTTCGCACCGGAGTCTGTCGCTCGCTCGATGGCGCCTCCCTCGAGGGCGAGCGTGACCTCCTCGTTCCACCGCGCGCGAACGATCGCGACGCGGGCACCGCGACGGGCATCCGCGCGCCGCGTGGCCCGTGTCTTTCCGGTCGCCATCGGTCGCACTCTATCGGGGCCTCGCCGTCGCATCCCGGCTGCCCTAACGTTCAACCAAACATGGACGATCCACGGCTCGTCGCGCTCGGCCTTGTCCCGCCTCCGCCTGGTCAACAGGAGACGGAGCAATCGGGCGCCGCGCCCGCGTCGCCGCCGGTGACGCCTGACTGGCAGCCCGCGCAGCAGTCCCAGTACATGCCCACGCCGAACCCGTTTTCGGCAGCGGCAAGCACGATCCCCGAGTACCCCGACCCGTTCACCAGTCCGCCCCCGGCGGCCCCGCCGACCCCGCCACTCCCCGCGCGGCCCACGGTGCCCGCTATCTTCAGCTCGCCCAACTCGCCGTTCGCCTTCGCGCCCCAGGCTCCCGCCGCTCCAGCTGCGGCTCCAGCGCAGGCCTCCGCGGCGACGCCGGCCGCGTCACCCAGTCCGTTCGCGTCGCCCAGTCCGTTCACCTCGCCGAACAGTCCGTTCACGTCACCGACCAGTCCGTTCAGCGTCGCGCCCGCGCCGACCGCCTTCACCGCGGCTCCGCCGGTCGCCGCGCCGCTCTCGAAGAAGGAGCAGAAGCGACTCGCCGAAGAATCCAAGCGGGGCGCGAAGCTCGCCGAGGAGAACGCGATCAAAGAGGCGAAGATCGCGGAGGCTGACGCCAAGAACGCGGCGAAGCTCGCCGCGGCACAGGCGAAGATCGACGAACGCGAAGCCAAGATCGCCGAGCGCGCAGCGAAGAAGGCTGCGAAGGGGCCAAAGCCCTCTGAGCAGGTCGCTCCGATGCCGACGTTCGTGCCGCCTCCGCCGAAGCCGTTCGTGCCACCGGTCATCGCCGCGCCATTCGTGCCGCCAAAACCGCCGGCCTACCTCGAGCTCATGGCCGCGATCAGCAAACATCCCGCCGCGATCCGGAAAGACGTCCGCTTTGGACTTGTCGGCCGCGCGCGGATCGATCTCGCTCCGATCGGATTCGCGCTCGTCGGCCTGCGTGGCGGGACCGCGTACGCGTGGAACGAGGTCAAGGACGTCCAGGCGCATCGCGGACGTCTCGTGATCAAGACCGAGGCCGATCGCGAGAGGGTCGTCAAGACGAAGGAAGGCACCACGACCCAGCCGTACGTGGAGAAGCTGACGCGTGCGCTCGTCGTGTCCATCGACGGCGCGACAGAACCCGGGCTGGCCCCCTACGTCGCCCGCGTGATGCAGGACATGAAGGCGCAGACGTTCAACTATCACGCGACGTCGTGGCTCGAGTACGAGAACGCGCTCGAGCGCGTGCGCGGGGACTTCGCCGAGCACGACGATCCGTTCGTGCCCGCGGTCGCGGGTGCCCTGTTCGCGTTCATCTTCTTCGCGGGGCTGTTCATCCTTCCCGAGATCGTCAACCTCGCCTCGGACATCAGGCCGCCGGCCGGTTCCGGCGCGTTCGTCATCCAACCGCGCTACAGCTGGCTCGATCTGCGGAGCTTCGTCATGGCCGTGGGGCTCTCCGCGCTGCTGACGCGTTTGGTGCTGCGTCTCGGGCTGGGCGCGTCGGCGCTCGCTTGGGCGCGCGGCTCGGTGCGCGGCTGGCACACCAGCGGACCGCGGGTGGTGCGGTTCGCGACACGCGAGCTCGCGCGGCTCCTGCTCGGCACGTCGGTCACGGCGGCCGCGCTGTTCCTCGGGTTCGCCGCGTTCGCGCCGACGGTGGCTTCGACGCTCGTCGTCGACAGCGCCGGGCTACGCGAGGTGGTTCCGCTGCCGATCATCGGCATCGACAAGTCCTGGAGCGACGTGACCGACGTGCAGAAGAGCGAGGGTCCGGGCCGCCTCGAGGGCTTCGGCGTCACCGTGATCTTCAGCGGCGGTCGCTGGGTCTCGACGATCGATCACGATCTCTCGGGTGGGACCGATGGTCAGCTGCTGAAGAGCGCGACCAGCTGGTGGCAGAACGCGACGCGCTAGCCGCCGCTCGTCAGCTCGTCTCCTCCGCGACCACGCTCAGCAGTCCTCGTCGTCGACCACGATGACCATCCGGCCGGCGGCGATCTCGGCGATCGTCTCCTCGACCGTGCTGAACGGGGGCTGTGGCGCGACGACCCGCGGATGTCGCGTGATCTTCTTGGATGCGCGAGCCTCGTCACAAGACCAGTTTTAGGTCACGACTTGCGCACCAAACGCTCCACGTACTTCGCCACGATGTCCACCTCAACGTTGACGAGCTCGCCGCCGCCCAGCGCGCCGAGCGTGGTGCGCTCGGCGGTGTGCGGGATGAGCGCGACCTCGAAGAACGTCTTGCCGAGCGCGGCGACGGTGAGGCTCACGCCGTCGATGGTGATGAATCCTTTCATCACGATGTAACGCGCGAGTGTCTTTGGGAGCGCGAATCGCAGTCGCGCACTGGCGCCCTCAGCGCGCCGCGCCACGAGCTTGGTCGTGCCGTCGACATGGCCCTGCACGAGATGACCGCCCAGGGCGGTCTCGGGCGTTGCCGCGCGCTCGAGATTCACCCGGCTGCCGCGCATGAGCGCGCCGAGGGTCGTGTGAGCGGTCGTCTCGGGCACGACGTCCGTGGCGAAGCCGCGATCGTCGCGCTCGATCACCGTCAGGCAGGCGCCCGCGACGTTGACGCTGTCATCGATCGACAGGCGGTCGAGAACGCGGGCGCACGCGACCTCCAGTCGCGAGCCGGACGTGGTCGGACCGACATGGCGCACGGTCCCGATCTCCTCGACGATCCCGGTAAACAGCTAGAGGTCTCCCTCGATCGCGACATCCTCGCCGAAGCGTCGCACGCGAACGTTCCTCAGCTCGGCAGTGTGCGTGACGCCCGCGAGGGCGGACGGTCCGTCGCCCCCGGCGATCGGCGCGGTGATGATCATGAGCCGATCCGCGAGACCACCGCGCACGAGCGCGCCCGCGACCCGCGGTCCCGACTCGGACAGGACGGTGTTCACTCCGTGTTCTCCCAGCCAGCGCATCGCCGCGCCCAGGTCGAGGCCACCGTCGGAACGTGGCAGCGTGGTCAGGAGAACACCGGCCTCGCGGAGCTTGTTCGTGCGCCGCGTGTCGGCATCGCGCGCGACGAAGAGCACCGTGCGCTGCGGGTCCTTGGCACGGATCACTTTCGCCGTCGGCGGCGTGCGCGCCTCGGTGTCCACGATCACGCGCAGCGGGTCGCGACCGGTGACCTCGCGCACCGTGAGGGCGGGATCGTCGGCGAGGACGGTCCCGATGCCGACGAGCACGGCGTCGAGGCGATCCCGCAGTCGATGCACCTCGCGCAGCGCGCGCTTGCCGACGAGGTAGCGGCGACCGGGGGCGGTCACGCGTCCGTCGAGCGTCGTCGCCAGCACTACCAGCACGAATGGGCGCCCGCGGCGCACGCGGCTCACGAACCCCTCGTTGAGACGCAGCGCCTCCGCCTCGAGGACGCCCGGCTCGACCTCGACGGCCGAGGCCTTCAGCTGCCGGAAGCCCTTGCCACCGGTGCGCGGGTCTACGTCGCGCATCGCGGCGACGACGCGTCGCACGCCCGCGTTCACGATCGCGTCGACGCAGGGCGCGGTGCCGCCATGGTGCGCGCACGGCTCGAGCGTCGTATAGAGCGTCGCGCCGCGCGCGGCCTCGCCCGCCTTGATGAGTGCGTTCACCTCCGCGTGCGGTTCGCCGGCGGCGTGGTGATAGCCCTCACCCACGATCTCGCCGTCGCGCACGACGACGGCGCCCACCATCGGGTTGGGACTCGTTCGGCCGGCGGCGCGGGCCGCAAGACGCAGCGCACGCCGCATGTACCGGGTGTCGTCGTCGGTCATCGGTTGTAGTCTCGCCCAATCCCTCGGCTACGCCGAGAGTCGCTAATCTTCGGCCTCGTGGCCACCGACCTCGCCGCCGTCGCGAAGCGCCTTCCGCCCGAGCTGCGCGTGCGTGCGACCGCGGATGCGGACCTCGAGCGCGTCGTGGAATTCCAGAACCGCTGGGCGACGCCGAGCCAGTGGCAGTCGCCGTCGGCGGCACGACGGATGATGGCCGCGAATCCCGAGCCGCTGCGGCTCGGGCTCGTCGTCGAGGACGGGTCTGGCGCGACGGTGGCCATCGGCTCGACCAGCAACGGCGGACTGTTCGCGTCACCCGACGGCTCGTGGCGGGTCGGCATCCGCGTCGCGCCCGAGTGGCGCCGCCGGGGTGTCGCGCGGTCGCTCTTGGGCGAGCTCGAGGCTCATGCGCGCCACAGCGGGGCCTCGCGGTCCATCGCGGCGGTGCGTGGCGACGAATCCGAGGGCGCGCGCTTCGCGGAGGCGCTGCGATACCGCGCCTTCCATGAGCGCATCGACGCGTACATCGACGTTCCGTCATTCGATGCGTCCGCTTTTGATGATCCGGATGAGGTGGCCGGTCGTGCGGGCATCCGGCTCGCGACGTACGCCGAGATCGTGCGCGAGCGCGCCGCCGACGTCGAGGCCTTCCAGCGCGAGCTGCTGCAGGCCATCTGGGCGATGGCCCGCGACGTTCCATCGCCGACGCCGATGCCGGAGCAGCCGCCGCCTTTCGAGCAGGCCCGGAAGATGTTCTTCGAGGGGCCGGGTCAGGATCCGCCCAGCACGATCATCGCGCTGCGCGACGGCCATCCGGTCGGCATGACCGCGACGATGGTGAAGGAGAACGGCACCGCATACACGAACTTCACCGGCGTCGCGCGCAAGGAACGCAGGAAGGGCATCGCGCTCGCGCTCAAGCTGCGTGCGCTGCGCGAGCTTCGTGCGCGCGGCGTGAAGCTGTTCGGCACGACCAACGACGAGCAGAACGCGGCGATGCGCGGCATCAACCGCAGCCTCGGCTACAAGCCGGAGCCGCCGACCACGATGTACGAGAAGCGCTTCTCGTGACCCTCAGCACGCCGGCGCCTACGCATCCAGGCAGGGAGCTGCGCGACTCGGCGCTGCGGCAGCTCGACGCGGCGGCGAAGGCGCTGAATCTCGACCCCGGGATGCACCGATTCCTGCGCACGCCCGAGCGCACGCTCATCGTGTCGGTCCCCGTGATGCTCGAGGAGGGACACCTAGAGGTCTACACCGGCTACCGCGTCCAGCACTCGACCGGCCGCGGCCCGGGCAAGGGCGGCATCCGCTTCCACCCCGGCGTCAACCTCGAAGAGGTCGAGGGCCTCGCGATGCTCATGACCTGGAAGTGTGCTGTCACCGATCTGCCGCTCGGCGGAGCGAAAGGCGGCGTCGCGGTCGATCCGCGGAAGCTCACACGGCGCCAGGTCGAGCGGCTCACGAAGCGCTACACCGCGGCGATCCTTCCGATCATCGGACCGGAGCGCGACATCCCGGCACCCGACGTGAACACCGACGAGTCGACGATGGCGTGGATCGTCGACACGGTGACGATGATGACCGGCCAGCACTCGCCGGAGGTCGTCACCGGAAAGCCGATCGAGCTCGGTGGATCGCGTGGACGCACGGAAGCGACCGGACGGGGCGTCGCGTTCGTCACCCTCGAGGCGATCAAGCGCGCCGGCCGCAGTCCGGAGAGCACGCGCGTCGCGGTGCAGGGATTCGGCAACGTCGGCAGCGTCACGGCGAAGATCCTCGCGGAGGCCGGCTGCAAGATCGTCGCGGTATCGGACCTGAGCGGTGGCTACGCCGCGCCGCGGGGGCTCGACGTCCCGGCGGCGATCGAGCACGTGCGGCGCCACCCGCAGCGGCTCCTGGAGGGACTCCCGGGGCTGTCAAAGATCAGCAACGCCGAGCTCCTTGCCCTGGACGTGGACGTTCTCGTGCCGGCCGCGCTGGAGGGCCAGGTCACGTCGGACAACGTCCACGAAGTCCGCGCGAAGATCATCGTCGAAGGCGCGAACGGTCCGATCACCGCCGACGCCGATCGCAGGCTCGCGGACCGGGGGGTGACGATCATGCCGGACATCCTGGCGAACGCCGGCGGCGTCGTCGTGTCGTACTTCGAGTGGGTGCAGAGCCGCGCGCAGTTCTATTGGGAGCTCGACGAGGTCGAGAAGCGTCTCGAGATCTACATGCGCCGGGCGAGCGACCTCGTGCTCGCCAAGACGAAGGTCTACGACTGCACTCCGCGCGAGGCCGCATTCATCGTCGCCGTCGAGCGCGTCGCGAGCGCGATCGAGAAGCGGGGGATCTTCCCGTAGCGACCACCGGCGTCGTTACCGCGGCGTTGCAAATACGAATGCGCGCGTAGTAGTTGCTCGGCGCGAATGTGATGCGCGCGCGTGCGCGTCGCGCGAGCCTGGTGGCCATCGTTTGGAGGTGGCCCATGAAGGCTCTTCGCGTCACCGCACTCATCGTCTCCGTCCTTTGTCTGGCGGTCCTCGTGTCGCCGGCGGTCGCGTCCGGACCGGTGCTCTCACCGGGGGCCGCACCCGCTGCGGATGCCCCCTCGATCACCGCACTGGGCATGGGCGTCGCGCAGCCCTCGGCCGCCGACCCCCTCGCGATCGGGCAAACGCTCTATGTCGGCGTGCAGTCGACCGCCGACGCCGCGGGCGTGCAGCAGGCCGCTGACGACCTGTTGGCTCGGCTGGACACGATCAAAGGCGCGTTGGTGGCGGCCGGCGTGCCGGCCGATGGGATCCGCATGATGGGGTTCAACGTCAACCCGAATTTCGGTCCATACAAGCCGGGCCCGTCACCCACGGAAGGCGGTCAGCCGGCGAAGATGACGTCGGTCGCCGTGAGCGGCAACCTCAGCGCCGATGTGCCGTCGATCCGCGTGCTCCTCGCCGCGATGAACGCCGCGACGGCTAATGGCGCGACCACCGTCAATGCGAACGCGGGCAAGGGTTCCGGCCCTTACGGCACAAGCCAGCCGTCGGCGGCCGATCTTGCGAAGGCCACGGAGGTGGCGATCGCGAACGCTCGCGCCAGCGCTGAGGCAGTCGCCGCCGCGAGCGGCAAGAAGCTCGGGCCGATCCGCTCGATCTCGTCGCAGCTGCCGATGGGAGGCTGCTGCCCGCCGGGTAACGGCTGGATGGTCCAGGTCAGCGTGACGTTCGATCTCGCCTCGTGACCTCGATCCGGGCCATTGCATAAATATACGGGTCACCGCATAATATGCGGCGATGCCGGTGCGGGTCGCGATCGTCGGCGCGACGGGCTACGCGGGCGGCGAGCTCGCGCGTCTTCTGCTGCGCCACCCCGAGGCACGACTCGTGGCAGCGGTGGCCCGCGGACGTCAGGGCGAGCTGCTGCGCGAGGTGCAGCCGCATCTTCATGCCGCGCCGGCCTCGCTCGTGGTTGGCGCGGATCCGGGCGACGCCGACGTCGTTTTCACCGCCCTGCCGGCGGGTGAGGCCGCGAAGCTCGCGCCCGGCTGGCTGGCCGAAGGCCGCTCCGTCATCGACATCGGCAGCGACTTCCGCCTTCGCGATCCGAAGGACTACGAGCGCTGGTACGCGTACACGCATCCCGCGCCGCAGCTGCTGAAGGAAGCGGTCTACGGGCTCACCGAGCTGACGCGCGCGCGTTTGCGCGGCGCGCGCCTTGTCGCGAATCCCGGCTGCTATCCCATCGCCACGCTCCTGGCCCTCCTCCCGGCGGCCCGGGCGAACCTCGTAGAGGACGATCTCATCGTCGACGCGAAGTCGGGCGTGTCCGGAGCCGGCCACAACGTCGATGACGCGTATCTCTTCGGGACGATTGATGAGAGCGTGCGGCCGTACGGCGTGCCCAAGCATCGTCATACGCCAGAGATCGCTCAAGAGGTGCGCGGCATGTCCGGTCGCGCACCGCGACTCACGTTCACACCGCATCTCATCCCGATGACGCGCGGGCTCATCGCGACGTGCTACGCGACGCTGCGCGACGGCGTGGACGATGCGCGCGTCGCGGAGGCCTATGCGACGGCATATGCGGAGGAGCCGTTCGTCCGGGTGACGAGCTCATACCCGGCGACGAAGGCGACGCTAGGGAGCAACTGGTGCCTCGTGCATGCCGTCGTCGACGAGCCGAACCGACGCCTCGTCGCCTTCGCCGCGATCGACAACCTCGTGAAAGGCGCCGCCGGGTCGGCGATCCAGAACCTGAACGCGATGCGCGGCTATCCCGAGACGATGGGTCTCGAGGCCCTGCCGCTCTGGCCGTGACCGACGGTCGCGGCGTCACCTTCGCGCACGGCTTCCGCGCCGGTGCGGCCATGGCCGGCGTGAAGCATGGACGGCCGGAGCGGCTGGACGTCGCGCTGATCGTGTCGGAGCGGCCCTGCGCCGCGGCCGCGGTGTTCACGACGAACCAGGTCATCGCCGCGCCGTGCGTCGTGACGCGCCGCCATGTCGAGCGCGGCCCGCTTCGGGGCATCGTCGTGAACTCCGGCAACGCGAACGCGTGCACCGGCGAGCAGGGAGAGCGCGACGCCATCGCGATGGCGGAGGCGGCCGCGTCCGTGGTGAGCTGCTCGCCGTACGAGATCGCGGTCGCGAGCACCGGCGTCATCGGGTTCAAGCTGCCGGTCGAACGGATCGCCGCCGTCCTGCCGGGCATCGCGCTCAGCGAGGCGGGCTGGGACGACACATCGCGCGCGATGATGACGACCGACACGCGACCGAAGGTCACCGAGCGAGAGCTCCATCTCGCGGCCGGCACCGTCCGCATCGGTGGCATCGCGAAGGGCGCAGGGATGATCCACCCGAACATGGCGACGCTGCTCGCGTTCGTCACCACGGACGCGGCGGTGGAAGCGAGCGACCTGCGGCGGATCGTCTCGCACGCGGCGGACTCGACGTTCAACGCGATCTCGGTCGACGGCGACACGAGCACGAACGACACGCTGCTCGTCCTCGCGAACGGCGCCTCCGGCGTGACGCCGAAGGGCACCGACCTCGCGACGTTCGAGGAAGGCGTCCACACCGTCTGCGCGGATCTGGCGCGGATGGTCGTCGCCGATGGCGAGGGGGCCACCAAGGTCTTCGAGGTCCACGTGCGCGGAGCGGCCTCGGCGGCCGACGCCCGGCTGGCGGCGCGCACCATCACGAACTCGAACCTGGTGCGGACCGCCATCCATGGCGGCGATCCGAACTGGGGCCGCGTGCTCGCCGCGGCGGGTCGCTCGGGCGCGCGCGTCGACGACCGCAGGGCCAGCGTCCGGATCGGCGACCTCTTCGTGTACCGGAGCGGCGCGCCGCTCGCGGTCGCCGACGCCGACGTGCGCGCGCTGTTCGCCGCGCCGACCGTCGAGATCGAGGTGAGCCTCGGCCTCGGCGACGGTCAGGCGACCGCCTGGGGCTGCGACATGTCCGCGGAGTACGTGCGCATCAACGCCGAGTACATGACGTGAGCGATGTCCTGGTGCTGAAGATCGGCGGCTCGATCCTGGGCGAGGAAGCGGCGGCGCTCGACGTCGTGGCGGCGCTGAACGATGCCGGACACTCGCTCGTCGTCGTTCACGGGGGCGGTCCGCTCGCGACGGAGTGGTCGGGGCGTCTTGGCCTGGAGACGCGCTTCGTGCGCGGCCTGCGCGTCACCGACGCGCCGACGCGGGACGTCGCGCTGGCGACGCTGACGGGGCTGGCGAACACGCGCCTCGTCGCCGCGCTGATCGCCCGCGGCGTGCCGGCGGTGGGGCTCTCGGGGATCGACGGCGGGATGCTGCGCGCCGAGCGCGAGGAAGCCGAGCTCGGTCTGGTGGGGCGCGTCAGTCTCGTCGACAGCGCGCTCCTCGAGGAGCTGCTCGAGGCCGGGCGCGTTCCGGTCGTCGCGCCGGCCGCGCTGGACAAAAAGGACGGCGAGGTGCTGAACGTCAACGGCGACGGCGCGGCCGGCGCGATCGCGGCGAGCCTCGGCGCGCGCCTGCTGGTGTTCGTCACCGACGTCCCGGGCGTGCGCGCGAAGAACGGCAAGCTGATCACATCGCTCGACACCGCACGCGCCAAAGCGTTGGTAGAGGACGGCACGATCGAGGGCGGCATGGTCCCCAAGGTCGAGGCGTGCCTCGTGGCCGCCAGCGCCGGCTGCCGCGCGGCGATCGTCGCGGCACGCGGCGCGGATGCGATCGAGAAGCTGCTCAGCGGCGAGCAGGTGGGCACCGTGTTCGAGGTGGCCGCATGAGGGAGGCGCTCGCGCGCAAGCATCACCGCCAGCAGGCGCTGGTGCGTCTGGTGCGGCAGCACCGGCTATCGACGCAGGAGGAGCTGGTGCGCGCCCTGCGTACCGCGGGCTTCCCCGCGACGCAGGCGACCGTGTCGCGCGACATCGTGGAGCTCGGCCTGGTCAAGGTCGCGCGCGACGGCGCGCACATCTACGCACCACCGACCGCGATCGGTCAGGGTGTCGGCCCGGATCGGCTGCGCCGATTCAGCGAGGACTATCCGGTCGAGGCACAGGTCGCGGCGAACATGCTCGTGCTGCGCTCCTCGCCGGGCACGGCGAACGCGCTCGGCGCGGCGCTCGACGCGTCCGGGCTGAGCGAGATCCTCGGTACGCTCGCCGGCGACGACACCGTCTTCGTCGCGACGTCCACCGAGCGGCACGCGCGCTCGCTGCTCACGCGTCTGACCGCGTTCGGCATCGCTCGGAAGGAGAAGGCATGACACACCACCGGGGGGCTCCGCCCCCCGAGAACCCCCCACATCGCGGTGAAACCTGCGTCCTCGCGTACTCGGGCGGTCTCGACACCAGCGTCGCGGTGGCGTGGCTGCGCGAGACGCACGGCTTCGAGGTCGTCACGTGCACGGGCGACCTCGGTTCGGTGCGCGATCTGGAGCAGATCCAGAAGAAGGCGATCGCGAGCGGCGCGCGCAAGGCGATCGTCCAGGACGCCCGCGACATCTTCGTTCGCTTCTTCGTATGGCCGGCGCTGCAGGCCGGGGCGCTCTACGAAGAGCGTTATCCCCTGGCGACCGCGCTGGGCCGCCCGCTGCTGGCGAAGCTGCTCGTCGACGCGGCACGCGCGGAGAACGCGCGGTTCGTCGCGCATGGCTGCACCGGCAAGGGCAACGATCAGGTGCGCTTCGACCTCGCCGTGGGTGCGCTCGCGCCCGACCTCAGGGTGATCGCGCCGATGCGCGGCGGCATGAACATGACCAGAGACGAGGAGATCGAGTACGCGCGCGAGCGCGGTATCCCCGTCGAGGCGACGAAAAGAAGCCCGTACAGCGTCGACGAGAACCTCTGGGGACGCTCGGTCGAGGCCGGCGTCCTCGAGGACCCGTGGCGCGCGCCGCCGCGCGACGTGTTCCAGTGGACCGTGGAGCCCGACGCGGCTCCGGCGAAGCCGCGCGAGATCGTCATCGAATTCCGTGAGGGATCGCCGATCGGCGTCGACGGCGACGAACTCGCCGGCGTCGAGCTCGTCGAGCGACTCAACAAGCTGGGCGGCGAGTACGGCGTGGGCCGTATCGATCAGATCGAGAACCGTCTGGTGGGGATCAAGTCGCGCGAGATCTACGAGGCACCGGCCGCGGTGATCCTCCACGCCGCGCACCGCGCGCTCGAGGACATGGTCCTCACGAAGGAGACCCTGCGCTTCAAAGCCAAGCTGGCGCAGGAATACGCCGACCTCGTCTACAACGGCCTGTGGTTCACGGCGCACCACCAGGACCTGGCGGCGTACGTCCGGAGCACGCAGCGCTTTGTGAGCGGCGAGATCCGCGTGCGGCTGCACCGCGGCGCGGCGACGATCGCCGGCCGCCGCTCGCCGCACTCGCTCTACTCGACCGCGCTCGCGACCTACGGCAAGGGCGACCAGTTCGACCACAAGGCGTCGGAAGGCTTCATCACGGTCTACGGCCTGCCGCTGCGCACCCAGGCGCGGACCCAGGCGCTCTGGGGCGAGGGAAGCGAGGCGATGCTCGACATTCCGCGGAAGGCGCTCGAAGCGCCGAAGGTGAAGAGCGCCAAGAAGACGGGCCACCCCGTCAAATGACGGGCAAGGACCTCTGGAAGGGACGCTTCGAGGGCGCGCTCGACCCGCAGGTGCGCGCCTTCACCGCGTCGCTCGAGCTCGACAAGCGTCTCGCGTCGCACGACGTGCGCGGGAGCATCGCGCACGCGCGCATGCTCGGCCGGAAGAACGTGATCTCGGAGGACGACGCGGCGACGCTGGTGCGCGAGCTCGAGCGGATCGCCGGCGAGATCGCGAGCGGGACGTTCGCCTGGCCGCACGACGCCGA
>DASYUY010000104.1:0-6353 GCA_036000705.1 Candidatus Limnocylindria bacterium | reverse complement strand
ACTTCCTTCACGAGGCGCGCCGCCTCGACGTGCTGACCCTTGGCCATGAGCTCCAGGTAGCCCGGGATGTCGATGTGGGTCGGGCAGCTGATCTGGCACGGCGGCATGCAGTACGCGTTGTGGTCGCTGAGGATGTATTCGAGGTTCTGCTTGCGCATCTTGAAGAGCCCGTCGCTCGTGGCCTTCACCTTCATCCCGGGCGCGACGGGCAGGTGGCACGACGGCAGCGGGCGGTCGTAGCCCTCGACCTCGACCAGGCACATGCGGCACGCCGCCGCCGGCGCGAGCTTCTCGTCGTCGCACAGCGTCGGCACGTTGAACCCGGCGCGCTGCGCCGCGCGGAGGATCGCCTCTCCGGGGATCGCCGTGACCTCCTGTCCGTCGATGGTGATCGTGCACGTCGGCTGGCCCGATGGGATCTCGCCGACGTGCGAGACCGTGGGCAGCTGGGACTCGGCGGGCTGGAGGTAGCGCTCGAGGAGACTCATCGCGCGCGATCCTGCGTCCAACTCACGACGAGCTCACCGATGGCGATGAACAGCCGATATGCCCCGAACGTGGCCACGCCGATGGTCATGACGAGCGTCACGCCGAACGAAGTCAGGAAAACCGTGGATGCCAGTGAGCCGTCACGCGCGGCGCTGAAGCCCGCGAGCGACGCATAGCTGACGAGCGCGAGCGCCAGCACCGCCGCGATCGGCCACAGAGCTCCGAGCCAACTCACGTCGTGAGCGCGTACGAGCGGGCGCGCCTGCTCCGACGGCGGCGCGACGTATCCGGCTCGGGTGAAGATCGCCTTCCCGGCGGCGAGACGGACCGCCAGGAGATGGCGGTTTGGCGTGTAGTCGATCTCGAGCACGGGCCGATCCCCACGATGCTCGGTGAGTCGATCCCACAGCGTCTGCATTGCCTCACCGTGCTCGCCGTTGTCGAGCATCACCTCTCCGAACGACGTCTTGATCGACCGCCGCGTTCTGTCTCCGCTGACACGAGCGCGGAATCGCCCTCCAACGTCGAACCGGCCGTGTTCGCGGACGATGAAACGCGATGACCGGATCCGTCTCCCCCACAGGGCTGCCCCGACCACTCCGAAACCGAGCATCGCTGCGATGATCAGCGTCGCCTCGAGCGCGGCCGCGCCAGGCTCTGACCCGCGCTCCACGGATCGCTGAAAGCCGACGATCCACCCCGGAGCCGCGACGGCGATCAGCCAGCCGACCACCCGACGCCTCGCGGCATCTCCGACAACGCCGAGTTCCCGCGCGAGGTCCGGTGTGACGGGAATGTACTTGAGCGACTTTTTCGTGCTTGTCACTGCTGCCCCATCGTCCCCTCGCTCCGTATCAGCATCACCGCGGACGCGGTGACCTCCCGGCGCTCGAGGAGTCTCATGCGGAGAGGACCATCGTATCGGTGACGAGCGGTGCGGGCTCGTACTCGGGCCGATGCCACACGAGATCGCCGTCGCGGTCCCAGATCGCCAGCGGATAGCCACGCTTCTCCGTGTACTCGATCCCGCCGAGCTCGCGTCCGACGTGCACGTCGCTATCGAGGACGAGCTCGCGTCCGTCGACGCGCACGAAGCGCTTCTCCTTGTCGGCGTCCTTCCGCGTGTCGACGGTCAGCGATCCGGTCACGCGGATCAGCGTCGTCTCACGTCGGAGCAGCGCACCTGCGCGCTCGGCGGTCGCGATGAGGGAGAAGGTCACGACCATGCCGATGACCAGACCGGCCGCGAAGATGCGCCAGTCGCCGCGCGACAGCAGCGCGAGGTACAGGACGACGGCCCCACCGGCGAGCCAGTACTTCCATTCATTGCGCTCGATCCGCACGAAGAGGTAGGCGGCGAGCGCGCGCCGCTGCTCGGCGCTGATGAGCGTCGCGGTGCGCGTGCGCGGCCGCGCGCTGATGCACGGCTCCCAGCGTGCGAGGTGACGCCAGATCCCATCGGGTCCCTTCTCGATGAATCCCTCACACGCCTGGCATGTCTCGCTCACGGCTGGACCATCGTCTCGTACCGGCGCGCGCGCAGCGTGGTGCATGTCCCGGTCGGGCACCGCCGCTCCGTGATGTGAGCGGCGTAGTCGTCGGCGAACTCGCGCATCGTCGTGCGGAGGATCGACGGCGCGGTGATGCCGAAGCCGCACAGCGAGAAGCGTTCCATGTGGTCGCCGAGCTCCGTCAGCCAGGGGAGGTCCGCGTCGCGCCCGACCGACGACGACACACCTTCGAGGATGCCCTGAACGCGCTTGGTGCCGACGCGGCAGGGGACGCAGATGGCGCAGCTCTCCTTCGCGAGGTACGCGAAGAGCCGGCCCGCCTCGCGGACCATGCAGACGTCCGTCCCAAGCGCGCGAACCTGCCCCGAACCGAGATGCGTGCCCGCCGCTTTCAGCGCGTCGTAGTCGAGACGCGTGCTCAGACGCTGCGGGGACAGGATGCCGCCCGTCGGTCCGCCGACGTGAACGCCTTTGAGCTCCGCCGTGACACCGCCGGCACGCTCCAGGACATCGCCCAACGTGGTTCCGAGCGGGACCTCGTACACGCCCGGCGTGGCGACGATGCCGGTGACGGAGACGAGCTTTGTGTCCGCCTTCGCGCCGCCCAGCACCAGCGGCAGCCACGCCAGCGTCTCCGCGCTCGATACGAGCGTCGGGCGCATGAGGTAACCCTGCAGCGCCGGGTACGGCGGCCGCTGCCTCGCCATCGCGCGCTTCGATTCGAGGACGTTGAGCAGGGCGCTCTCCTCCCCGCCCATGAAGCCACCCGGCCCGAGCGCGATCTCGATGTCATCGCGGTCCGCGAGGGCCCGCTCGGCCGCGCTGCGTGCGTCGGTCGCCTCGGGATGCAGGTAGAGGAACGCGCGCGACGCGCCGGTGATGACCATCGCGATCTCGATGCCCCGCACCACGAGCTCGGCGTGGCCCTGGAGGAGCGTGCGCGCGAGGGGACTGCCGGGATCGGCGTCGTACGCGTTCGCGACGACGTACACGTCGCCTCCCGCGGCGTTGGCGCGCACCGCTCGCAGCTTGTCCGCGAGGGCGAAGCCCGCGCCGCCGCGACCGCGCAAGCCCGAGGCGACGATCTGCTCGATCGCGGCGTCGGCGTCGAGCGCGCGGTCCAGAGCGGGAACGCGCGCGCCCTCGAGCAGACGCGTCGTCGTGCTAGCCGGCATACGCGGGCTCGACGACGTGTTGCACCTCGTCTTCGTGCAGCTCGTCGTGTGCCGGCGGCGGCGACAGCGGCGGCCACTCGCCGGCGATGCCGACGTTGCCGGTGAACCGGCGACCGCCGCGTGGCACGGCGGTGCCCCGGCCCTCCGGCGCGCCCCGGAAGTTCGAGAGGATCGACGCCGCCGTGTAGACGTCGGTCATCGTCTTGCCGAATTCGATCGCGACCAGCTCCGCGGCCGACCAGGGCAGGTAGCCGTACGCCGCGTGCGTCCGGTACAGAACGCGGGTGAGGCGATCCGCGCCCTCCTTCTCGCTCTGGAGGATGCTGCGGACCTTCCCGAGGTCGAGCTTCGCCTCGTCTTCCGCGGGGATCGTGGTGACCGCGGTGGAGAGCGGGCGCCGGTCGCCGTACGGCGCTGCCGCGACCATGCGGATGCGGTAGTAGCTCGCGCGCGGCGACAGCAGCGGACGGCGGCGGAAGCTGTTGCGGAACGAGTACGAGATCGAGATGGCCCGTGGCGGGCACGCCTTCTCGCACATCAGGCAGCTCTCGCACTTGAAGATGCTCGTCTCCGGCTCGAGGAGAAGCGCGATGAGGCCCCGACTGCGCTCCGGGAGGACGCGCTTCTCGTAGGGGTACTTGCGCGTGACCGGACGGGGTCGCACGAAATGCTCGAGGGTACGGAGCATTCCGGTGATGATGCCGAACATCTAAAAGCTACCGATCGCGAGTCTCGGCGACTGGTCACGCGCGCTGCGCCGCACCAGTGGACTCACCGGTCGACCTCGCCGAGCACGATGTCGATGGAACCGAGGATCGCGATGACGTCTGCCACCAGGCGGCCCTTCAGCAGCCACGGGAGTATCTGCAGGTTCACGAACGACGCGCCGCGCATCTTCGCGCGGAACGGGTTCGGGCTGCGCCCGTCGCTGATCATGTAGATGCCGACCTCTCCCTTGGCGCCCTCGACGGTGTAGTACGCCTCGCCCTTCGGGCACTTCCAGACATGTCCGAGCCGCGCGCGCACGGGACCGCCCGGGATGCCGTCGATGCACTCACGAATGAGCTTGATCGCGAGCCGCATCTCGCCGAGGCGCACCTTGTAGCGCGCGAACGCGTCGCCCTCGGGGAACACGACAGGCTCCATCGACTTCAGCTCCGGATAGATCGAGTACGGACGCGCGACCCGCAGGTCCCAGCGCACGCCGGAGCCACGAAGCATCGGACCGGTTAGCCCGTAGCCCTTGGCGACGTCCGCCGGGATCCGACCCACGCCGATCGTGCGCTCGAGAAAGATCTCATTGCCGTCGAGGATCTCGACGTAGTCCTGCTCGATCCGCTTGGCCCAGCGGTCGAGGAAGCGCTCGAGCTTCGCGAGCCAGCCCGGGGGCAGGTCGTAGAGCACACCGCCGGGTCGGAAGTAGTTGAAGTTCATGCGCGAGCCACAGAGCTCTTCGAGCATGTCGAGGATGTCCTCGCGATCGCGGAAGCACCAGAGCACCGGCGTCGTGGCGCCGAGGTCGAGCCCAAAGGTGCCTAGCCAGATCAGATGGGATGCGGCGCGGCTCAGCTCATCGACGATGACCCGGATGTACTCGGCGCGGCGCGGGACGTCGATCCCCGCGATGGCCTCCATCGCGCCGGCATAGGCGTGCTCGTTGAGCATGTTCGATACGTAATCGGCCTGGTCGGCGTAGCGAACGCCCTGCGCGTAGGTGCGCCACTCGAAGATCTTTTCCAAGCCACGATGGAGGTATCCCATCACCGGGATGCACTCCACGACCTTCTCTCCGGACAGCCGCAACACGAGTCGCAGCACGCCGTGCGTGGACGGGTGCTGCGGGCCCATGTTCAGGATCAGCTCCTCGGTCTCGAGACCCTCGTCCTCGATGACCGGGAGATCGACGCCGGCACCCTCGCGGATCTGCCGCAGCTCGGTGTCGGTGGTGCTCAGTGCGTTACCCGCCCTTGCTCGATCTCACGGCTTTGGCCGTGAGACCCGCTCATGGCTGGAGGTGTTCGCTCCTCGCGGCTGAACCGCTCGTCGCTCACGCTAGCCACCTTTTGCGATCTTCTCGCGCAGCCGCAGGACACCCTCGAGCAGCGCCTCGGGCCGTGGCGGACAGCCCGGCACGTAGACGTCGACCGGCACGATGGTGTCCACGCCCTGCAACGTCGAGTAGCTGTCCCAGAACTCGCCGCCCGACGATGCGCAGTTCCCCATCGCGATGACCCACTTCGGCTCGGGCATCTGCTCGTAGAGTCGCCGCAGCCGCGGCGCCATCTTGTGCGTCACCGTGCCCGCCACGATCATCACGTCGGCCTGTCGCGGGCTCGAGCGGAAGACCTCCGCACCGAATCGCGCGAGGTCGTGGGTCGATGCCCCCGCGGCGATCATCTCGATCGCGCAGCACGCCAAGCCGTATCCCAGGGGCCACGGGCTGCGCGACCGCGCCCAGTTGACGAGGTTGTTGACCGTGGTGAAGACCATGTTGTCTTCGTCCGCGAGGATGCCCTCGCGCGGCGGGAAGTCCTCGCCGCCGAGGCCCGCCTGCGTGGTCAGGGGGCGTCGCTGGATCACGTCCTCTTCGAAGTTGATCGGTACTCCCGCCCGCTCGGCGGGACGTTCTTCCTGCACGGGCATCACGGTCAAGTCTAAAGAGTTCTAGCGCGGCTGCACGGCTCGTTTGAGCAGCGCGACGAGTGCGTCGTGCACGTCCGGCGCGCTCGCGACGATGTGCGGATGGCCCGCGCGCGCCTGTGGCAGCTCTGACACGCGACCGCCCGCCTCGCGGACGATCAGCGCGCCGGCCATCCAGTCCCACGGTTTGTCGACCGATTCAAAATAGGCGTCGAAACGCGCGGCTCCGACCCACGACAGATCGAGCGCCGCCGAGCCATAGCGACGGACGTCGCGGACCTCGCCGAGCACGCGCGTCAGGATGCGCGCCTGCTCCCTGCGGTGTTCGGCCACGTACGCGAATCCCGTCGCGACGAGCGCGCTCCCGAGGTCCGCGACGTTGGTCGTGCGCAGCGCGCGCTGCGCGCCGGCACCACGGATGACCCACGCGCCGCCTCCGCGCTCGGCGCCGAAGAGCTCGTCTCGCACCGGGTCGAACACGACGCCGGCGAGCGCGCCGCCCCGGTCGGCGAGGCAGATCACGACGGACCAGTGCGGT
>DASYUY010000103.1:0-18395 GCA_036000705.1 Candidatus Limnocylindria bacterium | reverse complement strand
TTCGTAAACCGCCGGTCGGCAGTTCGAGTCTGCCCGTCGGCTCCGCATCCTTCGCGCTCAGCTTGCTTCGTGTCCCACACCGTCATCCAACGATGGAAGCTTCCTTGAGCCGGGCCCGCCGCGCTCTGAGAGCGAGCGTGGCGCCCGCCAGAAGGCCAAGCATCACGATTGCTCCTGCCACCACGAGCATCACTCCCAAGTCGGTGCCACAGCCGGCGTCAGCTCCGGTGAGCGATCGGAGCCGCACGCCCTCCGGCAGGCACCGGTAGACGCGGAAGACACCCCAGAGGCCCGCGTCTCGATACGGCGTCCGATGGTCACCGTACAAGAAGTCGCCCGGCAGGCTCGCGCCCCCTCCCGCTCCGGCGTCGAGCATCACCGTGATGGCCTCGAGCCCGCCGACTTGTGCTGAGCTCAGCATCGAGGTTCCCTGCCGGCCGGGCTCGAAGGGCCAGCGATGGCCCTCGACGGTGAAGACCTGCGCCTGCTCGCTGTAAGGCGCGAGGACGTGGATGTGGACCGCGTCGCCGACGAGCGCCTCGAGCAGCGGAGTTCGCGGCGGCGCGCGAGTCGCGTCGAAGAGCGCCGCGCCGTTCCCACTGCGCTCGGCGAGAGGTGCGCTCCGGTAGTTGAGCCCGACGACTCCGTCGACCACCTTCGTGTACGGCATCCGGTGAGTGCCAATACCGGCGTCCTCGTCCTCGAAGAAAAGCGCGAAGTCGCGATACGCGGGCGCGTCGGGCGGGTGCACGTCGACGCGCCAGCTGGACCGGGTCGAGATATCGGCTCCGGTCTCCGGATCCGTGTAGGTCGCGCCGACCGGGCCGACCACGATCGCGCCGTACAGCCCGAGGCGCGGGTTCCTCGCTACATCGGCGAAGTCACGGACGAGCGCCGTCGTTTCGCCGATCGTCGGATGCGCGAAGAACGTGTACACGCGCGACGCCCCCGGGGCGACGACCTGCGGCGCGTTCCGCCCGGCCGAGACGCCGGCCGAGTCGCGCGGGTCGAACGCCAGCATGTCCGCATGGAACGACACCGCGCTGCTCGGAAGATGGTTCGCGAGCTCGATTCTCACGCAGTCGCCGACGCTGACGTGCAGCACGAGCGGTTCGGCAGCGCGCTGGCCACCCATGAGCGCGGCCTCGTCGCTCGCAAGAACAAAGACCCGGCCACGCTCGACGGAGAGCATCGGCAGCGGAACCTCGACCGCGGCGACGGCGAACCGTCGCTCGGGTGCGCCGGGCGCGCAGACCGATTCCGCCGGACGAGGCGGCGCCCGAGCCGGGAGCGGCCGCAGCCCGGTGGTGTCGGCGGGATCCCGGACGCGGAGGATGCCCCAGCTGCCCTCGACCAGCTTCAACGCGCGTCCGCTGTAGTAGAGGTAGTCACCAGGCATGCGTTGGACCCCGCCGGCCGCCGGGATCGTGATGTCGTACCGCTCCGAGATGCCGAGGTGCACGGTGCTCGTCGGTGCCGAAAGCGGGCTGAACGGCTCGGTTCGAAACGTGTGCCCGTCGACGTGCCAGGTGTGCACGTCGTTCGTCCCCGCGACGAGGAGACGGACGACCACGGGGTCGCCGAGGTACGCGTCGAGCACCGGTGTCGCCGGGTCCCCGTTCCGCGCACTGGAGAACAGCTCCGACGGATCGCCCCCGCGCGCCTCCAACGGCTCGGCGCGCAGGTTGAAGCTGCTTCCGCTCGAGCGTCCGACGTGGGTGATCGGGTTATCGTCCTGGATGAACATCGCGAGCTCGCGGAAGCTCCCGGTCAGATCGGCCGAGACCTTCGCGCTCGTGTGGATATCGGCGATCGTCCCGCTCCGCAGCTCGGCACCGTTGCGCGGATCGTGGTAGGTCGATCCCGGCGGCTCCGCGATGAGCGCGCCGAAGAGGCCATGCCGCCACGAATCGATCGCGTTCACGTGATCGTGGAAGTACGCGGTACCGAACTGGACGTCCGGGTACCAGCGATAGCGAACGAACTCGGTGCTCACGATCTCTCCCTCGCCGTGGCCGAAGCGCAGCGGACGATCCAGGACCAGCGTGTTTTCCTCGATCTCGCGAACGCGGGCGATCTCGAACGCGCTGTCCTGCTCCATGCCGACACCAACGAGCACGCCCGCCTGGAACCGGGCAACGCCGGCGAGGTCAATCCGCGTCGCGCCGGCTGTGGCGGTGCCGCGGACGCGCTCGCCCTCCGCCCGGTAGGGCCGGACGGATTGCTCGTAGTTGAAGCCCGCGACGACCCCGTCGCTCGCCTGCACGTCGAACTGCACGAAATGGACGTGCACGTCGACCTTGCTGATCCCGCGAACATCCGGCGAGTCTTCGATGTCGCTGCGTAGGGTCAGGTCGACGCAGTCCTCGCCGGCGTTCGCCCGGATCGCGAGCGGCGTCCGCGCGTCCGGATCAGCTCGCGTCCGGTCCTCGTCCTCGCGCAGCACGTAGAGCTCGCCCGCGGGATCGGTGAGCCCGGCCCTGCTGTTGAGCACGACCGGCACGCGGATCGCGTTGATCGCGAACGACTTGACCCGGGTGCCGGCAGGACACACGCTGCCCGGCCCGTTCACGCCTGGGGCCGGCGGATCGACACCGTCGCTGATCGGGTCGAGGTAAGGCGCCGGCCCGTGGCCCGGCGCGAACGGCGGGCGCTTGCCGAGGTGCGGCCGAAAGAGTGGATACGCGAGCTTTCCGGTGTACGGATCGAAGCGCAGCTCGGGGCGAGAGCCGGGCGCGGCCGAGCGGTAGCCGGGCCAGCTACGAGCGTCTTCGACCTCGCCCAGGTAGCGGTCGCCCAGACGTCGCCAGTCCCAGACCGACGCGTCGTAGCCGTTCGGCACGCCCGGCGGCGGGAGCTGACGGCTCACCCACTCGTCGAGCCCCGCTGCGTCGATCGGGAAACGCTTCCCGTACCAGTCCACGGTGCGCCCGACAAGTGCGGAGGCGCTGACCGCGGCGGCGACGCGACCGCGCAGGTCGGGCAATTCGGCGAACGGCGGCAGTCCATCGGTGGAGGCGACACCATCCTGCAGCGTGTTGTAGACGCGCCAGAGCGTCCACATTCCCGCGAAGTAGTGGTGCGCGACATGGCAATGCACGAGGTAGTCGCCCGCGCTCTGCTGGCAACCACCGCTGCCGCATTCGCTCTCGAGGTCGAAGGTCTCCGACGGCCCGATCGACTGCGCGTCCACACGCTCAGTCGCGATCGGCGTGAGCGGTGGATGCTTGTCGAGGCCGGCCGCTCCCACGGGCTCGACGCCCGGCTGTCGTCGCCAGCGGATCGCTCCGCCGTGTACGTGGTGGACGTGGAACACCTCCGAGCCGCCGTGGACGACGCGCTGTTTCAGAGGATCACCGAGGTAGCTGCGGATCATGGGCGTGGCGGGATCACCAAAGGAATAGGAGCTGTACGCGACTGATTCATCGAAGTTGCCGGTGAGCGACTCCTGGAGGCTCAGCCGATTGAGGAACGGCTCGCTGCGGTAGTTGAGCGCTCGCGCCGCGGGACGGTACGCGCTCGTGAGCGGATCGACGAGCGGCACGAGCCCGCCTCGCCCGTCGCGGAGCTGGTAGAGCTCGTCACCCACCTCGTGGTAGTAGAGGACGGCTTCGCGGAAGCTACGCCCGTCGGCCGTGACGATCACCGCCTGCCAGCCGCTGCGGAGCTCGGCACCGTTCAGGGGGTCGCGATGCACCGACTCGGTGGGCTCGACGATCACCGCGCCGAAGAGACCGTGGCCGGTCGCGAAGCGCTCGTCGCCGAGGCCGTGGAAGTAGTGCGTCCCATCGGGCTCGGCGAGGGGCACCATCCACTCATATGTGACCTCGCGGTTCGGCGTCGCGTAGGCATCTGCGTTGCCGTCGGTCGCGGGCGTGACGCTTCCGACCACGTACTGCCCGGCTCCATGGATGTGGAGCCCTACCGGCGACGAGTCGGCGAGAGCGTTCCGGAGTCGGATGCGGAGGCACTCGCCCTGGTTGACACGTAGCGTGAGCGGCTGGATCGCGTCGCCCTGCAAGCCGATCGAGACGCCCGGCTCTCCGACGCCGTCGCGCGCCCGAGCGTTCTGCGTCTCCTCGCGACGAACCCGCTCGAGGTCCGTCTCGAGCACGTACATGCGCCCCTCGGGGTCGTGGTCGAGGTAGCGGTCGTACGTGATGTCAACGTTGATCGCGGCCACGTCGTACGACCGCGTCCTGACGCCGGTCGTGCAGCGCGCGGCTGGAAGGGTGGCCGAATGATCCGCCGCTGGCGCGAGAACAATTCCCTCGGACGCCTCGTGCTGCGAGGGCTCGGCGGCACCGCCGTGCTGGTGAGGAGCGGTGAGTGGGGTGGACTGACTCGTTGCGCCGCTCGCGATGTCAGCGGCGTACGCGAGATCCCTTCCGGATCGCGCGGGCGATGGCAGCGTGAGGACGCCGAACCCGAACAGCGCGATCGCGAACAGGAAGAAAAGTGCGAAGGACCCCATCCACTCGTGTCGTTGCTGGACGGGGTCCTCGTGCTGCACGAGCGCGGGGTTACTGACCGACCTTAACGGTGCCCTCCATGTCAGGGTGTATGAGGCATTTGAACGGGAAGGTCCCGGCTTGGCTGAACGTCAGCTTGTACGAGAAAAAGGTCGGCGGGAACGACAGCAGCAGCCCGGAGCTGTGGAAGCCCTTGCCGTCCCAGGCGGGCGCCGTGAGCGGGATGGTCTGTGGCGGCGCATTCGCAGGCGGCGGCGGCGCGTTCGCCGGTGGCGGCGGAGCGCCCGGCCATCCGGACGGGGCCAGTGCCTTCAGGTTGAGGCCGAGGCCGCCGTCGGGTGCCTTCACGAGCACCCCTACGGCATCCGCCGGTGCGTTGAACGAGATCGTGTGCGGTCCGAAGAGGCGCCATGTGACCGACCCGCCCACCGGGATGGTGAGCTGCGTCGGCCCGAAGAGCACAGCCTGCGAGTCCAGGGCTTTCTCGCTGATCACGCCCGCGAACGCGTTCGCGGCGTTCGCGGACTTGGCCGCGTCGACCGACGACTGCAGCGCCTGCACCTTCACGTTGAGCTGCTCGGTCGCCTTCGCCTTGATCTCGTCGGCCGTCTGTGTCGGCTGACCTTTGTCAACGACCGTGACTTTTCCGGTCATCCCGGCGCCGTGGAGCAGGCAAATGAAGTTGTAGGTGCCTGGTTTCATCGAGTCGGCGAGCTTGAGCGCGAACACCTGCTTGTCGCCGAGGTACCCGCTGTTGACGAACGCCTGAGTACCGTCAAACGCGACCTGCGTCTGCTGGTCCTTCGAGCAGGCGCCGCTCTTAGGCGGCGATCCGCTTGCGAGGAAGCAGGGCTGCGCGGCGGCCTGGCTCACGACGAGCGCGGGCGGCTGGCCGCCGATCAGATCGGGAAGCCCGAATGGCTCGAGGGTCGGAGGCCCGCCGGGCTGGAGCTTCGGCACTGCCGCGTCGACGAGCGTGCCAAACGTCACGGTGTGCGGCTCTCCGCGGTCGATGGAGGTGAATCGGACCGTGTCGCCGGGATGCGCCTTGAGGTCGTTGGGGAAATACGCGGTGGCTTGGAAGTTGAACGCGGACGCCTTGTTGTCGACGGTGATGTCGTAGGTCGCCGCCGACGAAGATCCCCCCGCGCATGAGATCGCGACCAGACCGGCCGCAGCACAGACGGCGAACCCACGTCTGAACATCGGCTTTCCCTCCCTCGACCCGTCCGCTTCGCGCGGACCCGGTGACACTACTCGCCCTCATTCGTCCGTCAAGTCGACCCTCAGCGCGCGCCAAGCATCGCGTGGAGCGCCGCCTCCAGTTCGTCGGTCGCCGTCGGTCCCTCGAACGCATAGCGGACGATCCCGCTCGCATCAACGAGGAAGACCCATGGCTCGGACTGCAGGCGCCACTCGAGTACGGTTGGGCTGAATGTCATCTTGCTCGGATCGGCCCTGAAGTTTTGATAGATCTCGACGTGAATGAAGGCGACGCGATCGCGATAGGCGGGCTCGAGTTGCTGCACCGCGTCCACCTGGGGACCGCACATCGCGCTCGTGCAGAAGGCCGGGGTCGCGAACACGATGAGCGCTGGCCGGTGCTGGGCGATGGCGCCCGCGATCGAGATTTCGTGCATGTCATTGGGTGGGACTCCGCTGTCGATGTAACTCACGTCCGGGACGTCGGCACGCGTGGGGTTGCTGCTCCGTGGCGCAGGCTGGCCGGCAGTCGGCACGGTGCCGACGGCGAGCACCTTGATCGGAAGCAGCGTGATGCTGGCCTGTTCGCGGCCGCGTGCGGCGGAGATCTCGAGCACCCATCCGCCCGCGGTCGCAAAGGTGAGATACGCGACGTAGACGCCGTTCCCCAGCAAGCCTTCGCCCTTGAATAGCGCATCGGCCTCGCTCGTCGACGGATCGGTCGGCGCGCCGCGATACGCGCGCGCGTGAACCCGGGCGTCGTTCACCGGCGTGTTCAGCTCGAGCACGCCGATGGCCACCCGCTGCCGGCCCGGCGTCAGCTGCGTCGACACGAGGACCGCCTGGAGCGCTGAGGCCGACCGCGGGGCACCCTGCTGAGGAGAGCGACCCGCCGAGGTCGGCGCGCAGCCGCTGATGACGAGAGCGAACATGACGAGCGCGCGTACCGCCGTTCGCATGCTCACGCTCACATGCTCACGCTCAATAGACTGCGCCCGTGCGTAGGAGCGCGATCACGACGGGCCTCGCCGTCGTGCTGCTCGCCTCGACTCTCGCGGACTGCGCCCCCAGCCTGACGGATCCCGAGATGCTGCTCACGAGGGCCGGCGAGGAAATGGCTCGTCTTCAGAGCGTTCGCTTCGTCCTCCTTCGCGATGGCGATCCGGTGCTGCTTGACGCGGCTCTCGGTGCCCGCTTCACGCGAGCGTCCGGCGAGTATCGCGCACCGGGTCAGGTGCATGCAGTCGTGAACGCGACGGTCGGCAGCGCGGTTCTCACGATCGAGGTCCTGTGGTCACCGCAGGGGGTGTTCGCGACGAATCCGCTAACAGGCGTGTACGCGAAAGTCTCCGGCCCGATCGCGCTCGACGCGCCGGGGGTCTTCGCGCCCGGAGGGCTGCCCGATACGCTGAGGAACGGTCTGCGAGCGGTGACCCTCGTGGGGTCGGAGACCCTGGACGGACGCGACACGTATCACGTCCGCGCGGAGGCCGACGGCGCTCGGCTGAAGCCGCTCACCGGCGGGGTGCTCGTAGAGGGAACCCACACGGTGGAGCTGTGGATCGATCGCTCCTCGTCACACCTGCTTCGACTGCGTGATCGCGATCCCACCGGTTCGGGATGGAGGCTCGACCTCACCGCGCAGAACACGCCTGTCGACATGCCACTCCCCTAGTGCGCTCGATCCTCACGCTCGGAGCGGTCGGCCTCCCTGTCTTCGTCGGAGCGCTCGACCTCACGGTTGTCTCGGCGGTGCTGCCGGCGGTGATCGCAGGCAGCGACGTGCCGCTGCAGAAGGGGCTGGCGGAAGGTTCGTGGGCCGTGAGTGGATACTTCGCCTCCTATCTCTTCGGCGTCCTCACCATGGGACGCCTCTCCGACCTTCTGGGTCGGCGCGCGACGTTCCTCTCGAGCCTCGGCGTCTTCGTGATCGGGTCGGTGTGGTCCGCGGCCGCGCGCGATCTCGGCGAGGGAGTGTTCGCGACGACGGAGCGGTTGCTCACCGGCACCGCCGGCGATCCCGGGCTTGCGACGCTGCATGCGCTCGTGCTTGGGCGGGTCATCCAGGGCTTTGGTGCGGGCGCGCAGCTGCCCATCGCGTTCGCGGTGATCTCCGAGCGGTACCCGACCGACCAACGCACGCAACTCGTCGGTCTCATCGCGGGCGTCGACACCGCCGGCTGGCTTCTCGGACACGTGTACGGCGGCCTCGCCGTGCAGGTGGTCCCATGGCCATTCCTGTTCTGGGCGAACGTGCCGCTGAGCCTGGTCGCCGCGGGGCTGGTGTATTTCACCTTGCCGGGTGACATCCCGCGCGCCGAACGCGGGGCGCTCGATTGGTGGGGTGTCGGACTGCTTGCGATCGCGGTGATCGCGACCACGCTCGCGATCGGGAGCGCGGAGGTCCCGTCGACCACGGCGTTGACGCGCCCCGTCGGCACTCCCCTGGCCGTCGCGCTGTTGGTGCCCATCGCGGTCGTCGCGCTTGCCGCGTTCGTCGCCGTCGAACTGCATGCGACTTCGCCGCTCGTCGAACTCCGCGCACTCGCGGGACGGTTGGGATCCGTCACGTCCGTCGCGAACTTGCTCCTGGGATTCGCCGTGATGACCTGCCTCGTCAGTGTGCCGCTGCTCGTGAACGCGACAAGCGGGCGGCCGAGCCAGGAGAACGCGCTTGCGAGCGGGGAGATCCTCGCGCTCTTCACGATCCCGCTGGGCCTCGCCGCGTTTCCAGGTGGGGCGCTGGCTCGCCGCTTCGGTCTTCAGACGATGGCAGCGATCGGGCTCGGCGTGGCGTTCTGCGGGTTCCTGCTCGCAAGCGGGTGGCGGGCCGAAACCGCGCAGGCTGCGGCGGTCGCGTTCATCGGGTTCGCGGACGTGGGGCGCGCCGGGTCGGCGTGGGGACCGCTCGTTGGTCTGGTGGTCGCGGGCGTCGGCCTCGGACTTGCCACCGCGCCCATCGCTTCGGCGCTGCTGCACGACGCGACCGCGGCACGCTATGGGGCGACCGCCGCGCTCGTCGTGGCGCTCCGTCTCATCGGGATGACGGTCGCGGCGAGCGCGCTAGTCTCCTTCGGTCTGAGGCGCTCGTCCGATCTGCTGCGTGCGGTGCTCCTCCAGAGCGCCACCGCGCCTGGCGAGCTAGGCGAGATCGTCGGGTATGTCGCGACTCAGGTGAGCGACGAGATGCTCCTTGCCGGCGCCGCGGCCTGCGCCATCGCTGGCACCGTCAGCCTTATCGTCGCGGCGGCACCGTCCGACAAGCCCCCAGCCGCGGGAGGTCCGTAAGCAAAGGGCAAGGCCGGAATCGTTGGCGCCCGGTGGCTGCTACGGCCGGACGTTCACCGTGCCGTCCATATCAACGTGGATGAGGCACTTGTACGTGTAGGTACCAGGCTGAGCGAAAGTCACTTTGTACGTCACCGACTGGCGCGGGTCGAACTGGAAGATGATCCCCGAGCTGCGGAAACCCTTACCATCCCAAGCGCCTGCGTCCGCGCTGAAGGGCGGCGGCACAGCGTCGGATGGCGGCTGCGGAGGTGGCGCCCCCGGCGCCGGGTCCATTCCGGGAAAGGGCGGTAGCGGCGCTCCGGGCCAGGCCACCGGGAACACGGACTTGTTGTTCAGGTGAAAACTCCCGTCGGTCGCCTTCACCACGAGGTCCACGGCGTCCGACGGAGCGTTGAAGCTGATCGTGTGCCCAGTGATGATCCGCCAGGTCACCGAACTGCCGACGCTCACGCCAACGGTCTTCGGGAAGAAGTCGGTGCTGAGCGCGTCCCTGATAGTGGGGTCGCCCGCGCCCGCGATCACCTCCGGCGCCGCCGCAGCCTTCGCTTTCGCGTCGTTCACTACGGACTGCAGAGACTTCACGATGCCGTTCAGGCGCTCGGCGCCCTTCGCCTTGATCTCTTCGGGGGACGGTGTCGGCTCGGCCGCGTCGACCACGACGACCTTGCCGTTCATCTCGGGCCCGTGGAAGAGACAGATGAAGTTGTAGGTGCCCGGCTTGATGTTGTTCGCGATCTTCAGGGCGAACACGGAGCGCCCTGGCAGGAAGCCGGTGTTGAAAAAGGTCTGGGTCCCGGTGAACTCCGGTTGCTTCTGCTGTTCCTTGGAACACGCATCTCTCGCCGGCGGTTCGCCGCTCGCGAGGAAGCATGACTGCATCGCCGATTGGCGGAAGTCGATGCTGTTCGGGAGCTGGCCGGCGATGGCCGGCGGGATCTTCAAGACTGCGGATGGCGGGGGCCCGGGCGGCGCGTCTTTGGGGACCTTCGCGAGCGCCGCGAGAGCATCGTCGATGAGCGATCCGAACGTTACGGTATGGGGCTCGCCGCGATCGACCGACGTGAAGCGGATCGTGTCGCCGGGATGCGCCTTCAGCTCGTTCGGGAAGTACGCGACGGTGGCGATGTTGAAGGCCGTCGTGCTCGCGTCCACCTGCACGTCGTACGTCACTGTCGTGGGCCCGCCCGTCTGCGCGGGCGTCGTCGCTGTGCGGCAAGACATGACTACCAGGCCGAGCGCAACGAAGGCGACAACGGCTCGTCTCACGGCGGCGAAGATAGCACGCGACGACGGCTAAGCCTGCCGCCTGAGCGTCAGGATGGTGATGTCGTCCTCCTGCTTCCATCCCGGGGAAGTGAACTGCTCGACGCGCTGCAGGAGCAGTTGGATGAGCGCCTGACCGCCAGATCCTTCGGCGACGAGCTGCTTCAATCGAGGGCAGCCGAACAGCTGGCCGTCCTTGGACGCCTCGGTGATGCCGTCGGTGTAGAAGAGCACGTGGTCGCCGGCGCCGAGCGTGAGCTCCTTCTCCTCGTACCGCGACTCGGGCATGACGCCAAGAGGCATGCCGCGCGCCTTCGCCTCGACGACGCCGCCGTTCGTGAGGACGTAGGGGACCGGGTGCCCGGCGTTCGCGAAGATCAGCCTTCCGGAGCTGGGGTCGAGCACGGCGTAGAGGCACGTGACGAAGTTCTTCTCTGGGATCTCCGCGCAGAGCGTTTCGTTCACCAGACGCAGCACTTCGCCGGGAGAGCTCGAGAGCGGCGCTTCAGTGCGGAGCGTGCCCATCGTCGCCGCCATCAACAGCGCGGCACCTACGCCGTGGCCGGTGACGTCGCCGACGAGGAGGCCCTGACGGCCATCGGGGAGATAGATGATGTCGTAGAAGTCCCCTCCCACATCGGCTGCGGGCCGGTAGTACGTCTCGATCTCCCAGCCCGGCGGCGCCTGCACCGCCTTCGGGAGGAGCGCCGTTTGGATCTCCCGGGCTATCTGTAGATCCGCATTCATCTGCTGGAGCGCTCGGCGCATATGCTCCCGCTCCCGTTGCTCGAGACGGCGCACCTGGCGCAGCGCGACCGCGACCACATAGCTCGTCGCGAGCAGGACCAACACGAGCACGACACGGCTGACAAAGAGCTGCGCGAGTACCGCGCCGACCGCCCGCTCGAGGATCGCTGTCGACCGTTCCACTACGACATGCCACCCGAGCTCGTCAAGCTCTACCGTCGAAACGAAATGGCGGCCCTTGCCGAATGGGTCGTCGGCTTCCTGCGAAACCGCCCGATGGGCGAGCGCCGCCGACACGATCGGATCGGTCGCGAGGTCGCGCTGCTGGTCGATTGACGGCGCGCTGCCGCGCACGATGAGCTTTCCCGCCCGGTCCACGAGATAGATCTCGTCCGCGGACGCGAGGAGCGGGGCGACCCACGCGGCCAGGCGGCGCGGATCGAGCTCGGCCACGAGCGCGCCGGCAAACGGCTCGCGGCCGCGTGGGTTGAGCACCGCGATGGCGATGGCGACGGTGGGTGCGTTCCCGACCGTGTCGGACTGGTAGACGTCGGAGTAGAGCGCTCCCTCGGCGCGAAGGTTCGCTCTCCGCAAGGCCGCGAAGAGATCCTGCTGGCCGATGCGTTTTCCTACGACCGAAGTATCGACCGGGTCGAGGGAGACAATGACCAGCGAGCGGTCGAGGGCGATCAGTCGGACGATGTCCCCAGTCATGCGACGGTGGAAGGTGCGCACGAGATCGTCGACGCGCGCGGTGTCACCGTCCTCGAGCGCGGAGCGGATATCGCTGATGGAGATCGATAGCGTGAGTTGCTCGAGGATGCTGCCCGCGCGACCGTTCACCGCGTCGGCGGCGCGCGCCGCTACGGCGGCCGTCTCCTTGAGCTGGTCGTCGCGCAGCTGTTCTCGCGTGCCATTCGCAGAGAGCTCACCGACGACGAGGAGCGGAAGCCCGACGAGGAGCGCCACGGCAGCGACGACGCGCCAGGGTCGAGAGACGAGCCAGTCGAGTCGCACGAAACCTTCCTATCGTCTCTGACAGATAGGCGGGCCAGCTAACCGGCTCAATCCCACACGGAATTGCTTATTTGTCACAAAGCTCCGGTTGCCTCCCGCGCCGACGCGGAGTGTACGGTGCGCGAATGAGCGTCACTGCCGGTTCGCTCTGTTTTATGGGACACCACTCGCGGCCACGCTTCCGATGGCATCGCCGCCGCGGGCATGGTCGCCGGGACGCTGCCGGGGCCGGCCGGAAGCTGGACCTCGGACGCCATCGCCGTGACAGCCGGCGCCAACTACGACATCTCGGCCACGGTCGCAAGCGGTGGGACCGCTGCGACCCCGCGGGTCGTCGTGTCCGGTTGACCGCAGGAGGCAGTGCAGCGACGCCGCTCCTCTCACTCACCCAGCTCGTCCCGGTCGGGGCTGTTTCGACCCTCGTCGGGCAGGTGACCATTCCAGTCGGCGTTAGCGCCGTCGTCATCGATCTACGTGATGACGTCGACGCGAACGCGACCGTGGACTTCGACAAGATCGGGCTCTTCGCTCGCGACTAACTCGCGTGACGGGGCCCCGGCCGCGTTGACCGGGGCCGTCGGCTCACCGCTCGCGGTGATCCGCGTCTCCCCGCTTTCAGGCGAGTTGGGTGGAGCTGCGACGGCAGCGGGAATCAATCCGAAGCGCTCGCCGTGCGGACGACACTCGCGGCGGCGCGCTGAGGCGAGCACGCCATGACGAGGTCAACCACGACGTCGCCGTGCAGCAATGCGTGCAGCAGTGACGACGGAACAGGGCGACACGCAACGGGGCACAACATGCCTGAACGTGCGGAAGTTCGGATACTGAGCGTTATCGACGCGACTTCGTAAACCGCCGGTCGGCAGTTCGAGTCTGCCCGTCGGCTCAGAAATCCGTCGCGTTCTGAGAATTTGATCGAGGCGACGCCAGGTCTGTGAAGATGAAAGCCGTGGTCCGCGCCACGAGTCCGCGGGCCGGGTCGAGCGTCGATGACTCTTACGGCGGAAAGATCGTCGTGCCGAGCTTCTTGTGCAGCGCCTTGTCGAAGTTCGCCACGGCGAGGCCGTCGCCCGCGGCCTTCGCCGCCACGTAGGCATCGACGAAGTCGATGTCCTTGACATCGCGTGCGTGCTCGAGCACGGCGACGACGATGGCCTGCTCATCGAGTTGGACGCCGCGTGCGGTTACGAGCGCGAGCAACGCCTGCGCCACCTCGGCTTGGGGAATCGCGCAGATGAACGCGCTGGGACGGGACTTTGGCGGGTAGGCGCATCGGCCCTAGGTCCGGCCGGCATCCGATGAACGTTACGCAGCGCTGGCGCTCTCGGTCATGGAGCTGCTTCTGCCGATCCTCGGAGTTGCTGCGACGGTCGCGTTTGCTCGCACCGCTGTCGCCCGCTGCGGATTGTGCAGACGCCGCACACTAGTCAGGGAGCTATGGGAGTGACATCGCCACAAGGGATCATCGTCCGGACTTATAAGGGGTCGCAATCGGGCACTGCCAAGGCTTTCCAGAAGGACGCCGCTCGGCTCGCAAAGGAGGGGTACTTCCCGATCGCCCAGAGCTGGCAGGGGGCTCGTGAGGATCTTGTCTTGTGGCACGGGCTTCTGTCCTTCGTCTACGTTCTTCGCACGCTCCTGAAGCCGGCGGGAACGCTGACCGTCACGTACGCATCTAGACGGTAGTCCGCACTCCCGGATCGTGTGATCGCGCGCTTGTCGTCGCCGAACCCGCGTTCGTCGACGATCTGGGCGACGTCGCCCTTCTGTGGGAAGTACAGGCGATGGTGACCGCCTTGAGGACGTTCGGGAGGGGGTTACGCCGTCGCCTGCGAGCGAACATCACGCATGACGAGCCGCAGATAGATGAGCCAGATCGGCAACGCTGCGAGGCCGCCGCCCAGAGTATCGGCGACGCCGCTGTTGAACTGGTTCGGCGCCGGCGGTAGGAAGGCCGCCGACAGCGCCTGATAGGTGCCCCACGGCAGAAGCACCACGGTCACGAGTCCGAAGAGCAGCGTGCCGGCCATGAGATAACCACGGCGGAACGATGACGCCAGGCTGTCCGCGCCGAGGCTACGACGCGCGAACCAGTGAGGTCCCCAGAACAGCGCACCGAAAACGGTGAACGTCAGACCGCGTACCAGATCATCGCCGCGGCGGCGGTCGCGCTGCTCGAGCATGCGCTCGGGAGGATTGAGCGCCAGCTCGCGCGCCCGAGCGGCCTCGCACTCCGGCGTGTTCGGTGGGCACGCGAAGGCCGTCATGTCTGGCGGCCGGCCATAGGTGAAGTCGTTGCCGGCCGTCACCGCGAACGCGACATTCACCAGCGAGGAGAGGCCGACGACGAACACAACAACACCAGCGAGCGATGCGAGGTAGAGATAGAGGCGGAGCAGGCCGCCTGGCGATAGATCGGGGCCATCGCGGCCACGCAACGAAACGGCGACGAAGACGATGAGTCCAAGGATCACAGCTGGGATGAGTGCGGTAAGCATCGAGCGTCACCTCCTCTAACTTCACGTTGTCATTGTCGGGAGCGGAGTCGCGGCGTCGATTGTCGCGACGAGGCGCCCTACGTCGCTACTACTGCCACCAGCGCCCAGAAAGCCGCCTCGAGCCGAGCGGCGCGAACGGCGAGAAGGCCACCAAGAGCACAACTGATGATCGAGACCGAGAAGAACCAGGCGCGGGTTGTCGCCTCGTCAAGTCCCAATGTTCGCGCCAGCCCGAGGGCACGGGGAGCGTGCCGAAGACGCCATACGGGGCGAATGTCGGTCCGGCTGCGACGCGGCGATCAGGCCGGGCGCGGCAACCTCATTTCGGCGAACCAGACCAAGACTCGCGTGGTGCTGGATCTGGATCTACGGGCCCGGACAGCGTACGTGGTCAGCTAGGCTCTTCGCGCCGAGTCGGAGACTGATGCCGATGCGTCGGAGAACGCCAGCGGGAGAGGGCGAACGCCAGGATAAAAGTGGACCGCCATGAAGAACGCCGACTGGTCGCCTGCCTCTTCATCGACGTGGTCGGCTCGACCGAGCTCACTATCCGACTCGGGCCGGAGCGGCTCAAGGCCGCCCTCGGTGCAGCGTTCAACAGCCTGCGCCTTCTCATCGAAGACGAAGGCGGCACCGTGGAGAAGTACATCGGCGATGAGATCTACGCGCTGTTCGGCGCACCCGTCGCGCACGAGGACGACCCTGCGAGAGCCATCCGCGCGGCTGACGCGGCGCGTCGGTGGGCCTCGGCGCAGCGGGACTCGAGGGTGCCGTTCGATGTCCGCGTTGGGATCGAGACAGGGGAAGCGGTGATCGATCTCGACGCGTCTGCCGGGAGCCGTCAGCAGATGAGCGTGGGAGCGGTTGTCAACATCGCTTCGCGGCTCTGCCATCAAGCAGAGCCAGGGCAGGTGCTCGTCGGACCGGTGGCGCACAGCGCGACCGAGGAGCTCGCCGCGTTCCACGCCCTCGGGCCAGTCGATCTCAAGGGCGTCGGACCCACGGATGTCTGGGCGCTCGCGGAGGTCAAGAGTGAAGCCCCGCGGCGCCGATTGCCGTTCGTCGGTCGCGACGGCGAGCTCGAGTTACTCCGCGTCGCGCAGCGCCGAGCGCGATCTCGTTCGGTTCTCGCGCTCGTGTCGGGCCCGCCTGGCCAGGGAAAGACGCGCCTCACCGAGGAGTTCATCGGGTCCCTTGGCGATGCGCGTGTGCTCGCGGCGCGCTGTCGGCCGGGTGGTGAGATCAGCGCTCTTGCCCCGCTACAGGACATCCTTTTGGGCGCTGATCACGAGCGCTCCGTCGACGAGATCGTCGACGAAGCCGTAGACGAGCCCGGGGAACGCCCTCGCGTTCGCGACGCGCTCGTGCACTCCGTGGGTATCGGTGTCAGCGACGCGCTCGCATCCCTCGGCAAAGATGAGCGCGACGACGAGATCCAGAACGCGTGGCACCGGCTCGTCAGAGGGCTCGCGGTTCGTCGGCCACTCGTGCTCTGGGTCGAGGACGTGCATTGGGCCGCGCCTGATGTCATGCGGCTGCTGGATCGCCTGTCGCTCTCGGGCGTGCCGTTCCTGTTGCTTGTGACTGCGCGCCCCGAGTTCGCGGAGGCGGCGGGCCTGCGACCGAGTGGCGACCGCTTCTTCATCGAGCTCGAAGGCCTCGAGCTGCCCGCCGCGCGTGCGCTCGCGACGAGCGCCGGTGGCGCCGACGAGACGACGATCGCGCGCGCCGAGGGCAATCCGCTATTCATCGTCGAGCTTGCGCGCACGCGAGAGCCGGCCGGCCAGCTCCCCCTCACACTTCAGGGCGCCCTCGGCGCGCGTCTGGACGAGCTTGAGACCGAGGACCGCTCGCTGCTCGCGCACGCGGCGGTCGTGGGAGAGACGTTCGCGCCTGCCGACGCGGCCGCGCTCACGTATCAGGAACCGCGAGCCGTCGGACGCGCGTTGGCCCGGCTTGCTGACCGCCATTACCTCGATCCCGTCGATGGTCGTTATCGCTTCCACCACTCGCTGTTGCGCGATGTTGTGTATGGACGACTACTGGTCGCCGATCGGATGCGCCTTCACGCGCGGTATGCCCGCGAGCGAGCTTCCGCCGAGGATCCCGAGGTTCTTGCGCATCACTGGTGGGCCGCGCTCGGCGGTCCGGATGCAGAGTGGGTCTGGCGCGACGATCCGGAGCACGCTGCCATGCGACGTGAGGCATACGCAGCGCACCTGGCGGCGGGCCGCCGGAGTGCCGAGCTGTTCGCGCTCGAAAGAGCCGTGCCGTTGTTCGAGCGCGCGTTCGAGTTCGCGGCGGACGATCGCGAGCGAGGCGAAGCAAAGCGGGCACTCGCGGACGCATACGCCCACGATCTCCACGGCGACGATGCATGGCGCGCCTATATGGACGCGCGCATGCACTTCGTGTCCGCCGGAAGGGGCGTTCCACCCGAGGTCTACCTGGGCGCGTTAAAGATCCGCTTGCGCGTTGGAGCCTTCAACCAGCTACCGCAACAGGCGGAGGTAGACACCGTCTACGCAGAAGGCGAGGCCGCGGCGCGGGCGTCCGGAGACGCCGCCGTTCTCGCCCGGACCCTCGTCTACGGCGCGTTCACGGACATGGATCCGGCGACGCTGGCAGGCGACCGAGGAAAGATCCTCGAGGCGATGCGTCTGTCGGAGCACACCGATGCGAGGACGCGGCGCGAGATCCTAGGGTGGTACGCCGGTGATCTCCTCCGCGAGTTCGAACTCGACCGAGCCGTGGCTGTCCTCGATCAGATCGACGCACTCCCGGTCGAGGCGAACGAGCTCGACCGTATGGAGCACCTTCGTGGCCGCGCAGTGCTCGCCTATCGCCGTGGTGACCTCGCCGCCCTCGAAGACGCGTCCGACAAGCTCGTGACGATGAGCCGCCGGATGGGACCGCACCTGCGGACGCATGCTGATGCCTACGCCGCGCAGGCGGCGCTCGCGCGGGCCGACTGGACGAGTGTCGTGCGCCTGGCGGTAGAGACCGAGCGGACCATGCGATCGTCGCCGGGTACCGCGTTCTGCTCCTCAGCTGGAGTAGTCCTCGCGTATGGCGCCGCCGCTCAGGCGCGCGCCGGTCATGCCGATGAGGCGCGCGCGCTCGCGCAGCGGATCCGCTCCACAACCGCCGAAGCACAGGGCATCCGCGATCTGACCGCATTCGCCCTCGTTTTCACCGGCGCCCCGATCGAAGAGGAGCTTCTCGTCGGACCGACCGGCGCGGTGACGGCGCTCGCGGCGCGCATGCACAAACGTGCCCTCTCGATCGCCGACGAACTTGAGGCGCAAGCTCAAGGCGGCGCCCGATTCTGGGCCGCGCTCTCGATGGCGATCCGCGAAGAAGTTGCGCGGGATCGCGGCGGCCCGCCGCCCCGGCATGCCGCTCTTCGCGCGATCGGTTACCTCGGTTGGAGCGAGCTCGCAGGAGCGCGGATCTGACTCACGACCACGGCCAAGCCTGCTTCGCGGCGTGTGCCATGCGGCGCGCTCGTACGTACGGCCCTCGCTCAGCAGCACTCGAGCGCGGGTAAGTCCTTCGTGAGCTCGCGGTAGAACCACCCGACATCGGTGCTCGGCTCGAATGCGCTGTTTGCGGGGTCGCCGCCCGTCTCGTGCGGGCTCTTGAGTAGCGCCTCGGCCTGGTCGGCGTCGAGGTCGCGTGGGGACTTCCGAGTGTAGAGATCGAACGTCACGTGGCGTGAATCCACCGAGTCACTCCGCTAGACGCGCTGAAGTGCGACCGCCGCAGCGAGCGCGCGCCGGCGTCCCGGCAGGAAGTTCCACGGCGGCGGCGGGGCGAGACGCTCGACCTCGGCCAGCAGCGCCGCCGCCTCGGCCCCGCGCTTTCGCGCGATGAGGAATTCCGCCAGGTCGAGCCGCAGGCT
>DASYUY010000102.1:0-23504 GCA_036000705.1 Candidatus Limnocylindria bacterium | reverse complement strand
CGCACGATGCGCTCGCCCGCGGGCGTCGCGAGGATCGCCCACTGCACCGCGGGGAACTGGCCCTGAGGGACGACCGCGAGATCCGCGAGCTTCGCGACCTCGTTGCCGTTCGGCTCGATCACCCGTCGATGCTGCATGTCTGACAGGTACGGCACGCGCGCAAGGGTACCGCTCGGGCTAGAATGAGGACTCCCGTGACACCTTCCACCGACACCCCCGGCCTGCGCGTTCGAGCCCTCGCGGATCAGGCCGTGGCGGCCGCCCTCGAGTCCGACTGGACGCGCGCCGGCGACCTCAACGCGAAGATCCTCGAGAGCGCCCCGGACGACGTCGAGGCGCGCAATCGGCTGGGTCGCGCGCTCCTGGAACAGGGCAAGCTCGAAGAGGCGAAGGCCGCGTTCGCCGAGGTCCTGAAGGCGGAGCCGTACAACTCGATCGCCATCCGCGGCTCGCAGCGCCTCACCCAGTTGCTGGAGCACAAGACCAAGCCGAACACCACGACGTCCCGCACGCAGCCCCGCCTGTTCATCGAGGACATGGGCAAGACGGGGATCCTCCGCCTCATCAATCCGGCGCCGCCGCACATCATCGCCCGTTACAGTCCCGGCGCGGAGTGCCAGCTCAAGGAGCAGGAGGGCCTCCTGGCCGTCCACGCCCGTGACGGGGAGCTCCTCGGCTTCCTCGAGCCGAAGGTCGGCCGGCGCCTCATCGATCTGATCCGAACTGGCAACCAGTACGTGGCGGCGATCGTCAGTAACGACCAGCTGAACGCGCGCGTTGCCATTCGTGAGGTCCTGCAGAGCGTCGAGAACTCGAGCCGGATCTCCTTCCCGGGCCACCATCGCCCGGCCGAGACGAAGGAGCGGGCCTACATCAAGGGCAACTTCTTCCGCTTCGGACGGGATGCCGATGAGGAAGGCGACGAGGACAGGGACGAGACCGAGGAAGAGACAGAGGGCGCGGGCGGCGAGGCCCTCGAAGAGACGGAAACGGTCGAGGAGACCCTGGTCGTCGATACCGGCGACGAGGACGCGGAGGAAGAAGAAGAGGAGTAAGCCGAGTGGGCCGAGCGGGACGGGGAGCGATAACAGCGGTCCTCGTCCTCCTGGCCGCGGCGTGCTCGTCGAGCCCCGCTCCTGAGAAGACCCGCCCGACGGGCGACGTCACCGATGCGCGAGTCATCGCCCGCACCGCGGCCGACATCCTCCTCGCCTTCTCCGTCTACGACTACGCGCTCGTCGGCGGCCTGAACGGCGACAAGGTGCGCACGGTGAACGCCGACCGCTTCGCGACGGTCGCGCACGCGCAGTCCGATCGTGTCACCGCGAATACCACAACCGTGGTCGCCGCCACCGTCGACACCGTCGGTCCGGTGCGCGACCGCCTGGTCGCGCTGGCCGACGGCCTCACCGATCTCTCGCGCGACGCGCTCGCGTACGCGGATGCGCGCGATCCAGCGGCGCTGTCGCGCGTGCTCGCGGGCGTGGACCGCGGCTGGGCGAGTCTGCGCGAGCTCGCATCGGTCATTCCGGCGGACGCGACGCTGAAGGCGGCGATCGACCGCGGCGCGTCCATCAAGTCGACGGCATCGTCGCAGCCGCGCTTCACGCTGGTCGCGGGTCCGTACACCACCGCCGCGGAGGCCGCCGACGCCGCGAAGACGATCGGCGCCACCGCGACCGCGGCGAAGGAGAGCCCGTTCACCGTCCGCGTCGGCCCGTATCCGGACCGGGCCGCGGCCGACAAGGCGGCGACGACACTCGCGTCGCAGAAGATCAACGCGGTCGTCAAGGAGGACAGGGTGTACGCGTTCGCGCGCAGCGGCGCCGTGCCCGATGCGGAGCTGTGGCGCGAGCCGGAGCGGTTCATCGAGGTCCACGCTCTCGCGCGCAAGATCGCGCTGTCGCAGGACGCGGCGCTCGTCGCCACGGGCTCGGACGACGGCTTCCTGACGCTCCACACCCGCGACGGCGTGCTGAAAGCGCTGCCGAAGTTCAACGCCGGCGTGAATCAGCTGGCCTTCACCGACGATGCGCGCTTCCTCATGGGCGGCGGGCAGGTGCTCGCGACCTGGCTGATGCCGTCGCCGAACGAGACCGTCGGCGTACCCGTCCGCCTCACCGGCGCGGCGCAATCGCTCGTGTACGTGCCCGCGGTGAACTGCTTCGCGGCGTCGTCGGGTGGTGACGGGGGCGGCATCATCGGGGGGCGCGCGCCGGACGGCGTGCCGCTGTCGGACCCGTTCCCGATCGCGCTGCCCTCGAGCGGCGGGCTGCTGGCGGTCAGCGACAAGGGCGACCTCTTCATCGCGTCGCAGGCCGCCGGTGGTTACGAGATCCGGATGTTCCGACCTGGCGTGGAGCAGTTCCCGAAGGGCGTGCTGCGCGTGCCCGGCACCGGCAAGGCGTTCGCGATCGATCCCAGCGGGACGGTCGGCGCCGCGGTCACGGATCAGGGCACGTTCCGCTTCCAGGTGACGGCGGCGGACCCGACGAAGAGCCTCACCATGCTCACCACGCCGGTGCGCGACGTCGAGTTCGCGCGCGACGGCACGCTGTACCTGCTCGACGCGCAGCGCGTGGTCGCGGTCGACGCCGAAGGCGCGACGCGCTGGACGACGGCGCTCGTCGACGGCCGCCGCATCGCCACTGGCCTGCGCCCGGTCGTGCTGGACGGCACCGACCGCCTCGTCGCGCTCGACCCGAAGACGGGCGCCATCGACGAGCTCGCGCCCGTCGGCCAGATCCAGGACCTCGTCATCTCTCGTGACGGCCGCTGGGTGGGCCTCATCGCTGAGGCGAAGCGCGCCGTTCTCTTCAGATTGCCCTAGCCGCGCGCCGTAGTTCCACGGCGCGGTCACCCATTACTCTTCACGCCAACGTGAGCAACCAGCGAGAGCGGATCCTCTCGTTCGTCCCGATCGAGACGATCCCGCTCCCGCGGCCGCTCAACCGTTTTGGCAACGCGTTCCCGATGGCCCTCGCCGAGGTCTACGCGACCGCGTACGCACCGCGACGCGGCGTCGTCCTCGATCCACTCGCGCACCCGTGGTCGGCCGCCGATGCCGTCGAGTCCGCGGATCGGCGCGGGATCGCGATGTCGCGCGAGCCGCTGGGCGAATGGGCGCGCGCGGTCGTCGCGCTCGCGCCGTCGGGCGACGACGTCCTTGCGGCGTTCGAGCGTGTCGCCGACAGCGCGCTCGTCGGCACGCCACACCGCGTCGCGATGCGCGAGCTGTACGGCTCTCACTGCGCGACGTGCCACGGGCCGGTGGTGGTCGAGGCGTTCCTGTGGGAGCGCGACGCACCCGTGCCGACGAAGAAGGCGTTCCGCTGCGGCGTGTGCGCGCGCGAGGGTCGCGCGCTCCTGATCGAGCTGGTCGACACCGATGACGAAGAGCGCACCCGCCGCCTCGAGCCGCGCGGGATGGCCTACTGGCAGTTCGTCGAGCGCTTCGGCGCCGATCCGGCCGCGCAGGCGCTGGGCGAGACGGTCGCCGCGCTGTACACCCCGCGCAACATCACAGCGCTCATGGCGACGCTGCGCGCCGTCGAGACCTCGGTCGGAGACACCGCCGCGCAGGGTCTGCTGAAGCTCTGCCTGCTCGAGTCGATCGTCGCGGGGAGCCGCCTCAACGCCGTCGCCGGGCACGGCGCGCCGCTGCGCATCGACAAGGGACGCGCGCGACGCGGCCACGCCGCGCAGACGCGCGAGGTCAACATCTGGCTCGAGTACGAGCGCACCGTGCGCGATCTGGTCGCGTGGCTCGCGCAGCACGAGCAGCGCTCGCCGGCGTCGCGTGGTGGGCTGCTCCTCGACCCGGGTGATGCCGATCTCGTCCTGTGCCAGGCGCCGGTGGAGGACGCGCTCGGCGGGTGGAGCAGCGTCGCGAGCGCGCTGCTGCTCGGCGCCAAGACGCTTCGTCCGATGGACACCGGCGAGGGCAGACTCGCGGCGCGTGAGCGGCTCCTCCGGACGCTGCGCGCCGCACTCATCGACGCGCACCGCGTGTCGCGTCCCGAGGCGGCGGCCGTCGTGTACGTGCCGCACGCCGACGCGGCGACGATCGCCGCGTGCGTTCTCGCGGGCGCGGGGGGCGGCTATCGGCTGCGCGCGATCCTCTATCAGCGCGACGCGCACGCCGGCGCGTATGGCTCGCCCGCCGCGGCGGTGTGCGACTTCGACCGGGACGTTCCGCTCCTCCGTGACCAGTCCGCCGCGGACGCCGGGCTGATCGAGGACGCGATCCGCGCGGGAGTCCGCGATGCGGTGCTGGCACGTGGCGAGCCGGTGCGCGAGGACGTCGCGGCCGTCGCGGCGCTCCAGTCTCTCGCCGCGAAGGGCCTGCTCGTTCCGATCGCGCTCGCGCGCGCGGGCGGCGTGTCGGAGCTCGAGCTCTTCCTCGATCACTTCAAGTCCGCGCTCGCCGACGGACGGCGCACCGGCATCACAGCCGTCCCGCTCAGCGAGGACGCCGAGGACGTCGTGTACGCGATCAACGAGGCGCCGGATGCGACACCGCTCGGCGACCGCGTCGAGTGGGCGGTCTGGGGCCTGCTGTCTTCCGCACGCGAGGTCGACACGCGTTCGCTGCTGCGGCGCGTCTACGCGCTCTTCCGCGGTATCGAGACGCCGGACCGCGAGCTCGTCGAACGCTGCGTCGCGGCGTACGCGACGCAGACCGACGAAGGACGCTGGCGCCTCCAGGGTCAGGACGCGCTCGTCGCGCGGCAGGCGTCGCAGGCGCAGGTCCTCGCCGAGCTGGTGGACGCGGGGCACCGTCTCGGGTTCAAGGTCCACGTCGGACGCGACGTCGAGCGGCGCGCCCTGCCGGGCTCGCATCGGGAGCGCGGGCAGGTGCTCGCGGACCTCGTCGGCGAGGCCGAGCGCGCGAGCGGACCGTCGCGTTTCGTGCGTGGTGCCGCGGAGGCGCTCGATTTCATCGACTGCGTTTGGTACGACAAAGGGCGCATGGTGTTTCTGTGGCAGGTCGACTGGACAGCCCGGATACACCGCAGCGTCGTCGCCCTCGGCGAGGCGATCCCGGATGACGATCGGGTGTTCCGCTTCGTGGCCGTCGCCGACGAGCGGACCGCTCTGGTGCACGAAAAGCTGCGTCGCTCGCCGGCGCTCGCCGAGGTCGTTCGACGCCGTGGCTGGCGCTTCGTAAAGTGGGATCCGTTGCGCCGGTGGCTGCACGACGCGCAGACTGGTCTGGAAGGCCTCGAGCCCGTTCTTGGCCTCGAACCTGCGGTGGAACAATCAGGCCAGCAGCTCGCGTTCAGATGGTAGACAGCTAAAGGAGCCGCACTAATGGGAAAGCCACAGGTCGTCAGCGACCAGACCTTCGAGCAGGACGTCCTGAAGTCGGACACCCCGGTGCTCGTCGATTTCTGGGCGACGTGGTGCGGTCCGTGCCGGATGGTCGCGCCGGTCCTGGAGGAGGTCGCGAGCGAGCAGGGCGACAAGATCCGCGTCGCGAAGCTCGACGTCGACGCCAACCCGATCACGGCCGGCCGCTTCGGGGTCCGCGCGATCCCGACGATGATCGTGTTCAAGAACGGCCGGGAGGCTGACCGCATCGTCGGTTACCACCCCAAGCCGCAGCTGATGCAGAAGCTGACGCCGCATTTAACGACGGCCGCGCCTAGCGCGGCTGCCACGCCGACGATGCCGCCGGCCGGTGGATCCCCGACCAGCAGCACGCCGAACGCCGGCGTGGGCGTTGAGAAGATCCGCTAGCGCGTGCGCGACACCTCGGGCCTTCCAGGCCAGAAGATCCTCGACCCGGTGTGCGGGATGATCGTCGACCTCGCGGACTCCCGCGATCACGGGCTCACACTCGAGATGGACGACCGGGAATACGCGTTCTGCGGTCCCGGCTGCATGAAGACCTTCGCTAAGGCTCCGCACCACTACCGCGCGAAGGTCGATGCCTGGATGGCCGCGCAGAAGCACTGAGCTTCTTCGCGAATTCTTAGAGTCGGCGGCCATACTCTCAGGATGGCTCGCCGCACACGGGCCGGAATCTTCGCGCGCTTGCGCGGCCGGCTCCGACGGCTCAGCTATACCTCGTCGCCGGAGGCCGCGACGAAGCGCGATCTCCGTCTCGACCTCCTCCGTGGATTCTGTGTCGTGGTGATGGTCGCGGATCACATCGGCGGCGAGTCCTCGTGGCTCTACGTCATCACCTCGGGCAACCGCTTCTTCACCTCGGCAGCCGAGGGTTTCGTCCTCATCTCGGGCATCACGATGGGGATCGTCTACCGCGGTGTCATCGATCGCGAGGGCCTCACCTCGATGCTGCGCCGCGTCATGCGACGCGCGGGCTTCCTCTACTTGCTGACGGTGAGCCTCACGATCGTGTTCTCGATCATCTCGATGTTGCTCAACACGCCGTGGTCGCAGTACGCGCAGCCGGCCGGCCCCATCGAATTCGCGCTCGGGGTGGGGACCATGCACCGCTCGTATCAGCTGGTCGACGTGCTGTTGCTCTACACGCTTCTCGTCTTCGCGTCGCCGCCGCTCTTGTACTTCCTCGCGACCGGGCGCACCAAGCTCGTGATCGTCGGCGCCTGGGCCCTGTGGCTGCTCTGGCAGGTCTCGCCGGAGGAAGTGCAGTTCCCCTGGGCCGTCGTCGACGGTGGCTTCCCGTTCGCGGCGTGGCAGGTGCTCTTCGCGACCGGCGTCGTCCTCGGATACCACCGCGAGCGTATCCAGCGTTTCCTGACGCCGCGCGTCCGCGTCACGGTCGTCGCGGTCGGGTTCACGCTCGCGGTCACGCTCATCGCTCTGTTCCAGATGGAGCTCGGCGACCCCAACGCGAGCGACCCGTCGGCGATCGGCTGGCTCCTCTCGTCAGATCTCGTGTTCGGCAAGAACGACCTCCGGCCGGGCCGCATCGTCGCGCTCCTCGGCGTCGCGACGACGATCTTCACTCTCGTGACGATCTTCTGGGCGCCGATACGCCGCGCGCTCGGATGGCTGCTGCTGCCGCTCGGTCAGCGTGCGCTCGGCGCATACGCGCTCCATCTCTTCATCATCGCCGCCGCGCACTCGTGGATCGGCGACCCGCTGGCCTCCGGCGGCGAGCACACCCTCATCCAGGTCGTCGGCATCGTGCTGATCTGGGCGGCGCTGCCGCTGCTGCCCTGGCTGGCGGAGATCGAGCACCTGGCGACGCGCGCGTCACTCGCGCATCCACTCGCGCGTTTCCTGGGCGTGCGGAGGCAGGCGGCCGAGGCCACATGAAACGGCGAACACTGCTCCTGTCCACCGTCGCGCTGATCATCGGGTGCGCGTCACCCGAGGCGCGACCGGGACCCACCGCGACCTCGACGCCCGTCCCGGCGACGGCCTTGCCGCTCGCCACCGTGAGCGAGGCGCCGGATGTGAGCGGCTCGGCCTCGCGCGTCGAGGACCGGACCTTCGCGAGCCCGACGCTCGGACGCGCGATGCCGTACTTCGTGTTCCTCCCGCCGGGCTATGACGCGAGCGCCGGCGCGAGCTATCCCGTGCTGTACATGCTGCACGGCATGAGCGGCACCAACACCGAATGGCGTGACCTCGGTCTCTTCACGCAGGCCGACGCCCTGATGAAGACCCGCGAGGTGCGGCCGATGATCATCGTGCTCCCGCAGGGCGACGACTCGTACTGGGTCGATCACGTGAACGGACCGAAGTGGGGCACCTACACCGCGCGCGACGTCGTGAGCGAGATCGACGGGCGCTACCGCACCCTCCGTCAGCGCGAGCGCCGCGCCGTCGGCGGTCTGTCGATGGGCGCGCACGGCGCGCTGCAGCTGGCGCTGAATTTCCCTGACGTCTACCGCGTCGTGGGCGCCCACAGCCTCGTCCTGCGACCGGCGAACGCGCTTCCGGACTACTTCGGCGGACCGAGCGAGTCGCGTCTGCGCGATCCGGTGATGCTGGCCGCGGCGCACCCGTCGATCGCACGAGAGCTGCTGATCTCGATCGACGTGGGCGCGCAGGACAGCTGGCTGCCGGCCGCGAAGGCGTTCCACGACCAGCTGGTGCGTGAAGGCGTGCCGCACGAGTGGCGGACCCCGCCGGGCGAGCACACGGCGGAGTACTGGACCGCGCAGATCCCGAACGACCTGCGTTTCTACTCGGCCGCGCTCGCGGGTGAGTGGCACGCGCCGTGACCGCGCGCGCGGTCGCGCTCGTCGCGCTGCTCGTGCTGGTCTCGTGCTCGCGTCCGGTCACCTCGCAGGTCTCCTCGACCGGCATACCGGTCGCGAGCGCGTCGGCGATCGTGCGGTTCATCGTCGACCCGGCAAACTCGAGCGTCGAGATCCGGGTACGGGAGCAGCTCGCGGCGCTGCCGTCGATGTCTGACGCCATCCTCTCGACGAAGAAGATCAGCGGCGAGATCGGTCTCAGCCCCGACGGCCGCATCACCGCGAGCTCGCTGCTGACGGTCGACCTCGACAGCCTCGAGAGCGACGAGGCGCGGCGCGACAACTTCATCAAGCAGAACACGCTTGAGACCCACCGTTTTCCGAGCGCCGAGCTCAAGGTGCTGCGCACCGCCGGGCTTGCCATCCCGGTGCCGCGGTCCGGCGAATTCCAGTTCACGCTCATCAGCACCGTGCTGGTCCACGGGGTGGAACACGATGTCGCCTGGGCCGTGACCGCGACGCGCGCCGGCCGCGAGCTGAAGGCGACGGCCACGACGACGGTCCATTTCGCGGACTTCGGTATGGAGCGCCCCTCCGTCGCGCTCGTGCTGAGCGTGCAGGACGACATCCGCGTTAGCGTGAAGCTTCGTGCGGAGCAGGCCTGACCGCGTGACCGGCGTGCCGATCTATCTCGAGATCGGCGCCAAGCGCGCCGTCGCGGGTGCGGCGGAATGGCCCGGTTGGTGCCGCAGCGCGCGTACCGAGAAGGACGCCGTGGCCGCGCTCGCCGCGTATGCCGATCGGTATCGGACGGTCGTCGATCCCGCGGTGGGCACGTTCAAGCCGCCGAAGGACGCATCTGAGCTCACGATCGTCAAGCGTCTGACGGGAAACGCGACGACCGACTTCGGTGTGCCGGCGCTGGGTTTGCCCACGGACGGCGCGCCCATCGCGGACGCGGAGCTCGAGCGGCTTGCGCGTCTTGTTCAGGCAGCTTGGGCAGCGTTCGACCGCGCGGCGAACGCCGCGAGGGGGCGTGAGCTTCGGAAAGGGCCGCGCGGCGGAGGACGCGACCTCGACAAGATCGTCGAACACGTCTCCGAGGCGGAGAAGATGTACCTGGTCAAGCTCGGCGCGCGGCCGCCGAAGCCCGCGGGTGGTCGTGCCCTTCGCTCGGAGGAGCAGCGTGCGGCGATCGTGGCCGCTCTTCGTGCGCGCGCGCGAGGCCGTCCGGTCGCGCAGCCGAGCGCCGCGCGGTCGCTGTGGACGCCGCGCTACTTCGTTCGCCGCGCTGCGTGGCACGTGCTCGACCACGCCTGGGAGATCGAGGATCGGGCATGATGACCTTCCTGCCCGGCATCGGATTCCGCGGCGCCGGCGTGCGGTTGGCCGCACCGGTCTCGGTGGAGCGCGACGGGCGAACACTCGTGGTGCAGCAGCTCATCGCGACGCCTGAGGCGACCGATCTCATTTACGACGTCACCTACCTGCCCGGTGAGGCGAGTCCCGCGCCACCCGGTTCGATGGACACGGTCGTGCTCAACGACGGCGCGGCCGACTACGGCATCGGCGGCGGGATGCAGCTATCGGTGCGCCCGGGGAAGCTCGTGCGCGAGTTCACGATGGTGCCGCTGCCTTCGGGGACTCGTCGCGTCGAGCTCAGGGTCTCCGGAAAATCCATCGGCGACTGGTCGGTGCCGCTCGAGCTTGTCCCGTTCCCGTCCGACGCGGCCGAGCGCTATGCGCGGATCGACGCGAGTGACACGCGGCACGGGATCACGGTCACCGTTCGTGGGATGGTGGCGAACCGCGAGATGACCGTCCTCGACCTCATGGTCCTCGCCGAGCGGCCGAACGTGCGTGTCACTGGGCTCGGCGGTCTGAGCGGGATGCGCGACGCGACAACGGCGCTGACGCTGCGTGATCAGACCGGCCGCGCGTATCCCGAGCACTTCCGTCAGGATGCGCGCGACCAGTTCCCCGACCCAACTGGGATCGCGGATGTCGGCATCTTCGATGCGCTGGGCGAGGACGCACACGAGCTCGTGCTCGAGGTGCCGAGCGTCTGCTTCGACGATCTTGATCCGCGGTTGGACATCGATCTGCCCGTTGCGGCTCCGATCGACGCGCTCCTTGGTAGCCATCCGATACGCGTGCTGGCGTCCCGCCCCATCGAGATCGCGCGCGGACCGCATCGGGGTCAGGCGGTCGCGCTCGCCCTCGACCTGCGCGCGGCTCGCGACGCACGCGTGCTGAAGCCATGGCAGATCCTGGCGGATGGAAAGTCCGGTGGCTTCAGCTTCGGCGGGCACGGCATGCACGGTCCCTCGCCGGAGCCACTCGAGCTGATCGAGGTGCATTACGAGGGCGCCGATCCACCTGGGAAAGTGACGTTGGTCGGCGCGACGGTGCAGGCGCGCGGCCCGTGGCAGGTGCGTTTTCGACGCGCGTGAGGCCCGGCCCTTTTTATGTGCTACGATGTAGCACATGGAGCGGGTCGGCGTCCGTGAGCTGCGGCAGAAGGCGAGTGAGCTTCTGCGTCGCGTCGCCGCGGGCGAAACGTTCGTGGTCACCGACCGTGGTCGACCGGCGGCTATCCTCTCCGCTCCGGGGCCCGTGGGCCTGGCCGAGTTGGAGCGGCGCGGGCTGATTCGGCGCGGTGAGGGCGATCTGCTGCGCCTAGATGCCGTGCGCATGCCAGCGGGAAAGCGGCGGCCGAGCGATCTGGTCAACGAGGGCCGCGGTACGTAGTGGCGCTCTATCTCGACAGCTCCGCGTTCGTAAAGCTCATCGTGTCCGAGCCAGAATCGCGCGCCCTCCGCTCGTACCTCGCACAACGGCGCACGCGCCACGTTTCTTCGGCGATGCTCCGCGCCGAGGCGCTTCGTGCGGTCCGCCATGGTGGTCCCGATGCCCTTGCCCAAACCCGGTCAGCGCTCAAGCGGATCGACCTTGTGGCTCTGACCGACGGCATTCTCGACGCTGCGGGCACCCTGGAGCCTCGGATCGTGCGAACACTAGACGCGATCCACCTCGCCACAGCGCTTGCGCTTGGGGACGATCTCGAGGCAGTCGTGACCTATGACACGCGGATGGCGGAGGGTGCGCGATTGCTTGGGCTTCCGGCGGTCGCCCCAGGCTGATCGAACAGAAACCGTGTCGCGGTCGTGCCCATCTTCGCAAACTTCCAGGCGAAGACCTTATGCGCGTGGATCGCCCAGAGGCCCCCTTTGGTCCAGTCCTCGGGCGTGGTCTTGTACCCGTACTTCTTGTTGAACGTCGCCATCAGCGCGGCAGCGAGCTCGGGTGTCACGGTCGAAAGACATTCCGCGCGACCCTCGACCATGATCGAGTAGCCGGTGCGCTCGATGCTCACCGCGGCACGCGGGTCGTTCATCAGGTGACGCGACCACTTCGTCCGGTCGCTGCCACTGAAGTAGAGCGTGTCGTCGACCCACCCCGCCCACTGCTGGACGATGTGCGGGCCGTCATCGTTGCTCGACGTCGCGATCCAGTACCGCAGCGATCCCTCGAGCACGCGTCGCACGCTGATCCAACGCAGCGCGCCCTGCATCTCCCCGGACACGCCGTAGCCCGCCGGGATCTTCGGGCGCGAGACGCGCGGCGCCTTCACGTTCAGCCTTTGAACGGCTGACCGCTCTCGACGTCGGGTCCGCTGACGTCGGCGTTCGGGAACACACTGCGGATCGCTCTCGCGAGCCACCGCTGTAGTCGTGTCGTCCATACCAGCGGCTCGTACGCCTCGAGGTGGTCGTACACGCGCTGCAACATCCGGCGGTCGTCCTCGGTGAACATGTCGTCCTCCTCCAAAGCGTCGCGAACGATGCGATCGAGATCGAGGGTCCCCGGGCATTCCGTCGGCACGATGGCGTGGTGCGGGAGTACCGTGGTTCCGGCCTCGAGTGCGAGGCCGTGGCGGCTCGCAATCCCGCGATGCAGCAGCGCCGACGCGGCGTACAGCGCGTCGGACGGCGGCATCGCTGGTCCGGCTTCGTGCTCGATGCCGATCGAGCGCAGATTCACCGCGTACATCCCGGCGTGGTACGCGGTGTCGTCCTCGCTCACGAGCTGTGCGATGCGCCCGTCCTGCCCGATGACGTAGTGCGCGGAGAGGATGCTCGACGGGTCTTTGAACCGGCGTATCGCGCCCTCGAACATCACGACCGTCCAGTGGTCGACGATGAGGTCGACCGCGTTTCCGTCACGGCCCACCGTGTAATTGCTCTGTGGGACGGGGCCGCGCCATTCGATGCCCACGGTGGGCCTAACGGACGACGGTTACCGCCGTGACACCGACGCGCGCGACCGGAGGGGGGACGAAAGTACGGGCCGGTGTGGCAGCATGGCTGGATCACACGCCGCCAGATCGATGAGGTCCTCGCGCAGGCGCGGGCTCGGCTGCGTCGATTGACGCCTCACGAAGCCGCGGCCGCGATGCACGATGGGTCGATCCTCGTCGACACCCGCGATGGCGAGCAGCGCTCCCGAGACGGCTCGATCCCTGGCTCTGTTCATGTTCCGCTCAGCGTGCTTGAATGGCGCGTCGATCCGTCATCCGGCCACCAAAGCGCCGAACTTGCCGGACATGAGGACGACCTCATCCTCATCTGCCACGAGGGGTACTCCTCGAGCCTCGCCGCCGCGCGCCTTCACGAGCTCGGCTTCACCAAGACCACCGACGTCATCGGCGGTTTCGTCGCGTGGGCCGCCGCCGGCTTGCCTGTCGAGCGCTCGGGAGCCGGCCCGAGGTAGCGGTCAGCCGGCAACGGGCTGGCGCTGCGCGTACACGATCGCGGCGAGACCCAGTCCTGTTAACGCCGTCGCGGTCGGAAACACCAGGAACACATCGACGGACGCGACGACGCTGCCGATGGCCGGACCGAGGACGAAGCCCATGTTGGCGGGGAGATACCCGAACGTCATGACGCGGCCACGCTCGGCGTCGGTCGCCGAGGCGGCGAGCACGTTGAAGGAGACGCTGAACACGCCGGACACGATGCCATTGATGAGTGCCCAGAGCAGCGTGAACGTGAACAGATCACGAGCGAAGTAGGGAAGCAGCCAGAGCCCACACATCACCACCGCGCCGGAGAGCAGCGTTCGCCAGTGGCCGAATCGGTCCGCGAGAGCGCCGATCCCCGGAGTCGCCACGAGTGCGGTCACTCCTCCCGCGCCAAAAACCACGCCGACCACGGTGGCTGGATCGGTCCCGCTGTAGAGACGGGCCACGATCAGTGGCACGTAGATGTACGCCAGCATCCAACCGGAGAACAACACGAAGTACGCCGGAAAGAGAACGCGCAGACGGCGCGAGCGAACGATCAGCACCACACCGTCGCGCGCCATGGCCGTCAGAGATCGCGTCGTCTTCCCGGGCGCGAACCCGTCGCGATAGCCGAAGACGAGCAATGCGACGACGAGCGCCATCACCAGCGCGTCGCTCGCCAGCAGCGCACCGAAGCCGACCTGGTCGACGATCGGCCCGCCGACCAGCGGCCCCAGGAAGGCTCCCACCGGATTGGCTCCGTTCACCAGGCCGAAGGCCAAGCCCACCCGCTCGCGCGGTGCGTTTTCGGCGAGCGTCGCGAGCATGAGGCCGGTGTTCCCCAGGCCGAGCGATTGGATTCCGCGTGCCACGGCGAAGACCCAGACATTGGGGGCGATCGCCGTCAGGGCGAGCGCAACGAAAGCGGCGACGAATGACCGGATGATCAGCGGCTTCCTTCCGAAACGATCAGCGAGCGCGCCCCAGAACGGAAGGAACGGCAGGCCCACCACGCTCGACGCGGAGGTGATGGCGCCGACCCAGAAGGCGACCTCGGTCGGCTCGATGCCGATCTCCGGCAGATGGAGCGGCGTGAACGCCGTCACCTGGCCGTACGCGCACACCTCGCAGAGACCAGCGAGCGAAAACAGTGCGACCATGCGACGCCAGCCCGAGCGCTCGCGCTCTGGACCCGGACGGCCGCTAGGACTGGCGAGCATTGCCGCGCCCGATCGGTCTCACCAGCTCTTTGTACCAACGAGGCGGCGACCCGTGGCGAAGTCTTACGTACACTCGCTCCGCGTCCTGCTTCGAAACGCATACGAGAGTGCGAGGCATCCGGTGATGTCCTCGGTCTTCAAAACCGCTGACGGGGCGCTTGCGTTCCGTGGTGGGTTCGACTCCCATGCACTCTCGCCATCCTTCGCGTGAGCGCCGCCGGCCGAGCCGAAGCCCGCGCCCCCGAGGTCGGCAACCACGACGCGGAGCTAACGTTCGGAGAATCGGCGGTACTCACCGAGGCCCGGCTGGCTGCTCGAATCGAACAACGATCGGCACCGGCGCACCGCGCGCCGGTTGACGCACGGCGGGGCTGCGCACCGTCCGCAAGATGTTCACGGTGAAGCAAGCGAGCGCGAGATAGGCGATGACACCGGAGAGACCCTCGAGCCCATTCACGATTGCGCCCTGCACGCCGATGGCCTGAGGCGCAACACGGAGCGCGACACCTGCGTTCGCGAGCGCGATCGTCAGCAGCTGCAGACGTGGACTCCAAAGCCGACGATCGGCGAAGGACGGAAGCGCTCGCGCTGCGACGCCGTAGATCATGATCGTCACGAACCCGATCGCGAACGCGTGGCGCGCCGCGGACACCTCCAGGTAGGACGCGACCGAGTTGGTGAACACAGCATGCCCGTGATACAGCGCGAGCAGCGCCGCACCCACCAGCGCCCAGACGAACGCCGACCGCACCGCGAGCCGTGTCGCCCGTGCGTGATCGGGCAAGCGCTGCCGCGCGATGGAACGCCCGAAGACGCCGAGCGCCCAGATCAGAGCGCAGAGGGCCGCCACGAGTGCCAGCGCGGCGAGCGGAACATCCGCGACCACTCCTGCGACGCCGACGATCCACAGTGCGGCGGCCGGCAACAAGCGGCGCGGACGAGCGGGCGGAGCCGCGACGAATCCCGGCGCGAGGCGCGCCCAGACCCCGAAGATCATCGTCGCCAGGCTGCCGAGGAGCATCGCCCAGACGGCGCGGTCCTGCGCCGCGGGATCGACGAGGAGCGGGGCGCCGCCGAGCGGCAAGCCGAGCGCGAGGAGTGCCGCCGCGAGCGGTGCGGCGAGGACGCCCGTGGCCATCACGAGCTCGTCCGAGCGGTGCGGATTCATGCCTCCGAGAAGCGCCCCCAGCGCACCGATCGCGAACGCGCTCGTCGCTGCGACGAGGAGGATCGATGAAAGGCCGAGAAGCAGATCGCGCGCGGGCAGGTCCAGGAACGGCTGCGCGACCGCGCGCAGAACGATCGCGCCCACCGTGCCGCAGAAGGCGATGACGCTCACGATCCGCGGCGGCGCCGCGGCGCCGCGAAAGCGCGGCAGCACGTGCAGGGCGACGCCCATCACGAACATCGCCGCGAACCCGAACAGCTGGATGGTGCCGTGGAGCTGGACCAGCACGACCCAGGGCACGCCGAAGGTCGTGAGGCCCGCGGTGCGCGCGAGGAGGAGCCATACGCCAAGTCCGAAGCCAGCCGTGAGCGCGATCGCGAGCGCGCTGGCGGTGAAGATGACGACCGTCGGCACCGAGGAGGCGGTCCTAATGACCACCGCCTCCGAGCGGCCCGCTGTAGATCGACGTATCGTGGTCACCGGTCACGTTCAGCTGCGCGGCGGTGCCCTTCGCGAGTGCACGACCGAGCGAGTGGTCCACGAGCGTGTACGAGCCTGGCACCTGGACCTTGAACTCGACGATGGTCGCACCGCCCGCCGGCACCAGCGTGGTCTGGACGTTCGTGTTCACGGCGCTCCCCATCGCGCCTTCGGGATAGACGCGGTCGAAGATCTCGCCGATGAGGTGGAGCGAGGACGGCAGGAACCCGCCGACACCGAAGTAGATGCGCACCGTTTCGCCGACCTTTGCGGTCAGCGCGTTGTCGCCGGTGAGTGAGCCGACCTTGCCGTTGAAGACGACGTAGTCGGGCTCCTCGTCGCCCATCTTGACCATGTCCACGTCGTGGTGCCCCTGGATTCCAAGGACCCCGTTGGTGTAGAGCTCGCCCTGCATCACGTAGAACTCGCGGTCGACCGGCGGCAGCCCGCCTTCGGGCTCGACCAGGATCAGTCCGTACATGCCATTGGCGATGTGCATTGGGATCGGCGCGGTCGCGCAGTGGTAGACGTACAGACCCGGGTTGAGCGCTTTGAACGTGACGACCGACTCCTTGCCGGGACTCGTCTGGGTCGCGGTCGCGCCGCCACCCGGTCCGGTCACGGCGTGAAGGTCGATCGAGTGCGGCAGGGCGCTGCTCGCGGAGTTCTTGAGATGCAGCTCGACGGTGTCGCCGAGGCGCACGCGGACCATCGGCCCGGGAACGCTGCCGTTGAACGTCCAGTACGTGAACGTCTCACCCTTCTCGATCTCGGCGACCACTTCCTGGGTCTCGAGGTCGACGCGCACCGTCGCCGGCGCGGCGCGATTGACGGGCGCCGCGACGGCCGTTGCCGGCCGCGCGATCGTCTTCACTGTGGCCGTTTTCGCCGGCGCCAACGATGCGCGTGCCGTGTTCCCGGCGGGGACCGAGGGCATGACCATATCGGCTGGCATGCTCGTCGCCGCGGCCGGGGGAGCGACGGTGACCGAGCGGATGTTCCCGGTCGCGCCGACGACGCCGACGACAAGAGCGGCGGCCATGGCCACACCGACCGCGCCGAGGACGGCGCCCATCGCACCGCTGGCGACCGCCTCAGAACGCTGTTCACTCGCTTGCACGCTCATTGCCTTCCTCCAGAAGGTCGCCACGAAAAGTCGTCCGCCTGACACAAAGATGCGGGGCGGGCCTGGCAGACCGCAGGTGCTAAAGGTCCTGAGCTGAACGGACGAACGGCACGGCGCTGGAGGCAACGGTCGTGACGCCGCGGGGGCCGGGTCCCAGTCGTCGGAGCTGCGCTCGGTGACACAGGTGTCGTTCCTCCCCGCAAGGCGCTTTGCGCCGGATAGGAGTGTCAGAGGCGTGGTCGCGGAGAGGATTGACATCCTGACGGCGAGCCCGCCTCCGGCGGCGGGCTCGCCAACTTCCGTGGCGCTACCTGGCTTTCGCGAAGGCCGCCGGGAACTGCGCGATGATGCCGTCGCTCAGCGTGTCGGCCATGTGCAGGATGTGCTGGTGGACCGCGTCGTACGCGGCCACGTCCGCGTTCCAGTCGCCGGTGAGCCGTGCGACGGCCTCGGCCAGCGTCGTGTCGAGGTGTTTGGTCATCGCCGCCTGCATGTCGGCGAGCGGCCAGTGGGGGTTCGCCGCAGCGAGGAAGTGCGCGATGTCGTCGCCGTTGCGGTACCAGTCAATCTTCGCCGCTGCGAAGGCGTCTGCGTCACCGCTCTTGGCGGTCGTCAGGAGCGTGCCCGCGATGACGATGTGCTCACGGAGCAGGGTCGTCAGCTGCTCGCCGGCGGCGTCGCCGTAGAACGGCTTGATCGCGTTACCGATGTCGGCTTGGTTGCGTAGGAGTCGTGCGAGGGCGGCATCGGTGTCAGGGGTGGCGGCGATGATCGCCACGATGACCTGGCGCGTCCAGACCACGTGGTCCTCCCAGAGCTCGCGCATCGCCGCCCGGAAGGCGTACTGCTGGGCGGTGTTGCTGCTGTCGGAGACCGCCGCAGTGCTCTGGTGATGCGATGCGGACGCTGCCGCGGCTGTGTCGGGCGTGCTGGTCGTGGATGTCAGGAGTCCCGCGGTCGCAAGTGCGACGACGAGAACGCCTGCGCTGAAGAACGACTTCATCACTCAACTCTTTCTTTTTTTTGCTTTTTTTTGCCGGCGTGCCATCTATCACTAGTGCCTATTCCTTTTAGACCGGCACGCCGCCGTTGTCAAGTCTTTCGCTAGCAACGGCCCGCGATAGAATCTGGGCATGGACGACGCAGTCACGAAGCAGATCGCGGGTATCGCGCTCCTCGAGGACCCCGTGCGCCGTTCGCTGTACCTGTACGTCGCACGCCAGGCCGACCCCGTCAGCCGCGATGCGGCGGCGGAGGCGACGGGCGCGACCCGCGAGAACGCGGCGTTCCACCTCGATAAGCTCGTCGAGGGCGGACTGCTGGAGGCGAGCTATCGACGCTTGGGCGGTCGGACGGGTCCGGGAGCCGGTCGTCCGTCGAAGGTGTACCGGCGAAGTGGGCAGCAGCTCCAGGTCACGCTGCCGGCGCGACGGTACGAGCTCGTAGCCGAGGTGCTAGCCCAGGCCCTCGAGCACCCCCAGGCGAAGCGCCCCTCCGCCAGCGTGGCTGCCGCCGCACGCTACGCTGGCGCGTCGCTCGGCGCCGCCGCACGCCCGCGAACGGGTCGGGCCAGTCCGCTTCGCAGGGTGACGCAGCTGCTGGACGCGCAGGGCTTTGAGCCCGCCGAAGGCCCGCGCGGCGTGGTGCGCATGCGCAACTGCCCCTTCCACGAAGTCGCTCTGAGCCACCCCGACCTTGTCTGCGGCATGAACCTCGCGTTCATGGAGGGCATCGTCGATGGAGCGGCTGCGGACGGCGTAAGCGCGACGCTTGATCCGCAACCTGGTCGGTGCTGCGTCACGCTCCACGCCGCAGCGCCGAAGGCACGCTCCTGACGTTGGACCCACCGTATAGCCCCGCCCCGCACCGTTGCGAGGACGTTGGGCCGCTGCCAGTCCTCCTTCAGAACGACGCACATCCGACTCACGGGCAGATCGTCGCTGCCTGCGGTCTTGCTCTGCTCGGACGCGCCATGATGCTCGCTGGTCCCGACCTTCACGCTGCACGCGCGCTCGCGTCCGAGCGCATGCGGCCGGTCGTCGAGCGCCGCGCTCGCCCTGCAAACGGCCAGGGTTCCCAGCGCGGTCGATCGGCGTCTTCCAGCGCGCTCCTCGCGCGGTGTTGCTCGGCGGCGAGCGGATCCTGTGACCGAAGTACCAGCGTTCGGTGAGCGCCGCGCGCACACTGGTACGACACGATGACGTCGAAGGAGCGGCTCGCGCCGGCCCTCGAGACCGAGGGCGGACTTGATGAGGCCAGCGCCGCCGAACCGGGGCGCACCTCGACCCTCGCCGCGCTCGAGTTCCGCGACTTCCGCCTCTTCTGGTTCGGTCTCGTCGTCTCGAACATCGGGTCGTGGATGCAGATCTACGGCCTCGGCTGGCTGGTGGTGCAGCTCGCGATCCGCGACGGCGTTCCGCAGCTGGCGCCGTTCTACCTCGGCCTCGTCGGCCTCGCCCGCGCGATCCCCGGTCTCGCTTTCGGTCTCTTCGGCGGTGCCGTCGCCGATCGCGCCGACCGCCGCCGCCTCCTGATCGTCACGCAGACATCGGCCGCCATCGTGGCGTTCGTGCTCGCGGTCCTCACGATCGCCGAGCACATCAACATCGTCGAGGTCGTCCTTATCAGCGCGCTGAACTCGATCATCTTCTCGTTCGACGCGCCGACGCGTCAGGCGATGGTGCCGCGTCTCGTGACCGACAAGGAGCTCATGAGCGCGATCGGCCTCAACTCCGCGGCCTTCAATGGCGCGACGCTCATCGGACCGCTCGTCGGTGGCGTGCTCATCATCCCGTTCGGCGTCGGCGGGCTCATGCTCATCAACGCGATCTCGTACCTCGCCGTCGTCGCGGCGCTCCTGGTGATCTCACCGCAGCCCAGCGAGACACGCCGTCGCCTCTCGATGCTCGAGTCCATCCGCGAGGGACTGGCGTACATACGCCGGGACCCAGTCCTGCGTTGGGTCGTGCTCCTCACGGTCACGACGGCATTGTTCACGCGTCCGTATATCCAACTGCTGCCGGCGGAAGCGCAGTTCCTTGGCGTCGGCGCGCTCGAGCTCTCATGGCTGCTCGCAGCGTCCGGGGTGGGGGCGCTCGCCGGGGCGCTCGTGACCGCGTCGCTAGGCGGCTGGAAGCGCCGCGGAGCGCTCCTCGTCGGCAGCGCGCTCGGACACGGTCTGCTGCTCGCGGTGTTCGCGGAGCAGCGCACCGTGATCGGGGCGATGGTGTTCATCGGGCTGACGAGCTTCGCGGTGATGGTGTTCCTCGGGATGGCGAACACCCTGATGCAGACCCGCACTCCCGATCATCTCCGCGGCCGCGCGATGAGCGTGCACACCATGGTCTTCATGGGCTTCATGCCGCTTGGCCAGATGCTGCTTGGATCGCTGGGCACGGTCGCGGGGATCAACACCGCGTTCCTCGCCGGCGGCCTCGTCGTCGTGTTCGTGTCGACGTTCGCGCTCTTGCGCGCGGGCGCGCTGCGCGATGCGGTCGCGAGCGCACATCCACGCGTCGTCGCGCAGTCTGGTTAGACCCGCCGCCATACGCCGGTCAGCTGCTAGGCGAGCAGGACGACGGGAACGCTCGCATGAGTGCGGGCCGCGCTGGCCAGATGCTCATCGGACGTGACGAGCGAGGTATCGAGCGCCTCGGCAAGCGCCACGTAGAGCGCGTCACAGGCGGTGAAATTGTGACGAAGCACCCAGGCGCGCTCGAGGAGCGCGATCGTGGGGTAGCGGGCGATGGGGAGGACGGAAAGATCTTGTATCGCCGCGGCGGAGCGCTCCACGTCCAGCTCGCCGCGTCGCTCGAAGCGCCGGAGCGCATGCAGCACCTCGGCGTTCAGCAGATCCGGGGCTGCCGATCGCTGCTTCGCGTCGAAGACATGCTCCTCCGCGGCCTCGGCCAGTGGAAGACGCAGCAGGAGACGCACGACCGCTGAGGCGTCGATGACCGTCAGCGGCCACCCTCGCGGAGGCGGCGAATGACGGCCTCGGGACGTTCGCGCGTCGTGACCGGTTTTCGCTCGCGCAGTCGAGTGCGCACCTCATCAGGAGTGGGAAGCGCGGCGACCCGTGCAAGCTCCGCGCGTAGATACTCGGAGAGCGATGTCCCTGACTGAGCGGCGCGCGCCTTGAGCGTGCGATGCACCGGCTCGGGAACATCGCGGATCTGAACGAGCTTCGCCATCGGATTTGAATGTTAACATACGATCTGCATGCACAGGATTTCGAGAGGGTGCGGCCGGTTTTTCGGCCTGATTTCAGTCCTCTTGACGCATGCCCCGTGGCTCTCTATGTTCTAGAACATACGTTCTAAACACGTCTGGTGAGGCCAGGCTCCGGACGTGGGTGGGACGCCAAAGGGGAGCCGCCGTGGGAGCCACTGGACTGGCCACTGCTATCGCGCACATCGAGACGAGATACGGCACGCGCGCTGTCGTGCGCGGCGATGTCGCCGAGCGCCAGGACGGCGAGCGCCGCATCGCATGCGGGACGTCGCTCGACCGCGTCACCGGCGGCGGCATCCGGGCGGGGGAGCCGCTCGCCTTCATCGGACCGCTCACCGCGGGCAAGCTCGCGCTCGCGCTCCACGTCGCGGCCGCGGCGCAGCGCGAGGGCGGCATGGTCGCGTGGATCGATCCGTCCGCCTCGTTCGATCCGCTCGCGGCGGTGCGCGCGGGCGTGGATCTCGACCGAGTCGTCGTCGTGCGCGTGCGTGACGCTGGTGAGGTGCTCCTCGCTGGCGCGGCCGCGCTGCGCAGCGAGGGTTTTCGCCTCGCGGTCGTGGATGTCGGGCCATCGTTCGCGTCGCGCTGCGACATGGACGATCTCGCCCCGCTGCTGCCGGTGGTACGCGGTTCGCCCGCGGCGCTGCTCGTAGTGGCGGAAGAGCGCGGTCGACGGACGGCGCTCCCGATGGTGCGCGTCGAACCGCTCGACTGGCGCGAGCGGTTCGGTCGCACCGTCGGATGGTCGTTCGCGGCGGGCGCGCCGGCGTCGCGCGAGCGCGCGCTGTTCGCCATCACCGCGCTCGGCGCGGACGCGAGCGATCTCGGCACGCGCGCCGAGCTCGCGGAGCTGGCGAGTTGATCGCCGCGGTCGTCGTGCGCGAGGCGACCGAGACGCTGCACGCGCGCGCTCTCATCACGCTGCGCGCGCTGCTGCCACATGTCGGCATCGTCACGACCGGGACGTTCGCGTGCGATCTCGCGGGCACCGAGCGCGTCCTCGGCGCGCCATCGCGTATCGCGCGGCGGATCTCGGAGCGCCTGACGCGCATCGGTGCGCACGCATCGGTGGGTGTCGCGCTGACGCCCTTCGCCGCGCGCGTCGCGGCCGAGCGCACCGGAGCCGGTGAGACGCGTCTGGTGACCGACGCGCGCGAGTACCTGACGCCGCTCCCGCTCGACGTCCTGCCGATCGATGAGAAGCTGCGCGACGAGCTCGGTCTGCTCGGGCTGCGGACAGTCGGTGACTTCGCGGGGCTACCGCGCGGCGCGGTGTTCGACCGTTTCGGCCGCGGTGCCGCGCGCGCACACGCTCTCGCGCGCGCTGAGGATGAGGAGCGCGTGCACGCCGACCCGCCGCCCAGGCGGATCTGCGCGCGACGCCTCTGGGAGGAGCCGCTCGCGTCGAAGGAGCAGCTCGTCTTCGCGCTGCGCACGGCGCTCGATGAGATCTCCGCCGCGCTCGCGGGCGACGGTCTCGCCGCGCTGCGCCTCGCGGTGAAACTTCACCGCGAAGACGACGAGCCGCTGCGTCTCGAGCGCTCCGTCCTGCCGCCGACGCGCGAGAGCGCGGCGCTGCTGCGATCGCTGCGCTGGGCGCTCGAGGAGCGCGCGCACATCGGACGCGTTATCGGGTGCGCGATCGAGGTGCGTGAAGCGGAACCCGCACGCGGGCGGCAGATCGGTCTCTTCGCCGCGGACGGCGCGCGCTGGGAGGAGGCGATCGCGAGCGCACGCTACCTGCGCGAGAAGCTCGGCGCCGGTCGCGTGCTGCGCGCGCGAGTCGCGGACGCGGATGCGCGCCTGCCCGAGCGCGCCGCCCAGTGGAAGGAGGTCATCTCGTGACGCGTCTGTTCGCCGACCCGATACCGGCACGCCTCGTGTGGGACGAAGGGGAGCTCACGCTGCTGCAGGTGGCGGGTCGGCGATTCACCGTCGTCGAAGTGATGCGCCGCTGGCGGGTGGAGGCGGAATGGTGGAAGGGCGGACCGGCGCGCGATTACCTCACGCTGCGCACCGCCGACGGCATGGTCTGCGACGTGTACACCGACCGTGGCTCGGGCTCGAGTTGGCTGCAGCGTGTGATGGATTGATCGAGCCGGCGCACAGCCAAGGCGCCGAGTGCGCGAGTCTTTTTGTGCATAAGTCAAGAAAATAGGGCTTGACTTTTACGTCCGGTTAACTATCTTCCGATCCCTCGTCTTCTCGCTGTTAGAGCGAGCGGACGAGAAGGGACGATCCGGGGTGATGGGCGCGGGGCTGTGGAGGACGGACCGTGGCCACGCACGCCGCGATGCTCTATCTCGCTTTGCTTTGCGCGATCTGTCTCGCGATCGTGTTGAGGCCAACC
>DASYUY010000101.1:0-27294 GCA_036000705.1 Candidatus Limnocylindria bacterium | reverse complement strand
CTTCGAAGGATTCAGACGCAGAGTCGCGTTGTTGAAGACCAGGAGGAAACGTGACGGCGAGCGAGACCACGACGCTGCCGTCCGTCGTGTTGGTTAACTCACGAAGGACCGGCGCGACAAGCCGATTCCCTCGAACGCCCGGGGAGGGTCGGTGACGAACGCATTTCGCCGAAATCGTTCGCGACGTGCGTCGGGGCTACGCCGCTGCCAATCGGTTACTGGTAGTGCTTGATGTCTGGCGGCCCCGACAGGAATGGCATCACAGCGCCGAGGAAGGCCTTCTCGTTCACGCTCATCCACGCCATGTGATCGGCGACCGCGTCCCAGTCCACGAACAGGAGCAGCCGATTCGGCGTTTCGACACCGCGGCGCAGCTCCATGCCGTGGAACCCCTTAACTCCTTGGAGCATGCCTCCGGCCTTGCCGAGTGCCGACTGCAGACCAGGCACATCCTTCGCGTCGAAGGTAATGATCGCCTTCACCATCTGACCCTCTCCTCACTCGTGTCGTCGTCGGAGTGTGCCACTAAATCGCGCTGACCATCGAAGGTCGTGCGTCAATACCGAACCGTTGTGCGCGGTGTCGTCGGCCAGCTGGTGCGGGCGAACGCCTTTCTCACACGGCTCAAATGAGCATCTTCTGCTCGCGCTCGTCGATGCGGTGGGCTCTGACCCCCTACGGCGAAGCGATCGGGGCGGCTTTCACTTCGTGCGAGGCTGCGTCAGCGCAGCAAATGCTGCCCGCCGAACCGTCGAGAGCAGCTCATCAATGGGCGCGCCTTTCGCGACGAAAGCGCCCAGACCATGTCCGGGAGCCATTGGCTCGCCGCCGTACAGGATCGTTCGTACCGCCGGGGCCAGGCGACGGAGCCGGATAGCGACCTCCATGCCGTCAAGGTCGCGCAGGTCCGCGTCGAGGAGAAGCAGATCGGGACGCTTCTCGACCGTCACCCTGATCGCCTCCCGGCCGGTGTTGGCGACACCGACGCAGATCATGTCGCGCTCCGCGTTGACGATGTAGCGGAGGTTCTCCCGCAGCGAGGGGTGATCCTCTGCCACGACGACGGTAATTCTGGGACGGTCCGCTTCTGGCATTCAACTGACTCACGAGTGGGCAGCAACGTTCATGGGGGCGGAGATGCGTGATGAGAGCCAACTGCTACTCCGCGACCTCCGCACCGCGACGTGCGCACGTGCCCGCGCGTCGCTACTCACCCAAACGGGGGACGCGTCACGGATGTCCGCGCCACGCTTCGTCGTGGCCGCCGTCTCCCCCGTTGGAGTGATGCCCGGGCGAGCGCACAACGGATTCAATTGCGCTGTGACCCCAGTCATCGATCACCTCTGTGCGAGTGAAGAGCATCAAGTACCGGAAGATGCCCCCCGCCCGGTTATGGCATACGAAGGTGGCTGGGGCTACTGCCCTGCAGGCGCGGTGGCGGGTCACGATTGGCGCGCGACTGGCGGTCGAACCCTCGCGACGGTTCGCGAGTGGATGGGGCGGCCCGTGGTGATCGCTACGTTGCGCCAAAGCGAAACGCTTCACGGAATATCGGCGGAGACGCCTTAGTCAGTCCCGCTCCACCAGCGTGGCGAATCGAACGCGCGCGCGGCGATTTGACTAGTCGTCAAGTGATTTCTCGGGATCGGCTTCAAAGGGTCGTCGCGATAGTTCCAATGAATGCGGGCCTTCGGTGGAGCTGAGGGGGATCGAACCCCTGACCTCTTGAGTGCGATTCAAGCGCTCTCCCAGCTGAGCTACAGCCCCGAGCGACGGAGCGACCTCAATCGTAGCGGAGCGGGAGCCAGAAGGACGAGGGCGTAGAGTCTGCCGCGTTCGTGGGAGGTCGCCGTGAAGCTGGGAACGCATCACCGCTGGGACCGCATTCCAAAGGAGCGCATGACCGCGGACATCGAGCGCCGCTTCGTGCACGGCGAGCGCGCGATGGTCGCGCAAGTCTTCCTGAAGCGAGGCGCGATCGTCCAGACGCACACGCATGAAAGCGAACAGATCACGTACATCCTGGAGGGTGCGCTGCGTCTGTGGCTCGGCCAAAACGGCGAGCAGGATGTCACCGTGCGTGCGGGCGAGATCCTCACGATCCCGTCGAACGTCCCGCACCGAGCCGAGGCGCTCGAGGACACGCTCGATGTCGACGTGTTCAGCCCGCCACGGCAAGACTGGATCGACAAGACCGACGATTACCTGCGCCGCTGAGCGGACTCAGGCGATGCTCAGCACCACCGGCGCGTCGCCCCAGAGCCGCTCGAGGCGGTACAGCTCACGCTCTTCCGGGACGAAGACGTGGACGACGACATCGCTGAGGTCGATGAGGATCCACCGGCCGCCGGTGTAGCCCTCGACGCCGAACGGCTGCTGCCCCGCGGCCTTCGCCTTCTCCACGATGCCGTCCGCGATCGATTGGGCCTGCCGCTCGCCGCGGGCGCTGCAAATGACGAACAGGTCCGCGATCGTCGTCACTTCGGAGACGTTGAGCACGAGGATGTCCTCGGCTTTCTTGTCGCTCGCCGCTTCGACGACGAGGTCGGCGAGCGCGCGTGGTGGAAGGTCAGCGCGTGCGGATGCCGTCACCGATGGTGACCAGCGGGTGCGGATGCCGTCACTGATAGAGGCCGCGCTTTTTGATGTGCTCCCACACTGCGTCAGGAACAAGGTAGCGCAGCGACATACCGCGGGCGGCCCGCGCCCGTAGCTCGCGGGAGCTGATGTCGAGCCGCGGCGCGTCGAAGGCACGTGCTCGATGCAACGGATCCACATCGGGGGCACCGGGCCGCGCGGCGACGAGGATGGTCGCGAGCTCGCGGATCCGGTCCGGCGCGCGCCAGCGCGCGAGATCCGCGAGCGCGTCACTTCCGAGGATGAGGAAGAGCTCGCCCTGCGAGCGGAGCCGCTCGAGCGTGTCCACCGTGTACGACACCCCGTCGCGCTCCAGCTCGACGCGTGACAGCGCGAAACGCGGCTCACCCGCGATGGCCGCCTCCAGCATGGCGACCCGATCGGCGACGCCCGCGAGCGGGTCGCGGTCCTTCAGCGGAGAGCGCCGGGCGGGCACGAAGACGACGCGATCGAGAGGAACGGATTCCAGCGCGGCGAGGGCGATCGCGAGATGACCGACATGCACCGGATCGAAGGTGCCGCCAAAGACGCCGACGCGCGCCTTCAACGATTCTTTTTGGCGCCCGGCGCGGCGAGCTGCTGCGGCGCGTCGGTCCACTCGAGCTCGAGCTTCCCGATACGCACCGTGTCGCCCTCTTTCACGCCCAGGCTGCGGAGCTTCCCTTCGACGCCGGACCGAAGCAGGAGACGGTGGAAGTACGCGGACGCCTCGGGACTGTCCCAATCGATACCCGTCGCGAGTCGCTCGAGCCGATCGCCGCGCACGCGATAGGCCTCGCCCTCGCGCATCACTTTCACGTCCTTCGCCCCGCCCGCGAAGACGATCCGCCGCTCCGTCGGAGCTGCGGCCTCCGCCTTCGGCCGCACGGCGCAGAGCGCAAAGATGCGCTGGTTCAAGCGGTCCACGCCCTCGCCCGTCGCCGCGGAGACCGCGACGGTCTCGCGACCCTCCGCCTCGAGGGCCTCCACGATCCCGGGCACCGCGTCGCGAGCTTCGGCGAGGTCGATCTTGTTGAGCGCGAAGAGCTCGGGCAGCTCGTCGAGAGCGTGTCCATAGGCGGCGATCTCGGCGTCGATCGTCGCGATGGCGGCGAGCGGATCGGGTAGCGACGCGTCGACGACGTGGACGACGAGTCGTGTGCGCTCGATGTGCCGCAGGAACTCTTCACCGAGCCCCGCGCCCCTGCTCGCCCCCTCGATGAGACCCGGGATGTCGGCGATCACAAGCTCGCGCTCGTCGAGACGCGCGACGCCGAGGTTCGGTGTCAGGGTCGTGAACGGATAGTCGGCGATCTTGGGCCGCGCGCGAGTCAGGGCGGCGAGAAGGCTGGACTTGCCCGCGTTCGGCAATCCGGCGAGGCCGACGTCCGCGATGAGGCGCAGCTCCAGCTCGAGCTCGCGCTGCTCACCGGGCTGGCCGTCCTCCGCGATGCGCGGCACACGACGCGTGCTCGACGCGAAGCGCGCGTTGCCGCGACCGCCCTTACCGCCGCGCGCGACGATGATCTCGTGTCCCGGTGCCACGAGATCGGCGACGACCTCGCCCGTGGCGACGTCCTTCACCGTCGTGCCGGGCGGTACGCGGAGGGTGAGGTCGCCGCCCGCCTTGCCGGACTTGTTCGATCCGCCACCGGCGCCACCGCTCGTCGCCGCGCGCACGCGCTGATTGCGGTAATCACCGAGAGACGCGAGCTGGTCATCGAGGCGGAGGATGACGTCGCCTCCTCGGCCGCCATCACCGCCGTCAGGTCCCCCGCGTGGCACGTGCGCCTCACGACGGAACGAGATGACGCCCTTGCCGCCGTCACCGGCCCGGATCTGCACCCGCGCGCGATCGAGGAACACCTTAGATCCTCGCGAGCGGCCGCACGAACGAACCGATGCGCAGGTGCGGCAGCTCTTCGCGCAGTCGCTCGAGCGCGCGGGCGACGCCGACGCGCGTCTCGCCGCCCTTCACCAGTGCCAGCGCACGCAGCGGATCCGCGGCAAGGTCGCGCAGCAGGATAGCGCTGCCCTCACGCAGCTCGCCCGCGAGATCGACGATCGCCGCGATCTCCTCGCTGCGATCGAAGACGCCGGGCAGCACCGGGATGAGCAGACTCGTCGCGAGGTGCTGTTCGGCGGCGACGCGGATCGACGCGCGAACATCGGTGAAGCGGTAGCCCTCCGGCCGGTGCAGTGCCTCGTACGTGTCGGCGCGTGCCGACGCCAAGCGGATCGTGACCGCGTCGAGTCCCGATGCGGTGAGGCGTCGCAGCGCGGCGGGCACGGAGCCATTCGTCTCGACATGGATCGTGCCGGAGCGCGTCGTCGCGCGGATCAGCCGCATCGCATCCTCGATCGATCGCGACACGAGCAGCGGCTCTCCCTCGCATGCGCGCCCGAACGACACCAGCGTTCCGCCCGCGGCGATGTGCCGCGTCGCGAGTGCGGCGACCTCGTCGGCGGTCGCATGAAATGCCGCCGGCTCACGTGGGTCGGCCTCGCCGTCGAGGCGCAGCGCGAGCGCGGTCGGAGGGTGCTCGTTGGGGGGCGCGGCGATGGGCAGCGCGCACTCCCAGCGTCCGTAGAAGGCGTTGGCGGCGGCGCGGCAGCCGTACTCGCGGGCGCAGCGCGCGAGCTGCCTGATCAGGCGGTCGGCCGGACGCGAGCGAAGCGCATCGTTGACCTTCGCGGCGATCTCGTTCTTGGGATACGCCTCGGCATCGCGCGTCGGGTCGCTGTCGATGAGCACCGCGGCGACCATAAGCTCGCCCCCATCGTCCGCCGCGACCGCCGCGTAGGCGCGTGGTGTCAGATCGGGCTTGTCCGTCGCGTCCGCGTATGCGGGCAGCTGCGTCCGCAGATGTCCGCGCGGGACGACGGCCGCGACGGCGAGACGACCCGGTCCCACGCGTCGCGCGCGGCCAGACCGATCGAGCGTCTCGGCCTCGCGCTCGACGTGGAGGACGGTGGCGCCGGCCGGAAGTCGCACCGCGTCGGAGAACGGGACCGTCGCGGCGCCATCGAATGCCGCGGCGGCGTGATCCGACACGATGATCCGTCCCGCGCGATCGGCGTGGACTGCCCGGTACACATAAGGAGTATGGGCAGAGCTCGGAGCGGGCGGCTGACGCGCAAGGGAGAGACAGCGGGCGCATCGCGAACGAGAGTCGAGCCCACGGTACCAGGGGGACGACTTAGAGGAGGTCCGAGCGGGCCCGTTTCGAGAGAGCGATGCGCCCGCTGGCGCTACCGACCGCGCGCTAGTACGCGAGCGGGTTCTGCGGCACTCCGTTGACCTTGAGCTCCCAGTGCACGTGAGGCCCTGTCGTGATGCCGGTGAGGCCGATCGCCGCGATGAGCTGTCCGCGCGATACGGTCTGGCCCGGGCTCACATATACAGCGCTCGTGTGGTAGTAGCAGGTCTGCAGGCCACCGGAGTGCTGGACGCAGACGCGCAGTCCGCCCACGGCCACCGGTCCCGTCGCGACGACGATCCCGTCGTCGGAGGCGCCGATGCCCGTGCCATATGGGGCGGCGATGTCCACGCCGGTGTGGCCCCACCAGAAGTACTGGGTGATCACGCCGTTGACCGGCCATCCGAGCCGGCCCGTTCGTGCCGGCAGCTGCGCGTTCGTCGGCACGGTGATGGCCTTCGGCCGCTCGGTCCGCTTCAGCGCCGGGAGAGTCGCGCCGGGAACGAAGATCATCTTGCCGACCGAGAACATCTCCGGCTCGAAGTACACGCGGTTGTACGCATACACGACCGCGGGCTCCACCTTGAAGCGGTCGGCGACGCCTTCGACCGTGTCGCCCTCCTTCACGGTGTAGAGCGCGCCCTCGCCCGGCGGGATGAGCAGCTCGTGTCCGATCGACAGCGCCTCGTCCTCCTCGCTGATGCCGTTCGCGTAGGCGAGCGCCTCGAGCGAGAGGTCGTAGTAGTTGGCCATCGATGAGAGCGTGTCGTCCTTCGCGATGGTGCGGACGACGACCGGGTGCGATTCCGCTGCCGCGACCGTCGTCGGGCTGCGCGTGCCCGCGATCACACCGCGCGCGGATGTCTGCGCCCGCACGGCGTCGTCGCTCGGCACGGCGGCGAACGATGGACTGGCGACATCGGTCGGCGAGGCCTCGGCGCGCGCGGACGTTGCCGCGGTGTAGGGGAGCATGAGGACGAGGACGGCGGTCGCGGTGTTGAGGAGAAGACGAAGACCCTTGGTTCCGAAGTAGGCCGCGAACGCGCCCGGCACACGACGTGTCGTCACGTCGATGGAGCGATCTTTCGCGCGTCGAGCCCCTGTGAGAAGCGACGTGGCGCCTTGCCTGACCATCCTTCGCGCGCCGAGCGTCAGCGAAGGCGTGGCATGCGCCCTCTTAGTCCTCGTCGCCAATACCCTGATCCCTCCCACAGCGAACGCTGGGTTCTTGTACGAATTGCGTACTGCTCCGTCCCGAGCCGGGGTACCGTAGCCATGAGCTCAAACGCTGTCAATTACACCGTCGTCACGGGTTTGCCGACCCAGTAGTACCTCCGTACGCTAGGCCCGTGCCCGACTACAACCTCTCCTATGTGTATGTGTTCGCCTTCTTCGTAGCGGGAGCACTGGTCGTCACGGTCATGATGCTGCTGAGTCATCTGCTGGCTCCATGGAAACCGACGCGCGAGAAGCTCAAGACCTACGAGTCGGGCGAGGAACCTGTAGGCCAAGCGTGGGGTCGTTACCCCACGCATTTCTACGTTTTCGCGCTCCTGTTCGTGGTCTTCGATGTCGAGGTGATCTTTCTGTTCCCGTGGGCCGTCCTCTTTCGTGACCTCGGCTGGTACGGTCTCGTCGAGATGACGATCTTCATCGCCATCCTCGTCGTCGGTCTTTTCTACGCGTGGAAGAAGAAAGCGCTCAATTGGTACTGAGCACGCCGCGGCCCACGATCGACCTCACTGCGCCACGTGACGCGCTCGCGAAACGGCTCGGAGACCGAGCGCGCGTGACGACGCTTCACGACATGATCGTCGTCGACGTCGAAAGCCCACACCTGGTCGAAGTCGCGACCGTCGTACGCGACGACCCGGCGACGCGCTGCGATCTCTACTCGGTCAACGCCGGCGTGGACACGGGGACCGAGCTTCGCAGTGTCACGTTCGTTCGCGGCACCGAAACCCATGTCTTCGTCATGCTGCGGACTCCGTGCGACTCCGGGGAGCCACACGTCCCATCGCTGACCTCCGTGTGGGCTGGCGCGAACTGGTGCGAGCGCGAGACGTATGACATGTTCGGCATGGTGTTCGACGGTCATCCGGACCTGCGCCGCATCTTCCTCGAGGAGTCCTTCCCCGGTCACCCGATGCGAAAGTCATTCCTCCCTCCACGCAGCGACGCACGCGGAGGCTGATGACGCCGTGCCCGTAGGTCCGTTCGGGATCGATCCTGCCATCTGGGCTCCGCTGCGTCTGGTCATCGCCCTCTTGCTGGTGATCGGTCTCGTCTTCAATGGCGCGCTGGCGCAGATCTACCTCGAGCGCAAGATCCAGGCGATCATTCAGGACCGGCTCGGGCCGCTGCACACCGGACCGTGGGGGCTGCTCCAGACCTTCGCCGATGCGATCAAGCTGCTCGGCAAGGAAGACATCCGTGCGCGACTGACGGACAAGTGGTTCTTCCTCGCCGCGCCGTCGATCGTCTTCAGCCCCATGCTCGCGAGCTACGTCGTGATCCCCTTCGCGCCGGGGGTCCTCGGCGCCGACCTCAATGTCGGGCTCCTGTATCTGAGCACGCTTGGGTCGATGACCGTCCTGGGGATCGTGATCGCAGGTTGGGCGTCGAACAACAAGTACTCGCTCATCGGCGGCCTACGTTCGGCCGGCCAGCTCATCTCGTACGAGGTCCCACAGATCCTGTCTCTGGTGACCGTCGTGCTTGTCGTCGGGACGCTCTCGATGGTCGGGATCGCCGAGAGCCAGCCGGGGCTGAGGATGAATTTCCTGCTCCTGCCACTCGCGTTCGTGACGTACTTCATCGCCGGACTCGCGGAAACGAACCGCAACCCATTCGACCTCCCCGAGGCCGAATCGGAGCTCGTCGCGGGGTTTCTGACCGAGTACTCCGGGATGCGCTGGGCGATCTTCTTCCTCGCGGAGTACGGCGAGGTGACGGTCGTTTCGTCCATCGTGACAACGCTGTGGTTCGGCGCATGGCATGGGCCGTTCGTGGAGGTCTTCCCACTGCTCGGCGTGCTCTGGTTCACGCTCAAGACGTACTTCTTCGTGCTCGTCTTCATGTGGATCCGCGCGACACTGCCACGGCTCCGAATCGACCAGCTCATGTCGCTGTGCTGGAAGGTCCTGATCCCGCTCACGCTCACGAATCTGCTGGTCACCGCGGTGCTGCTGCTCGTCTTCCCGACGACGGTGGTGCCCGTGGCGATCGCGAACTGGATCCTGCTCGGCGCGTTCGTGCTGGCGCTGCCGTACTTCCAACGCCGTCGGTTGGTCGCGCTGCGCGAGCGCCTGCGGATCGCGGCGGCCTAGCGCGGTGGACTTCCTCGAAGCAGCGTTCTTCGCGTTGCTGACGATCGGCATCATCGGCGCCGGCGCGGGCGTCGTGCTCGCCAACAGGATCACCACCTCGGCGCTGCTCATGGCCTTCACGTTCCTCAACGTGGCGGGCATGTTCGTCCTGCTCGGCGCGGAGACCGTCGCGATGTTCCAGGTCCTGATCTACGTCGGTGCGATCACTGTCCTGATCCTGTACGGCGTGATGTTCACCCCACAGTCGCCGCGGCCCTACGGGCTGTTCTTCCAGACGCAGAAGTTCTGGGCAGCGCTTTTCGTCGTGCCGATCGCGATCTTCGTCGCGCTCGTGGCGTTCGCGTTCCGCGACACGTCGGCGGCCGGTGCGAAAGGCGGGGACCTTCTGCCGCTCGCGACGAGCGTCTTCCGCGACTTCGCGTTCCCATTCGAGGTCGCATCGGTGCTGCTGCTCGCCGCGATGGTCGGCGCCATCGTGCTTGTGAAGCGGGACGAAGAGTGAATGAGCGAGGAGCGGCTCAGGGGGAGGGGCCCCTGTTTAGCGAGCGAAGCGAGCGTACGCGACGAGCGAATCAATCAGCCATGAGCGTTTCTTCTGGGCGAAGCCCAGAGATTGGGCAGGAGTAGCCGTGGCCGTTCCGCTTGGCGCGTTCGTGGCGGTGTCGGCGATCCTCTTCTTCATCGGTACTGCCGGCGTGCTCGTCCGGCGCAACGCCGTCGTGATCCTCATGTCGGTCGAGCTGATGCTGAACGCGACGAACCTCGCGCTCGTGGCGTTCTCGCGACGCTTCGCGTCGATCGACGAGCGTGGCAGCGTCTTCGTGATCTTCATCTTCGTCGTCGCGGCGGCCGAGGTCGCGGTCGGGCTCGCGATCGTGCTCTCGGCCTATCGCAACAAGCCGACCGTCGATGTCGATGAGCTGCGGCAGATGAGAGGCTGACCGCGTGATCCAGAACGTCTGGCTGATCCCCGCGTTCCCGCTCGCGGCGTTCGTCATCAACGGCCTGCTCGGCCGTCGCTGGCTCCACCGCTGGACCGGGGCTGTCGCGTCCGTCGCGGTCGGGCTGTCGGCGGTCATCGCGATCGGCGTCTTCCTTGAGGTGCTCCGCGGCAACCCGAGATATGAAGAGGACCCTTCAGGCCCGTTACGCGCGACAGTGACTCTCTACGAGTGGATCGGCGTCGGCGACTTCCACATCGATGTCGCGGCGCTCGTCGATCCGCTGTCCTCGGTGATGCTCCTGGTCGTCACGGTCGTGAGCTTCCTCATCTTCGTCTATTCGAACGGGTACATGGAGCACGACCACGGCGTGCATCGCTTCTTCACCTGGATGTCGCTGTTCGTGTTCGCGATGCTCATCCTGGTCATGGCCGACAACTACCTCCTGATGTTCGTCGGGTGGGAGGGTGTCGGTCTCTGCAGCTATCTCCTGATTGGGTTCTGGTTCGAACGTCCGGAGCCCTACGTCGCCGCGAAGAAGGCTTTCGTCATGAACCGCATCGGCGACTGGGGCTACACGATCGGCATGATCACGACCTTCCTGGTCTTCGGCTCGCTGCAGTTCACCCAGGTGTTCGATCACGTCGACATCGCGACACAGGCGAACCTCACGCTCATCTGTCTGGCTTTCTTCTTCGGCGCGACCGGCAAGTCGGCGCAGCTGCCGCTCCACTCGTGGCTGCCCGACGCGATGGAGGGCCCGACGCCAGTTTCCGCCCTGATCCACGCGGCCACGATGGTCACGGCTGGCGTGTATCTCGTGGCGCGCTCGATGCCGCTCTTCGCGGCTGCCGGTCCGTCTCTCGCCGTCGTCGGCGTCGTCGGCGCGGTGACGGCTATCTTCGCGGCAACGATCGCGCTCGTGCAGTTCGACATCAAGCGTGTGATGGCGTACTCGACCGTGAGCCAGCTGGGCTACATGTTCCTCGCCCTAGGCGTCGGCGCGCCGGTCGCGGCGATCTTCCACCTCGCGACGCACGCCTTCTTCAAGGCACTCCTGTTCCTCGGCTCCGGCTCCGTCATCCATGGCCTCGGCGGCGAACAGGACATGCGCAAGATGGGCGGACTGCGACGAAAGCTCCCGATCACGTACTGGACCATGCTCCTCGCGGGCGGTGCGCTCGCGGCGCTGCCGCCGCTCGCGGGCTTCTGGTCGAAGGACGAGATCGTCGCCGCGGCGTTCCTCGGCGGGTATCCCGTCCTCTGGGCGATCGGCATCATCACCGCGGTCCTCACGGCGTTCTACGTGACCCGCGCGATGTGGATGACATTCCACGGCGAGCCGCGCGATCATCACCTTTTCGACCACGCGCACGAGTCGCCCTCGGTCATGACGCTGCCGCTCGTGGCGCTCGCCGTGGGGACCGTCGTCCTCGGGGTCGCGATCGGGTTCCCACCCGAGGCGGGGTTCATCCACCGGATCCTCGGACCTGTCGTGGAGGTCGAGGGGAGCGTCGAGCATGCTGCGGAAGTCGCCACCATCGTCGGCCTCGCGCTGGTCTCGGTCGCCTCGGGCGTCCTCGGGATCGCGATCGGCTACTCCATGTACGTCCGCCACCGCCCGGACCCCGCCGCGGTGTCGCGCGCGGCGGGACCCGTCTACAGACTGCTGGTGAACAAGTACTTCATCGACGATCTCTACGACCGGCGGATCGTGGACGCGTTCCGCGCCGCATTCGGCGCGATGTGGGCCTTTGACATCCACGTGATCGACGGTCTCGCGAACCGGCTCGGCTGGCTCGCAGCCCTGGCCGGCGGCGGCTTGCGTCGGGCGCAGACCGGCATCGTCGGCAACTACGCGCTGACCATCGTCGTCGGTCTGCTCGTGATCCTGGTGGCGTACGGCGGCTATGCGGCGGGGATCTTCACCCGATGACGATCGACCACATCCTCACGCTGCTCCTGGCGGTACCGGCGATCGGCCTCGTGCCGCTCTACGTGTTCCGGAACGACCCGCGCTCCGCGAAGCAGGTCGCGGTCGTGACGACGCTGTTCGAGCTCGTGCTCTCGCTCGTCATGCTCGCGCAGTTCCACGCCGGCGAGGCCGGCTTCCAGCTCGTCGAGGAGGCCGCGTGGCTTCCGAGCCTGGGCATCCGCTACCTCGTCGGCGTCGATGGGATCTCCGTCTTGCTCGTGCCGATGACGACGCTGCTCACCTTCGTCTCCGTGCTTTATTCCGCGGGCGGTGCCATCAAGGACCGACTCCCATCGTTCATGGCGGCGTTCCTCATCCTCGAGATCGGCATGGTCGGCGTCTTCGTGTCGCTCGATCTCTTCCTCTTCTACGTGATGTTCGAGCTGATGCTCGTGCCGATGTATCTCATCATCGGCATCTGGGGCGGACCGCGTCGGATCTACTCGACGCTCAAGTTCGTCATCTTCACGCTCGCGGGATCGCTGCTCATGCTCGTGGGCATCGTCGCAGTGTGGCTCGTCTCCGGCGACGAGGGCTCGCGCACGCTCTCGCTCCCGGAGCTCCTTGCCACGCGCGGTCGCTTCTCGGCGGAGTTCCAGTTCTGGGTCTTCCTGGCCTTCGGGCTCGCGTTCGCGATCAAGCTGCCGATGGTCCCGTTCCACACCTGGCTGCCCGATGCCCACGTCGAGGCGCCGACGGCCGGGTCGATCATCCTCGCCGGCGTCCTTCTGAAGGCGGGCGGCTACGGCTTCCTGCGCTTCGCGCTGCCGCTCTTCCCGGTCGGGACGCAGCTGTGGCTGCCGGTGATCATCGTGCTCTCGGTCGTGGCGATCCTGTACGGCGCCGTCGTGTCGACGGTGCAGAAGGATCTCAAGAAGCTCGTCGCGTACTCGTCGGTCGCGCACATGGGCTTCGTGACCCTCGGCATCTTCGTCCTGAACGCGCAGGGCGCGGTCGGTGCGGTGCTGCAGATGCTCAATCACGGCTTCGTGACGGGAGCGCTGTTCCTCTTCGTCGGCATCCAGTACGAGCGCACGCACCGCCGCCTCATCGCCGACCTCGGGGGGCTTGCGAACCGCTGGCCGATATACACGACGTTCTTCGGCATCTTCGTGCTCGCGTCGCTCGGCCTTCCGGGGCTCAACGGGTTCGTCGGAGAGTTCCTCGTCCTGCTCGGGACGTTCAAGTTCAGCGGCGTCCCGCTCGGCGGTCTCTTCTGGGGACCGCTCGCGGCGATCGGCGTGATCCTCGCCGCCGTCTACCTGCTGTGGATGTTCCAGCGCGTCATGTACGGACCGGTGCGTGAGACCTATCGCGCGCTGCCGGATCTGTCGCCCATCGAGGTCGTCTGCGCCGTGCCCCTGGTGATCATGACCGTCGTGCTCGGCGTGTTCCCACAGGCCGCGATCGCGATCATCGAGCCCTCGCTCCAGCAGGTGCTGCGCCTCGCGACCGATCCGGGCTACCAGCTGGCCGCGAGGTGACCTCGTTCGTCGACACGTTGGTGCCGATCCTGCCCGAGGTCGTCGTGACGCTCACGGCCTGCGTCCTGCTCATCGCCGACGGGATCGCGCCGCGGTCGCAGTCGCGCCTGGTGCTGCCGGCCATCACGGTCGTGGGCCTCGCGCTCGCGTTCCTGGGCGGCCCGATCGCGCCACCGCCGGGCCAGTACTTCGGCGGCTACGTGCAGATCGACACGTTCACGACATTCTTCCGCGCGCTGTTCCTCCTGCTCGCGGCGTTCGCGACGCTCGTCGCGCCCTCGTATCTCGAGCGGCGTGGTGTCCCGCCCGGCGAGTACTACGCGACGATCTGCTTCTCGACGGTCGGCGCGATGACCATCGCCCTTTCCACCGATCTCATCACGCTCTTCGTCGGCCTCGAGCTCATGACGATCCCGATCTACGTGCTCGCGGGTATGCAGCGTCGCGACCGCTTCGCGAACGAGGCAGCGCTGAAGTACTTCCTCCTCGGTGCGTTCAGCTCGGCGCTGCTCGTGTACGGCTTCGCGTGGCTCTACGGCATCACCGGCTCGACGCGCTACATCGACGTCGCCACCGAGCTTCAGCGGATCGGCCTCGCGAACGGACCCACCATCGTCGCCCTCGCACTCGTCACCGTCGGCCTCGGTTTCAAGGCCGCCGTGGTGCCGTTCCACCAATGGACGCCCGACGCGTACGACGGCGCGCCGACGCCGGCAACGGCGTTCATGTCGGTCGGCCCGAAGGCCGCAGCGTTCGCCGCGATCCTGCGGGTGCTCGTGACCGGGCTCGCGCCGCTCGCGGTGGACTGGAGCACGGTCTTCGCGATCCTCGCCGCGGTGACGATGACCGGCGGGAACATCGTCGCGCTGGTGCAGGTCAATACCAAACGCATGCTCGCGTACTCGAGCATCGCCCACACCGGGTACATCCTCGCCGCGGTGGCGGCATCGTCCGCCGGCCCGTCGGCGACCGCGGGAGTCCTCTTCTACGTCTTCGCGTACGGCCTGATGAATCTGGGCGCGTTCGCGTGCCTCCTGTACTTCGACACCCAGGGCTCGCGCGGCGCGACGCTCGACGAGCTGAACGGCTTCGCCCGGCGCGCGCCGATCGGCGCTCTGGCGTTCTTCGTCTTCCTCCTCTCGCTCACCGGCATCCCCTTCACGGCCGGCTTCGTCGCGAAGGTGCTCGTGATCGTGCCGGTCCTCGACGCCGGGCTCGCGTGGCTCGCGGTGTTCATCGCCCTGAACGCCGTGCTGGCGGCCTTCTACTACCTCCGCGTCGTCGTGCACATGTACATGTACGACACCGAGACCGGCGCGCCGATGGTCGTGAACACGAGGCTGCTCTCGACCGCGCTCGCGGTCTCGGCGCTCGCGACGATCGTCCTGGGCATCGTGCCCAACTCCTTGTATGAGTGGGCCCTGCAGGCGGCGAACGCGGTCTCGCTCGCGATTCGTTAGGGCTTCCCCAGCGTCGGCGGCAGCAGCCGCTCGCCGACCAGCCCACCCAGCCCACCGAGCACAACGGCGGCGGCCAGCGGGACGAGCAGATCGGGAAATCCCAGCACCATGAGCTCTCCGAACGAGGACACGGGCGGCGCGTTGGGACGGAAGTATTGGTGCAGCTGCGTCGCGATGATGCTGCCGATGAAGAGCGAGAACAGCAGCGCGGTGGGCGAGGCGATCGCGCCGAGCCGGCCAGCGATGAGACCCGCACAGAAGAGGATCGCCGCCGGCACACCGAGGAGGACGATCGGCGGGACCGGCAGCGGCTCGGTGAGACCCCACCAGAACGCGAGGCCGATCGCTGTGGCCGTCACGGCGGCGATGAGCCGGGTCCGCATCAGACCCGTTGCGTCGCGCGACGGCGTAGCCAGCCGCCAGCCGCGCCGGCGAACGCACCGCCCACTGCATACGGCAGCACAGCGACGAGGAGACGCGCCTCCCAACCCAGCATGTCGGCCCCGGTCGCGCCGCCTTCGCCTCCCAGACTCCATCGCGAGTAGATCCCGTAGATGAGCGCGCCGACGATGATCGAGAGGAAGCCGGCCAAGGCGGACCTGCGTACAGCGAACCAGCCGGCGCCGAACGCGGAGAAGAGGAGGTAGCCGAGCGCGCCGATAGCGGCGACGCCGTACCAGTTAGGCACGGCGAGGAACGCCGCGAGGTCCGCGACCGCCGCGGCGAGCACCGCGAGGCCGAACCGCAGGCGGCTAGCGGACGATCGCGAGCGCGTGATCCGCTCGGTTCAGCGGTTCGGCGCGGCCGTCATCGCCGAGGATCGCGATGTCCTCGATCCGCACACCGAACCGACCCGGAATGTAGATGCCGGGCTCGATCGAGAAGGCCATGCCCGGCTCGAGCCTCTCCTCGTTGCCGCGCACGAGGTAGGGATGCTCGTGTCCGTCGAGGCCGATGCCGTGTCCGGTGCGGTGGATGAAGCGTTCGCCGTATCCGGCCTCGTCGATCACGCGCCGCGACGCGGCGTCGACCGACTCCGCGGTCGCGCCGGTGCGCGCGGCGGCATAACCGGCTTCCTGCGAACGCCGGACGATGTCGTGGACCTGGCGCACCTCGCCGTCGACGTCGCCGCCCACGTGGACCGTTCGCGTGATGTCGGAGCAGTACCACTCGCGCGTCCCGCCGAAGTCGAGGACGACGGTGTCACCACGAGCGATGCGCCGCTCGCCTGTCTCGTGATGGGGCGACGAGCCGTTGGGACCGGACGCCACGATGGTGAACGTGACCTCGTCATGGCCCTCGTCGCGTAGCAGCGCGGCGAGCTCGGCGCCGATCTCGCGCTCGGTCTTGCCGGCGAACTCGCGCTCGAGCAGGCGCGGGAAGGCGCGATCGGCCGCGGCCGACACCGCCCGAAGGGCACCGCGCTCGTACGCGTCCTTGCGCATGCGCAGCTCGCGCGTGATCCCCGACGCCAGCTGGAAGCCGCGGCCAGCCAGCGCGGCCTGGAGACGCAGCACGAACAGTGACCACATCTGATCCGCGACCGCGACGTCGCCTTTCGCGGTCACGAGGCGGGCGACGAGGGCGTACGGATCTTCGGTCTCGCCCCAGGTGCGCTGCGCAAGGTCAGGCGCAGCAGCTTTCGCGCGGGGCGACTCGAGCTCGGGCACGACAAGCGTGGCGTCGCCGCCGGCGGTCACGACGAGGCAGGTCAGCCTCTCGCTCGCGAAGACGCGGTACCCCGCCAGGTAGGCGAGGTCCGAGCCGGGCGAGAGGAGCAGCGCACTGAGGCCGCCGGAGCGCAGCGTTTCGCTCGCTTGCTTGCGGCGTGACTGGTAGGTCAGGCGTTCGGCGGGCATCGGCTGTGCTCGGGAGTATGCCCGTGAACCGCTGGTCTGCGGCCGCGGGCATTCTCGCGCTCTGCCTCGGGCTCGTGCTCATCGTCGGCGCGAGGCCGGCGCGGCTTGAGGCTGTTCTCCGGCAGGCGGTGGCCGCGGCCACGACGTGGCCCGTCCCGATCTCGACCGCGGTGCCGCCCACCGGCCCGACCGCGACGCCCGCGCCGACCATCCCACCGGGATATCGCATCAAGATCGTTCGCCTCGGGATCGACCTCCCCATCGCCGAGGGCGACCTCGATCGCGACATGGTCCGACAGGAGACGCCTGAGAACTTCGCGTTTCACTTCCCCGGCAGCGGGATACCCGGCGGGGGCGGCAACACCTATCTGTACGCGCACGCGCGACGCGGGATGTTCCTCGCTCTCTGGAGCGCGCGGGATGGCGATGACGTCCTGATCATCACGCCCGATGCGCGTCAGCTTCGCTACGTCGTCACCGAGTTGCACGCGCGCGTCGATCCGAGTGATGTCTCGTGGGCCGCGCCGACGACGAGCGAGCGCCTCACACTCCAGACGTCGACCGGTCCGAACCCCGGCGACCCGCGCTTGGTCGTCGTCGCATTACCGGTCTGAATCACTGCGCGCTGCGAGAAACCACGTCCGGTCGAGCAAGCGCTCGGCCCGCACGACATGTTTCGCGCGTAACGGCGTGTCAACAGCAAGGACACAGGCTGGAATCGGTCGTGCATAGCGCGGCGTTCCGTGGGGCGGCGGGTCCGGCTGCAGGCCTGCGAGTCGTGCGCGCAGCTCTTTCCGGCGCGACAGATCGTCGGTGGAAGGATGCGCTCGCTGTACGGCCGCCGCTTTTGTCTCGCGTGCTCCGCCTATACCGCTCGTCATCTTCGCGACGCACGTCCCGCGATGCGGGTGCGCGCGATCCCCGGCCGCGACGAGTGGTTCTTCCGAATGCTGAGCGCGCTGCTCGCGCTGCTCTCGCCGCAGCGCGCGCCGCTCATCGCCAGGACCGGCGTAGCGATCTTCGGCGTCTCGCTCCTTTTTCCGATGCTCGTGTCATCGGTGGTCGCGCCATCGAGCGACGTCGTCGTTGCGGCGACGACGGAGCTTCAGCGCAGCGCGGCATATGAGATGCCGCCGCAACCAGATCCGATCGCGCGACCACGGCCAGCGACGACGCAGCCGACCCCGACACCCGAGGCCCCGCCGCGGCCGACCCCGTTCGCGGCCGCCCCGATCGTGATCACCGCGGTGCCCGCCGCGGCGAGCGGCAGCGTTGTGACCGTGTCGTGGTACGGCCCGGGGTTCTACGAGAATCGGCTGCCCTGCTGGCAGTGGCTCGCCGCGAACGGCCTGCCGATCCAGTTCCTGCCAGACACCTGGGGCGTGGCGCACAAGTCGCTCCCGTGCGGGACGATGGTCACGCTGACGCATGGCGCGAACACCGCGACGGTGCCGGTCGTCGACCGCGGGCCCTACATCGCCGGCCGCGAGTTCGATCTGTCGCCGCGTGTGAAGGCCGCACTCGGTTGCGTCGACCTCTGCACGGTCGTGATGCAGATTCGCTAGCCATCGTCCGCTTGCCGTTCGGCCCGCCGGCGTCTGCACGTTCGCCTGATGGGCCGCTCGTTGAGAGGGCGGGCGAGCGATGGCATGGGACTTGCAGCCTGCCTCGCTACTTACCGGGGGAGACACGGTGCCCCCGGAAGGCAACGAAGGGAGACATCGGATGACGCGCAACAAGGGCGCCATGACCGTCGCGGAGGCCGGGCGGCGAGGCGGAGCGACCACAGCGCAGCGTCACGGCCCTGAGTTCTACGAGCAGATCGGCAAGAAGGGCGGACGTACGACGGCGCAGCGTCACGGCTCGGACTTCTACGAGCAGATCGGCAAGCAGGGCGGTCAGAAGGTCAAGGAGCTCTACGGTCCGCGCTTCTACGGTCGCATCGGGAAGATCGGCGGCGACACCGTCTCTGAGAAGTACGGGCACGAGCACTTCGAGGAGATCGGCAAGAAGGGCGGACAAAAGGTCGCTGAGTTGATCGCTCGCGGACGGCAGGCTGGCTAGCAAGCATCATCAGAAACTGAGTCCGCGTTGAAATGAATCTCCCTACTCCAACACCGTTGACACGACGGTGGCGAATCGTATCGTCGCCGACTGTACGCGAGCGTGACGAAACATCGGGCTCGTGTACCGAGATGCGAACGGTACCAAGCAGAAGGCGAGCGAGGGAGAAGGCGTTGGACGGCGGCACGGTCAACTCGGACACACCATTGGTCGCGGTCGAGTGGGAAGACATCACGGCCTACTCACGGACGGCGATCCCCGATGATTTCGAGCCCTACCGTCTGCGCAAGCTCACGTGCGGGATGCTCTGGAAGGACACGACCGAGTACGTAGTGATCGTGGGCGACTACGACATCACCAACGAGGGCAAGGACTACCGTCACAACGACTTCCACATCATTCCCCGCGGCGTCATCCGGAAGCTGACCTACCTCACGGACGCGGGCTCGCTGGTCTCCCTCCAGATCGAGTCCGCGTAACTCCGCCTGACCGCCGAGCGGCAGGCTCCGCCCGGACAATCCGCCCGTGCCTGTTCTGCGTACCGATTAACGGAACGAGAACGGCCGTTAACGGGTATTGGAACAAGGAACACCAGGACACCGTTCTTGGGGTGGGTCCGGTTGGGAGGTCTTTGTGGCTGTTCGTGCAGAGCTTTACTGCTATTTCTGCGGTCATGGACTCGGGGAGGTCCTGGTGCCGACCCGTGCCCGCCGCCCGTCCCTCGAGCAGCTCCGGACCGCATATACCACCGGAGGCCGCGAGGCCCCGGTGTGGGACGAGTCCGATCAGCCTCTTTGCCCGCGCTGTGGCGGACAGCTCTTCCTGGAGCGCTTCGAGCACGAGGTCGTGCGCGCGCACGAGCGCCGCACCCTGAAGCGGGCGAGCTGAGCTAGACGTCCGCGGCGCAAGCCGCGACCGCTCGTTCCTGCATGGATCTCGGTCGTCCGGTGTGGCTCGCGTTCGGCGCGCTCGTCGGCTGGTCGGTGTCGCGTCGCGTCCTCCTGGATCGCTCGCGCGCCGGCTTCACGCTCACCGACCGGCAGGTCGAGATCTTGTGGCTCGTCGCGCGTGGCCTCACGACGAAGGAGATCGCACGACACGAGGGCATCAGCCCACATTCCGTGAGCACCCACATCCGCAGAGCGTGCCGCACCCTCGGCGTACCGACGCGTGCCGCGGCCGCGGCGATCGTCTGGCGCGGGACCGATCAGCTCTCGTTGCCGGCGAGACCCAGACGATCCGCGATGTCAGTCATCGCGACGATGACCTCGCTCGTGAGCTCCTCGAACGGCATCGCCATGTCCTCGGCGCCCTTCAGCATCATCTCGCGGCTCACGGCGCGGGCGAAGGCCTTGTCCTTCATCTTCTTGCGCACCGAGCCGGCATCGACGTCGCGTACCGCTTTCGATGGACGCACGAGCGCGACCGCGGTGACGAACCCGCAGAGCTCATCGACCGCGTAGAGCGTCTTCTCCATCGGCGTGACCCGCGGGATACCGGTGTGATCGCCATGCGACTGGATCGCATGGACGATGGTCCCCGGTACCCCGGCCTGTTCGAGGATGGGCTTGCCGTTCTGCGGATGCCCACCGGGATCGCGCTCGTAGTCGAAGTCATGGAGCAGACCGGTGACGGCCCAGGTCTCTTCGTTCTCGCCGAGCTTGCGAGCGAAGTGGCGCATCGCGGCCTCGACCGCGAGACCGTGCTTCCGTAAGCCGTCGCTCTTCGTGTGTTCGCAGAGAAGCTCCCAGGCCTCGTCACGCGTCATCGGCGCACCTCCCGGTCCCAGAGGGTAGCGATGCTAGGCTCGATCACGCGTGACCGGTTGCGGGTGCCTGCTCCTCATCGCGGCGCTCGTCGGGCTCATCGTCTTCCTCATCTTCGGCTCGACCGACCCCGGCGAGCCCATCGAAAGCGCGGTCGCGCTGTTGTTTCTGCTGTGGTCAGGACAGGGGCACGCGGTCGTGCCACACCGTCGCGTGCTCGTACGCGCGGGCGACGCGTAAGAGCGATCGCTCGCGCCAAGGCCCGGCGGCGAGCTGGAGGCCGATCGGGAGACCGGCCTGCGTGAAACCGCACGGCACGGAGATCGCGGGAAGACCCGTGAGGTTGAACGGAGCTGTGTTCGCGGTGAGACGCTGCGCCGCGGCGACCGCGTCTTGACCATCCCGCGGTGGCGCGGCGATCACGGTCGTCGGCGACAGGATGACATCGTGCTCGCGGAGGAGCGCAAACCACTCGCGCCGTAGCTCGTCGCGGTCGCGCCGGGCCTGCGCGTAATCCATCCCGGTGAAGGTCTGCCCGGTGCGGAGGCGCGTGAGCACGTCGGCGCCGATCTCGGCCGCGCGCGCCTGGAGGTGCTCGCGGTGGTACGCGGCGGCGTCGGTCAGCAGGATCGCGCGCTGCGCTTCGAGGAGGTCAACCCGCGGCAGAGCCATCTCGGCCATCGACGCTCCGAGCGAGGCGAGCACGCGCACCGCTTCGCGCACCGCCGCATCGACCTCGGGGTCGACGTCATCGAAGAAGTGATTGGTGGGCACGATGACACGCACGCCCTCGGCACCGTCCTCGATCCCCGCCGCGTAGTCCTCGCTCGGGACGTCGGCCGAGGACGGATCGAGCGGATCGTGACCGGCGATCGCAGTCAGAGTGAGGGCGAGATCGGCGACGGTCCGTGCGAGCGGGCCGGAGTGATCGAGCGTCCACGCGAGCGGGATCACGCCGCGCAGGCTGACGCGCCCGTAGGTCGGCTTGAGGCCGGCGACGCCGCAGAGCGAGGCGGGGATGCGGATGGACCCGCCGGTGTCGCTTCCGGGAGAGACGTAGCAGAAGCCTGACGCGACGGCGATCGCGCTGCCGCCGCTCGAGCCACCTGGGATCCGCGTCGTGTCCCAGGGGTTGCAGGCCGGACCGAAATGCGGGTTCTGGTTGGTGACGCCGAGCGCCCACTCATGAAGGTTGAGCTTGCCCAGGAACACCGCTCCGGCGGCGCGCAGCTTTTCGACGACGGCGCTGTCGCGCTCGGGCACGCGGTCGCCGAAGATACGCGAGCCACCCGTCGTGCGAACGCCCGCGGTGTCGTAAAGGTCCTTGAGCGCGACGGGGACTCCGTGCAGAGGTCCGCGGTCGAGGCCGTTCGCGAGGTCCGCGTCGGCGCGCTTCGCCTCCTCGAGCGCGGCGTCCGCCGTGAGCGTGATGAACGCGCCGAGCTCGCGGTCATGGCGCGTGACGCGATCAAGACACGCGCGCACGAGATCGACCGATGAGGCGCGCCGCGAATGGATCAGGGCGGAGACGGCTCGAAGCGGCAACAGCGCGACATCGCTCACGGCGCCCAGAGTATGAGCGCCGCTAAAGTGCTTCCGTGGACGACCGCTCCTTCGTGCGTTTCGGTGGCCTCGCGGCCATCCTCCTCGCGCTCACGTCGTGGGCGGCGGTGGTCGCGTACGCCACTCTCGTGCAGCCGGGCGATGCGCGCCTGGGCCTGCAGATCTTCCAATTCCTCTATGCGCTCGTCGCGTTCTGGGCGCTCTTCTCCATCGTCGCCGTCTACTACCGCGCGCGCTCCGTCGGAGAGGCGTGGGCCTTCTTCGCCACGCTCGTCGGGGTCGCCGCGTCGGTGGGCACGATGGTCGGCGCGATGTACGAGGTCGCGAACCTCCGGCAGAACCCGCCGCTGGCGGGCGTGTCCCCCGCCAACCCACTGGGCGTGATGTCGTTCGGGCTCACCGGACTGTGGTTCCTCGTCGCGAATCTGCTGCTATGGCGGACGACCACGCCGCGCGTGCTCGTGCTGTTGGGCTTCGTCGCGGCTGCGGATCTGTTCGCCGGATTCGTCGCGGGCCTGTCCGAGAACGGCGGCGTCGCCTACCTCGCCGCCCTGATCGCCGGTGCGGTGGGAGGTCCGATCTACTGGCTCTGGCTCGGGCGACGTCTCCGCCGCGACGCCTAGAGCGTGGGGTCGCTCGCGCGGATCGCGCTCCTGGCGGTGGTGCTGCTCGCGGTCGTCCTGGCGGTGCGCGACTGCACCCCGTCGCGGGTCGTGTTTCCGTCGCCGTCGATCACGCAGACATCCAGTGCCACGGCGTCGCCGGCCGTCTCCGCACGGCCGTCCCCGAGCGCGAGCGCGACGCCGTCCACCTTCGCTCTGACGGTCACCGACGCCGAGCTCACCAAGGCCGCCGCGTCCTCATTCCCGCAGACCGTGAGCGGCGTGACCGTGCGCGATCCGGTGGTGCGCACGACGACGAGCAACGTCCGCCTGACCGCGACGGCTCGCTTCTTCTTCGGCACGACCGAGTTCGTGATCACCGGGACGCCCTACGCGAGCGGTGGTCGCGTCGCCGTGCGCGTGGACTCCGTCACCCTCGGCGGTCTGGGCCTGCCCGACTCGGTACGCGCGTCGAGCGCGACGGCGATCGAGAGCGCGATCGCTCAGCTGATCCCGTCGACGGTGATGGTGCAGAAGGTCACGCTCGGTGAGGGGACCGTGACGATCGAGGGCGAGACGCGGCGCTAGTGCTGTAGCGGGTCGATCAGCCGGCCGAACAGCTTGCATTCCCAGTGCACGTGCGGTCCGGTCGTGACGCCGGTCATGCCCACGAGCGCGATCGGCTGACCGCGCACGACGCGCTGCCCGACGTTCACCAGCGCGCTGGAGGTGTGGTAGTAGCAGCTCTCGAGCCCGCCGCCGTGCGAGACGCACACGCCGTTGCCGCCAAAGCTCTCCCACGCGACCTTGGTGACAGTCCCGTTGTCGGCGGCGACGACGATGGAGCCGACCGGCGCCGCGATGTCGATGCCGGTGTGCGAGAACTGGAGGAACTGCGCGACGTCGCCCGCGACGGGGCGCACGAAGCGCAGCTCGTCGTTCTCGAGCCGGCCGAGACGCGACTCCGCATCCGGATCGCCGATGCGGTTCCGCTCGTCGTCGGACCAGGTGCCGCAGCGGTAGAGCTCGAGGCGGGTGGTGTCGAGACGTTCGCGGCTGAGGCCGGTGAAGTACCGGCCGTCCGGGCTGAAGGCGCGAGCGCCGATGAGGTTCGGCAGCGTCGCGCTCTGCTGGTCCTGCGGACCGCCCCACACGGTGAACTTCTCGAGCCGGTCTCCGGCGGGGACCGTCGATGAGAGACGACCGACGAGCAGCGAGCCGTCCGCGGTCCACGATGCGATCGGACCGCTGAAGCGGTTGAGCGGCGCGATCTGCCTTGCGCCGTCCGGGCCGATCAGCTCGAGACGGTTCGGGTAGCGGACCAGCAGTGTGTTACCGACCGACGACCACTCCGTGTACGTCGCGCCGGGCGCATCGAGCGGGTCAACCTCCGCGGTGGCGGTCTTTCCGATGAAGCGCTCGACCTTGCCGTCGTAGGAGTACCGGGTCAGCGTGAAGCGCGTGCCGTCGGCGCTCCAGTAGACGTCGTCGAGCGGGTACGCGGGCTCGAAGTCCTTGTCGAAGCGGGAGAGCGTGCGCGACTCGCCGTTCGCCCACTCGCGGATGTCGCGCTTGTAGATGTAGAGAAGGTTGTCGCCGACCCAGCGCACCTCCGGGATCGACATGAGCAGCTTCGCCTCGATCTTCCCCGCGCGCATCACGCGCAGGTCCTCGTCCCTCGGCCAGTACGAGAGGTACTTGCCGCTGCCCGACCACTCCGGCCGTATGCCGAAACCGACCGGCGATAGCGCGCCGGTCCGGATGTCGACGGTGTAGATGACCTCGTCCTCTTTCCAGCCTTCTGGGGATGTCGTCGACGGTGTGCGCTGGCCGGCGGTGACCGCGAGGGTCCGGTCGTCGGGGGACCACTTCGCTTCGATGACGTTCTGGATGAGCGGAAGGTCGACGCGGCCGGTGCAATTCAGCCCGGGCTCCCACTTGCCGGCCGAGTCATCGGGGATCTGCGTCGCGACCCGTGGCTCGGCAGGCATCCACGCGCCCAGAAAGAGAGCCAGCACCGCGAGGACGCGCATCGCTCTCATCCGCGAAATTCTAGGAGCGGCACCCCGCATGCCCGGCGATACTCCTGGCCAATGCGACGACATCGAGACGGCGAGCGATCCGCTCTCGTCCGCGACACGATCATGTGGATCGCGGTCGTGGCCTGGCTTGCTTGGAGTTACGTGATCCAGATCCCGCCCGGCGGTCCGTACAGCGACGCGCTTCAGAACGCGTTCCTCGCCCTGCTCGCCGTGGTGATCCCGGTGATCTCCGCGATCTTCGTCGCCGCATGGATCACCACGCTGAGAAACCACCGGGAGAGCTGATCGCGGCGCCGGCTCGGTTGACCGCTTCTCACACACGCAGCATCGGCATCAGACCAGTCGCCGACCCGTCATGCCTGCGACGTGACGGCGTTCCGCACTGCAGTGCGGACCAAGATCTCCCTCCTCCTCCGGAGCACAGCCGCCGCGATCGTCGTCGTGATGCTCGCGTCAATGGACGGCGGCCCGATCGCCACCGCGCGCGCCGGTCTGTCGATCGACACGGCCGCTCGCGCGATCGCCGTCGCGCGAGGCGAACAACTCGGTGGCGCGAGTGCTGCCACCGCGACGGTGGCCGAGACGAGCTCGACCGTTACATACATCGGCTATCCGAGCGGACCGGCGCATCCGGGCGCGACCGTCACGATCCCCGTTGCGCTGCGTAACCGCGATTCGGTGAGCTGGCCCGCGGCGGGCGAGAAGGCCGTGAAGCTGTCGTACCACGTCTATGACGCTGCCGGTCGGGTCGTCGCGTGGGATGGCCTGCGCACCAGCCTCCCCGACGATCTTCCCGTCGGCGGCGGCGACGTCGTGCCGATGGCGGTGGCCGCGCCCGGCCTCACGGGCACGTACACCGTCGCGCCGGATCTCGTGCGTGACGGCCTCGGTTGGTTCTCGTCGGTCGGTGGGACGCCGGGCTCGTTCGCGCTGAAGGTCACGGCGGATCTCGACGCGGGATACGGGGCGACGACGACGCCCGCGGCGATCGTTCCGGGCGGCGAGGTCCCGGTCGACGTGCGTCTCACGAACAGCGGGCTCAAGAGCTGGGCCGCCGACGGCGCTGCCGCGGTGCGTCTCGGCTACCACTGGCTCGACGGGAACGGCAATGCGGTGGTGTGGGACGGTGCTCGCGTCGCGCTCGCGCGTGATGTCCCGCCAGGCAGTGATGTGTCCATCACGGTGAATGTGCGCGCGCCGGATCACGACGGCGACTACGTACTCGTGTGGGACATGGTCCAGGACGGCGGAGCCGGCTGGTTCTCCGGTCACGCCGTGCCGACGAAGAGCGAGATCGTCGCCGTGTGGCAGGGTGTGACCTTCTACGGGAAGGGCTGGGGTCACGGCATCGGCCTATCGCAGTGGGGCGCGCAGGGGTGGGCCGAGGGCGCCGTGGGTTTGCGCCTCACCGGCGAGCAGATCGTGGCGAAGTACTTCCCCGGGACGCAGCTCGCGAGTCAGCCGATCACGCAGCCGTTCCGCGTGCTGCTGTCGGCGCCCTCCACCGGATGCGTCGGGCGCACGATCGCGGGTGTCGCCCGCATGCGCTCCGCGGGCGGAATGCGTCTCGTGAACAACGCAGACCCGACCATCGTCTACACCGAGACCGCGCCGGACCAACCGCTGCGTTTCTGGAACGACGGTGGCTCGCTCGCCGTGCGGAACGACTCGAACAACGAGATCGTCTTCTTCGGCGCCGACACCGTCATGCTGATGCCCAAGCAGTTCTGGGATCCGATCTACATCGATCAGAAGGACCTCGCCTACCGCGGCAACATCCAGGTCGGTCTGCGCGAAGAGGGCAACCTCCGTGTGGTGAACTTCGTGACCTCCGACGATTACATGCGCGGCGCGTTGCCGGGCGAGATGCCCTCGCACTGGGAGATGGAAGCGCTCCGTGCCCAGGCCATCACCGCCCGCACCTACGCGGCGTGGCGGCAATCGACCGCGGGGGACCGAACCTGGGACGTCCGCGACGACACCGCGGATCAGTGCTACGGCGGGCATTCCTTCGAGAGCTCACGCACGAACGCGGCCGTGGATGCGACGGGGTCGCTGATCCTGAAGTACGACGGCAAGCCGATCCGCGCGCTGTACTCATCGGCGAGCGGCGGCATCAGCGAGAACGTGGGCTGCGTCTTGGAGGCGGAGCGCGTCGGCGACAGGTGGCAATGCGCGCAGGGCTGGCCGTATCTGCAGGTGACCGAGGATCCGGCGGAGACCGCGGCCTACGACAAGCGCGGCGGCATGCCGCACACGCTGTGGTCGGAGTGGTTCAGCGGAGCGGAGATCCGCAAGCAGATCATCGAGGACTACGGCGTCGACATCGGCAGCTTCGTGTCGATCGCGTTCAACGAGAGTCCTGGTGGACGACCGATCTCGGTCCGCGTCCG
>DASYUY010000100.1:0-25978 GCA_036000705.1 Candidatus Limnocylindria bacterium | reverse complement strand
GCCGCGTGGCCGATGCATCCACACCGCGACATCGAGGGCATCACCTACGTCGTGTCGGGCGAGTTCGAGCACGCCGACAGCCTCGGCAACGACGGCGTCCTCGAGCCGGGCGGCGTGCAGCGAATGCGGCTCGGCTCAGGCGCCGAGCACTCCGAGCGCAACCACTCGAAGACCGAGCCAATGGAGTTCATCCAGATGTGGATCATCCCGGCGCAGCGCGGGCTCGAGCCCGACATCGCGCAGAAGCAGTACACGGTCGCCGATCGCATGGATCGGCTGCTCCGTTTCCTGAAGCCTGAGGGCGCCGCTGGTGAGGGGCTGACCGTCGCGCGAGACGTGTCGATGTACTCCTCACGGCTGTCGACGAGGCGCGAGCTGACGCACGAGTTCGGCAACGGACGCGGTGGCTACCTCTATGTGATCAACGGCGCGATGACGGCGAACGGGCAGCGCATGTCGCGCGGCGACGCGGCATACATCCTCGGCGCCGGTGCGCTCGCGCTGCGCGGTGACGAGGGGGCGGATCTCATCCTGGTGGACACCCCGCTCTGATTCAGGCGACGCGGCGCCCCGCGGCGTAGACCTCGCGCACGATCGGCGCACCGAGACGGTACGCGAGCTCGCGCTCGTCGTCGGTGTCGAGTACCACGACGTCCGCGCGCCGTCCTTTGATCAGCGCGCCGATGCGCCCGCCGCGGCCGAGCGCATGTGCCGCGTTGATGGTCGCCGCGACGATCGCCTCGTGTGGCGTCAGGCCGCAGAGAACGACGGCGAGCGCGATCGCCGTCGGCATCCCCTCGAGCGGCGAGGTGCCCGGATTGTGGTCGGTCGCGACCGCGATGGGGACATCGGCCGCGAGGAAGCGACGGGCATCCGGCGGCGCGTAGCCGACGAAGAACGCGCTGCCGGGGAGCAGCACCGCCGGGATCGCGGCACGGGCGAGCGCGCGCAGGCCCTCCGCCGACGCGTTCGCGACATGGTCCGCGGACCGCGCGTGGGCCCGCGCCGCGAACGCCGTCGCACCGACGTCGTTGAGCTGATCGGCGTGGAGCGTGAGGGCGAGCCCCGCCTCGCGCGCGGCCTTCGCGAGCGGCCGCACCTCGTCCGTCTCGAAGACGCCCTTCTCGACGAAGGCGTCGACCGCCTCGGCCAGGCCCTCATCGGCGACGGTGCGCACCGTCTCCGCCGCGTCGCGCACGAAGCCGCGCCGATCGTCCGCGCGCCCAGCGGGCAAGGCGTGCAGGGCGAGATATGTGACAGCGACGTCGATGTGCGCTTCCTTCGCAGCCGCGGCGATCACGCGCAGCTGGCGCAGCTCTTCACTGGGCTCGAGGCCGTATCCGCTCTTCACCTCGATCGTCGTCGTGCCGAGCGCGACCGCGCGCGCGAGACGTCGAAGGAGCAGCGCGCGCAAGTGGTCGTCGCTCGTCTCGCGCGTCGCGCGTACGGTCGCGTGAATGCCGCCGCCTCGCTCGAGGACCGCGAGATAGTCCGCGCCGCTCCTTCGCGTCACGAACTCGTCCCAGCGTTGACCCGCGTAGCAGAGGTGCGTGTGCGCGTCGACGAGGCCGGGCATGACGACGCGCCCCTCGGCGTCGATCTCGACGACCTGAGGAGTGCGCTCGAGATCCTGCCAACCCTCTCCTCGTCCCGTGGCGACGACGACGCCGTCGCGCGACGCGAGCCAGCCGCCGTCGGTCGCGCCCACATCGCCTGCTGCCGCTCCGACGCGCGGCCGCTCTTCACGGAGTGGCGCAAGCGTCAGCAATCGAGCGCGCCGGATGATGAGATCGGCCTCCATCAGAGCGTTAGACGGACGCGGCGGGCGTCGCGAGCGAGAGTCGAGGCCGCGGTAGCACGACGACGGTCGGCGGAGGACATGGAGCGCGCCCGTTTTTGAGCGAGCGACGCCCGCCGCGGCCGAAGTGAACTCACTCCAGGAAGTGCGATTCGATCACACGGCTGCGCTCGAAGCTCTCCAGCTTGAGCGCGTCCGCAGTGACTTGAAGCGCGGCATCGAGCGGTAGCAAGCCGATGAGCTCGCCGCGAAGGATGCTCACGCCCGCATCGCTTGCGCGGCGCTCGACTTCGCGCCACACGGTCGCAAGCGACGTTTGCGTCGTGTCGAGCAGGTTCATCGACACCTGGGAGCGCGGCGGATTGGTCAACTCGAATCCGAGGGCCTGCACGGCCGGAAGACCACCAGACGATTCGCGTATCTCTTTGGCGATCCACTTCGCGATCTTCACGTCGGGAGTGTCGAGCTCGATGTTGAAGGCGATGAGCGGCGGGCGCGCCCCGACGACGATCGCGCCGGCCTTCGCGTGCAGGACAGCCGGCCCGGCATCGGGGACATGCGTCGTCGCGAGCAGCTCGGCCAGCCCCTCGTACTGCGGCTTGCGGATGTCCGGCAGACGGATGCGCTCCGGACGGGTGGCCGCGCGCGCGTAGAAGTAGACGGGGACGGCGTGGCGCTCGGCGACCTCATGTCCGAAGCGATGCGCGATCGCGACGACGTCGTCCATCGTCACGCCGGCGAGCGGGACGAACGGCACGACGTCGACCGCTCCGAGGCGTGGATGCTCGCCCTTGTGCGCGCGCATGTCGATCTCGAGGTACGCGACCCTGATGAGCGCGTGGGCCGCGGCGGTCACCGCGTCCGCGTCGCCGGCGAACGTGAACACCGAGCGGTTGTGATCGGCGTCGCTCGTCTGATCGAGGAGCCGCACTCCGGGGTTGTCGCGGATCGCCTTCGCCAGTCTGTCGATCACGTCGCGGCGCCGGCCTTCGCTGACGTTCGGCACGCACTCCACCAGCCGCGGCACGTGCGAAGCCTAGCGGCATCCCCCATCCGTGGGGCTTGTCGGCGCGCCGACGGTTAGTGAGACTGACCGCGTGGAAGCGGAACGGAATGAGATGGGACTGAGCCTCGCGCTCCTTCAGTTCAACCCATCGTCGGTGGTGCTGCTCGACAGCGAAGGCCGCGTCCGCTCGCTCAATCGGAACGCCGAACGGCTGCTGTCGACGACCGAGGCGGACGCGATCGGCAAGAGCTACACCGACGTCTTCGGGGATTCGCTGTCGCAGCGCGTTTTCAAGCTCATCCTGAAAGGCGGCGCCGAAGGTGAGGCGCGCGCGATCGAGGCGACGCTCCCCGGCGGTCGCCGCGCGAAGCTGCGCGCGACGGCCGGGCCGCTCAAGGACGCGCGCGGGAACCTGAACGGGATCGTGTTCGTCGCGGACGAGGACACCTCCTCGCCGAAGCTCGAGGCTCTCGCCGATCAGCAGGTGCGCCTCCGCGACGCCCTGCGCCGTTACCTCGGCGACAGCGTCGCCGACATGGTGGACGCGCGGCCGTCGTTCGTGGACGTCGGGGGCCAGACGCAGACCATCAGCGTGCTCCACGCCGATGTGCGCGGCTACACGTCGATGGCGGAGCAGCTTCCGCCCGATCGCGTCGTGTCCCTGCTCCTCCGCTATCACGGCGCCGCGGCGAAGGCGATCCGTGGGACCGGGGGAACGATCGATCGTTTCGCGGGAGATGCGATCCTCGCGCTCTGGAACGCGCCCGCGCCGCAGCCCGATCACGTTCGTCTGGCGCTCCGCGGCGCACTCGCGATGCGCGACGCCGCACGCGAGGTCGGCAGCGATCTCGGCTACGGCATCGGCGTGCACACCGGTGAGGCGATGGTCGGCAACCTCGGGAGCGAGCAGTACCAGAACTTCACCGCGATCGGCGACACGGTCAACGTCGCCGCGAGGCTCCAGGGCCAGGCCCAGGCCGGCGAGGTGGTGTGCTCCGCGGCCGCGCTCGTGGCGGCGGGCGAGGGCGTACGGACCACGGCCCTTGGCACGTTGGAGTTACGAGGACGGCGCACCCCGGTGGAGGCGTACCGGGTGGAGGGGATGGACCAGTGACCTTGCAGCCCGGGAACACGCTCGGGAACTACCAGATCGTCGAGAAGATCGGCGCGGGCGGGATGGGTGCCGTGTACAAGGCGTATCAGACATCCCTCGGCCGTTACGTCGCGATCAAGGTGCTGCCTCCGCAGACGGCGGGCGACCCCGCCTTCGGCGAGCGCTTCGCGCAGGAGGCGCGCGCGATCGGCAAGCTGCGCCACCCGAACATCGTCACCGCCTTCGACTTCACGCAGCAAGGCGACATGGCGTATCTCGTCTCCGATTACATCGACGGCGGCACGCTGGCGGACCAGCTCGGCGCACCGCTGCCGCTCGAGTACGCGATGGGCATCCTCGGACCGATCGCCGCGGCGCTCGATTACGCCCACGCGCGTGGCGTCGTGCACCGCGACATCAAGCCGCAGAACGTCCTGCTCACGCGTGAAGGCACGCCGGTCCTGACGGATTTCGGTCTCGCGAAGATCGTCGGACCCGGGTCGGGCATGACCCAGGCGGGTTCGCTCATGGGGACCGCGGACTACATGGCCCCGGAGCTCGCGGGCGGAGCGGAGTCCGCCGGCCCCGCCGTGGACCAGTACGCGCTCGGCATCATCGCGTACCAGATGCTCGTCGGCCGCCATCCCTTCCCCGCCGACAATCCGCTCTCCGCGCTCATGGCACACGTCAACAAGCCGGTGCCGATCCCGAGCCAGCTCGGCGTCGTGCTTCCGCCGGGCGTCGAGACGGCTCTCATTCGCGCGCTCGCGAAGAAACCGGAGGACCGTTTCGCGCGGGCCGGGGACTTCGTCCGGGCACTGGCGGGATCGCAGTACGCCGTGCCCGGTGCGGCCGCCACGCCCACGTCGTTACCGCCTCAGACCACCAGCCCGTCCCAGGCGCCGATCGCCGCGGCGGCACCGCTCGCCGCGGCATCGCTCGCCGCGGCGGCACCAACCGACGCGGGTTTCTCGCCGCTCGTCTCGCCCGCGGGCCTCGTCGGTCCCGTCGCGCGGGTCGAGGCGCCGCCCCCGCCGCCGATCGAGCCGACTTTGGTCGCGCCCGCCGGAGGTGGCGCGACCGCGGCTGTCATCGCGGCGCCGAAGCAGCGCCGCGGATTCCCGTGGCGCCGCGCGATCGTCCCGGGGATCCTCGTGCTCGTTCTCGCGATCCTCGCGCTGCGCGGCGGCAGCGAGCGGAACGCGAGCATCGATCGCACGAACGCCCCGCAGCGCACTCTGCAGCAGACGGTCGCCCCCACGACTTCGCCCACGACGGCACCAACGACCGCGCCGACCGTCGCGCCGACAGTGACGGCGCGGCCCACTCCCGCGACGACACCAGCGACCGTGACCGATGACTACGGCAACACGCCGGCGACCGCGACCGCGATCGTCGCGGGCACGCACAGCGGAACGATCGCGCCGGCGGACGACATCGACTTCTTCCGCGTCCAGGTCCAGGACAACACGACGATGGTCGTGACGCTCCGCGCCGAGGCGCTCCCGGCAGGCGCGGTCGCGATCTTCAACTCAGCGGGAGCGGAGGTCGGGCCGGAGGTCAACACCGGTGCGGACCGCGTGGCGCGCGTCGACTACGTGGTCCGCGATCCGGGTCCGTACTTCATTCGCGTCCGCGCGGCGCGCGGCGCGGACACGACGGGCACCTACACCCTGAACTACACCGCCTCGCGCTGAACCGCGCGAACTAGTGCCGCGCCGCCTCGGGGTGCTTCTCCGCGTTTCGGATCCGGCGCGTGAGGATCGGCAGGAGTGCGAGCGCGATCTGCGGATGGCTCTCGAGGATCCCGCGGAAATGCCAGCGCTGGATCCCGAGCGCAGTCGTCGGCTCGACGGCGCGGGCGCTTGCCGAGCGTGGGAACTCGTCGAGGAGCGCCATCTCGCCGAACACGTCCCCCGGCCCGAGCGTCGCGAGCTTGACCTCTTGGCCGCTCTGGTCCTGGACGATGTCGACCTTGCCGGAGCGGATGATGAACGCGCCGACTCCGGTGTCGCCCTGGCGCACGATCTCCTGCCCCGGCTGGTAGCGCTGCTCGACGGCCGCGTTCGCGATCGCGTCGAGCGACTTTTGGTCGAGGTCCTCGAACCAGGACACTTTCTTGAGGAATTCGGTGCTGACGGGCATGACGGCGGGATGGTAATGGTCCGCGAGATACTTCGCACCTGTGTCGTTCCGGATCGAGACCGCGCTCGACATCGCCGCCTGCACCGCAACGGTGCCGATCCAGGAAGAGGTGTGGAGCGGCGACGTCGTCGTCCCGCCGCAGCTCCTCTTGGCGATCGCCCACAACGGCGGCTTCGTCGCGCTGGGGTACGCGGACGGCGACGAGCGCGCGGCCGGCTTCGTCTTCGGCTTCGTCGGCATCTACGACTATCACTTCCGCCATCACTCGCACATGCTCGCGGTGCGCGAGGCCTACCGGGGAACCGGCCTCGCCAAGGCGCTCAAGGAGGCACAGCGCGATCACTGTCTCGATCAGGGCATCGAGGTGATCGCATGGACGATGGATCCACTGGAGGCGCGCAACGCGACGTTCAATTTCGCGAAGCTCGGCGCGTTCACCCGCGAGTACCACCGCGACTTCTACGGTCCGATGCCGGACAAGCTCAACGCGGGCTTGCCATCCGATCGCATCTATGTCGAATGGCCGATCGGCCACGACCGCACGTACAAACGTCTGAAGGGCGAGGACCGCCCGCCGCCGCTCGAGGACGCCGAGCGCGAGGGCATCGCGTACACGCTGCGCGCGGAGGGCCAACGACCCGGGAAGGTCACGCCCGCGAGCGACGAAACGCATCTGCTCCTCGAGATCCCCGCGCAGTTCCAGGACCTGAAGGCGCGCGATCCCAAGACCGCGCTCGCGTGGCGCCTGGCCGTGCGTGAGGCGATCGAGGCCGCGTTCGCGCGCGGCTTCGCGGCCGTCGAGTTCCTCCGCGCGGCCGACGGTCGCGGCGCCTACCTGCTGGTGCCACAGCCGCGACGCGACGAGGTGATCGATACCGATGAGGCTTGAGCGTGTCGAGCTCTTCGTGCTGCGCCTTCCGCTCAAGCGCGCGTACGAGACGAGCGGGTCGCGCGAGACGCATCAGACGCGCGTCATCGCACGCGTCGAGTCAGAGGGCGCGGTCGGCTGGGGCGAGAGCGTCGCGCCGGAGCTGCCGTGGTACTCGGGCGAGACACCCAAGACCGTCTGGTACGCGCTCGACGAGATCATCATCCCCGCACTGCTCGCTTCCGAGCTGCACCAGCCGGAGGACACCGAGCGCATCCTGGCGTGGATCCGCGAGCACCGCATGGCGAAGGCGACGCTCGAGATGGCGATCTGGGACCTCTTCGCCAAGCGCGATGGCCGCTCTCTGTCGAAGCTGCTCGGAGGCACGCGCGACCGCATCCTGTGTGGCGTCGCGATCGGGATCCAGCCTTCGGTCGAGGAGCTGCTCGACACGATCCGCCGCGAGCTGGCGGCGGGCTACCAGCGCGTGAAGGTGAAGATCAAGCCCGGCTGGGACGGCGCCGTGGCCGAGGCCATCCGCAACACGTTCCCGGACCTCCCATTCATGCTCGATGCGAACTCCGCGTACACCCTGGCCGACGCGCCGCTGTTCAAACGCATCGACGCGTACACGCCGACGATGATCGAGCAGCCGCTCGCGCACGACGACATCGTCGACCACGCCGCGTTGCAGCGCGAGATCACGACGCCGATCTGTCTCGATGAGTCGATCCACACCGGCGACGACGCCCGCAAGGCGATCGAGCTCGGCGCGACGCGGGTCATCAACATCAAGGCCGGCCGCGTCGGCGGCCTGACGTCGGCGCGGCGCGTCCACGATGTCGCGCGCGAGCGTCGCGTGCCGGTGTGGTGCGGCGGCATGCTCGAGATGGGCATCGGCCGCGCGCACAACGTTCATCTCGCGTCGCTGCCGAACTTCAGCCTCCCTGGCGATGTGTCGGCATCAGAGCGCTACTTCGCGACGGAGATCATCGGCGAGCCGTTCACGGTGCGGCCGGACGGGACCATGCTCGTGCCGACAGGCCCGGGCATCGGCGTCAACGTGCTCGAGAAGGTGATCCGCAAGATCGCGGTGCGCACGAAGGAGTACCGGCCGACAGGCACGGCGCCGGCGAAGCCGAAGGCGCGAGCTAACGCGAAGCGGGCTGCCCGGTCTTCTGCGGCGCGCTCTCAGGCGGCCAGACCACGATCTCGTCGATGACCGTCCCGAAGGCATCGACCAGGCGCGCGTAATCGCCGCGCGCCCACAGGAGTCGCGCCGCGGCGATGGGACCGGCGACATAGACGTGCTTGCGCCCGGGCACGAGGTCCTCGGCGAGCGGGTGCGTCGCGGCGCGAACGCGCGACCCGGAGTGGATCCGGTAGATCTCACCAGCGCGCACGAACGATGGCGAGCCCCAGGTGTAGACCCACTCCCACTCGACGGGCTTCGCGACCTCTTCGCGCCACAGCGCGCGGAGGTGCTGCAGGCGCCAGTTGGCGAGGTCGCTGTCGAGGGTCGCCTGGACCTCGATCCACTCGAGGTTGGCGTGCTCGTCGCTCGTCGCGGTGGGCGCGGGCCGAATGCTCAGGATGCGCCCCTTCGCTGCCTCGACGGGACGGAAATCGGCCACGCGTGGACAATACCGGACTGATCAGGGAGGGACGCGTGATGACGGGGCACACCCGCGCCCTGCTGGCGGAAGCCGCGGGCACGTTCTGGTTCTTCTTCATCGGGGCCGGCGCGATCATCGCCGACGCGAACGGCAGCGGTGGCGGCCTCGGCGCGATCGCCCTCGCGCACGGTCTCACGCTCGCGGTCGCGGTGTCGGCGTTCGGCGCGCTCTCCGGTGGCCACTTCAATCCCGCGGTGACGTTCGCCCTCGCGGTCGCCGGCCGCCATCCCTGGTCGCGCGTGCCGACCTACTGGATCGCGCAGCTCGTGGGCGGCCTGCTGGCCGGCTTCGCTCTTCGCGGCGTGTTCGATTTCGCGCTCGCCGCGATCGACAAGACGCACCTCGGGACGCCCACGCTCGCCAACGGCGTGAGCGTGCCGGTCGGCATCGGCGTCGAGGCGCTCCTGACGATCTTCCTGGTGTGGGCCGTCTACGGAACCGCCGTGTCGCCCCTCGCCCCACGCATCGCGGGATTCGGCATCGGCCTCACGGTCGCGACCGACATCCTCATGGGCGGGCCACTCACCGGCGCCGCGATGAATCCCGCCCGTCACGTCGCGACCGCGGTACCGGCGATGTTCTTCGACACCTGGTACGTGTACTGGATCGGCCCGCTGCTCGGCGCCTCGATCGCGGGTCTGTCGATCCGCTACATCTTCGGGCCGGCGCCGGACCTCGCGACCGCGACTAAGCCCTAGCCTCGTTCGCCACGAGCGCGAACTCCATCCGGATCTCATCGACGATCGAGAGAACGGAGAACGAGCTCGGCGGGCGCATCCCGAAGTCGCCGAACTTCCAGCTCGGGTTCGCGGTCGCGGTGGCGATCAGGCGGCCATTCGCGCGCGTCGCCTGCACGTCGAACGTGACCGACTTCGTGACGCCGTGCAGGGTCAGATCGCCGGTCAGCTGGAACGTGAAGTCTCCCGATCGCGCCAGCGGCAGCGCGAGCCCGCTCACTTTCGTCGGTGCGAGCTCGGAGGTGCGAAAACGCGTGACCTCGAGCGGATCGCGCCGGATCGTGTCGGTGCGCTGACGGTCATCGGTCGCGATCGTCGTCATGTCGACGCTGATCTTCGATCCGGCGGCGAAGGTGCCATCGGGATTGAGCGTGAAGCTGCCCTGTGCCCCGGTGATGGTGATGATCGCGTCGTTCGGCGCGGGTAGCCGCACGAGCTGCTCGCGCACACGCACGGTCGTCTTCGAGCTGGCATCGACGGTCCACGTGATGGCGTTCGCCTGCGGCGCGGTGGTCGCGGCGAGCGTCGCGAACGGCGTTGCCGCGGGCGTGTCGGCCGGGATCGTCGCCGGTGCCGGTGACGCGGCGCCGCCGCAGGCGGCAAGCAGCACAACGAGAAGCGCGAGCGCGGCCGGGCCGTTAGCCGCAGGCACCGTCACAAACACGAACGACCCCCGTCATCTGCGGATGGACGCCGCAGTGATATGCGTACACGCCCACCTTACTGAATGTGACGGTCGCGCTCTTGCCACTATCGAGTCCGACGTCGAAGGGCCGCCCCTCGTCGCTCGACGTCACGGTGTGGAACTCCTTGCCCATGTTCACGAAGGTGACCGTCGTACCGGCGGCCACGCGCAGCTCGTGTGGTGCATACGTCCAATTTGCTTCTTTGCCGACCGGCTCGATGACCTGGACCTCGTTCGGCCGCAGCGTCGGAGCGGCGGTCGCGCCGCCGCACGACGCGAGCGCGAGAAGAGTGAGACACGCCGCGGCGCGGAATGTCCGGCGGAGGGTCACGACGATCGTACGTTCGAGCGGCTCGCGCGGATGAGCCGCGGGGAGGACCGTCCCCTAGCATCAACGCCCGCGACGAGGAGGTGCCATGGAGCGCACGCACATGGAGCGTTTGATCGAACGGCACATCACGGCTGAACGGGAACGCGATATCGCGGCGATCCTCGCGACGTGCACCCCTGACATCGAGCAGGATGCGATCGGACGAGAGCCGAGCGTGATCCGGGGCCGCGAGGCGCTCGAGGCGTTCTATCGCGAGTTCTTGGCCGATCTCGAGTACGCGACCGTGACCTGCGTCCGGCGGTTCTACGGCGACGACTTCATCGTCGACGAATCGATGATCGACGCCGTGGCTCACGGTCGGCCCTTCGATATGGAGGGATACGGCCGACCGATCCGCTTCCGTACGTTACGGATCTTCGAGATCGGTGGGGAACTCATCCGGCGCGTGAGCGTCTGGGCCGACCTCAGTACGATCCGCCGGCAGCTCGCTCCGCCGACGCACGCATAGCTGAGCGAAGGTCTCCGCCGCGGTCACTTGACGAGGACCAGCAGCTCGCCGCGCGGCTGCGTCAGCACGCCCGAGTCATAGCCATCCGTGGTCCGGAGACGCAGCGTGTCCGCGCCTTGTGGACCCCCGTCGTGCACGTCCAGCCGGAACATCACCGAGCCGAAGGCGCCGTACACGGTGGCGTCCGTGCCGGTGGCGACCATCGAATCGAACCGCGTCGACTCATAGGTCCGCCCGTCCCCTTCGAAGGTGATGCTGCCCTTGATCGCACCGTTCTTCGAATCGACGTTGAGCTTCGTCTTGATGACGTCGCCCCAGGTCAACGTGCCCTGGATCTTGCCCTCGGTAGCGGTCGGCAATGCGATCGTCACCGTCGCGGTCGCGATCGGCGATGAGTCACCGGCGGTGTCGGTGACGCGCAGCGCCACGGTATACGTGCCCGTCGACGCGTAGGCGTGGGTCGGGTTTCGCAGGTCCGCGCCGGTCGCGTCGGCGGTGAACGTGCCGTCGTAGTCGAAATCCCACACGTAGGTCAGGGTGGCGAGCGCGCCGTCGGGATCGGTCGCGCTGCCCGCGAAGGTCACCGGATCGAAGGGAACGCCGCTGTATGGGCCGCCCGCGTTCGCCGTGGGAGGCGTGTTGAAGTGGAGCCCAATGACGACCGGATCGTGGTCGGACGAGCGGTACGGACCCGGGTCGTAGAACGTGGTCTGTTGATTCAATGTCTTGAATTCAAGGTTGTAGTCGAGCGCGACCGGCTCGTCGGGGTTGATGTGCCAGTCCGTTGCGCCCGTGACCTGCGCCGCGAGGGACGCGGTTGCGAGACCGTGATCGAGATAGCCCGACTCGCCGTTGAACACGTACGAGTACGCGGCGAGGCCGCCGAACGTCCGCACCAGGTTCGTGAATCCGCCGCTCGTCAGAGTCGTGACCGGGTCCTCGAAGGTGTACGAGTTGAGATCGCCGATGAGCAGGACGTCGGGATCTCCGCTACCGGTCGGATCGCCCGCGAGCCAGTCAGCCAGCGCGGCGGCCGCGGCCGTGCGCGTCAGGTTGCAGTTGCCCTGGCCGTCACCCGTGTCCGGGTCGCCCACGAACGCGCAGTCTGACCCCTTCGACTTGAGGTGGTTCACCACGACGGTCAGCTTCTGGCCCGTCGCGCTGTGGTGGAACGTCTGTGCCAGGGAGGGTCGGTTGAGCGTGTCGATGAAGCGAGGGTCGGTCCCCGAGGTGATGATCTGGAAGCCACCCGCCGGGGTGACCGCGGCCGGTTTGTAGATGAGCGCGACCTTGATGGCGTCGGTCCCGATGATGCCGGTGTCGATGAAGGAGTACGTCCCCGCACCCATGGCTGCGTTGAGGGCGGCGACGAGATCCTCGATCGCGCTGTACGGCGGGGCGTCGTTCTCGAGCTCCATGAGCCCGACGATGTCGGCGTTGATCGCGGTGAGCGCGCTCACTTCTTTGGCGAGCTGCCGCTGAAACTCGACGAGCGTGTTGGCGCCGCGGGGCGTCGGGAAGCCGCCGCCCAGGCCATCGCCGTTGAAGAAGTTGAGCACGTTGAACGACGCGATCTTGAGATTGCCCCCGACCGGCGCGGGCGCGGCCGTCCGCGCGTTCGCGTGCACGAAGGAGAGTGGCCCGACCGGCTGGATCCGATAGTTGCTGAAGCGGAAGTCCATCACGCCGGTGAGGCCACCGAGCGTGTCCCCGACGCGCAGTGTGTTGCTGGCCGAAAGACCACCCTGCGGGTACAGCGTCGGGTCGATGTTCGGCTGGTTGTTGCCGTCGTCGAGGATGATCCGGCTGCGGTTGTTCTGTGCGAGCTGCGCGATCGCCGCCGCGCCCGGCGTGGTGATCGCGGTCGGCGTGTACAGCCGGCCGACACCGGAGAGGCTCACCTCGCCAAAGCGCCCGAGGGTGAAGACCTCAGTCGCGGTGAGCGTCTGGTCGAAGCTCACCAGCATGCCCTCGTAGCGCTCGAGATCGGTGACATTGGCGACGGGCAGGCTGACCGCGGTCGCGGGAACGGACACGCCGGTCGAGCAGACCGACAGCGCGTTCACGGACGCGATCTCGGTCAGGCCGGAGAACTCGGTCGCAGTCCCGCGAAGTCGAACGAGATCGCCGGCATTGACCGCGAAGCTCGTGTTGAACACGAAGATCCCTTCAGAGGTCAGTGGATCCGCGTCAGCGTCGGCGGCCTCCTCTTCCACGTAGAAGCCGCTGAAGCCGCCTGCCTGTTGGTAGTCGCCGACCACGACGCCCTCGACGGTGACCACTGAGCCGGCGAGCGGCGTCGCGGTTCCACTGCCCTGGACGTCGTGAATGCGTGTCGCCGGGTCGCCGCAGGTAAACGGCGCCGCGGTCTGGAAGGTGAAGACGTAGTCCCCGGTCATGTTGTTAGGTGGGTCGTCCGTATCGACGTCGGTCACCTGCGCCGCGTACACGGTCACGGTACAGGTCTCGTTGTTCCCGAAGTTGCTCGTCGGGTCGAGAATGAAAACGTTCGTGCCCCCGTTGCTGACGCTCGCGGGGTGCGCTCCGCTCGTCGAGCAGGTGATGTCGAACCACGACGCGCCGAGCGCGACAGGTTCGCTGAAGCCGATGGTCACGCTGATGTCGGGGGCGACTCCGGTCGCACCGGATGCCGGCGAGGTGAACGCGATGGAAGGCGCGACGTCTGCGGCCTGTGGAGTCAATGAGAATTCGTCCAACGCGAGGCCGTCATCGGAGCTCGAGACGTTGAAGTCGCTCCAGCGAATCCAGAAGCTCGCGCCATTCGCGATGGCCACGTTCGTGATCGTGGCCGCGATGGCCGTCCGGTTGGCACCTGCGTTTCCGTCGAGGGCACCCACGGTGCCGACCGTGATCGGACTGGAGAAGTCGAGCGCGTCCGCATCGGTCCACGACCCTGTCGTGAGGCTTGTGGCATCGAAGCTGTACTGGAAGTCGAGGCGGTCCGCGCCGCGCGCGGACGCGCCAAGACGCCACTGTTCGCCGACGTACGAGATCGTCAGCCCAGTGACCGGCCCGCCTGTGTTGTTCGTGAAGCTCGCGCCGATCGTCGGCGTCAGCGTCCCGCTCAAAAGCGTGCCGAACGCACGCTCGGTACTGCCTAAGGCGCCGAAGCTGTAGACGTCGCCGGCGTTGTCGGAGCCCGTGCCGGCCGCGTATGCGCCGTTGTTACGCGTGCTCGTGCCGCTCTCGGCCAGCTCCCAGCCCGTGGGCAGTACCGTGTTCACCGTCCCACTCGTCGCGAGCGTGTCGAACGGCTGCGTGTAAGGCGTCCCGACGGTCGTGAGCGCGATGGCCCCCGCGGCTGCGACCGGTCTCGGACCGACAGGAACGCCGAGCAGAAGCATCGCGAAGGCGACGACGGCCGTGATCAGGCGGCGACTCATTCCCTACCCCCACAACGCCACGCCACGCTCACACCGGGTCCAGTCACGCGAACGAGCGGACAAAGCGTAGCCGACACGTGGAACACTCGGGTGTCGTGAGTGTGAGCAGCCTGTGGCTCGACGGCGAACAGCGCGCCTACCCGTCGCTCGAGGGCGATGCCGTCGCCGACGTGGCCGTCGTGGGAGCGGGCATCGCGGGGGTCGCGACGGCGTATTTCCTCGCATCGACTGGCGCGAAGGTCGTCGTGCTCGAGGCGCGTGGCGTGGCCGAGGCCGCGAGCGGGCGCAACGCGGGATTCCTCCTCGCCGGCGTCGCGGAGAACTTCGTCGCGGCTTCACGTCGTTACGGAGAGCGGAATGCGCTGCGGATCTGGCACTTCACGAAGCGCACGCAGGCGCTCGTCCGATCAATCGTCGCGGAGCACGGCATCGACTGCGAGCTTCGGTGGAGTGGGTCCGATCAGATCCCGGGCGACGATGCGGAGTGGCACGAGATCGAAAGCAGTGCCCGGCGCCTGTCATCCGAAGGCGTGGCCGTCGGCGTCGATCCGGCCGCAAGGACCGCGACGTACGCCGACGACGGCGAGCTCCATCCAGTGCGCTGGGTCCGTGGCCTCGCCGCCGCGGCGGTGAGCAAGGGCGCGCGCATCCACGAATCGACCCAGGTGCACGCGGTAGCGCCGGGCGAGGCGCGGACAGCCGCGGGCGTCGTGCGCGCGGGCGCGGTCGTCCTCTGCACCAACGCGTACACCGCGCATCTCACGACCTCCCGGGTGCTGCCGGTGCGTGGCCAGATGCTCGCGACGGCACCCGCACCAGCGGTCTTCGCCCGCCCGGCGTACGCGCATCGCGGGTATCGCTACTGGCGGCAGACCGGCGACGGTCGCGTACTCGTCGGCGGCTGGCGGGACACCGCCGCCGACGTCGAGGTCGGCGAGGAGGAACGCACCACCGAAACCATCCAGAGACAACTCGAGGCGTTCCTGCGCGAGCATCGCGTCGGCGCGCCGGTCACGCACCGCTGGGCAGGCACGATGGGCTTCTCTCACGACGCCCTTCCCTACATCGGAGCCGTCGCGCCGGGCATCTTCGTCTGCGGCGGTTTCACCGGACATGGGATGGCGTTCGGCCCCGCATCGGCCGAGCTCGTCACCGCTCTGGTACGCGGAGAGACACCTCCAGACGCGGACCTCTTCGATCCATCGCGCTGATCCTCATCGGACACGCGAGACGCGTGATGTCTGTAACGGCCTGCAGTTATGCGCGGTGAGGGCCGAGCGCACTCGGCACATGAGGAAGGGGACCGGTGCACGCTTCGGCACTCCCGACGATCGGCGATATCGGCGGGCTGCTCGCGTACGTCTTCGGCAATCCCTTCCTCTTCATCAGCTCGACGACGGTGATGACCAGCGGCCTGCTGCTCGGCGCGGCGCTTGTGAGCGTGCTCCCCCAGCGCACATCCCTCCTCCGACGCGCCGCGCCGACGCTCGCGATCATCCTCACGTATTTCGGACTGGGCAGCCTGGCACTTTCGACCGAGATCCTCATCCGCTTCCACGAGACGATCCCGAACGAGACGGAGATCCAGTTCGTGAGCGGCCTCGGACACTTTGTCGAGGCGGCGATCGGGGTCGCGCTGCTCTCGCCCTACCTGCGCCGCCATAGTCGAAGGCACTGGCTCTGGGCACACACGCTCGCGCTCACGTACTGGACGTTCCAGGTCGTGGTCTTGACGCCGCCGTGGTTCGCCTTTCAGGGTCAGCGCGAGGCCGTGCTGCAGGTCGTGCTGATCATGCTCACCGTGGCCGCGACGACGAACGTGCTCTTGTGGAGACGCACCGCTCGGCAGTGAGCCCGCCGGGATTCGAACCCGGAACCAAGGGATTAAAAGTCCTACCGCACTCCACGCCAATCACAACTTCTCTCGGAAATCATTGGGCCGACTGTCCGCGACTGTCCGCAAAAATACGCGGTCGGTTGCGGCCTTGGCTGTGGATTGGCTACACGTTAGACTCGCCTTAGACAAAGCGAATAGGCGAACCCATGGAGACGTCTGGACCGGCTCCCGGTCCGGGCGTCTTTTCGCGTTCATTGGCCGTCGGCCATTCGTGGCAACGACTAGTTAGGCACCCTGGCAGACAGGGCACCTTGGGATAAGCAATGACAGCGACAGCAAGTTACATAGGCGAGCCGAGCGATCTCGGACTAGTCCCGCTCGTCCCCGTACCGTCGTTCGATACAGCGCAGCGGGTCTACGCGCTGCTTCGGGAACGTTCGGGGCTCAACATCAAGGACCTGCTGCCAACCCTCAAGCAGCGCAGGAAGCTGAGCCCTGAAATTGCCACAGGCGTCGAGACGAAGACGATGCAAGCCCTCGTCCTCGTGCTCGATACGGCGATCGCGTCGGCGGGTCACGGAAACTTCTTCTACAGCATGGTGTGGGACGCACTCGCGTCACGCTGGAGCGCCACCTATCTAGGGGCGATCGAACGAGGTCCGGAGCGTTGGTCGCGGGACATGGATAAGAAGACAGGGCGCGCGGTCGACCGTGATCTCGTGGCGAGTGGTCTGAACTTCTACGCCCTGCTTAGCGCCGCCAAGAACGGGTACGGCCTTTACACGACAGAGCATGACTATCGCGGCTTCATCGTGACGATGAATTACGACGCGGACCTATGGCGGACGTTCGAGGACATCGTCAAGAGCGACGGCGAATATCACCGCAGCCGAGAGTTGTCGCGGCTGCGCCTGGCGCTGGTCGACGGCGACACTACAGCCGACCGCAAACGGCTCCTCCCTGCCGGTAACGATGAGTGGAGCGGCGCACGAACCTCTTACTCGGTGGCCTCTGGGTTTGCGTACGACATCGCCAAGCCCGGAACCCGCAGAAACCGCGCTATGGAAACATACGAGCGGACCACCATCTACCTCGACGTTGACGCCTTCATCAAAGATGTCGAAAGGCTTGGGCGGAAGCATCCGAAGATATTGAGAGCAGACTTCGCCTCGTATTCCGCCTGGCAGTGGGCTCGCAAGGAAGCTGGCCCTGCGTGGCTGAAGACCGACGGGCGCCTGAACAGTTGGAAGGCAATCCGCGAACAGCTCAGAACAACCCCGCGAGACGAGTGGGGCCAGGTTGCGATCAGGTCGAACTACAAGGTCGTCATCAACGGTCGCTTTCAGAATCTGGACTTCTGGCTGCCCGATGTGCCGAGCAGTTACCGAAAGCGCTGGTTCCGCATGGAGACTCGGGCAGGCGAACGCCTGCCGGCAGTCGGACGGGACATCAGCTCGTCGCAGTTATGGGTCTTGGCCGTACTGCTGGGAGACACCGACCTCGAGAAGCTGCTGGAGCGTTCGTTCTGGAAGCTGGCGGCCCGGAGGTTGTGGGACCAGCACAAGGACCGCCTTGACGGATTCAAGGGCCGCATCTCCCCGGAATTGGTCGCGTCATGCAAGACCGCAGTGATGACCCACATTTACGGCAGCCCGCTAACCGAGGTCGTCGAGAAACTCGCTGAAGACCCGGAAGAGTTCGGGCCGGGGCTGGACCTCGAGACCATCAAGCTGTTGATCGAGGACCCCGAACTGCATCTAGACAAATGCCTCAAGTGGTATCTGCCCGCGTGTCGAAAGATGGCAAGGGTCGCCCAGGAGTTGAGCCCGCGCCGCGGCTTCACTTTCGTCGATCCGCTGGACAAGGACGTCTGGATTTGGAACCCCCTTCGCACAAGGCCGTGTCGCATCGCGGGCAACAAGAGGGTCGAGATTTACGGTGAGGCTCCAGCCAGACAGATCCCGGTCCCGGTTGTCGACCCGCACACCGGTAAGCGGCTCATGGGGCACGACATAGCTGCGATGGCGGGACGTCCTGGGGGGATGCAGAAGGGCGACGCACTCGAAGGCACCTTCTTGGGTCTTCGGGAAGTGAAGGTGCCAGGTCACAAGCCTCGGCGGCTCATCGTCTGGAAGGACTTGCGGTTCGTCTCCGCAGACGGAACGCAGAAGAAGCTCAGCGACCTCAAGCTGAGCGGCATCGTCGGTCACGAGTACCCGGAGATGAACCTCGAAGGCGCCGACTACGAGGTCTGGCTCAGTGAGCTGGAGAAGAGGATCGCGCCATGTATTGCGCACCACATGGATGCGGACTTTTGCGCCCACGTCACCGAAGGACTCGTGAACCGCGGCGTGATAAACATCGTGCCGGTACATGACGGCTGGTACGTCGCGGCCGACGATGAGTCCGCCCTCCCTGGAGCGATAGAGGATGCTGGCGAGGAGTTTCTCAAAGACCTAGGGCCGTCAATCCTTGCCGCCTTTGGACGCTACCTACGTAACGACCCGCAGTACGGCCCAGAAGTTCGCAAGATGTTGGAGCGGTGGGCGCAGCGGGTCGGGGCTGGCGAGGCTGGCGCATGGCCGAAGTTCAGGTCAAAGCCTGTGGAGTGAAAAAGATGAGTTGTACGAAGGAGGTTGTCATGAAGGAGTCCGAGATCAGGCGACGCCTGGATAACCCGGAGCGGCTACGGCACCGACTATTTATCACGGTGAAGGCGTCGATGCCGGGTGCTTCGGGCGGGGCGGTCGCGGCAGAGTACGAACGACAGCTCAACGAGATCAGGATCGAAGACTGGAAGACGCAGGCCTGTCAGGCGGCCTGGGGTGTCCCGCTGGATCGGCGAGTTCCGGTCCACTAGTCGCGCCCAGAAAGGTGAGTCATATAGAGAAGCTCGTCCTCAGCGAGAAGTCGTCGACGGTTACCGCTTATCCCGGCTGTCGACGGCTTCTCAGTGGCGACGAGCCACCAGTGACTACAGCGGTCATCCGGCCGTTCTCTACCACTTCAGGAAACGCCAGCCGTGGCTAAAAGGCCAAAACGAGTAGAGACCCCCGCCCATCGGCGAAGCAGCCCACGGGCATCTGTCCAGCACGCGCTGAAGCATCCCGCGCCGTCCCACCTGGGGACGGCCAGCCTGAAAGGGCTGTAACCCCAGTCGGCCTCCATACCGTAAACAGGTGAACTGGCGGGACCCTCGGCAAAGGCTAGACGCGCGACCCTCGAATTTGCTGAATACCCCGTCGGTAACTCGACCCTTTTTCTGCGACGGAGTACGAGGTTAGGTACGAGGTACGTCTACACCCCCACCTTCGGCTGGCAAACCCTGGGCATGGAGGGAACGGGGTTAGTGGTGAACGAGTTACGAATGGCTTGTTGAGACCGTCGTCAAGGAGATCCATGAAACGTAAGCCAGCGCTGTTCGCTGACGGCAACGGATTCGTGAACTGTGGTGTCTGCGGCCACATCGCGATGGCCGTCAGGGGCAAAGACACCACGGGCAGATAGCTCGATCAGTTCGACGTGTACGTCTGCGTTCACTGCAACAAGCCTTGGGAGCAATGCGGTCCTCCTTGCGAGCCGCTCTTAGAGGCGTGAGCAATTTCGACCCGCCGGCGTCCTTCACGAAGTTCATGGATGCCCTTGTCGCGCTCGCGACTGCCGAGGATCACCCGCACGGCGTCACTGCCGCCACCGTCTTCGCGCTGATGATGGGAAAGATGGCGAAGAAGTATTTGTACGAGGACGACTTCCTCCACTCTCCTCAACTCACGGCGCTCCTCACGGAGCTGTCGGGCGTCCTCGGGCCTCCCGGCACGGTGGAGTCATTGCGGACGTGGCTGGTGGACATCATCGAAATCATGCCGATGTCAGGCGACAGATCGTTTCCTCGGGTCAAGGACGAGCCGGTGAACTAACCGGGGATCGAAGCGACAGCTGTTCGCCCTTCCCGTCGTCTTCCAAAAAACGCCCTCTCGCGCACGCCGACGGACTGGACACCGAGCGGCTCGCACGGAGACCTATGGACAAGCTCCTGCTCACGGTCGACGAGGCCGCGGGCGTCCTCAGCATCGGTCGGTCGCTCCTCTACGAGCTCCTGGCCTCCGGGCAGATCGCTCGGGTGAAGGTCGGCCGGCGAACACTGGTGCCCGTCGCGGCCGTCCGCGAGTGGGTCGATCGACAGGTGTTGGCTGAGGGTTTGGCTGTGCAGCCCTCGGAAACGACGGAAAGCCGAACAAATCAGGCGATGACCAGCGGACTACCTATCCGCCGCGTCGTCTGAGGTTCCCGAAGCTCCGGCTCCCAACCTCTGGGGCGGACCCTCGTCTGAGGACGCCTCGCGATCCCGTCGAGGGTCGGGACGATTTCGGTCGAGGTCCGCCCCTACTTCGCCCCCACGTCATCTCCATGCCGCCCTCGAACCGTGGGAGCGCACGGGTGTGGGCGCCGAGAAGCCGCGCGAATCGACCCGCGCACCCTTCGCAGCCCCACGAACCCACACCAAGGAGACGCCCCGAATGACCGCACCCAAGCGCCGGAAGCGCGAGTACAGCTCCGAAGAAAAAGCCGCCGCGATGGCCGTCCTAGCCAGCGCAGCCGGCAACACTCGCGCTGCATCCAGGCAACTCGCCGCGGCGGGCCACCCGGTGCCAGAGGCCACGCTTCGAGGCTGGGCGGGTCAGCCGCTCGAACTCAAGCCCGAGGAACAGGAGCTCGTCGATGAGGCCAAGCGCGAGCTCGACGTCATCTTGGAGAGCGTCGTCGGCAAGATCGCTCGTGGGCTCGACCGGCCCGAGGCTATCGCGCGAATCATGAGCCGACCTGTCCAAGCGGCCACGGTCGTCGGAATCCTCGTTGACAAGCTTCGCATCCTGCGCGGACAGGCCACCGAGATCACCGAGCAGCGGACCCTGAGCGGCTTCCTGGCTACCGCGAAGTGGGGCGCAACGACTGAGACGGAGGCCAAGACCGATGACCGTCTCAACTAAGTTGATGCCCGAGAACGAAGCAGCTCGGTTCGCCGAAGGAATCCGCAGCGACCCGGTCGGCTTCATAGCGACATTCTTCGGTGATCGCTGTCTCGGCCGACAGGCTGAGGTGCTTGAGGCGCTCCGCGATCACGACGAGGTTTATGTCCGCTCCTGCCACGACAGCGGAAAGACTTTCGTCTCGGCCCGAGCCGCTCTGTGGTTTCTTCTCAGTCATCCTGGCGATGCCATTTGTCTAACCACTGCTCCCAGCTGGGGACAAGTGGAAGGGCTTCTTTGGCGGGAAATCGCCCAGGCTTACGGTCGGGCGCAGGTTGGCATCGGCGGCCGCCTTCTCACCACCAAGCTCGACCTGGCGCCACGCTGGTACGCGATCGGACTCGCCACCGATCCGGGGACCGCGGTCAATCTTCAGGGCTATCACGCCAGCCACATGCTGGTAATTCTCGATGAGGCAGACGGAATCGCGCCGCAGATTTGGACGGCGCTCGATGGTGTCCTGACCTCCGCCGGCGCAAAAATCCTCGCTGTCGGGAACCCGCTCGATCCGACGAGTGAGTTCAAGAAGCGTCACGACCTCGCGCTCACGAAGTCAACGGCGAAGTGCATCAAGATCGCGGCCGACGACGTACTGCCGCTGACCGATGCTGGTGAGCATCCGTACCTGCTTCAACGCTCGTGGGTTGAAGACAAGGCCGCACGCTGGGGCAAGGGGTCCGCTCTATACATGGGGAAGATCGAGGCCGAGTGGCCCGACCAGGGTGTCGACACGCTGATCCCGATTTCCTGGTTGCAGCGTGCGAAGGGTCGCGCGGTCACTAAGCGCGAGCGCACCCTCGGCGTCGATGTCGCTCGACAGGGCACGAACCGCACGGTCCGCACGCTCATGGCTGGGGGATGGATGGAATGGTCGAAGGCCACGAGCAAAGAGGACACGATGCAGACCGCCGGCCGGGTTCACCAGGACATCGAGCAATACGGGCCGATTGCTACTGCCGTTGACGACTCGGGCGTGGGCGGCGGAGTAGTTGACCGCTTGCGCCAGCTCGGGCGGTCGATCAACGCCGTGAACAACGGTGAGACCCCAGACGACAAACAGCGCTTCGCCAACAAGGGCAGCGAAATGTGGTGGGCCGCCCGCACTGCCTTCGAGAACGACGAGATCGGCTTCGACATGAGCGACCCGGACGCAATCGAGGAGCTCATCAACGACCTCAACCGTCCGAGGTACGAGACCGACGAGCGCGCCCGCATCAAGGTCGATAAGCACGGCCTGAAGCGCGGGCAGACCACAAACTCACTATCGGATGAGGCGCTAGCTGCCACCTCACCGGACCGTGGCGACTCATTCGTCCTCGCGTTCGCCGCAGCGAAGCCGTTTCTAAAGCCTCGCGTCCTTCGGCCTCGCAACCTCATTGAAGGCCGTGAGGGATACACCTCTGAGTCGCGCATCGGCTACGACCCTGCCACCGGGGCGGCCTTCGACACCAAGGTGCGCCGCGCGTGGCTCGAAAAGACCGGACAGGCCCGGGCGTTCGAGCGAAGGACCCTGCGACCTGTACTGGATGACTGACCTCGTCGACCACCTACGCGTCCTAGTCGACGGCGTACACACCCTCGCCCTGATCGCCAAGGCGCTACGTGAGAGCGGCCAAGGGGCGCTCGCCGATCGGACCGACGAGCTCCACCGCGATGTCGCGACGCTGACGCAACTCGAGGACTTCGCGACCGCAAGAAACATCGTTCGCGCCCGTGCTTCTGTTGGCGGTCAGGTGCGCCGCGCTTGGCAGAAGGCTAAAGAGGAACGTGAGCAAGCCCGCGAGGACGAAGGGTATTCGTAGCAGCGACCGTCCCGGCGAATCGAGTTGCAGCCCGAGCCCTCGCGATGGTCCTCTCCGCGTTCCCCAAGCTGCTCAACTAGAGGTGAAATGACATGGCTCAAATCGACGCAGGCACCGGCGGCACCACACCCATCAAGCCGTTCAATCCCGCCGACCCGGCGACATGGGGTCCGTACCTTCCGCCGCCTCCGCCCTCGTACCCGGGCGAGACGGGACAGGTCGCTCCGCCTCCGCCGCCAATGGACATCTCCAACCCCGATCCTTACTCGGCACCGCATGGCTCGACCGCTCTGCCGTGGACGTCGCCGGTCACGAACGAACTCGTCACGCCGAACATTCCTGGCGACCCGAGTGGCGGCTTCACGGTCACGCCCCCGCCGCCTCTGGTAGGTGGAGGGATCACTGGCGGCAGCTCGATCCTTCCTCCTCCGCCTCCGCCCCCGAGTGGCGACTCGCGGGGAAGGCCGCCGTCAGGTCCGATCCTTCCACCACCTCCTCCGCCCCCGCCAACGCCATTCGGTCCGCCCACGCCTCCGTCGTTCGTGTCCCGCGCCGGCGGATCGGGTAGGCCATCGAACTTCGGCGGACTCAGCATCCGCAATCCGCAGGCGACCAACTATCGCCCGCAGGTTCCGTTATGGGCCAGAGGTTTACAGCGATCGCCATTCGCCCAGATGCAGATGCGGGGCGCGCAGAACCAGTTCCTGTTTGGGCTCGGCTTCCAACCAGACATTCCACTCGAAGATCCCGAGGAGATGCGTCGCCGCGCAGAGGCCGCGATGGCGGGCGAGGCGCCAGCCTGGGCTATGACCGGAGGCGCCTGACCCGCAACGGCGGCATGATGCCCTCGCGTGAAGCGAGAGAAGGCCGAAGCCACCAAGGCCGAACTACAGCTCGCACCCCCCGATCTCGTCCTCAAGTCGCCACAGCACTACCACGTACAGGTCATCACCTACGAAAGCGTCGAACCGGACGGCAAGACCTTCGCGTGGTCCACGCAGTTCGACCTAGTAGCGAATGACATCGAGCTCGCATCCTCCAGGGCTCGCGCGCTGGCTGGGCGGCCCCTGTCGCACGTCACCAGCGTTCGCCAATGCTCGGAGAGTCAGCATCTTGAAGGTGTCTAGTGCCGGTTCCAGCAGACGTCATCGTCGGGTGGCCGAGCGCGGCCTCGATCATCTCGGGGTGGGCACGAGAGACCGCGCTCGATGCGCGCTTCGTGAAGCAAGTCCTCGATGCGACCACGAACCCCGGTAGCAACGGCGGCGCAGCGACCCACGCGCATCCGTTCCCCACGCACAGCCACACCGGAGGCACTCACTCCGCGCATACCGGAGGCACGTCGAACGCATCCGACCTGAACACGAACGACTCATGGACGGGAAACGCGACGTTCCCGCTCGCCGGTCCCGCCCATACCCACACGTTCACGATCGCGTCAGGCTCGACTGCGGCGACCGCGAGCGACACGGGCGGCGTGACCAACTACGACACGACGACGAGCGAGCCTCCGTTCTTCACGGTCATATTCATCAAGAGCGACGGGACGCCACTCGGCATCCCTCACGGCGCGGTGGTGTTCTTCAACTCAGCGACCCTGCCGACTAACTGGCGGGCCTGCGATGGCTCAGGCGGAGCGCCTGACATGCGGAACCGCTTCTGGAAGGGGGCGGCGGCCGGCGGTAACGGCGGCTCGACTGGCGGCACATCGGACGCTCACGTCCACACCTCAGCCTCTCACGCCCATGCGTCGGGCGGGACGCACACTCACACCCAGAGTAATGCGGCTGGGACGGTCAACAACGGCGGCTCGAACTTCTCCTCGAATATCAACTCGGTCCTATTCACGCACGACCATCCAGACGGGACGACCGGAACCGCCGCGCCAGCGCCGGGGGGTACGGTCGCGTCGAGCGTGGCGAGCGCAGACGGGCAGCCTGCATGGCAGAAGCTCCACGCGATTCAGAACAACACAGGAGTCGCGAGCTATCCGAAGCGGATCATCGCGCTCTGGCTCGGGACCGTCGCCAACATCCCCACTGGTTGGGTGCTCTGCGGTGGAACCAACGGCGCACCGAACGTCCTCGACAAGTTCGTCAAGACAGCCTCGACCGCAGGGGAAATCGAGACGACGGGTGGCGCTGCGACCCACACCCACGGAAATGGTTCAGGTCACACGCATTCGTTCGCGTCTCACACGCATACGTTCACCGCCCTGGCGAATCCGGGCGGCCAGCAGGACGCCTTCCACAACGCGGAGACACAGGCCCACCGCCAGCACGGCCACACGGTCACTGGCTCGTCGGGCGCGGATAGTGCGACCAGTGGCTCAACGGCGATCGGAGCCGTTGCCAACACGACGAACCGGCCCGCGTACACGGATGTCGCCTACATCCAGCTCATCTCGCAACCGCCCGACGTGCCGACTATCAACATCCCCGTGGCGTCCGCTTCGTACGCGAGCATCCTCGGGCTCGACGTAACTGTGAGCGACCCGGACCTCGATAACGTGTTCGCGGTCCTGGAGTACGACCAGAGCGACGGCAACTGGGCCGTCATCGGCAACGGAACCACCGTGGCGAGTGGGCAGCCCTCGACGCTCGACTGGGACATTTCCAGTACGGCGCCGGGGCTCGCGTATCGCGTGCGCGCGAGGGCGATCGACAGCGACGGCTTCTCTAGTGCCTATGCGCTCACGGACACGTTCATCATTGGCCTGGGGTTCGTCAAGCTCCACGCCGCAAGTAACACGGCGTTCTTCTTCGCGGTGAACAACACCCGGTCGTTCTGGGCCGAGCCGCAGACGGCGAAGTACATCCTCGCCAAGGGATACCCGACCGAGCTTGTTCAGCACGACCGGCGACCGTTCTTCGGGGTACAGATCCTGAGCGAGCTGACCAACGCGGCCGTGAACCTCACCGGCTGCACGGTGACGTTCGGCTTCTGTCATCAGTTTGCGAAGGTGCCCGCCGTCGTCGACGGCGCTTGCATCATCACTGACAAGGCCCACGGTCGCGCTGAGTACCGCTGGGCGACCGGCGACCTTGCCGTCCCTGGCATC
>DASYUY010000099.1:0-4725 GCA_036000705.1 Candidatus Limnocylindria bacterium | reverse complement strand
CGCGCGCTACAAGGGATCCGCGCTCGGGTTCGCGTGGCACTTCGTCATGCCCCTGGTGCAGCTCGTCGTGTTCTGGATCCTCTTCGGCGTGCTGCTCGGGACGCGGCCGCGCACCGAGACAGGCGAGCAGTCCTACGCGGTATTCCTCTTCGTCGGCCTCTTGCCCTGGACGTTCTTCGCGAACTCGCTCCAGTCCGGTGCCGCGTCGATCGTCTCGAACGCGACGATCGTGAAGAAGGTCCGCTTGCCGCTGCAGCTGCTCCCGGCGGCGAGCGTCCTGTCGTCACTCGTGAATTTCCTCCTCAGCCTCGTCGTTCTCTTCGTCGTGCTCGCGGTGTTCGGGCCGCGCCATCTCGAGGGACTGCCGTGGTTCCCGTTGCTCGTCGCGGTGCAGATCGTGATGAACCTCGGCCTCGCGTATCTCCTCGCCGCGCTCAACGTCTATTACCGCGACGTCGAGCACATCCTCGGCATCGTGCTGCTCGCGTGGTACTTCCTCACGCCGGTGCTCTTCCCGATCACGATCCTCGACGATCGCCCACGTGAGCTCTTCCTGCTCGAGCTGAACCCGATGACCGGCGTCGTCGTCGGGTATCAGCGCGCGCTCCTCGACGGGCTGCCACCGGACTGGGCAACGCTCGGATACTCCGCCGCCGTCGCGCTGGTGTTGTTCGTCGCGGGCTTCGCCTACTTCCGCCGCACCAAGGACGACTTCGAGAGCTACCTCTGATCCGGATCCTTCCGCTCGCGGTGGGCTTCGTCGGGGTCAGCGTGCTCGTCGCCGTCGGTGTGCTGCGCGAACTCGACCAGGCGGTCTTCGATCTCTTCGCGTCGGTCAACGACCCAAGGTTCGATCTGTTCGGGTCGGTCGTCGGCATCTTCGGGAGCGCGGAGGTCGCCGGCGGCATCGCTCTCGGTCTCGCGCTCGCCCGCTGGCGCCGTGGTTCAGGTGCGGCCTGGGCGCCGCTGGTGATCGTGGCGGTGACCCTCATCGAGATCGCGGTCAAGATGGTGGTCCCCCAGGCGCCGCCGCCCGAGGCGTTGTCGCGCAGCGCCGAGCTCGTGCCGCTCTCCCGCGTCAGCTTCGCAGGCTCGTTCCCCAGCGGGCACGTCGCGCGGACCGCCTTTCTCGCCGGTATCGCGCGCGTCCCAGCATGGCTCGCGGCCGTCGCGGTGGCGCTCATGCTGGTCAGCCGTGTGTACCTCGGGGACCATTGGACGACCGACGCCGTGGGAGGCGCGCTGCTGGGCCTTCTCGCCGCGCAGGTCGTTCGGGTCGCAGAGGGGCGGCTCCGCCGTCACTAGGCGTGCTAACCCCCGTTTAGCCCCATGCATGCCCGCTGGACCGGCCTCGTGAGGCTCCTGTTCGTCGCCGCCTTCGTCGCCGCGACGCTGGCGGGCGGCGCGCGCCCGGCCGCGGCAGCGAGCGCCTACCTCGACGGTTTCATCACCTCTATAGCGACCGGCGCGCCCCTCGCGAACGTCTGCGTGACCTTGGGGCCGCCCGTGGTCTGCACCACCGCGACCGACGCCGACGGCTACTACAAGATCGACGGATTCGTGCCCGGCCCGACCTTCTGGGTCGTCTACTACAACAAAGAGGGCTACAACCGCTTCGAGGCGCACAACGTCCAGATCATGGACAACACGCGCCTGAGCTGGGAGCTTACGCCCGGCACGGCGACGTGCGCGCGGCCCGAGCAGCCGAACACGACGGTGTACCTCCCGAACATCACCAAGACGCTCGGCGGTCCGTCGGGTTGGTACACGCCGTTCATCGTGCAGAACACCAACCGCTTCAGCATCACGTCGCTGCAGGTCGACTTCTACAGCTTCTCGAGCGGCGTGCTCGTCGCCCGCCGCGACATCTGCGCGCTGAAGCCAGGCCAGTCGTTCGCCGATGTGCCGAACAACGACACGGACCTGTCGAACGACGCGCAGTACGCCGTCGTCGTGAAGAGCTTCATGACCGACATCGTCGCGGTCGTGAACGAGCATCAGGGGTCTGGCGCTCGCGCGGAGTCCGGCTCGTACGTCGGCGCGAGCTCGGGCGCGACGAAGGTGTCGCTCCCGAACATCGTGCGCACGTTCTTCGGCTTCGTAACGCCGATCATCATCCAGAACGTCGGCAGCGCGCCCACGACCGCGTCGGCGGATTTCATCTCGTTCGACGGCACGAAGACCGCGCACATCGTGCGCGACATCCAGCCTGGCCGCTCCCAGTTCATCGACCCGAATTCGGAGCCCGGGCTCTTCGACGGGACGCAGTACTCGGTCACGGTCACCGCGACCCAGCCGCTCAGCGTCATCGTGAACACGCACAACGACGCGCCCACGGTCGGGGCCCCGGTCATGTACTCGGCCAACGGGATCGTCGGCGGCGCCGACACGATCTACGGGCCGTACGCGGTGAAGAACGCCGCCGGCGTCGGTCAGGGTCTGTCAACGATCGTCGCGCAGAACACCGGCACCGCGACCGTGACGCCGTCGATCACGTTCACTCCGCTCGGCGGCAGCGGCAATACCACCTTCAACGGACCCACGGTCGCGGCTGGCGCGGCATGGGTCTTCGATCCGCGCTTCCTGAACGGCGACACCAAGCAGCCGCTCTGTGGCGCATCGGCCACGGCGGGCTGTCTGGCGAACGGCGAGTACTCGTTCGTCGCGAGCGGCGGCACGGGCGGGCAGATCGCGGCCGTCGTGAACGTCATCGGCGACACGACCGCCGCCGGGTACTCCGCGCGCACGCAGGTCGCGGCGCGGCTCTTCCTCCCGAACGTCACGCGCCGCCTCGGCGGCTCGGACGGCTGGTCGACGCCCCTCGTGCTGCAGAGCGTGAGCGCGACGAGCCTGCACCTGTCCTGGTACAAGTTCGCCGACGGCTCGCTCGCCGCGTCGCAGGACGTGCCGATCACGCCGAAGCAGTCGATCCGCATCGATCCGCGCGACGTGCTCGGGCTGGTGAACGAGACGCAGTACGCCGTCGTCGTCGACGCGATCGGCGGCACCGCGACCGGGATCGTCGTCGAGCTGAACTTCCAGGGCGGCGACGGCGCGATGATCTACGAGGGCTTCGCCCGCTAACGCCGCGACTCCCTAGCATGCCGTCATGCCGGGCATGGCCGCGATCCGGGCCGAACATCTCGAGAAGCGCTACCGACTCCGAACTGGCCGCGTCCCGACGCTGAAGGAGCTCGTCCTCCGTCAGATCCCGCCCGCTGAGGTCGTCCAGGCGCTGAAGGACGTGAGCTTCAGTGTCGAGCGCGGCCAGTGCTTCGGTGTCGTCGGCGCGAACGGCTCGGGGAAGTCGACGCTCCTGAAGCTCATCGCCGGTACGGCGAAGCCGACGTCCGGCACGATCGAGGTCGAGGGCCGGGTCTCCGCGCTCCTCGAGCTCGGCGCGGGCTTTCATCCGGACTTCACCGGACGCGAGAACGCCTACCTCAACGGCTCGCTGCTCGGGCTTTCGCGCAAGGAGACCGAGGCCGCGATGCCGAAGATCGAGAGCTTCGCGCAGCTCGGCCGCTTCTTCGACGCGCCGATCAAGACGTACTCGAGCGGCATGGCGGCGCGCCTCGGCTTCGCGGTGGCGGTGCATGTCGATCCCGATGTCCTGCTCGTCGACGAGGTGCTCGCGGTCGGCGACGAGTACTTCCAGCACAAGTGCTACGCGAAGATCGCCGAGTTCCGCGGAGCCGGAAGGACGATCGTCCTCGTGTCGCACGATATCGGTCTCATCCAGCGGCTCTGCGATCGCGCGATCTGGCTCGATCAGGGACGCGTCGCCGCGACCGGCACGGTGCGCGATGTCGCGACCGCGTACCACCTAGAGGTCGGCGAGCGCGAGCTGCGCGAGCGCGCGCTGCGCGGCGAGGTCGGCGGGCGGACCGGATCGGGCGAGATCGAGATCGTCTCCGCGAAGGTCGTCGGCCGCGATGGCGCGGCGAAGACGCTCCTCGAGATCGGCGACCCCGCGTCATTCGAGATCCGCTACCGGAACACGTCCGGTGTCAGCGACGCGGTGTTCGGTGTGTACGTCTACCGCGACGACGGCACCGGTATCTACGGGACGAACACGATGCTCGACGACGTCGCCGTTCCGCTGCGAGCGGAGGGCGTCGTGCGCTTCGCCATGGACTCGCTTGCGCTCCTGCCCGGCGGATACGACGTGGACGTCGCCGCGACGGACCGATCCGACCGCCACTACGACTATCACCAGAAGGCGCTCAATTTCCGCGTCGTCGGCTCTTCGCACGAGGTCGGCATCGCGCGCCTGCCGCACCGCTGGGAGATCGAGTAGCGGCGCCGCGTTGACCTCGGCACCGAGGTAAGGAACAGTGGCGGTCATTGGGGGATATTCACATGGCAAGAGCGCGAACCCTACAAGAGGGCAAAGTGAAGGAGCCGCCTAAGAAGCGTCGACTGACCGAGTTCCGTGGCATGTTCCCAGCGACGAAGCTTTATATCGGTGTCGAGGCGACGCGCCAAGAAATCCCGCGTCAGTTGGGCGAAGAGTTCGATCGCAAGATCCGTAAGCCTTGATCGCGGCTCGCGTATGACCGAGCAGCAACCCGTCGATCTCGACGCGATCCTCGCCGAGGTGCGCACGCGCGTCCGCCAGAAGCGCGAGAGCGGCGTGTACGGCCCGGATCTCGATGCCGCACTCACGCTGCCGCTTCCCGGCGGGCGGCCGATCTTCAGCGAAGACCTGAAGGATCCGTTCCA
>DASYUY010000098.1:0-32899 GCA_036000705.1 Candidatus Limnocylindria bacterium | reverse complement strand
GAGGCGATGAGAAGCACGATGGAGATCGCGAGAACGGGCCAGCGATGGCGGTACACAAAGCCGCCCCAGGCTGCGAACACCCTTCCGTCCTCCCCAGCGAGATGCGCGGCGTCAAGCGTACGGTCTATCGCGACGAGACGCCGATAATTAACGGAGCGGGGTGTAGCTCAGTTTGGTAGAGCGCTCGTTTTGGGGGCGAGCGGCCGGCGGTTCAAGTCCGCCCACCCCGACAGTCAGTCCTGGGCCTAGGCCGGCAGTCGCCTGCGCGAGGTCGACATGTACGGCGTGAGCGCGCGTACCGCGAAGACGAACAGGATCCACACGACAAGGCCGATGACGATGGGCGGCGAGTACGCCTCCGCATAGCTGACGGCGTAGCCAAGCGTCGGGATCGCGATCCACGGCTTGCCCACGACCGGCGAGGGTTGCACGCGCACCGGATCCGGCGCGGGCGTCGCATCGGCTCGCAGCGTGAAGACTTCGCCACCGTCCTGCCGCTCGATCGCCACCACGCGATGGGTGAGCGTGCCGTCGGGAAGCGCGACGGTCACGAGATCGCCGACGCGCACCGCATGGGACGGCACGGGCGCGACGAGGACGAGCGAGCCGATCGGGAGCACCTGCTCGGTCGGTCCGCCCATCACGACGTATGCGGACAGGCCCACGAAACGCACCGCGAGGAGACCGAACGACAGCGCGACGATCGTCGTGATGACGGCGAGCGCGACGACGGTCGCGAAGGCATGCGCTACGCCGCGCATCGGCCGACGTGCCCCCCGTCGTGACACCGCGTGCCTCCCCTGCCCCGCCACCTTGCGCGGTGGCATCGGTCCGCACTCTCCGGCGGAGCGCTGAACGACGCCATAGCCGAATCGGTCAGGGGCGCCGCCCCGTTGGTACTACTCCGCGCGATTACTCCGTCGAGATCGTCTGATCGACGATGTCCGCGCCGGGCCGAACGACGCGGAAATGCGCCGCCGCGTCATCCAAGAGCGCGCGCGTCGTGGCGGCCGCCTCGGTCTGCCCGCTGTCGTGCAGCAGCGTCGCGTAGCTCCCGACGAGATCACGCAGCGAGACCAGGTCCTCGTCGGACGACGGAGGACGCAGACTGACCTTCGCGCCTTTCGCGAAGCGGTCGCGAATGCCGCGCTCGTCGAGGCCGCGCCCGGGATCGTGTCGCAGGAACACGACGCCGCCACTCATGCCGGAGCAGATCCAGCGGCCGGGATCGCCGAGCACGACGGCGCGACCGCCGGTCATGTACTCGAACGCGAAGCCGCGGAGGTCGCCGCCGAACAGAACGTCGGCCCCAGAAAGACGGATGCCCGCGCGCGCGTCGGCGCCGCCCTGGACGTAGAACCGGCCGCGCTGCGCGCCGTAGCCGAAGCACTTCCCCACCGACCCGTCGACCCACGCACCACCCGCGTTGCGCGCCTTCAAGACCGCGAACGTGCCACCGAGCGCGGTCTTCGCGGCGCCGTCCTGCGCGCCACCCGCGATACGCAGCGAAACGCCGTCGGTCGAGTACGCGCCGAAGCCGTTGCCCGCCACCGAGCCGTGACCGAATGACGTCGCGAGCTCGGTGACAGCGGCGCCCGCGATGCGCTGGCGCGCGAACTGGCCCGCGGTCGCCGTCGCGACGAAGCGATGCTCGCTGCCGAGTCGCGGACGATCGGACTCCTCGTCGACCTGCGCCTCCACGGACGGTCCAGCGGGCGCGGCGAGCACGCGCAGCTCGCGGCCGCCACGCCGCGCGGGACCGGCAGGAGAAAGAAGGGGCGAGAGATCGATGCGGTCGAGGCCGCGCGCCTGCGCCAGCAGGTCGGTGCGTCCGACGAGCTCGTCTGTCGACCGCACGCCGAGGAGCGCGGCGATCCGCGCGAGCTCATCGCGCAGCGCGCTGAAGAAGCGCATGAGATTCGTCACGGCCTGCTCGAACTCCTGGGGCTCGAAACGCTTGAGCCCTCGTTCGGTGGCCTCGACCGCCGACGCGATCTGGGTCGCGATACCGACGTGGCAGGTGTCGAGCTGGCAGCCACGGCAGATGGTGCAGCCGATCGCGACCATCGCGAGCGTCCCGAACCCGACGCGGTCCGCGCCGAGGCACAGCATCTTCGCGACGTCGAGCGCGCTCTTCATCCCGCCGTCACACCAGAGCTCGACCTTGTCCCGCAGGCCCGACGCGACGAGCGCCCGGTGCGCTTCGGTGACACCGATCTCCGCGGGCAGGCCGGCGCGGCGCAGCGCGTGCTGCCGCGCGGCACCGGTGCCGCCGTCGTAGCCGGAGAGCGTGACGATGTCGGCGCCGGACTTCGCGATGCCGCAGGCAATGATCCCGATGTCCGGCACGACCGGCACCTTCACCGACACGTGCGCGCGCGGGTTGACCGTCTTCAGCTCGTGGACGACCTGCGCGAGGTCCTCGATCGAGTAGATGTCGTGGTTGTTCGAAGGTGAGATGAGGTCGACGCCGGGCTGCGCGTTGCGCGCGAGCGCGACCTTCACAGAGACCTTGCGCGCGGGCAGATGTCCGCCTTCGCCGGGCTTCGCGCCCTGGCCGATCTTGATCTCGAGGTAGTCGGATGAGTTCGCGAGCAGCGCGGACACGCCGAAGCGGCCCGAGGCGATCTGTTGACCCCGGTTGCGCGGGTACTTCCCGATGAGGTCGGGGAGCTCGCCGCCCTCGCCATTGATGCAGAGGAGATCCAACCGTGCCATCGCTTCCGCGTACGCGCGATACGCGGTCTCGCCCTGCGAGCCGAACGACATCGACGAGATGTAGAAGGGCGCATCGTGATCGCCGGTGCGCGTACGCGCGATGGACGTGGGCTCGCCCTCGAGCGGCGTGCGGAAATCGAGGAGGTGCCGCAGCGACACGGGGTGCGTGCGCTCGAACTCCTCGAGCTTGTCGGCGAACGCGCGATACGGCTGTTCGCCGTTGGCGACCGCGCCGGCGACCTTCCACACGCGCGGGTACAGGCGGAAGACCGGTTCGATCCGCGCCGGTCGCCGCTCGCGGAGCATCGTGCCGCGATCGAATCCGTCACTGCCGATGCGGTCCCACGAGAGCCCGCGATCGTCGCTCGCACAGAAGGTCGCGATGCCGAGCATCCGCGCGACCTCGGGCGCGACGCCGATCGCGGAGAGCTGCCGCCCGTAGCCGCGGATCTCGTGCACGCCGAGCGTGGAGATCACCTTCTCCATGCCCTTGCGCAGCGCCTCGACGAGATTTGGCAGCGCATCGGGATCGCCAAGGGACAGCGCGTATTCGAGCAGGAGGTAGGGATTCACGGCGTCGGCGCCGAGCGCGAGCGCGACCATCAGGTCGTGCAGGTTGCGCAGACTGCCGGCGGACACGACGAGCGCGCACTCGCGCCGCAGCGATCCGTTGCGCGACGGCTGCGTGATGAGCGCGCGGTGCGCCGCGGCGACGACGAGCAGGGGATCGAGCCAGGCGCGTCCCTCCTCGACGGCGTGGCGGTCCTGGACGACGACGAGCGTGGCGCCACCGCGCACCCCGCGGCACGCCTGCGCGCCGAGACGCGCGAGCGCGTCGCGCGGATGCTCCTCCCAGTCGCGGTCGGCCTCGAGGATCACCGGCACGCGCGCGCCGTCCGCGGTGAACTGCACGACGACGTCCTCGACGATCCATGTGCCGAGCTTGCGCGCCAGCGCGCGTTCGTCGTCGCCGCGCAGCCCGGTCTCTGGGGTATGGCCGCCGAGGAGGATCGGCATCCGCAGCTCGATCCACCGTCCACGATCCCCGCTGCGCGTCGCCGCGGCGCGCGGCGATGGACGCGGACCGAGCAGGGCGCGCGTCGAGAAGTGCTCGATCTCGCGCTCGCGGTCGATCGCCGGATTCGTGACGACCGCGACCGTCTCGTGCAGGTAGTCCGCGAGGTTCGGGCGCGCCGCGGACAGCGCCGCGAGCGGGCCGTCCCATCCGAGAGAGCCGATCGGCTCGTTCCCGGTCTGCGCCGCGAACTGCGCCATCTTCAGGTCGTCCGGCTCGAAGCCGAGCGACGCGAACTGGTGCTCGCGCCGCTGTGACGGATCGTCCAGCTCGTCGGGGGGCGTCGCGATCTGCCAGCGCGCCGTCGGCTCGCGTCGCGCGCCAGGACGGCGGACGTTCTCGAGCGGTTCCTCCGGGCCGCCGCACTCGATGCGTTCGCGGATGCCCTCGACAGTCACGCCGCGCGCCGTGCGGTCCGCGACGAACGCGCGACGCAGCGCGTCCTGGTCGAGGAACCGCCAGCCCGCGTGTGTGCGCCGCAGGCCGACGCGCTCGCCGGGCCCGAGCGGATACGGATCGCGGATGTAGCTATCGAGGGGTATGAATCCGCGCTCGCTCGCGAAGACGTGCTCTTCGTTGGTCTCGACATGCCAGAGCGGGCGCAGACCGAGCGCGTCGACGCCGAAGAGGCAGGTGTCGCCCACGCGCGTGAGGAACGCGGCGGGTCCCTGCGCGAACGGACCGAAGGCGGCGCGCGCCTGGACGTACAGGTCCTGCAGCTCCGCCGGCATGCGCTTGATCTCGTTCACGATCGGCGGGAAGAGCAGCTCTATCGCCTCGATCGGCGTGAGGCGCAGGCCGAGGACCATTCCGCGCAGGATCGCGTCGACGTCCTGCGAATCGCTTCCCGCGCGCGAGAGCGCGATGCGCAACGCCTTCGCCTCCTCACGCAGCCGGCCGATGGTGTTGATCTCGCCGTTGTGGGCGAATGACGCGAAAGGCTGGACGCGGTCGAAGCTCGTGCTGGTATTCGTCGCGTAACGGTTGTGGCCGAAGGCCATCGAGGTCGCGAACCGCGGATCGGCGAGATCCGCGAAGTAGTGCGGCAGCTGATGGCCGGCGCCCCGCAGCTTGTAGACCGCGGTATGGCGCGAGAGGCTCACCATCGTCGCGGCGGTCAGCCGCTCGATCTCGACCGCGGCTTCGTACAGCACGCGCGAGCCGGGGCCATCGCGCGACGGCGTGAGGATGGCGAGCTGCCAGAAGCGCGGCTCCTCGGTGCGCCCGCGCGGGCCGAGGACGCTGCTGTCGGTGGTGCCCTCGCGCTCGACAAGGATCTCGATGCCGTGCCGCGCGAAGCTGCGGCGCACGGCGGCCTGATCCGCGTCGCCGTCGGTCGGCGGGATGAACACGTGACCGACCGCGAAACGACCGCTGCGGACGAGCGTCGGATCAGTGCCGGAGGCGCGGAGGACGTTGGCCCACAGCGCGCGCGGGATGTCCGTGAGCACCCCGGCGCCGTCACCCTCGCCGTCGACGAGGCCGGAGCGGTGCGCGAGCGCCGCCATCCCGTGGAGGACGCCATCGAGCACCGCGCGCGACGGCCGACCGTCCTTCCGGGCGATCGAGACCAGCGCACAGGCATCGCGCTCGTCGCTCACCGCTACCTCCTTAAAGAACAGAAAAGCCTCCCGGTTCTGGGAGGCTTCGTCGGTCTCGACGTTTCGCTCAGCAGACGCGACTCAGCCCCCACCTCCTGCGGTGATTGCTGCTGCTGCGGACGAGCGAACCTTTGTCACTGCCGGAATTTGTAGCGGAACCGAAGGTTGCGGAACAGGGTCCGCAAGGTGGCGAAACAGCGCTAGACGGGTACACGCGCCGGCAGGGCCTCGACCGTATCGCCGATCCGTGCCGGGCCCTCGGCCGCGACAACGGTGCATGTGGCACCACGGCGGCCCACGAGCGACGCCTGGAACGCCACGACGTCGTCGACGCCGACCAGCTCGCCGATGTGCAGGCACGGCGCTGCGTCGCCGTTCACGCGGAGCGTGAGCCCACCGACGCGGAGCTCGGTGTCCGCCGCGAGGGCGCTCATGCCGGGCAGGCCCTGGGTCGTGATCTGCTCGCGCAGGTCGCCGTCCTGCAGGCCGAGCGCCTCATGCGTCGAGCGGTCCACGATCACGACGGCGCGTTTGGCGCTGCCCGCGTGGGAGTCGCCCTCGATCCCGCCGCCGACGCGCCCGACGACCCGCACGACGGCACGCGGGTGCTCGCCGTGGCGCTCGTGAAGGTGGAGACCGACGACGCGGGCACTCATGTGATGAGCCTAAAGGGTCCGGCGCACGACGGCGCGGTCGTCATTCTTTTCGACGATCTCGAAACCGGCCTTCACGTACATCGAGAGCGGTCCCATGTAGTTGACCTGGCTCCAGCGCGTCTGGTCGATCTCGCCGATGACCGGGTACGCCTCGACCGCCCTCATCCCGCGCTTCTTCAGATGTTCGAGCGCGGCTTCGAGCAGCGTCGTCGCGACGCCCTGCCGCCGCTGGTCCGGCGCGACGACAAAGCAGACGATCGCGCCGACCGTGGGATCCCTCGTGCCTTCGACGTTGACGAGCTCGTTCTTCGGCGCGGCGTGACACCAGCCGACGATGCGGCCGAGCCGGTACGCGACGAGCCCGTTGGCCTTCGCCGATTGGATGAGTTGGGAGCGGAAGGCACGGTTCTGTTCCTTCGTCCGCGATTCGTAGTCTTCGACGAGACGTTCGGCGCAATAGCACTTCGACCAGTTTGGATTGTCCGCGTACGCGACCATGTCGAAGTAGTGCATGACCGGGTCATGCTGATCCGGGCTCACCGGTCGTACGGTCACATCGACCACATCAAGCCTCCACCACGATGTCGTCGCCGAGCGCGACGCGGCCCGCGCGCTCGACACGCGCCCAGATGCCGAACGAGCGTGGCTCGGTCGATGGCACCTCAGCCCGATAGCGCGTCAGCACTCCCAGCGTGTCCAGATCGGGCATGCCGCTGTCCGGGTCGTAGGTCGTGACCTTGCAGCGACCGACGTTTCCGCCGGGGACCACGACCGCGTCGCCGACCCGGACGCGTCTGCCGATCCAGCCGTCCTCTTCGTGCGCCGTCGCGCGATCGACGCCGATGAGCATGCGGAAACGGCGCGGGTCGACGGGCGTGTCCACACCGGCCTCCGCGGCCAGACGCTCGAGGGACGCGAGCGAGAGCAGCGTCGCGTTCGCTCGTTCGTCCGCACGGTCGTGACCGTTGCCGGGTTCGTCGAGACGCACGAGGCGGACGACCTGACCGAACCGCTCGCTCATGGCCGCGGTCCATGGACCCTCCACGAGATGGCCAGTCGATACATTGCCGTAGATGTTCACGACGATCGGCTCGCCGGTGCTCACGACGCCCGTCACGACGTCGTCGGCCGTGCGCAAGTCGAGGCGATCGGTCTCGGGATCAAAGTGCGCCGCGATCGTCGTCATCGGCGCGAAGCGTTTGCCGTTGAGCATTCGCCCTTCGTCGTTGACGAAGCAGAAGCGACGATCCTCGTCGACTCCGCGCAGCCCGAGCTCGATGTGGTCGCGCGCCTCGATGGCGAGACCCTTCACCGGCGCCACGTACAGCCACGCGACCTTCACCGCCCAAGTCTTCCACACTGAGGTCATGTCCAGGGTGTGGTCGATCGGTCACGGAACGCGGCCGATCGAAGAGCTTCTCGCCGTGCTGAACGAAGCCGGGATCAAGGTGCTCGCGGACGTACGCAGCGCGCCAGGCTCCCGCCGCCATCCGCAGTTCGGGCAGCGTGCGCTCGCGGCAGCCCTCGCTGAGGCCGGGATCGAATACGCGCACCTGCGGGGTCTGGGCGGACGCCGCGACGCCGCGCCGGATTCGCCGCATGTCGCGCTGAAAGTGGACGCCTTTCGCGGGTACGCCGATCACATGGCGAGCGCCGAGTTCGTCGCGGACTACGAGCGCCTCGTCTCGCTGGCGCGCGAGAAGCCGACGGCGTTCATGTGCGCGGAGACGCTGTGGTGGCGCTGCCATCGACGCATGCTCGCAGACCGCCTATTGGTGGACCGCTGGGATGTCGTCCATCTCGTCGCGCCAGGAAAGAGCGAGCCGCATCGCCTCTGGGATGTCGCCCGGATGGTCAACGGCCTCCTCGTCTACGACAGTGGCGCGATGGCGCTGGATATCCGAGGAAGCGAAGGTTTCAAAGGATCTCATGGTTCGCAGCGCTCAGCGTGATCGCCGCGGCCCGATGACCGGGCGATGATGGGCCCTCTGGTCATCGTCGGCGGCGCGCCGGCAACGGGCAAGACAACGCTCGCGCTCGCGTTGGGCGCATCCCTCGCACTGCCGGTCATCACGAAGGACGACATCAAGGAGGCGCTCGCGGCGCCGTTCGAGACCGGCGATCGCGCGTGGTCACGTCAGCTCGGCGTCGCGGCATACAGCGTGTTGTTCACGGTGGCCGAGCGCGTTCTTGCCGGTGGGCAGGGCCTCATCCTGGAGAGCAATTTCCGGTGTGGCATCTCCGAGGCTCCGCTGCGCGCCCTGGCGGCCGTTGCGCCGGCTGTTGTGATCGTGTGCCGCACGCCAGACGCTCGACGGCGGTTCGCGGAACGCGCCGCGCGCGGCCGACACCGGGTACACATCGACGGAGCTGTGCTCGACGACTGGGCCGGCGATGACTCGGCCCACCAGATCGACATCGACACGCCGCGTCTCGTCGTCGACACGACGAACGGCTACGTGCCCGATCTCGGGCGGATCGTCGCGTTCGCGAGAGACGGTACCGTTCAAGAGCGATGAAGCGCGAGTGGCCGGCGGACTGGAGCGAGCGCGTCCGTGGCAAGGATTGCCACATGTGCGCGGAAGGCCGGCCGGATGAGATACACGGCAACGTGCGGATCGCGACCGGCCGCGTGTCCGACGCGTTCCTCGTGCGGAGCGACGTCGGCCAGCGCGGCTACTGCGTAGTGATCTGGCGGGGCCGTCACGTAGCCGATCCCACCGAGCTCACTGCGGATGAGGCCAGTGAGTATTTCGCGGAGGTCCTGCGGGTGGGGCGCGCCGTCGAAGCACGGTTCGCGCCGATCAAGATGAACTTCGAGATGCTCGGTAACTCGCTACCGCACCTGCACACGCACGTCGTGCCGCGTCACCTCGACGACGGCGAGCCCGGTCACCCCGCGCACTTCATGCGCATCGATCTGAAGGACGAGCCCAAGATCCCGGATGACGACTACGCGCGCGATGTTGCCGCCCTTCGGGATCTGATGGCCCGCCGATAGGTTCTGTCAGACGGCCGCGCCGACGAGCACGATGGCGAGGGCGAGGTACTCGCTGTGATGGACGAGCCGCGCGCGCATCATCGTGGCTCCTCCGCGAGGAACGCGCGGAGCTTCGCGACCGCGAGACCGCGGTGCGAGAGCCGGTGCTTCTCGTCGTGCGGCAGGTCGGCCATGGTGCGCCCGTCGCCGGCGACCACGAACAGCGGGTCGTAGCCGAAGCCCTGCTCGCCGCGTGGCGCGAGCGCGATCTCGCCACGGACCTCGCCGTCGAAAAGCTCGACGCGTCCGTCGGGCCACGCGAGCGCCGTGACGCAGACGAAGCGCGCGCCCCGCGCCTCGACGCCTTCGAGCAGGGCGAGAAGCCGCATGTTGCGTTCCGCGGCGCCCGCGTCCTCACCGAAGAACCGCCGGCTGCGGAGCCCAGGCGCGCCGCGCAGCGCGTCGACCTCGAGGCCCGAGTCGTCCGCGACGCTGCGTAGGCCGCTCGCGGCCGCGTATGCGCGCGCCTTGTGCGACGCGTTCTCCGCGAACGTCGTGCCTGTCTCCTCGGGCTCGGGCGGAGCTGGGTCGAGGTCAGCCGGAACGACGAGCGTGAATTCCAGTCCGGCGAGGAGCTCCTGATATTCGCGCTGCTTTCCGGGATTCCCGCTCCCGATGAGCAGGCGCTCGTAGACTGCCGTCACGTGAACATCGCGCTTCGCCTGCGCTGGTGTGCGGCGACGGCGGCGGGTCTCGCACTATCCGGATTCGGGATGCACTTCCCCGGCGGCACGCCCATCGGCAACGGGCTCGATGAATGGCAGCCGTCGGCAATGGTGTTCGGAGCGTTCCTCGGTGCCTTGTCCGGTCTCATCACCGGCGCGCTCCAATGGGCCGCGCTGCGGCCCGCAGGTCCGAGTTTCGTTCGACTCAGTGCTGTGATGATGCTCGGGATCGGCGCGACGCACGCGCTCGCCGACGGCGCCCCGACCTCCGTTGGACTCGGGGCCGTGGCCGTGGCCGGCGCGATCGCGATCACGGTCGGATTGGCCATCGCCATCGGCGAACGAGGTTGGCTCGCGTTCGCAGCTTCGCTGGGCGGCTGGGTGGGCGGGTTGCTCATCGCGTATGAGCTCACGAGTGCGCTTGGCCTACCAGCATCACAGGATCCGGGTGGTTGGGCGACGCACCATGCGGTCATCGGAGTGATCGTCGGCGTGATCTGGAGCGCGCTGGTCGCAGCGACCGCCTCGCTCTGGCTCGCGCCGCGAGCTGACAGGCCCGTCGCGGCGATCAGCTAAACGACCGAAGCGCGGCGCGCTGCGCTTCGATGAGCTGGGCGATGCCGCGGAGCGAGAGATCCAGGACCTGATCGAAGTCGGCCTTGGAGAACGGTCGCCCCTCGGCGGTCCCCTGCACCTCGATGAGCTGGCCCTCGGAGTTCGCGACGACATTCACGTCGGCGTCGGCGATCGAGTCCTCCGCGTACGCGAGATCGAGCAGCAGCTCGCCGCGCACGAATCCCGCGGACACGGCGGCGACGTTGCGCCGCAGCGGCGACGGCACAAGCTTCCGCACCGCGTGCGCGAGCGCGACGTATCCACCGGTGATCGCCGCGGTCCGTGTGCCCCCGTCGGCCTGGATCACCTCGCAATCGACGATCACGCTGCGCGAGCCGAGTGCCTTGAGATCGACCGCCGTGCGTAGCGCGCGTCCCACGAGCCGCTGGATCTCGAACGTGCGGCCACCAGGCCGGCCCGCGATGCTCTCGCGCTGGCTGCGCTCGGGCGTCGAGCGCGGCAGCATCGCGTACTCCGCGGTCACCCAGCCCTGGTCCTTACCCTCGAGGTGGCGCGGCACGCCGTCCTGGAGCGTCGCGAGGCACAGCACCTGCGTATCGCCGAACGAGATACGCGCTGAGCCCTCGGCGAACTTCGACACCCCGACCTCTATCGTGATCGGGCGCAGCGCGTCGCTCGCGCGCCCATCCGGCCGCTTGAAGCGGATCACTGGGTCGTCTCATCCCACAGCCGGCGCATCTCGTCGGCAGAGTAGGACTCCAGCGCACGACCGTCGGCGCGAGCGCGCGTCTCGACGCGCGCGACGTGTCGTATGAAGCGCTCGTTCGCCTCCCGCAGCGCGCTCTCGGCGTCGAAACCCTGTTCGCGGGCGGCGCCGACGAGATCGAAGAGCATCTCGCCGAGGAACTCGGGGTCGTCCACGTCGACCGGCAGCTCGATGCGCGGGGCGACCATGCGGAGGCGTGCTGCGCGCTCCTGCAGGCGCTCGGCGGCGAACAGCGCCGGCAGATCCTTCGGCACGCCGCCGAGGACGCTCTGCACGCCCATCCCGCCGTCCTTCGCGCCCTCCGACGTCTCCGCGCGCTCGTCGCGCTTGATGCGCTCCCACTGCGCGAGCAGGTCGCCACCTTCGATCGCCACGCCCTCGAAGACGTGCGGATGGCGGCGCACCAGCTTCTCGCTCAGGCGTCGCGCGACGTCCGCGATGTCGAACGCGCCCTCCTCGTACGCGAGCTGCGCGTGGATGGCGATCTGGAAGAGCAGGTCGCCGAGCTCGTCGCGCAGCCGGTCGAGATCTCCCGAATCGAGGGCTTCCAGCGCCTCGTACGCCTCCTCGAGCAGATGCGGGCGCAGCGACGCGTGCGTCTGCTCGCGGTCCCACGGGCAGCCATCGGGCGCGCGCAGTCGGTCTGCGATCCGCGTCACCGCTGCGACGGACGCGAGGTCGACGAAGGGATCGACCGGCGCCAACACCACGTAGCGGGCACCGGGCGGAAGCGGCGAGTCGAGCGACGCCGAGAGCTCATCGCCCGATTCGGTCAGCACCGTCGTCGGGTGTGAAGCCGGGTAGTGCTTGCGCAGCAGCGGGAGGTCGGGTTTCGCGTCGAGGACGAGGACGACCGCGCGCAGCGTCGAGAAAGAATGCCGATCCAGCGCGCTCGCGGGGATGACGTCGACGCCGCCGGGGAAACGCGCGAGGAGCCGCTCGAGCGCGCCGGGAAGATCAGCCGTCGAGCTCGTGCCCCGGCACCAGCTTCTGGACGCCATGCGCCTTCTTCTGCTGGTTCAGCCAGTACGTGTACGCGCTGTCGTCGATCTTCTTCTTCTGGTCGTCGTCGAGTGCGCGCGCCCCGTCCTTCTCGAGGATCTTGTACCAGACCGTGCTCGCGCGATCGCTGTGCTGCACCGTGCGCAGGCCCACATCGAGGGAGAAGATCTCGTTCTCGACGTCGATCTGCGTCAGCATCCCGCGCGCGTACCAGCCCAGCTCGCCACCCTTGTCCTTCGTGGCGCTGTCCTCCGAGAACTGTTTCGCGATCTCGGCGAAGTCGGTCCCCTTGTCGAACTCCTTCTGGATGTCCCCGACCTTCTTGAGCTGATCGGCGTAGGTCTGGAAGTCGCCGCCGGCGCTGGGGTACGGGGTGGCCACCTGGATCCACGCGACCCTCACCTGCTCCGTCGGCGACTTGGTGCTGCTCTCCTTCGCGCGCTTGGTGTACTCCTCGCGCAGCAGCTCGTACTTCGCGCGGGCCCGGATCTCCTCCGCGGGGATCTTGTACGACGCGGCGCGCTTGATGAAGTCGTTCTGCTCTGGTCCGCGCGTCTCGAGGACCTGCAGGATGTGGTACCCGAACTGGCTCTTCACCGGATCCGAGACCTGGCCCAGCGGCAGCGCCTTCGCCGCGTCCTCGAACTCCTTGACGAACTGTCCTTTGGAGACCCAACCGAGATCGCCGCCCGACTGCGCGTTGCTCGAGTCATCGGAGTTGTCGGCGGCGAGCGTGTTCCACAGGTTCTGGTCGCTCGGATCCTGCTTCAGCTGATCGGCGATCGCGCGCGCCTTCGCGAGCGCGACCTGATCGGCGAGCTCCTTGTCATCGCCCTTGGGCGTGATAAGGATGTGGCGCGGGTGGTACTCGGCGAAGTCCTCGTTGTACTTCGCATCGATGGCGGTCTGGTCGTAGCTGATGCCGTCGGCACGCGCGGCGTTGTCGAGGATGGCTTGTTCGATGAGCGAGTCGAGCGCCACGCCTTCGTATTCGGCCTTCTGTGTCAGCACCTGGGGATCGTTCTCGTACCCAGGCGGGACGCCGAAGTCGACATAGAAGCGAACGTCCTGGTACGCGAGCTCGCGCCGGTATTCCCGCAGTGAGACGGCGTGGCCATCGAACATGATCGCGGGCTTGAGGTTGTCGTTGTAGTAGCGGGAGGACGCGGCCCAGGCCACGAGGCCCAGCACGAAGAAGAGGATCGCCGAGAAGATCGTCACGATGATCGTCTGCTGGCGACGCTCGCGCTGCCACCGCGCCATGCGCTGACGCTGCGTGAGACGAGGAAGAGGGATACGACGTGCCACGGGAGGCCTCAGTGTACCGGGCTATGCGACGCGCCGGTAGACCGCGAGCGTGTCCGTCGCGGCCCGGTCCCACGAAAAGAGCGCCGCCCGCGCCCGCGCTCGCGCCCGAAGCTCGCGCTGCCGCGCCGTGTCCCCGAGGTAGGCGACGAGCGCGTCCCCGAGCGCATCCGGATCGTGCGCGTCGACCAGCACACCGGCGTCTCCGACGACCTCCTCGACCGCACCGGCGCGGTGACCGACCACCGGCGTCCCCGCTGCGAGCGCCTCGAGGGGCGTCAGGCCGAAGCCCTCGAGCAGTGCCGCATGCAGCAGGCACTCCGCCCCCGCGTACAGCGCCGCCAGGGTGGGATCGTCCACATGGCCGGTCACGACGATCCGCTCGCGGGGCGCGCGCGTCCGCTGCAGCGCGGTCGTGAGGAAGGAGGACAGCCGACCGAGATCGCCGGCGATGACGAGGCGCAGCTCGGCGTCGCCCGCGGCCGCGCGGGCGAATGCGGTGAGGAGGCCATCCATGTTCTTGCGTGGATCGAACTGGCCGACATACAGAACGTACCGGCCGGGGACGCCAAAGGTTGCCGCGACGCGCCTGCCCTCGTCCGCGGGGGGCGGCGCGAACTGCGTGTCCACCGCCTCGGGGATCACCGTCACCCGCTCGGGCGGAACGCGCAGCAGATCCACGACGTCCCGGCGAGTGGCCTCGGAGACCGCGATGATCGCGTCGGCGCGTCGCGCGAGCGCGTATTCCCACGCGTGACCGACACGCGCGTGCGGCAGACGGAGGTAGTGCTCGGGCCAACGCAGTGGTGCGAGGTCGTGGATCGTGATCACCGTGCGGCACCCGCGCAGCGCCGGAAGTCCCAGCTGCGTCGAGTGATACACGCGCGGCCGCGCGACCGCGAGCTCCGCCGACAGGAGGATCGGATCGACGGCGAGCATCGAGAGCTCGGGCCGGCGAAGACGCACGGTGTTGAGGTCGCGGTGCGGCGGTAGTGGCGATGGGTCGGCCGGCGGGAAATTTCCGAGGCGCAGCAGCGTCCACTCGATATCGGTCGGAGCGAGGCGCGCGAATGCCGCGAGCAGGTTGCGCGTGTAGCGACCGATACCGCGAACACGGGCCACCGTTTGCAGATGGCGCGCATCGAAGGTGACGCGCACCGACCTAGACTAGCCCGCACGTTCATCTCCGTCGTCGTTCCCACATACAACGAAGTCGGTTCTGTGCGTCTCCTCGTGCCACGTCTCGCGACGGCTCTCGCTGCGCACACGTGGGAGCTGATCATCGTGGACGACGGTTCGCCCGACGGCACCGCGGATCTCGCGGAGTCCTACGCGACCGCTCATCCCGTCCGGGTCCTGCGCCGTCCGGGCAAGGCCGGGCTCGCCTCCGCCGTCATCGCGGGATTCGGCCAGGCGCGCGGCGACGTCCTGCTGGTGATGGACGCGGACCTCTCGCATCCGCCCGAGGCCGTGCCGCGGCTCGCGGCGGCGATCCAGGAGGGCGCCGATCTCGCGGTGGGGAGCCGCTACGTCACGGGCGGGGGGACCGAGGACTGGCCGCTGAAGCGGCGCGTCGTGTCGCGTGCGGCGTGTCTCATGGGCAACGTGCTCGTGCCGATCCGCGACTGCACGTCGGGCTTCTTCGCGATACGCAGGTCGGCGCTCGACGGTGTGACGCTCAACCCGATCGGTTTCAAGATCGGCTTCGAGGTCATGGCGCGCGGCCGCTACAAGAAAGCCGTGGAGATCCCGTACGTGTTCCGCGACCGCGAGCTCGGAAGATCGAAATTCGGCCGCCGCGAGATCGTTCAGTATCTCGTGCAGCTCGGGCAAGTGACGCGTGACAGGCTGCTTCGACGAACCTGACGATTCTGTAACGCAGCCCCCGATCGCGTAACCGCGCAACGCACGGCAGATAACTTGCGCGCCCGCCCGAACATGGAGGACAGAAGGGTCCCGCCACGGCTTAGGCGCCGCTAGATGGCTCTTCTTCAAACGCCTGGAGAGGGCGGTACGTTCATCGACGTCCTCGATCGCGTGCTGGACAAAGGCATCGTCATCGACGCCTGGGGCCGCGTATCGGTGGCCGGTATCGACCTCGTAGGCCTCGAGATGAAGGTCGTCGTCGCCTCGATCGAAACGTATCTGCGCTACGCCGATGCCCTCGGCGTCGGCACACGCAACGGGGAGCGCCGTCAATCGATGATCTAGCGGGCGCCGAGCTCCTCTCGTAGCGCGTCGATCACGTAGGTCTGTTCGTCGTCGGTCATCGTCGCGTACAGCGGGATGAGCATCGTCGTGCGCGTGGCCTCCTCAGTGACCGGGAGACTCACCGCGCCATAGCGCGAGGCGTAGGTCTTCTCGAGATGCGAGGCCATCACGCCGCGACGTGTCGCGATACCCCGGCGCAGGAGATTCGTCATGAGCTCTTCGCGGTCCACACGGCAATCCGTGGTGAGTCGCAGGCAGTACGACTGATAGGTGTGCTCCGCGTAGGGCGGCACATACGGGACCTGGATCCCGCGGATCTCGGCGAGCTCCTCGTTGTAGCGCTTCGCCTTCGCGCGCCGTATCCGAAGGAGGTCGTCGAGGCGGCGCAGCTGCACCAGGCCGATCGACGCCTGGATGTCGGTCATGCGGTAGTTGAAGCCGAGATCGTCGTAGGCCTCGATGATCACGTGGTCCGCGCGGTGGCGCTCGAGGTCGGACACGCTCATGCCGTGCGCGCGCAGCTTGCGGGCGCGGTCCGCGAGCGCGTCGTCGTCGGTCGTGATCATCCCGCCCTCGCCGGTGGTGATGACCTTCCGCGGATGGAACGAGAAGACGGTCTGGTGCGCGTTCGAGCCGACCTTGCGGTCCCGATACGTCTCGCCTATCGCGGGCGCCGCGTCCTCGACGACCTCGATGCCGTGCGCCTTGGCGATGTCGTTGACCGCGGCGATGTCGCAGGCAAGACCGATCTGGTCGATCGGCATGATGGCTTTGGTCCGCCTGGTGATGCGCCTCTCGATATCGGCCGGGTCGATGTTGAACGTGCGCGGATCGATCTCGCAGAAGACGACGTCCGCGCCGGTGTAGAGCACGGCGTTGGCCGACGCGATGAACGTGAGCGAGGGCACGATGACCTCGTCACCACGACCCACGCCGATACTCGCGAGCGCCAGGTGCAGCCCGGTCGTGCACGACGTCGTGGCGATGCCGTGCTTCGCGCCGACGTACGACGCGACCGCCTTCTCGAACTCGGCCACCTTCGGTCCCTGCGTCACCCAGCCGCTCTTGATCGACTCGTACGGCGCGCGCGCCTCGTCCTCGCCGAGCGCGGGCTTGGTGATGGGGATGTTCATCTTCTTCCGGGTCTCGGTCGCCACGCCTGCCTCCTTCAAACCGTCGAGCCGGCGAGCGCGCCGCGCCGCCAGGCGATCAGCTGCGGTAGCCCGTCGGCGAGCGACGTCGCCGCGCGGAAGCCGAGCAATTCCTCGGCCCGCCGGGGGTCTCCATACCGACGTTCGGGCAGGGCGCCGGCCGGCTGCGGCCTGAAGTCGATGCCGTTGGAGCCGCCCGTCAGCTCGAGCAGGAGGTCCGCCAGATCACGCATGCGCGTCTCGACGCCGCTGCAAACGTTGACGATGGCGTCGGTCCGGCTCGTCTCGCAGGCGAGAATGTTCGCGCGCACGACGTCGCCGACGTACACGAAGTCCGCTGAGGCCGAGCCGTCGCCGAACAGCGTGAGCGGCTTTCCCTCGTCGATCAGGTCGAGCCAACGGATCATGACCTCGACGTACTTCGAACGGATGTCCATGCGCGGTCCATACACGTTGAAGTAGCGCAGCGCCGTCGTCGGAAGGTCGCGCAGGTGCGCAAAAGCCCGTGCGAGCTGCTCGTTGGCCGCCTTCGCGGCGCCGTAGACGGTACGTCCGTTCAGTGGATGGTCCTCGTCGATCGGTAGCCGGATCGGCTCGCCGTAAACGACGGCGCTCGAGGCGAGGACGACGCGCGACACCCCGGCGTCGGCAGCGGCCTCGAGGACATTGAACGTCCCATCGACCATCACTTCCTGGCACTCGCGTGGGTGTTCCTGGCACCGCGTCCAGCGGAGGGCCGCCTGATGGAACACGACGTCGGCGCCGGCGATGTTGGCGTGCACCGCCTCGCGGTCCCGGATGTCGATCTCGACCAGGCGCGCCCGTCCGGTCGCGAGAGCCTGCGAGAGGTTCTCCGGCACGCCACGGACGAGCGCGTCCAGCGCCACGACCTCGTGCGCGCCCGCGGCCAGGGCCGCGTCGACGATGTGCGAACCGACATTTCCCGCGCCTCCGGTCACGACGGCGCGCGCGCCTGACAGGACCCCCATTGCGCGACACAGCCTATGTCGGGAACGAGCACGATGTCGCAGACGCCGACAGCGCACGGTACTTATTTCCCCCATTCGAGCGACCCGCCCGTGCGAGATGATCGTGCCCCCGTTGGGGCAAGAACCGGCGGGCGCGTCTAAACATCAATAGCTACAGCCAAGGGAAGGAGGTCCAGCGAATGCTCCAGTTCCTGCGTGAAGAGGAAGGCCAGGGTCTCGTCGAATATGCACTCATCATCGCGGTCATCGCGATCGCGGTCATCGTCGCGATGGTGTTCCTGCGCGGTCAGATCGAGAACATCTTCAGCAACATCGGCAACAACCTGACGTAGCGCCGCCGCCGCGACGGGCGCTCGGAAGGGCGTCCGTCGCGGCCGGTATCGTTCACCACACTGTGTCGCCCGATCCCCTCGAGCGCATCAAGGAAACGTGGGACGGCCGCGCCAGGGACACCGGGCTCCAGGGCACGTACGTCACGATGGCCGACCGCAACCAGCGCATGCTCGAGATCGAAGAGGCCGTCCGCCGCATCCTCCCTCGGCAGCGCGTCCTCGACGTCGGCTGCGGCAACGGCTACTCGACGGCGGTCTTCGCGAAGACCGCCGAGCACATCGTCGCCATCGACTATTCCGAGGCGATGATCGCGCGGGCGAAGCGCGAATACGGCGACATCCCCAACGTCAGCTTCGAAGTGGGCGACATCCTGTCGCCTCTGCCCTATCCGGACGGGAACTTCGGCGTCGCCGTGGCGCAGCGCTGTCTCATCAATCTCGCGACCTGGGAAAACCAGCAGAAGGCGATCGAGCACATCGCGCGCGTCATCCGGCCCGGCGGCCACTTCATCATGCAGGAGGGCACCCGGCAGGGCCGTGAAGGCCTCAACGAGCTCCGCGAGCAGATGGGTCTCTCGCGCATGCCCGAGGTGCAGTTCAACTCCGACCTCGACGAGACGCTGCTCTGGCCGTTCGTGCGCCGTCACTTCGAGATCGTGGAGATCCGCCGCTACGGCCTGTACGACCTCGTGGCGCGCGTCGTGCACCCGCTGCTCGTCGCGCCGGCGCAGCCCGACTACGAGGCGAAGATCAACGAGATCGCGCGGCAGCTGGCGGCCGCGGGCGATGCCTTCGGCGAAATCTCGCGCTGGTTCACGGCCGTGCTGCGGGTCAGGCCTTCGTCCGCATGAACCCTGTGACGGCAGCGGACACGCGGTCGATCTGAGCGTCCGTCAGCTCGGCGTACATCGGCAGCGACAGCACCTCGCCCGAGACCTTCTCCGTCACCGGCAGGTCGCCCTGCCGGTACCCGAGAAACTGCGCGGCCTCCTGCATGTGGATCGGCACCGGGTAATGGATCTGCGTCCCGATGCCGTGCTCGGTGAGATACGCGCGCAGCGCGTCGCGCCTACCCCCCGGCACGCGGATCGCATAGCAGTAGAAGACGTGGCGCCCACCGCTCGGGATCTCCGGCGTGATGACATCGACGCCCGCGAAGAGTTGGTTGTACCGCGCAGCGATCGCCTGACGGCGTCCGTTCCACTCATCGAGGCGGCGTAGCTTGATGCGCAGGATCGCGCCCTGGATCTCATCGAGGCGCGCGTTGTAGCCGACGATGGGGTGGTAGTAGCGCGTCGCCTGGCCGTGCTCGCGGAGGGCGCGCAGATCGTCGGCGAGCTTCTCGTCGTTCGTCGTGATGCTGCCCGCCTCGCCGTACGCGCCGAGGTTCTTGCTGCAGTAGAACGAGAAGCAGTTCGCGCGGCCGCCGGTGCCGGCCTTCTTGCCGTCGTCGAGGAACGCACCGTGCGCCTGCGCGGCGTCCTCGATGATCGTGATCCCGCGATCCTGAGCGAGCTGACGCAGCGGCTTGAGGTCGACGGTGCGCCCATAGAGGTGCACCGGGATGATCGCCTTCGTCCGCGCCGTGATGCGCGACGCGACCGAGGCGATGTCCATGAGCATCGACCGCTCGTCCACGTCGACGAGGATCGGACGGGCGTTCGCGTACAGGATCGCCTCGACGGTCGCGAAGAAGGTGAAGGAGACCGTGATGACCTCGTCGCCCGAGGACACGCCGCACGCGCGGATCGCGAGCTGCAACGCGTCGGTGCCGGATCCGACGCCGATCGCGTGGGCCGTGCCGCAGTACTCCGCCCACTCCTTGTCGAATGCGCGGACGTTCGGCCCGATCGTCAGCTGCATGCTGTCCAGCACTTCGTCGATCGCGCGACGGACCTCGTCGCGGATCGTCGCGTACTGCGCTTTCAGGTCGACGAGCGGGATCTCTTGTGTCACGACGGTCATGTGGTTGCTCCCTTTTTCGCGAGTGCGGCCTCGATATGCGGTCCCGTCACTTCCGCACTCCGTCTTCGAGCCAGGCGTAGGCGTGCGGATAGATGCCGACGAAGCAGGCGAGATCGGTGATGTCGTCCTTCACCTGCACGGCGGGGTTGCCCGCCCACACCGTGCGCGCCGCGATGCGGCGCTCTCGGACGACGCTCCCCGCCCCGATGAGCGCGTCCTCGCCGATGTCGACGCCCGGCAGGATCGTGCTGTTCGCCCCGATGCGCGCGCGGCGGCGGACCGTCCCGCCCTTGACGCACTGCAGGTACGCGGGGCACTGCGGATGCGGGTCGTCGGTGAAGACGACATGCGGACCGAGGAACACCTCGTCCTCGATCGTCACGAGCTCGAGAAAGCAGCCGGTGTGGATGCGCACGCGCGAGCCGACGCGGTTGCCGAATTCGAGCGACGCGTGCGTGCCGACCGAGACGTCGTCGCCCAGCACGTTGTCCTCGCGGATCGACGCGCCCTGGCCGGTCTGCAGGCGCGCACCGATCGTCGTGCCGGCGTAGATCGTCGTGAACGGGCGGATGACGGAGTCCGGGCCGATCACCAGGGGCAGGTCGCCCTCCTTCTTGCCGCGCGGCGCGCGGCCGAGGACGACGTACTCGCCGACCACCGTGCCCGAGCCGAGCTCCACGTTGGGTGCGATCACGGCCGTCGGATGGACGATCGCCCCGAGCGAGGTCACGCCCGCGCCGGCTCCGGCCTCGCGGCCTCCACGCGGTACGGCACGCGGGCGCCGCCCGCGCGCAGCGAGCGCATGCCCGCGTCGAGCACGCGTACGACGCGCAGGCCGGCCTCGCCGTCGCTGCGCGGACGCGCGCCGGTGTTGATGCACTCGATGAAGTGCCGCATCTCCATTTGCAGCGCTTCGGTACCCGCGATGCGGGGGCTGCGGATGTCGCCCGAGCGGTAGCTGCGCCGCAGCTCCTCGCTGGAGAGCTCGCTCACACCGTGGTCGTAGATCTTCACCTTCTCGATCGACTCCACGTCGTCGTACACCGCCATACGGTGCGAGCCGATCACGACCATCGATCGCAGCTTGCTCGGCGCGAGCCACGAGAGATGCGCGTGCGCGACCGCGCCCGATGGGAAGCCCATGGTGAGGAACACGACGTCCTCGATGTCGGGCTGTGTGTAGCACGCGCCGACCGACTGCACCCACTCGGGCTCCTCGTCGAGCCAGTAGAGCGTGATCGACACGTCGTGCGGGCCGAGATCCCACAGCACGTTGATATCGAACTGGTGCAGACCGAGATTCACACGCTGGCTGTCGACGTAGTAGATCTTGCCGAGGTCGCCGCGCACGATCCGCTCGCGAACGTTCACGACGGCGGGGTTGTACACGAAGGTGTGCCCGACCATCAGCGTCTTTCGCGCGCGCTCGGCGGCACGGATGATCGCCTCGGCGTCCGCGATCGTGCCGGCGATGGGCTTCTCGACGAAGACATGCTTGCCGGCGGCGAACGCCTCCTCGGTGAGACGCCGGTGCGTGCCGACGGGCGTCGCGATGCACACCGCGTCGATCGAGGGGTCATCGAACAGCTCGCGATGGTCCTCCGTCGTGCGCACCGCGGGGAAACGCTTGTGGATCGTGTCGAGCCGCTCGATAGACAGATCGGCGACGGCGACAGGGTCGGCGCCCGGCGCTTCGTTGAGATTGCGGACGAGGTTCGGGCCCCAATACCCCGCGCCGATGACGGCCACGCGCAGGGAGCTCATTCGACGCGAATTCTAGACGCGAGAAGTGCGACGCCGCAGGCCGCGATCGCGCCGACATACACGTAGTACGGCTGCGTCGTCCATCGCGCGAGGAGCAGCGGCACCATGACGATCCCCGCGCCCGCGAGAGTCGCTGCGCCGAGCGTTGGGATGCGCCAGCGCGCGGCCAGGACAACTAGACCGATCGTGCCGGCGAGCGCGAGCACCATGAACAACGCCACGAGCGGCGCGGGATCGCCGTATTGCGCGAGCGTGTTGAGGATATTCGCCCCCCAGATCTCGTCGTGGAACGTCAGTGCCGCGATCTGCTTCTCCAGGAACGCGCCCGGATCACGGACGAAGAACGGCAAGATGAAGGCCGCAACGACGCCCGCGACGACGAGGGCATAGCGGCGCCAGTCCGCGCCCCGGACCGCGAGGTAGCGCAGCACCGGGGGCAGCACGAGCACCGCGAACTGCTTGAACGCGATGGCCCAGCCGAAGCACGCCGCCGAAACCACGAACGCGCCGCGCGACCATGGAGCGTCACGTTCCGCGAACACGAGCGCGACGAGCGCGAGCACCACGAGGAGCGACCCGGACACGTCGTTCTGCCCGTCGATCGCACGGTAGCCGGCGACGCCCCACGACGCGTACAGCATCGCGGGGAGCGCAACGTTCGCCATGCCGATCCGGAGGCCCGCGGCAGCGATCGCCGCGACGATGGCGATGCCCGCCCAGGTGTCCACGCGCGTGATGTCGCCGACGATGGCATACGGGAGCGCGTACCACGCGAGCTCGCCAGGCGGATACACGAAGGGCGAACCGACCGGGTTCGTGCTCAGCAGGATGTGCGTGTACGGGTTGCCGCCGCGGAACACGACATCGAGCGACTCCATCGTGGCGCGCATGACGTCGCTGCCGTCGACCAGAGGTTCGCGATGCAGGCGCTCCGACGCGGCGACGAGGACCGCGTAGTACGCGGTGGCGCCGGAGACGAATGACGCGTCGCGCAGCGCGGCCCATGCGAGCCCGAGCCCGGACAGGAGGAGCACGACGCGGTCGAGCTGCGGCGCGTTGACGTCGATCCCCTCGACGCACCAGAAGAGGCCGAGGACGAGGGCCGCGAGGACCGCGGACTTACTGCGGCCTGTGCGAAGCATCAGGCCAAGCAGATGAGAGCAGCGAAAGCTGCTCGATTATTGGCCCGTGGCGGCACGGAGCTTGGCGAGATCGTCCTCGAGGAGTCTCAGGAGACGGCCGTATTCCGCGAAGTCGCCGCGCTTCAGCGCCTCCTGCGCCTGCTGGTAGTGGTCGCTCGCGGCCTTCACGAGCTCGGCCACCGGACCGGTCGGCGGCGGCGTGACCGGCGGAGGCTGCGTCGGCGTCGTGGGCGTGGTCCCCTGGCCGAAGAGCGCGTCGAGCGCGGCCTCGAAGGTCGGGGCCATGACGACGCGACCCTGCGTCGCGAGGATCACGCGCTGGAGCTCCGGGATCTTGCTCTGCGTCGCCTGCACGAACAGGCCTTCGACGTACACGAACGAATTTCCAACGGGCAGCACGAGCAGATTGCCGCGGAAGCACTGCGATCCGCCGGCTTGCGGGCACAGCAGGCTGAGCTGCTGCTTGATCGTCGCGTCGGCGTCGATGCGGCCCTCCGTCTGCAGCGGCCCGGAGATCTGGCGATCCTGCGGGAGGCGGAGCACGCGCAGCTTGCCGTATTCGGGCGCGTCGGCGCGGCCCGCGATCCACGCGACCATGTTGTCGCGCTGTCCGCCGGCCGGCGTCATCGGGACGAACAGGATGAATTCCTTGCGATCCGAACCCGGCAGGCGCGTGGTCACGTAATACGGCTCGATCGGCGCCTTCGCGGAACCTTGCTCCTGCACTTCGTTCGCGAGGCGCCAGGCGTCACCGCGGTTGTAGAAGTTATCGATATCGGTCATGTGGTAGATGGCGAACACCTGTGCCTGGATCGAGAAGAGGTCCTCCGGATAGCGCAGGTGGTCCTTGAGGACCTGCGGCATCTCGGCCACGGACTTGAACAGGCTGGGGTAGATCGCGCGGAGATTGCGAACGACGGGGTCGGTCTCGTCTACGACGTAATACGAGATGGAGCCGTCATACGCGTTGGTGACGACCTTCACGCTGTTGCGGATGTAGTTGAGCCCGCCGTCCGCCACGCGCGTGCCGCCGCGAACGAGCTCGTCGAAGCGCTCGCTGTACGGGTAGCGGTCCCCCACGGTGTAGGCGTCGTTGATCCACCAGAGCTTGCCGTCCGCCACCACGAGGTAGGGGTCATGGTCGTATTCGAGGAACGGCGCGACGAGGCGCTCGCGGTCTGAGATGTTGCGGTGGAACAGGATGCGGCTGTCGGAGCGGATCTGATCGCTGAAGAGCAGGTTGGTCTCGCCGAAGCGCAGTGTGAACAGCAGGCGGTCCCAGACCGAGCTGATGCCGACGCCGCCTGTGCCGGAGTACCGCGTCCGCGCGTCGGTGCCCTCCTGCGGGTAGTCGAATTCCTCCGCCGCGCTGTTCACGATCACGTAGTCGTTGGTCAGCTCGCCGTAGTAGATGCGCGGCTCGTCGATCTTCGGTTCGCCCTGCGGCGGGATGTCCCGCACCAGGAACTGCGGCCGCCCCTCCGCCGCGACACCGCCCACCGGCGTCATGACCGCGCCGAAGCCGTGCGTGAACTGCAGATGCCGGTTGACCCACGTCTGCTGCGCCAGAGCCGTGGTGTTCAGCTCTCGCGCCGACAGCATGATCGGCACCTCACGTCCGCCGATCAAATAGCGGTCGACGTCCACGTCCTGGAAGTCGTAGTACTGCCGCAGCGCCTGCAGCTGGTCGAACGCCAAGATCAGGCGGCGGTAGTCCCAGAGGCGCACCGAGAGCGTGTCGGAGAACTCGCGCGTCGCCTCGGCCTGGCTCGGCGTGTCAGCGACGTTGAACAGCGACTCCTCGATCTTGTCGAGCGAGTACGCGGCACGCGTCGCCCCGATGTTGCGCTCGAGATAGGGACGCTCCTTGTTCAACTGGTCCGGTGCCACGACGAAGTTCTGCACGACCGCGGGGTACACGCCGCTGATCAGCACGGTTGCGGCGAACCAGAGCACGATCGCACCGCCCAGCACCCACACCGTCCGCGCGAGCGCGTTCGCGAAGCACGCGAGCGCGGCGATGCCGACGATGACGGCGAGGATCGTGAGCGCGGGGATGCGGGCGTTCACGCTCGCGAACCCGGCGCCGGTGAGCACCGGCTCGGTGCGGAACAGCAGGTCGTACTGATCGAGAACGTACCCAAAGGCGACGAGCAGGAGGAACACACCGCCGAGGACCGAGAGATGCGCGCGCGCCGGTCGAGCCAGTGCCAGCGCGGTGCGGCCTGCGACACCGAGGTCGCCACGCGTGATCGTGCTCGTCGCGACACCGATCACGCCGCGCACGGCATAGATGAACACCACGCCCGCGGCGGTGACCAGCACGGCGGCGATCGCCCATCCGCGCGCGAACTCGAGGACCGGCAGCGTGAAGAAGTAGAAGCCGACATCGCGGCCGAAGAGCGGATCGGTGACGCCGAAGGGGACCGCGTTCAGCCAGCGCAGGAGCGGGTCCCACTGGTCGCCGCCCGCGAGGCCGAAGAAGAACGCGGGGATCGCGATGACCCACAGGAGGCGCAGGGTCTGCGCGAGCGCTGACGAGCGCGTCCGGTCGGCTTCGACGACGACACGTGGCACCTGTGGCCGGAGCGCGAGATACAGATTCGGTACGGCGAACGCGAAGAAGATCAGGAAGAAAGCGACGAACGCCCAGAACCCGGCGGTGTAACGGCGCAGGTACACATCCTCGAGGCCGAGGCTGCGGAACCACAGCAGATCGGTGAGGAAGGCGTTCAGCGGAAGGAGAAGCAGTGGCACGAGCAGGACGAACAGGACGATGATCGTGATGACGACACCGCGGCCGGACGGCGCACGAGGCGTCCCGCGACGGCCGCGCAGCGACGAGAGATCGAGGTTGGACCAGTCGATGTTGCCCCAGTCCCGCTCGCCGTTCCCCCTGCGGCTGCTCACGGCCTCAGCATATGGGGAGATGACCCGTCTGCTCGCCGTCGTGGCCCTCTTCGCCGTGGTGCTGTCGGCTTGCTCGCAGAGTCAACCCGCGCCGATGCCTGTTCCGACTGCGTGCGCCGAACCCACGCGGGTCACAGGACTGACGCCGTTCGACGAGGCTAACCGCTCGCAATTCGCGAAAGATCTCGCCGCGAGCGGATCTGCGGTGTGCGATGCCGCGACCCGGGCGTACATCACGCGGCTCGAAGACAAGAAGGAAGAGCAGCTCTACGCCAACGCGAGCACGTTCGCGATCATCGGGCGGGTGACCGATGCCGCGAGCGGCGCGCCGTTGGAGCAGGTCTGCATCACGCCCGGGAAACCCGGAGCGATCTGCTGGAGCCGTACGGACCGGGACGGCTGGTACCTGCTCGATCTCGGCTCCGTCTTTGCGCATGAGGGCTTCTACGAGATCTTCTTCGTGAAAGCGGGCTACCCCGAGCAGCACAACACCTCGCGGATGCTCAGCGGCCGCGCGCGACTCGACTACCAGATGACGAAATAGTCATCGCGGCGCGACGTACTCGACGTCGCAGTAGCCCCTAGCGGAACGCGCCAGTCCACGGTCACAGGTCACGAGTTTGGCGCCGCTCGATCTCGCGACGACGGCATATAACGCGTCGTACGCGCCGAATCGATCGCGCAGGGCGAACGCTTCGGCGACCAGAGGCACGATCGCGACCCGTTGCAATCTGAGCGTGCGGAGTCTGAATAGGGCCGCGTGCGCGTCATCCATGACGATCTCTCGCCGCTGCGTCAGACCTCGGATCGCCGCGAATACTTCGGCGTCGAAGTGAACGGGCACGCGCGGCAGCTCGTTCCTCAGGACCGCGGCGACGGAGCTGGCCGCGTTCGATCGAGCGACCAGCAGCTCGACCGCGGCGGAGGCGTCGAGGACGATCAGGAAGACCTACGCACGTTCGATCGCATCGCGGATCCTGCAGACGGCGGCCGCCCCCATGCCCGGCTTGTATCCCGGTACTGGCGGCAGTGAGATCACTTCGTCGAGCCAGTCGTTGATCGAATCCGGCGCGTCGACGTTGTCCTCCAGGATCTGGATCACGTACTTACTCATCGACGTGCCCTTGCGGGTCGCCCGTTCTCGAATGCGCCGCTGGAGCCGTACGGGAACGCCGCGGATCTGCAGATCGACCTTCTCTTTGCCAGCCATCGTACAGCAGTATGCATGCACTTGTGCATGCGTCAAGTGTTGCGGGCGCGCACCTCGGCGAACAGGTCCAGATACGTCTCGACGACGCGGGGCCAGGTGTACGTCCGCGCAACGAAGGACTGACCCGAAGTGCCGAGGCGTGACGCAAGGAGCGGTCGGCCGATGAGCATCTCGCCGATCTCCGCGAATTCGGCCGCGCTGCGGTAGGCGAGGCCGGCACCTGCGCGATACGTCATCCCCCACACGACCGGCGAGCGCGCGTCGCAGATCACGGGACGGCCGCTGGCCCAGGCCTCGAGCACGATGATCGACAGCGACTCGAGCAGGCTCGGCTGCACCAGCGCGACACAGCCCGCGAGCGCGTCGAACTTGTCCTCGTCGGAGGTGCGCCCGAGCAGTCGGACGTCGGGGCGGTCAGGTACCGGCATCTCGCGGTGCCCCATGAGCACCAGCGTCGCGCGCGTGGCCTGCGTATCTCGCCAACGCGCCCACGCGTCGAACAGCTGGCCGCACTGTTTGCTTTCGACGATGCGGCCGACGTAGAGGAAGTACGGGCCCTCGATCGCATACCGCTGGCGGAAGCGCTCCGCGGAGGCGTTCGCCGGCACCTCGACACCGACACCGACGACCTCGTTCGGAACGCGCTCGTTCTGGAAAAGCTGATGCACCATCGCCCGCTCTTCGGCCGTGTTGAAGGCGATCGCGCGCGGCGCGCAGAAGACGGGCTTGTAGATGGCGAGCCGGATCGCGGGCTCGTCGTGCGCGGTCGGCACGAGCACCGCGCGCTCGGGTGCGAGCGGCAGCCCGAGCACGGTCGGGTAGTAGATGTACGTGAAGAACAGCAGGTGGTCGACCTCGCGTCCGCGCCGATGCACGTGCTCGAGCAGATCGGGCGCGACCGGCCCCTGCGCCTCGACGAACGCGCGCTCGTCGGCGAGGGTGTGCGTCTGCGAGAACGCGCGCCGCTCGCGCACGCGGAAGTCGCGCGAGCGCCCACGCTCGACGGCGAAGCGGCGCACTGGAACCCCGTCGACCTCGCTGAGGCCCGCGGTGAGCTCGTTCGCCCAGGTCCAGTAGTCGCGCGCGGTCGTCGTCGCGACCTCCACGTCGAAGTGCGGCCGCAGCCGCTGGACGAGCGAGCGAGCGTGCGGCTCGGCGCCACCACCCGCGATGTCGCCGTAACGCTGGACGACGACCATCAGGCTCGGGTTCGTCATGCGGCCGTCAGCGCGATGAGATTCGCCAGGCGCGCGTCGAACGCGTCCCACGACGACTCGCGCTCCACCCACGCACGTCCCGCGGCGCCCAGCGCGTCACGTTCGGCGATCGTGCGATCGAGGGCCGCGCCGAAGGCCTCCGCGTCGCGATAGCTCATGCCGCCGCCGGAACGCGCGACCTGCCCGGCGGTGACGGGGTTGTCCGCGCGCACGACCACCGGCGTCCCGACCTGCCACGACTCGAGGAGCACGATGCCGAGGCTCTCGAAGCGCGACGGCAGCACGAGCGCGTCGGCTGCCGCGAGCGCCGCGTACTTCTCCGTGTCGGGGATGCGCCCGAGCGCGGCGATGTCGCCGCGATCCGGCAGCTCCATGCGCAGCGTGCCGGCGAGCACGAGCGTCGCGGGCCGGGCGTTCGGGCGCGAGCGGTACGCGGACCACGCGGCGAGCAGCTCGTCGCATCCCTTGCCCTCGCTCACCTGACCGAGATAGAGCACGATCGGGCCGACGAGACCATGAGCCGCGCGGAACGCGGCGACGTCGTACGCACCGGGCGGATCGAGTCCCAGGCCGAGCGTCTCGTGCGGGATGTGCTCGTTGCGAAATGTGCGATGGACCAGCTCGCGTTCCTCGGGAGTGAGGAAGCCGAAGGCGCGCGGGAGCTGGAACAGCACGCGATACGGCGCGAGGCGCAGCGGCGCTTCATCGTGCGCGGTCGAGATGAGCGCGGCGCGCTCGGGCACGATCGACACGCCGCGCGCGGTCGGCTCGTAGATGTACGTGTAGAACAGGACCGCGTCGTAGTCGTCGCCCTGCCAGTGAAGGAAGTCGAGCAGCTCGGGGCAGTGCGGACCCTGGCGGCGCAGCCACTCCTCCTCGTCGGCGAGAGTGTGCTCGCCGTTCAGGATCTTCGACTCGAACGCTTTGAAATCGGGATCGCGGCCCTCCGCGACCGCGAAGCGATGGACACGCAGCCCGTCGACCTCGCTAGTCCCGGCCGGGTAGTAGGGCGCCCAGGTCCAGTAGTCGGCCGCGGTCGTCGTCGCGATCTCGACGCGGTGCGAGCGCGCGAGACGCGACGCGACGACGCGCGCGTGACCCTCGGAGCCGCCGACGACCTCGTCGCCGAAGCGCTGGACGACGATGAGGATGTCGCTCAAGGGATCCGCGTCAGGTAGCGGTCCGCGTTGCGCTCAGGCGCGAGCATCCGCTGCAGATAGCGCACGCGGGCGCGCAGGCGCCCGTAGGTCCCGGGCTTCTGGATCTCGCGCATGTGCTCGGCGAGCTCGCCGCTGTCGCGCGCGACCAGGCCGGCGCCGTGATAGACCTCGAATCCCCGCGCCTCGGAGAAGATGCACGGCAGGCCGGCCCAGATCGCCTGTGCCGCGACGGCGCTCTGGAAGACGTCCTCGTAGTAGAGGACCACCACGTCCGCGGCGGCGACGTACTGGCCCATCGTCTCGTAGTCGGTGTTCACGACGACGTTCGTGAAGCCGCGCTCTTTGATGTAGTCCCTGACCTCGTCGAAATACTCGGGCTCGTTCCCCGAGCGGGTTCCGGAGAGCACGACGACGCTGTCGCGCGGAGCGGCCGCGATCACCTGGGTGAAGCGCTTGCGGCGGAAGAAGAATCCCGGCGAGACGAAGATGAACTTGTCGGTTGGCAGGCCGAGACGCCCACGCAGCGCGCGCTTCTCGGCGTCGTCCTTCGGCAGCGTTGTGTCCTCGAGCGGCACGAGGACGAGTGGGAAGCGCTCGCGCTTGCGCGGGTCGTCGGTGAGCAAGGTGACCCAGCGGTCCGAACGCTCCGAGTGCGTCACGTGGTGCACCGGCAGCGCGCCCATGAGCGCGAGCACCGCGCGATATCGCAGGAACCAGTTCGCGATGCGCAGCGTGACCCAGCCCGCGCGGACGAACTCGAGCGCCTTGCCATAGCGCGGCCGGTAGTGCAGGGCGCTCGAGATCCGCCGGAAGTGATGGAACTTCTCCGGCTCGATCTCGTGCATCGAGAGCACGACGGGGATCTTGCGGCGCCAGAGCGAGATGAGCGCGCGGACGAACGGCACGTCCGAGAAGATGCCGTGCTCGTGCTCGACGATGACCCCTTCGGTGTCGCCCGCGATGTGGCGCACCTTCGCGGAAAGATCGCGACCGTCGAGATGGCGGACGCCGACGAACGTCACGTCGTGGCCACCGGTGCGGAGACCATCGGCGAGCGAGAGCGCGTAGTGGTGGATACCGCAGCGCTGGTCGCTCGACAGCACCACGACCTTTCGTGTGCGGCGCTCCGGCAGAGCCCAGCCCGCCAGCGCGAGCGCATCGAGCAGGCGCCCGGCGACGCGCTCGGGTGTGAACTCCGCGAGGCGAGCCCGGCCTTTCGCGATCAGATCGCGCCGCAGCGCGCGGTCGCCGACGACGCGCTCGAGCGCATCCGCGACCGTGTCCGATGACGTGTCCGTGAGCAGGATGCCGGCGTCGCCGAGCGTGTCGGGGATCGCGCCCGCGGGGTTCGCGACGATGGGCAGGTCGCTGCGCATCGCCTCGAGCAGCGGGACGCAGAAGCCCTCGTGCTCCGAGAGCGTGAGCAGCGCCGTCGCGCCGCGGTAGTACGCGACGAGCGACTCGATCGGCACGCTGCCGGTGAAGGTGACCGCGTCGCGCAGGCCCAGGCGCTCGACGTCCGCGCGGAGCCGCTCGATGTACTGCGCCGACATCGCGGTCGAGCCGACGAGGTAAAGCCGCGCGCCGCGGTCGCGCTCGCGGTAGCGGGCGAACGCGGCGATGACGTCGTGGATGCCCTTGTGCGGCAGCAGCTGCCCGACGCTGACGATCGAGGTGCGCTCCTCGGACAGCGCGCGCATCACGGTGCGGTCGGGCTCGACGTCGAAGGCGGCCCAGTCGACGATGATCGGGACGACCGCGGTCCGTGCGTAACCGAGGTCCTCGAGCTCGCGGCGGTTGAACTCGCTGTCGGCGATCCCGAGCTCGGCCTGCGCGGCGAGATCCTTGAGCTGGCGCCGGCCGATCTCGGCGTACTTCTCGGCCTGCGGATTGAAGCCGCTGAAGTACCGCGCGGGCGTGATGTTGTGATAGACGACCGCCTTGCGGAACGGCAGCTTCGCGATCTCGTCGATCGCGTCGTTGCCCATCGACATGTGGAGAAGCAGGAGGTTCCCGGCGGCGCGCTCCGGCCGCAGGTCGCGCCACGATCGGGCGAAGGCGAGGACCTCGGGCTTGGCCTCGTCGACGAAGATCTCGGACTGGACGCTCCGCGACCAGAAGAGACGCTGCAGCTCGAACGCGTCATTGCCGATCGCGTCGCCGTACGCGAGGGTCGGAACGATCTGATCTGCGATGCGAAGACGCTCGCTCACAGGCCGAGCACGTCGCGCGTTCGCAGCGCGATCTTCTCCGTGTCGAAGTCGGCGACACGCCGGCGCCCCGCGGCCGCGAGCTTCGCGCGCAGCGCCTGATCCTCGCTCACCAGCGCGGCGGCCTCGGCCGCCTGCGCGAGATCGCGCTCGTGCAGCAGCACGCCCGCGCCGTCCACCGTCTCGCCGACGGCCGCGGCGTCATACGCGACCACCGGCACGTCGAAGCGCATCGCTTCCAGCAGCGGCACGCCAAAGCCCTCGTGCTCCGAGAGCGACACGAACGTGTCGGCCTCGCGGTAATACGCGCACAGCTCGGCCAGGCTCACCGCGCCGGTGAACGTGACCGCCGTCTCGAGGCCGAGCGCGCGCTGCAGCTCACGCAGGCGCGCGTAGTACTCGCGGTGGTCGCGGTACGAGCCGACGAGCAGCAGCTGCGCCTCGCGGTCGATGACCGCACGGTAATACGCGAACATTCGCAGCAGGTCGTCGTGACGCTTGTTCGGCGAGATGCGACCGACGAAGAGCAGCTTTCGCCCGAACACGCTCCAGCGCGCGAGCACCGCCGGGTCGGGCGGCGTGTCGTAGAGCTTCCAGTCGATGAGGATCGGGACGTGCGCGGTCTTCTTGAAACCCATGTCGTCGAGGTCCTGGCGATTGAACGCCGACACGCCGATGGCGAGCTCGAACGCGGGCGCGATCCGCTCGAGCTGGCGCAGCCCGAGGCGCGCGAACGCCGCGGCGTGGTCGTTGATGCCGCTGAAGAACTCGGGTGGCGTGATGTTGTGATAGACGAGCACGCGGCGCGCCGGGATCTTCACCAGCTGGTCGAAGACCTCACTGCCGATGGAGAAATGAAGGATGAGCGTGTCCTCCGGCCGCACCGCGCGAAAGAGCCGGCGGTACGAGAGGACCTCGCTCTCGACGCCGGGTTTCGCCTGCACGGCGTAGGCCTCCGACGCGTGGCCCCACGAGCGCAGACGGTCGCGCAGCGCGAAGACGTGATTGCTCATCGCGTCGCCGGGTGCGAGCACCGGATGGAACTGGTGGACCGCGGTCATGGCGGCGCGCGCCCGACGACGGCGTAGTCGCGGTCACCGAACAGCGTTTCGTTCAGCAGCTTCACGTTCTCGCGGACGGTCGCGTCGCTCACCTTGTCCGACAGGCGCTTCTCGCTCGGCTCGAACGTGCGCACCTCAACGTCGACGAAGCCCTCGACCTCGAGATAGAAGCG
>DASYUY010000097.1:0-13826 GCA_036000705.1 Candidatus Limnocylindria bacterium | reverse complement strand
GGGAGTCGCATTCATCCCCGTCCCGACGGCGGTCCTTGGCGCGTGGCTGGGCAGTCCCAACAACCAGGTGGTCGCGGCGGTGTTCTACGGGGCGGCCGGTACCGTCGGCGCGCTGCTCTACGTCCTCCTGTGGTGGTACGGGGCGTACGCAGCCAAGCTCACGTCCCCGGAACTCAGCGCCGGCCAGCGCCGCGCGCTCACCATCGCCTGGGGGCCAGCGCCGCTTGTCCTCGCGGCACTCACGGCGGTCGCGTTCGTCAGCCCGCCGCTGGCGGTGGCCGGCTATGTGGCGCTCGTCCTCGTGTACATGCTGCCCGTCCCGAGGTGGCTGGCGCTCAGGCAGCGGCGACGGCGGGCGCAGCCCAGCCATCGCGGGTAGGTGGGTATGGCGCCTTCACGCACGCGGCGCGGGTGCGCTCGTGTGGCGGGGGGTCCTCAAACCCCACACGAGCAAGTACACGACCATCCAGATCTCCGCGATGGCGGGCACGATGATCAGGAACGGGTGGAGCTGCGTGGCGAGATCGGGGACCAGGAACGCCGCCAGTAGGTCGGCCAGGTAGCAGACGGTGGCCACGACGAGCACGACGCCCAGCGCCTTTGGGAATAGCCCGGATCTGTAGGCGAGATACCCAAGCGGCGCCAGCCAGAGGCCAAAGAAGACCTGCGCGCCGAGGGTCCCGTAGTGCTGGATGTCGAGCAAGAGCAGCACAAGGGCATTCGAGCCCGCGGTACCGAAGGCGGCCGCATAGGCGCCGTCGGTCGCGACTCGCAAGCCCGCAAACTCGAAGACCACATTCAGGCAGCTGATGCCGGCGGAGAGAGCGACGAGGACCACCATCGCCCGCGCCACGCTCTTGTGCACGTGGCTGAGCAGCAGGTAGAGCGTCATCGCCAGGAAGACAAAGATGGTCGAATCGAATAGCTCGGCGACGACGGCGAGGCGGACAAGGCCGGAGTTCGCGACTACGTTCGCGGCCGTGGCCGCCGCGTCGCCGGCGACGTACATCCTTGGCTCCACGAATCCTTGGGCGAACCCGCCGAAGATGCCGACGAGCAGGTAGAGGACCCCGGCGATCCTCGCGAGCCGCTTAGGGTGAGCCTCGGTCATCCATTATTCCCCCGACGCAGAAGCCAGCTCCAGTCCTGAAAAGGATCGTTCAACGGCCACAGTCTGCATAACCGGTTGTGCCAAGGCGGCGACGTGGTTGTGGTGTCGCGGCCGCTACTGAATCGACTGGCAGTTGCCAGGCCGCGGCTGATCGATCTTGCGCGTGGCGGCCCGCGGAACGAGCGACATCACGTACACGACCGCTTCGATGCTCCCTTCGTTGCGGACGACGTGAATATCGCCGCCCGCGTCGACGAACCCAGACCCCGCCTCGACGACTTGGGGCGCGCACTTGGGGTCGTCAGCTCGGTACAAGGTCAGGGCGCCCGTCTTAACGACGACAACGCTCGGCCCTGGGTGCGAGTGCCAGCCAAAGCTCCCGCCAGGCGCGATCCGGTTCTCCAGGACCCAGACATCCGATTCACCCTTGGTGTTGATCCGAGCTTGCCAGCTGCCTGAGACCGCGACGGTCTGCGCGTCGATGTCGTGGAATTTCCCTACCGCGAAGACCGTGCTGGTGACCCCGTTCACGGATGTCCCCACGGGAGCCGCCGCTGTCGACGGCGAGGCTGCCGGCTTCGCCGATGACGCGGCATTCGATGACGCGGCATTCGGCGGCGCGCCTCCGCATGTGACGAGGACGAGCGCGAGAGTGATCGGGCCTATCTGACGCATCGACGTACCTCCCAGGAGCCCTTTTCGGCCCTGCGGAACGATCGATGCCGCGCGCTCGCGGCGGAAGCCCAAAAAATGAACTTGCGGGCCGTCGAGTCTGGGCGTTGACTGTGCGGGTGCCCGAATACGGCCAGTTCTGCCCGGTGTCTCGTGGCGCGGAGATCTTCGCCGAGCGCTGGACGCCGCTGATCCTGCGCGAGCTGCTCAACGGCAGCCACCGCTTCAGCGAGCTCCAGCTCGGACTTCCGCGGATCTCGCGCAACCTGCTGACCCAGCGCCTCGCCTCGCTCACTAGCGCCGGCGTCATCGAGCGACGACCCGCGGAGCGGGGGCGCGGCTTCGGCTATCACCTGACCAGAGCCGGCGAAGAGCTGCGACCGGTCGTGGAAGCGCTGGGCGCGTGGGGCTATCGCTGGGGAGGTGCCGACCTCCCGAGGGGGCAGCTGGACCCCGTACTGCTGATGTGGTTCATCCGGCGACGGGTCCACGTCCAGGCTGTTCCACGAACGCGGACCGTGGTCCGCTTCGACTTTCGCCGACCGCGACGGTCGTTCTGGCTGCGGATCGAACCGCCGGCCGTGGATCTGTGCTTCACCGATGAGGGCTTCGACGTGGAGCTCGCAGTCGACGCCGACCTCGCGGCATTGACGGCGGTGTGGCTTGGACGTCTGCGCCTCGCCGAGGCGGTGGCCGCGGGTTCGATCCGGCTCGACGGAAACGAGGACGCCACGCCGCTGTTCGCTCGATGGTTCGGGCTGAGTCCCTTCGCCGATGGAGGCGCCGAACGCATCCTCGCGAGAGCCGGCACGCGATGATTCGGGGCCGCCCTCTCTCGCACTGGCGGCCCATCAGGTTCTTCGACGCGCTCGACCCTTTTATCCGACGCTATGGCGAAACCTTCGAGACAAAGATGTCCGTGTTGCCGAACTGCGCCGGGCAAACACTCTGAGGCGCGGGCTTGGGCGCCGCGGCGCCCGAGCCATCGACGCCGTGCTGGTACGCGTCGACCGGGGCGCAGGCGGCGCCGTTGCGTGCGTCGGTGTAGATGAAGTACACGGCGCTGGTCGTCGAGACGAGCGTGTTGTAGTCACCCCAGAATTGCCGCTCCAGGTTGTTCTGGGCGGACGCCGCCGGGTCCGACGAGGTGCTCGTGATCTTCGTCGATCCGCTCCATGTCGCGCCGCCGTCCGGCGACGAAACGAAGAACGCGTCGATCGTGGCGTTGCCCGCGCCATACGTGGCGGTGCTCGTCGCTTTGAGCGCCTGGTAGCCGACGTCGACGCGCCCCGTCGGCGCAACGTCGAGCCCTTGGAAGAACGCGTAGCCGTCGGCCGCGGCGGACACCGGGATCGCGGTCGACCACGTGGACCCCTGATTCGTGCTCTTCGACATCACGATTCTTCCAGAGCTGGCGCCAGAGCTGCTGATCGCGGCCGACCACGCCACATAGATCGCTCCGTTCGACTGGTCGACCGCCGCACTCGCGAAGCTGTCGGTGCGGAAGTTCGCGCCGGGGATCGGATCGGCGATGTCCTTGAAGTGCGAGATGTCCATCGGGTGCGTCCAGCTGACGCCGCCGTCGACGGAGCGCGCGATGACCTGCTTCGCGCCGCCGCGGTCGCTGTCTTCCCATATCACGTACACCTCGCCGTTCGGTCCGGTGCGCACGACGCTGCCCTGACGACCGCCGAACGCGAAGTTCTGAGCGATCGATAGTTGGTTCGGCCTGGACCACGTCCTGCCGCCATCGCGAGAGAACGAGACCATCACCGGCTCGGCGAAGAACGTGAAGATGCTCCCGCGGAACTGCGTCCAGCTGATGTAGACGCTGCCAAAGAAGGGGGAACTCGGGTTGCGGTCGGCCCAAATGTCTTCCTTGTCGTTGAACTTGAAGCCGTTGCCTCGTGCGGCGATCACCGGAGCGGACCAGGTGGCCCCATCGTCGTCGGACGTGGAGACGGTGAGTAGCTCGGGCACCTGCTGGCCCTTTGCCGCGCCTGTGGCGAACGACGCCAGGCCGGCGTAATAGGCGCGCGCGCCCGTGTCGAACGAGAATTCCGACCCCGAAGGCTTCGGTCCGAAGACGATCACCGGATCGCCATCGGAGACAAGGGCGTTCGACGGATTGCTATCCGTGAACCCAGGCAACAGACCTCGGTTCGTCCAAGTGACGCCGCCGTCGCTCGAGGTGTAGACGCCATCCGACCCGACATTCGGGAAGAACGAGCAGTCGTTCGGGGCCGCGCTCCCTCGGACGGGACCGGGCCCGCAGGGTGGCTGGCGCTGCTCGTCATTGGAGCCCGCGATGAGCTTGAGACTGTCGGTCGGATCGACGGCGATCGAGGGCTCGTTCTGCTTGTTCGTGGGGAATCGCGCCGTGGTACCGCTCGTTGGATCGCCCGCTACCTGAGGCTGGTTGGCCTGGGCGTTGGTCGAGCTCGTGGCGTAGCTCGTGATCGCGGGGGACGTAGCCAGTGCGAGAACGAGCGCCGCCGTAGTGAAAATGAGTTTCGTCGTCATCAGAACCTCCCGATCCAACGGGCGTCGGTCAGCGAGACTCCCGTGCCGCCCGCCCAGAGGGTACGCGCATCCCGCGAGCCTGGATGTGCTTGGCGCGGGCAGGTAGCTCCAGGAGCGGCTCGTCATAGTTTTGGCTTAGCGTTCGCGGCTGGGGACGCGCTGCGTCCACGGGCTGTGAGTGCGCGAGTGGAAATTCGTATGTGATTGAGGAATCAACGTCTGACCTGACGACGCGTCGGCTCGGCCTCACGCGGGCGCAGATCGTGGCGCATCGACGAACCGTCGGTTGGCTCGACAAGCGGCTCCCGCCGGGCCCGCGCTCCCTTCGGCGTGCGGCGTGGGCTGGCCTCCAGGACAGCATGCCGCGAGCGGCGGTTCTTTCGATCCATGCGCGCGTCGAGGGAACACGACCGTCCACCTGGGAAGATCGATCGCTCGTCCAGCTCTGGGGGCCACGGTTCAGCGCGTACGTCGTCGCGGCACGCGATCGTGGGGTCTTTTCCTTTGGGAGGCTGCCGGCCGATGACGAGGGCCGGCGGTTCGCACATGAAATGGCGGCTCGTCTGCACGTTTTTCTTCGCGGCCGCAGGATGACCTACGGAGAAGCGGGTCGCGCGCTCGGTGAGAATCCCAACCGGCTTAGGTACGCCGCGCCGACCGGTACGGTCCTGATCCGTTGGGACGGCGCCCGACAGCCAACCGTCTGGACGGTGCCGCCCCCAGATGTCGACCCACCTGAGGCCCGCCTCGAGCTGGCGCGCCGGTATCTGCACATCTTCGGTCCCACGACGCCGGCGGCGTTCGCTCAATGGGCCGGGATCGCGCCGGCACTCGGCCGGGGCGCGTTTGACGCGCTTGCCGGATCACTGACGCCCGTGCGAACGCCGGTCGGCGATGCGTGGATCCTGGCCAGCGACGAGCCGACCTTTCGCGCTGCCGCCACGCCCGTCGCCGGAGCACGGCTTCTCCCGAGCGGCGACGCGTACCTGCTTCTTCAGGCTGCGGATCGCGAGCTCCTGGTGTCTGACGCCAAGCGTCGTCGCGCGCTCTGGACTCCGCGCGTCTGGCCGGGCGGCGTTCTCGTGGGCGGTGAGCTCGTCGGGACGTGGCGGCGTGCAGATAGAGACGTCGCGATCCAGGCGTGGCGACGTTTCTCGCGCGTGGAACGGGAGGCCGTGCAGGCCGAGGCGGAGTCCTTGCCATTGCCCGGCGTCCGGGCGCGTATCCAGGTCCGCTGGGTCGACTGACGCCAAGTGACATTCGCTCACGCTGAGCGCGCGATCTCAGCGCACGCTCGTCAGCTTCGATCGCGTTGTGGCGGTAATCGCCTTTGACGCCGCGACCCTTATCCGAGGCGCCCATCCGAACCAGCGCCGGAAGCGCGGACGTAGGCCCACGGGACGCGCGAGGAACTCGATTTCCGCGTCGTGCGCTAAATGCCGCCGCGGTGGGAGGGCCGGGGCGGCGTCTGCTACATCCGTGACGCGGCGGCCGGCTCGTGCTCCAGGATCTCCTTGATCCTCTCGACGTTGTCGCCGCCAACGACGAGGCGGTTGTTCGTCGCCTCATAGACCAGATCGACATTGACGCTGGCGTCGGCGATCTTGCGGAAGATCTTCGCCGCCGTACCGGGCTTGTCCTCCACGTCGACCGCGAGGACCTGCCGCTCGGCGGTGATCTTGTAGCCGGCGGACTCCAGCGCCTTCCGGGTCGCCTTTGCGTCCTTCGTGAGCACGTGGAGCACGCCCACGCCGCCGCACGGGAAACCGGCTGCGCCTTCGATGTTGATGCCGGCCTTCGCGATCGCCTCGGTCGCTTTCGCCAACGTGCCAGGACGGTCTTCGAGCTCGACGGTCAAGTCGCCCATGAGTGTCTGCATGCGCACCTCCCCAAGCCTGAGCGCCCGGCCCTCCTGAACGCGTTATACACCCGTCGCGCGCGCGGGGATCGACCTCAGCGGCGCGGCGGACCGCATCGGCCCGCCGCGCCGCTCCGATCACTGCGAGGTGACTTTGTTTCCGCTCACGGTAAACGTGCGTGTGAGCGAGTTGTTGGATTCGTTCGTCTCGGGGATGACCTTGGTCGCGTCGGCGGTCGTGGTGATCGTGTAGGTCCCGTTCTTCAGCTGCGAGCTCCAGAGCACGCTTACCTTGACCGAAGAGCCGGCGGCGACGCCCGCGACAGTGGCATCGACCGATCGCGTGCCGTCGCTGAAGCGGACGGTGAACGAGTCCGCGCCGCTCGCGCCGTTGTTCGTCACGGTCGCGACGAGCACGGCCGTCTGTGACTTCGAGATGCCCATCCGGATGTCGCTGACAACGAGGTCGGGATCCGACTCCCGGAAGAGACGCAGCCCTCCGGTCTGCCGCACGACCGTCGCGAGGCGAGTGCGGTAGCCGTTCGCGGTGTCGGTCTTCACCTGCGGATCGCTACTGCACTGCAGGATGCAGCCATCGGGGATGCCGACGTGCACGAGGCCCTGCGCGTCGACGGTCGCGTCCATGAAGTCAAGGAGGTTGCGGCAGGGGTTGGAACCCCCCGAGAGCCAGATGCAGCCGACCTGCACTGGATCGTTCGGCATGTCGATCGTGGTGGTGATCCAGGTCTTTCCGCGGTCGTAGCTGTGCGCGACGTAGGTCTGCCAGATCCCCTGGAAGTCCTCGGCCTCGAGATTGCCGGCCGTCGTCGTCCCGAGGAACGCGAAGGCGGCCCGGTCACCGTCGCCGGCAACGACGGCCGGGAACACGACGTTGTTCAGGCCGATCGCCGCGCCGACGTCAGCGTCGTCGGTCCAGGTGATGCCTTCATCGCGCGAGACCGCGATGCGGGGGCGGCCATCGCCGTTCGCGTAGCCGAAGTACAGGGTGCCGTCCCTGCCGATGCCGACGGACGGATCGCTCTTGCTCTGGACGGTGCCGGGCACGAAGCGCGGAGTCCAGGTCTGACCGTTGTCGAGCGAGACGATAACGCCCTGACCTCCGCCGCAGCCCTTGTTCGGGACGTAGACGGTCCCGTTGGGCGCGACCTTCACATGGCCGTGCAGACCGCTGCAGCCGCTGAGGATGGTGTAGATCGGGACAGAGACACCGAACGTCAGCCCACCGTCGTCACTACGTGCGCAGTTCGCGAACGCGACGTCCTGAGAGCAGTAGTACACCGCATGCGGGTACGACGTCTTCGGGCCGACGGTGTTACCGAGTGCGTCCTTGATGCCCGGCTTGTAGGGGCCGCCGCCGACCGTCTGATGATCGACGGACTGGCCGAAGCCGCCGCCCTGGCTCTGCAGCCAGGTGAGCCCGTCATCGTCGGTGAAGCAGGTCTCGCTGTTGATGACCGGGTCGGTCAGCAGCTGGCTGTTGAAGTAGCGACCGGTGATCGGGTCGCCAAAGCCGATCGGATCGAGACTCAGCTCCTGTACGCACCTGGAGTCAGTGTTCGGCACGAGGGCCGGCGAGCGGTCGGTCCACGTGCTCGTGCTCGACGCGGGGTCGAAGTCGGTCACGAGGAAGGTGAAGAAGCTGCTTTGGAACAAGATCGCGCCTGACTGCCAGTTCGACGCGATCGACGGCTCGCCGGCGCGGCTCGTCCGCGCGTTGATCGGCGCGGGATAGCTGCGGTAGCGCTGTGCCGCGAGCGACGTGCCGCCGGCCTGCTTCGGTGAGAACGTGATCGTCCCACTGAAGGTCTGGCCCAGCGGATTGAACGGTACGACCAGCAGTGTGTAGCTCCCGGCTTTCGCCGCGAACAGCGCCGCCTCGGGATCCTGCGAGCTCGACGAGCTCGTGAGCGTCCGGCCAGCAGCGTCGAGAATGTACAGGTCGAAGTCGGCGGCCCTGTTCTCCCACGAGACGACGACCTTGACGTTGTTCGTCGCCTCGAAGCCTGCGGCCGTGTCGACGGTCAGTGCGAAGCGATCGCACGGCGCGTCGACCACGTCGCAGACCAGGGGGTCCTCGACCGGTACCACGAACGGACCGGCGGTATATGCGAGGGCGGGCTGTGCCGTGGACAGCGTCCCGGACGAAGGCGTGCCAGCCGAGGACCGGGAGGGTGTCGTGACGAGCGCGACGAGGAGCGCGACGACCGCGAGGGCGACCGGAGTCGGCACACGACGATGCATCTTTGATGTCTCCTTGTGGGATCTAAAGGCAAAGAGCCGCCGCAAGAGGAATGCCCCGCTAGCCCGCCGCGCGCCCACCCGGAGTCAAGATTCGGTAAACCCGACCGCTCGCTCGTTCCTCCTTTCGGTCGTCGGTCAGCCACGCCGTGACGGGGCGCGCAAGCGTCCGGGGCAACCGACGATGACGAGGACAAAGGCGTGACGATCCGTCTGCTCATCGCCGGGGCGAATCAGTGGGCTGAGCTCCCTGTTCTACAGTCGGTCCTCTTCGAGGACGATGTGACACCGGAGACGTCGACCGACAGGGACCTGGAACAGGGCCGCGGCGCCTTCTCGAGGCGCGCGTGGGGCGAGGCGTACGCGCGGCTCGCCGACGCGGATCGCATGCGACCCCTCGGCGCCGAAGATCTCGCGCGCCTCGCCATCGCAGCGTTCCTCATCGGCAAGGATGCCGAATGCGCGGACGCCAGCGCGCGCGCCTATGAGGGAGCTATCCGCGACGGCGACCCGGCGCGCGCGGCCCGTTACGCATACCACGCCGGCATGCACAGCCTCGGGCTCGGCAATGTCGCCGAGGGCATGGGCTGGCTCGGGCGAGCGGCGCGCGTGCTGGACGAGGCCGGTCTCGACACCGTCGAACGGGGCTACCTGATCATCCCGCAGGCGGTCCGCGCCGACGGTGAGGGCGACTACGGCGGCGCGCACGCGATGTTCACTGAGGCCGGCGTTATCGCGGAGCGCTTCGGGGACACCGAACTGAAGAGCATGGCTCGCTACGGGCGCGGGGCGACGCTCATCCGGTCGGGTCGCGTTGCCGACGGTCTTTCGCTCGTCGACGAGAGCATGATCGCGTTCGCCGCCGGCGAGATCCCGCCGCACCTCGTCGGGGTCCTGTACTGCAGCGCGATCGACCTGCTGAAGAGCATCTTCGATCTACGGCGTGCGCAGGACTGGACGGCGGCGCTCGGCCGCTGGTGCGATTCGCAGCCCGATCTTGTGCCGTACCGCGGGCCGTGCCTCGTCTTTCGCGCCGAGATCATGCAGCTGCACGGCGCATGGCCCGACGCGATGGAGGAGCTCGTGCGCGCCTGCGAATGGCTCGCGCTGCGGCCTGACCCCGCCGCGGGCACCGCCTTCTACCAGCAGGGCGAGCTGTACCGCCTGCGCGGCAACTTCGCGAAGGCCGAGGAGCTGTATCGCGAAGCGAGTCGCTTCGGGAAGACGCCGCTGCCCGGGCTCGCACTTCTCCGCCTCGCGCAGGGACAGGTCGACGCCGCGCGCGCTTCGCTGCAGCGCGGACTCGACGAGACGCGCGATCGCGGACCGCGCGCGGAGCTGCTCGCCGCGCAGGTGGAGGCGCTGCTCGCCGCGAACGACGTGCGGGCGGCACGCGCGGCGTCTGCCGAGCTGTCGCAGCTCGCCGGTGCTCCCCCCGCCCGGCTTCTCGATGCGATCGCGGCGCAGGCGATGGGTGCGGTGCTGCTGGCGGAGGGCGATGCGCGGGCCGCCATCGCGCAGCTCCGCTCGTCGTGGATCGCCTGGCGCGAGTTCGACGCGCCGTACCAGGGCGCCCGCGTGCGCGTCCTCGTCGGCCTCGCATGCCGTGCCCTGCGCGACGAGGACGGCGCTGCGATGGAGCTCGATGCGGCGCGTGCCGTCTTCCGCGAGCTCGGTGCGGCCGTCGATCTCGCGCGCGTCGACTCGGTGTCGCGCACCGGAGAGGCGGCCGCCGTCGGGGGTCTGACCGCTCGCGAGCTGGAGATCCTCAGGCTCGTCGCCACCGGGCGGACGAACCGCGCGATCGCGACCGAGCTCGTGATCAGCGAGAAGACGGTGGCGCGCCACGTGAGCAACATCTTCGACAAGCTCGGTGTGCCCTCTCGGGCGGCCGCGACCGCGTACGCGTACGAGCACAAGCTCGTCTAAGCGCTACACAGAATTACCCACGCGCGCCTCTCGGCATGTTGGGCAGTCCGCCCGATGCGCGTCCGACCCACGCCGCCGATCGTGACACTCGCGCGGCGATCCGCGCAGGAGGTGCAGCGATGCAGAGCGGCGAGCGCATCGAAACGGTGATCGTCGGGGGCGGACAGGCTGGTCTCGCGGTCGGATACGAGCTCAAGAAGGCCGGGCGGCGCTTCGTCATCGTCGATGCGCACGCACGCGTCGGTGATGCGTGGCGGACGCGGTGGGACTCGCTTCGCGCGTTCACGCCCGCGATCATCAGCGGCCTCCACGGCATGCCGATGCCGGGACCGCGCTGGGCCTTTCCGACGAAGGACGACCTCGCCGACTACTTCGAGGCGTACGCGGCGCGCTTCGAGCTGCCGGTCCGGACCGGCGTCACGGTGACGCGGGTGTCGCGCGACGATCAGCGGTTCATCGTCGACACGTCGGGCGGCCGCATCGAGGCCGACAACGTCGTCATCGCGTCCGGTCACGAGCACACGCCGAATATCCCGTCGTTCGCGCAGGACATCGACCCGGCAATCCTCCAGATCCACTCGAAGGACTACCGGCGCCCGACCCAGCTGCGGCCGGGGCCAGCGCTCGTGGTCGGCGCGGGCAACTCCGGCGCAGAGATCGCGCTCGAGATCTCACGGACGCACCCAACGTTCCTGTCCGGCCGCTACCGCCGCGGCCCGGTCGGACCGTCCCGGCATCCGCTCCTGACCCTCGCGATCATGCCGTTCGTCTTTCACGTCTTCACCATCGACACCCCGATCGGCCGGAAGATGCAGCCCAAGCTCGTCAACAGCAGCGTGCCGGTCGAGCGCGTACGGAAGAGGGAGCTGGTCGCCGCCGGCGTCGAGCTCGTGTCGCGCACCATCGGGGTGCGGGACGGATCACCCGTGCTCGACGACGGCCGCGCGCTGGACGTCGCGAACGTCATCTGGTGCACCGGCTACCGAACGGACCTGAGCTGGATCGATCTTCCGGTCGTTGGCGAGGACGGCGAGCCGATGCAGCGGCGAGGCGTCGTTCAGTCGATCCCCGGTCTGTACTTCGTCGGTCGCCGCTTCCAGTACAGCTTCGTCTCGGGCCTGCTCAGCGGCGTCGCGCGGGACGGCGCGTACATCGCTCGGCAGGTCGCGGCGCGCGCCGCGGCCCCGCAGCGTGCCGCGTCCGCGGACCCCGTCACGCGGAGCGCATGACGATGGACACACCCGCGATCGCGTCGCGCGCGGCGGCCACACGCGTCGAGCGCTACCGCGAGGCTGAGCGCGCGCTGTGGACACGGTACGGGCTCGCGCCGACGGAGCGCTTCATCGATGTCGCCGCGCCATCGACCCGGCTGCGCGTGCTCGACGTCGGGTTCGGCGAGCCGGTGCTCTTCGTACACGGTCTCATCGGTCCGGACGCCTGGGCGCCGCTCGTGCGCGAGCTGCGTGCGTTCCGCTGTCTGGTCCTCGATCGCCCGGGCTGGGGCCTCAGCACGCCGGTCGACTACACGGGGTCTTCGTACGCGTCCATCGTCGCGAATGTGGTGGGCGGCGTGCTGGACGGGCTGGGCCTCGATCGGGTCAATGTCGTCGGCGCCTCGGGCGGCACGCTCTGGGCGATCCGGCTCGCGCAGAGGCTGTCCGAGCGAGTGGGCCGCATCGCGCTCATCGGCGCCGGCCCCGTATTGGCCGACATGCCCGTCCCGGGCTGGCTACGGATGCTCGCGTCGCCACTCGGCGCGATCCTCGTTCGCGCGCCGAACACCGAGGACGCGGTCCGCTCGATGCTCCGGCAAGCAGGTCACGGTCCGAGCCTCGACGACGGACGAATCGTCGACGAGCTCATCGCGTGGCGCCTCTCCGCGTCGAGCGACACGGACGCGATGCGCCACGAACGCGACATGCTGCGGGACGGTCTCGTGAGCTGGACGACGGGGCGGTGGCGACGAGGCGCGCTGCTAGCGGATGCCGAGCTCCGAGCCATCGCGCACCCGACGCTCTACGTCCACGGCGCGCTAGATCCCATCGCGCCGGTGGAGATCACAAAGCGCGTGGTGGATCTGCTGCCGTGCGGTGAGCTGGATGTCGTCGACGGTGGACACGAGCCCTGGCTCGAAGATGCGAGCGGCGTTGCGGAGAGCTTGACGCGATTCCTGACGCGCATCGGTGGGCAGAGAGGTGTGTGGTTTCACCACATAGTGGACTGATGTCTCAGGACATCGTGGACACCCAACCGGACGAGGGGGTGTCGCGATGGGTCTCGGACGCTACGTGGTGGACGCGATCGTGCTCGAGGGCCGCAGCCCGAGGCAGCTCGCCCGAAGTCACGGCATCTCACGCAGCTGGATCTATGAGCTGCTTGCCCGCTACCGCGCCGGCGGCTACGCCGCGCTGGAGCCGCGCTCGCGCCGACCACGCTCCTGCGCGCATCAGGTGCGGCCACGCGTCCAGGCCGCGATCCTCAAGCTGCGCCGCGAGCTCACGGCGGCCGGTCATGACGCCGGCGCGCAGACCATCGCGTATCACCTGGCGCGCCGCGTCGCGACCGTCCCCTCGGTGGCGACCATCTGGCGCATCCTCCGTCGCCAGGGTCTGATCACCCCGCAGCCGCAGGAAGCGTCCGCGCTCCTCGTTCACGCGCTTTGAAGCCCAGCTGCCCAATGAGGTGTGGCAGGCCGATACCACCCATTGGATGCTCACCGACGGCACCGACGTCGAGGTCCTCAATGTCATCGATGATCACTCACGCGTGGCCATGGCCTCGGACGTCTTCACCAGCGTGAAGGCCGCTGACGTCGTACGGGTCTTCTTTGCGGCCTGCCAGCGCTACGGACTGCCGGCCAGCTTGCTCAGCGACAACGGTGCGGTCTTCAGCGGCAGCTCGCGCGGCGGCAAGGTGCTCCTGGAAAGCGAACTGGAGCGTCTGGGCATCCGCTGCATTCACTCGACCCCCTATCACCCACAGACCTGCGGCAAGGTGGAGCGCTTTCACCAGACCCTCAAGAGATTCCTGGCCAAGCAGCCGCGTCCAGAGTCGCTGGCGCACCTGCAGCTGCAACTCGATGCGTTCCGCACCCACTACAACCAGCGCCGGCCGCACCGCGCGCTGGGCGGGCGCACGCCGCTGGTCGCCTTCAACGCGCGCCTGAGGGCCAGGCCCGAGCTGCCCGCAGCGGCCACGCACTTCCGCGTCCGCCAGGACAAAGTCGATAGCTGCGGTCGCGTCACGCTGCGCTACCTCAGCCAACTTCGGCACATCTACGTCGGTCGAGCGCACAAGGGCGAGCGCATCCGGCTACTGGTCGCCAACGCTGACGTCCGCGTCGTCCGCGAGGACGGTCAGCTGCTGCGCGCGCTGACCTTGGATCCGAGCCGCGACTACCAGTCGCGCCGGGCAGCGACACCTGTCCACAATGTCTTGCGACAGGTGTCCTCGATGTCCTGAGACATCACACTG
>DASYUY010000096.1:0-65524 GCA_036000705.1 Candidatus Limnocylindria bacterium | reverse complement strand
CTTGCACGCTGGAGAACTTGCAGATGCTGTCGCAGGTCCAGCCCTGGATCCCGGCCGTCCCCGCGCTTGTACTCGTTCTCTCCGCGATTCGCGCCTGTATGGCAGGTCTGGCTGCCGTCGCTTTCGCCGCACCGCTGTACGCGATTGGACTTCGTCTGCAGATGAATCTTCACGACGACGACTTCACGCTGGCCGCGGTCACGTGTGGCCTGACCGCGCTGCTAGGCGTTGTTGGCGCTGTGGTTCTCTGGCGCTCCGAGGGCCGCAAGGCTGCCGCATTCGGCAAGCTCGCGCTCGGCGTCCTTGGCGCCGCGGCCTACATTGCAATCGTCCTGTTGCTCAACCCGATCAACGGCTAGGCAAACAGCAAGCCCGCGCCAAAGTAGATAGCAGCGGCCCCGAACGCTGCCCTAGGAGCGCGCCGGGGCCGTTCGCTTACTTCTCGCTCTTGCTCTTGCGCTTGATGTCAGATCCGTGAGCGCGCTTGTAGGTCTGGATGTTCTTGAAGCGGCCCTTCGCGTCGCGCACCGCATACAGCTTCTTTCCCGTGCTCGATCGGTGGGTCGTGCGCCTCGCTTTGCCTGGCATGTGGTCCACCTTCGTTGCTGTCTGTCCGGCCGACTCGGTGTTATACAACCGCGATGGTCGAGAAGCTGGCGCAGCTCAAGCCGCTTAAGGGTCGGCACCGGACGTACAAGTACTACGGCGAAGAGAACGGTCTTCGGCACCACGACTTCCTGACCGACTACGAGGTCATGACCGACCCGGACGAGCTTGAGGACACCGAAGGCACGAGCCACCGGCGACACGCGCATCTGATCTTCTCCAACTGCGTGGCCAACATCGGCGAGGGCATCATGCTTCTGGCGATCACCAAGACAGCACGACGCGGCCGGGCCAAGGTCGAGCAGCTGATCGAGGATGACGCCAAGCCGCGCGAGCAGTGGAGGCGCAGACCAGCCGGCTCTGCGATCTTCGACGACAACCCTGACCACAACCACTGGCACTTCGCGAACTTCCTCCAGTACAGACTCCTCTCGGTCAAGACGGGCGAGGAGGTGAAAGAAGGACTGAAGCAGTCGTTCTGCCTCGAAGACGTGGCAAAGCTCGACCGCAGTGTCGGCCGTCGGCTCTTCGCGCGCTGTCCGAACCTCCGGATGAAGACGGGTCAGATGGGCATCACGCCGGGCTGGGGAGATGTGTATTGGTCCGGGGTGCAGGAGCAGTACATCGAGGTGAAGAACTTGCCGGCCGGAGCTTATTGGCTGGAGTGCGTCGTCGATCCGAAGAACAGGCTCACCGTGAAGTCGCGTAGACAGAACACGACACGGGTCAAGATCCGGCTGTAGTCAGCCGATGGCCGCTGTCAAGACGTACACCGATCGCGTGCGGGCCGTTCGATGTCCGAAGTGCGGGGCACCGAAGGGCGCTCCGTGCCGGCTCTGGCGCGGCGGGGAACGGATTGCGCATCACCGCGACCGACTCGAGCTAGCCGGTGAGGCCGGGCCGCCGAAGAGAGGCGCTAGCGCACTCGCGTCTGTCGGCGCTGATGCAGGCGCGACACGGGCGCGGCGCTCACCAGGCCGTCGCGGACGATCGCGAGCGCGAACGGCACGCGGCGCGGCGGCTCGGGGGGCGTGACAGGCAGGGCATCGGGGTGCGCGCGTCGTGGGATGCGTTTGGGCATCGACGGGAAAGGTTACGCCGTGTTCAGAAGTGCCCAGCCCAAATACACAAGTACTGCGGTCAGAACAACGAGCACGACCGTGAGTCCTACGAGTGCGCGCGCCCAACGATCAGACGATTCCCTGAACTCAAGGAGCGACCGACGAAGGCGACTCATCATTTCGGCTTGCATCGCAACTGCGTGTTCCCCGAGTGGGTTCCCATGCAGCGTCTTCACGATGTCCGCGTCAGGCGCGTCGGCGTACATCGACGGCTTCTCGAGGAGGCGATCCGGCATTGCCGCGCCAGTCTAGGTAGGAGAGATACGCTCCGCCTGTTGGCCAATCTGGAACCGTCGAACGAGCTTCTCGCGAGAGCCCAGTTGCTACTCGACCCTTATAGCAATAGGGCAGCACCGTGGACTTGTCCGAACTGCAAACAGATCGCGTACGACGCCGCGGTCTTCGACGGTCCCGAGATGCCGATGACGCTTGGCTGCCGCGCAGACTATCGACGCCTCCGCGGCGACGATTTCGATAGCGTCCGTCTCTTGGTAGCGACTTCCGCGACATCCTGAGTTCGCGTCACGATGCGATTCGCAGTCGCGCTACCCGAGCGCGAAGGCAGACAATCCCGAAAGCGGTACTTGGACGTGTCCACGCGCATTGCATGACAAACAGATCGCGTAGCCGATGTCCGCACCGTTAGCACTACAGCCATTACTACAGCCGAGGGGGTGGGGAACAGCGGAGACGGTGGAGTCAGGCGGAGCGAGATGCCCCGCGTTTCCGAAGATGTGGAGCGCTGGCGAGAACTATGGAGAGCACGTCATCGCGTTGACATCGCTGAGGTCGGGCGTTCGAGCCGCCCAGAGCCCACAGGAAAACCGGTGAGCAGGCCGAGGAAGCCCAAGAGGAACGACAGGTTGTCCCACCACACATTGACGAGCGGCGATAGTGGTCCGCCTCCTGATCGACCGACGAGCACGCTCATGAGCGTGAAGGCGAGATAGAGGATCCAGACGACGGTGACGCCGAAGCGATTCACGTCGCGGCGGTGTCCGACATCGTCAGCGACTCTAGGAGCTAGTGCGGCTTCACCGCGTCATCGAACATGATGCGGAACGTCGCGCCGCAGCGCCGATGCGTGACGATCGCGCCCGTGGCTCGGGTATCGCTGTTCACGCGCGACCGGCGTCACGATGCCGATTCGAGGACGCGCGCAGGCGCTAGGAGGCACGCAATCCGAAAAGTGGCTTCGGGGGGACGGGCGCGTACGTCAACATGCGCAGAAGGCCGCGGGCGTAGTCGTCGACCTCTCGCTAACGCTGACGTGGCGATCGCGTGGAGCTCGGCGATCGACTGGTCGTCGGGGAGGCAGCGCTCAGCGTCGGGGCCGTCCCGCTCCTCGGTTGTCATGGCAACACAGCAGGGTTGTTCCACACCAACCACAAAGTGATGGCGGTGAGGGCGATCATGACGAACACAAACCCAACGGCAGCCGCGATTGCCCTCCATGTCCACTCTTGGTCTTTCATTGGCTTCATCTAACGCGCTCGCATCTGTCGGCGCGGCTGGCGCGACACCAGCGCGGCGTTCACCAGGCCGTCGCGGACGATCGCGAGCGCGAACGGCAAGCGCGGCGGCTCGGGGGGCGTGACGGGCAGGGCATCGGGACGCGGGCGGCGCTTGGGCATCGACGGGAAAGGTTACGCCGCGGCGTAGGCTGTCGGCGACTGGTGAAGCGTCCGACCGCGCCAAGCTACATGGCGAACTACGCAATGGTGGTTTGTGGGCAGGCGCACGACTTCCACATCTTTAGGCTTCCCACGCCTCCCGAGGATCTTCCCCCGCCGACACACTGCGGAAAGTGTGGCGATGTATTCCTGATCGGGTGCGAGTCGTGTCACATGCGTTATGAAGAAACTCGACGAAGCCGACCGAAGGCAAGCGGAGCGCGCGTCTCGCGGACCGTCCTTCCTTGCGCGCTGGTGGTCACGCGGCATAAAGGATGGGCTCATCGAAGGGACGCATGGCATGGTCAAGAGCGTCCTGATCGCGGCGGGACGTTCATCGGCTGGTCTGATCGTCGGGGCGCAATGCATTCCCTAGTTCAGCGACGACGTGTAGCCAAGATGTAGCCAAGCGTGCGGAGTGGGGCGGATAGGCGCGGACGAAATCTGTACCCGTTGCTCGTCTTTGTCGATGCCATCGTGAGGCGTGGACGCGGGCGGACATCTTCTCGCAGCGTTGACATCGCGGGGGTCGGGCGTTCGAGCCGCCCAGAGCCCACTGGATTTGCGGCCTTCTCAGCGAGTGCCATACGTGCCGAAATCAAGTTGACGGACAACTGACGGCCTAAGCCGTTCTTGGCCAGCTCCTGCCCGGCGTGCTTGGGTCCGCACGGTAACGTTGTCACGCCGCCGCGATAATGAGGTCATGGGAGCGTTGAACAAGCTCACCCCGGAAGAGACGCGGGTCATCGTGAACAAAGGGACCGAGCGCCCATTTACCGGCGAGTACGACGATTTCTTCGTCGAGGGCATGTACGTCTGCCGGAGATGCGACGCGCCCCTCTACGTTTCGGATGCGAAGTTCCACTCCGGATGCGGCTGGCCATCGTTCGACCAGGAGATCGAGGCCGCCGTCAGGCGGCTACCGGATCCGGATGGCGATCGCGTCGAAATAGAGTGCGCTCGCTGCGGCGGACACCTCGGCCATGTCTTCGTCGGTGAGCGGTTTACCGCCACGAACACCCGGCACTGCGTGAACTCGATCTCCCTCAAGTTCGTGCCGAAGACGTAATCACCCCGCCGGAGGTGGGCGGCTAGGTCCCTCACACTGACCCCTCGCGCAGGAGCGGCCCACTCGCGGGCTCGTGCGGTTGAGCGGTCACCCCTCGACACGAGCCCCAGCCGTCCCCCGTTCGGGTGAGGCAGGGCCCGATGCGCGTCCGTTAGACGGGTGCGAGTCCCCCTCGCGCGCACGAAGGCCCCGGCCCCTCCCGGCGGGCCTTCTTGCGTTTCGGGACATGCGGCCGCGAGACCGCGGCCACGACTGGCAATGCGACGACGCGCTCTATCCGCGCTGGGTCAGTCGGTCGCGCGGACTGGCCGGGTCTGGTGGGCGGTCTTCCATCCTCCCGATGGTGATCTCATCGAGCGGGGTGGGCGGTACGCGGACCCATTCGTGGTTTTCATCGGCACCGCGCGCGCAGTACGCCCTCAGCTGGTCGCGGATCGTGAGGCTGTAGCCGTCGGCATTCGTCGAGTCCGCCCTGTGCTTGGCAATGCACACGAACTCGACGGGTCCAGCCGAGGCGTCCCGCGTTGCGAGGTGGCGATCGCCCACTGCTGAGTTGTCCCGCATCCCGCCGCTCGGCGCATCCCCCATTTGGAGGAGTGGTGCCCCGAGCGGCCGTCGGCCCCAAGGGGCACCGCACGTAGGGAACGCGGGGCCGCAGCGACCCCACCTTTCGCCACGACCCCGCGACTGGCGTATTCCATCGGACTCACGCGGTCCCCGCCTCACCCGACCGGCGACACCACCGTTGCAGGGCTGTCTCAGCGGTGGCGCTCCTAACGCTCACGCCTGATGCCGCCACCTGACGCGCCGTTAACCCGGCGGTGGTGGGAACACAGGAACCCCGGTTGCGGGTCGTCGTGGCGGACGATCATCCAGCGATCCGCGCCCAGCTGCGCACCCTGTTGAACGCCGAGCCGGATCTCGAGGTCGTGGGCACCGGGTGGAACGGCATGGAGGCCATTCGGCTGGTCCACCAGCTTGAACCGGATGTGCTCGTCGCGGACCAGGACATGGACGACCTCGGCGGGATGGAGGTCGCCGCGCATCTCGGCGTCGCTGGGATCGAGATCCGGGTCGTGCTGTACACGACGAACGACGCGGAGGAGCAACTCGTTGGCGACCGGGAGACGGCGGACTGCGCGTTCGGCGAGGAATCCATCGACGCCCTCGTGACCGCGATCCGACGGCGCCGAATGCCACAGCCCGCGTCCCACCTCACCCAGCCCTGAGCTCAGGTCTGTTCTGATGGTCGCGCGCAGAGCGCCATCTGGAATACAGACCTCCGGCGCGCTCGCGAGGAGCATCGACCCGAGGTGCAACTCATGGCGCTGCAGCTCAGGGCGGATCCATCCGAGCGGGCGACCCTGATGCGCGTCGCGCCCGACCGGCCGGGAGCTCGGTCGATCCGCGTGATAACGGTCGGAGACGAGCCAGAGATCCTCGCGCGACTGCGGTCACTGATGGGTCCCGACGTCGAACTGACGCCCGCCTTGTCTCGAGACGATCGTCACGCGCGCGTGGCTGACCTCGTCGTGGTCGCGTCAGCGGTGGAGGTGCCATGGCGCCGGGTCCGAACGGTCGCGACCTCCGAAACGGACCTCCCCGTTGTGGTCGTCGCCGCGCGATGGAGCGACGAGGACGAGCAGCGAGCGTTGGAGTCGGGGGCGATCGGCTACCTCGCACTCGACCTCGCGCCTGTCGCGCTCGCTCGGGCCATCCGTGCCGCCCTGAACGGCGAGATCGTGTTTCGTCGTCGCGCCCTCGGTCGCCTGCTGAAGCCCGCTTTGAAGCACAGGCGGACCTCCCGTCTGGGGTCGCTGACGCTGCGTCAGCAGCAGGTCGCGTCCCTGCTGACGACGGGCGCGGCGGACAAGGAGATCGCCGCGCAGCTCGGCATCGGCGTCGCGACGGTACAGAAGCACGTGTCGAAGGTGCTGAGAACGCTCGGCGCCACCAATCGCGCGGCCGCGGTGTGGGTCATTCTCGGAGGCGCTGAGATCAGCCGCCGCGTGTGACGATTCGAGGCGAAGCGCGAAGGGTCATGGGTCGAAGGTATGCCTACCGAGGCCTGCCACCGCTACGCCACACTGGTCGGATGATGCGGCTGGTCGCCCTCCTGGTCGCTCTCTCGATCACCGCGGGGTGCAGCTACATCCAGATGCAGCCAAAGAGCGGTGGCCAGCCGACTCCGTACGCGCCGCGTCTGCCCTAAGCAAGCGCCGCGCTACAGGGTGAACCCAGCGCCCTACGACTTGGTCGCGGACTTGCCTTTCGCCCGCGCCCGACTCGCCTTGGCGACCGCCGCGGGGGCTGCGGAGACGGGTGCGGTCCGCTTGGTCGCGTGCAGACGCACGCCGTCGAGGAGCTCCTGGACGTCGAACGGTTTCCGGAGCGCCATCTTCGCGCCGAGCTCGCGCAGCTGCGGCCGGAGCGTGTCCATGTCCTCGGTCGCGGAGACGACGATGACCGGCGGTTGACGGTCCGGCTCCATCTCGGCGCGCGAGCGCAAGAACTGGATGCCGTCGGCTCCGGGCAGGAAGAGATCGAGTAGGACCAGGTCCACGGTCGTCCCCTCCAAGATGCGCAGGCCCTCTTCGGCATCGGGGGCCAGGGTGACCTCGTAGCCGCCGCTGCGGAGGATCGTCTCGAGCAGACGGCGGGTGTTCTCGTTGTCCTCGACGACCAGGATGTTCTGCTTCTGACTTTTGTCCATCGCGCCAGTCTGAAAGATTGACACGCTAGCGTCGAGAGGCGGGGCGTCAGCCCCGCTCGTGGGCCCTCTTTTCCGGGTCCTCATTCACCAGCAGGCCGTGACCGCCATCGACAGGACCCGTCAGCTGCCAGCCGTCGAGCTCCAGCTCGAGAAGCCACTGGGCGAACTCGCGCAGCCTGAGCGACGCCTCGGAGAGCGTCGAAGCCTCGTCCGCGACCCACCTGAAGCACAAGCTCTCGAGCCGTTCGTCGAGGTCCTCCTCCGACAGCTCGCCGGCGATGTCGGCCGCCTCGTCCGGCGTCAGCATCCGCGGCCCGCGATCGCTGTGACCCCGCATCCCGCACCTCCGAGGCGCTCGTCGGAGCGCTCGCCTGAGATTCGGCATGGGCTTGCAGCGTTCACTACGTCTTCACATCCAAATGCTTTACTGGCGCGAGCATCTGACCACGCGAGGGAGGGAAGCGCATGACCATCAGGGGGACGCAGCCGCGGTCGGCCACCGGCCCGGCCATCGGTTTGGGCGTCGTCGGCATCGCCGCGCTGCTCGTGCTCATCATCGCCATCTTCGGATCGTTCACCCAGGTCGGCGTCGGCGAGGTCGGCATCGTGAAGCACTTCGGCGCGATCGACCCCGATCACCCGGACATCTTCGAGCCCGGCATCCACACCAAGGTCCCGTTCCGGGACGACGTCGTGCTCTTCGACACCCGAATCCAGAAGGAGCAGGTCGAGTCGAGCGCGGCATCGAAGGATGGCGTGACGATCCACTCGACGATCACGATCAACTTCCACATCGAGGCGGCGAAGGCCCCGCTGATCCTTCAGAACATCGGCGCGAACTACAAGGAGCGGATCATCGATCAGCAGATCCAGCAGGCGTTCAAAGACGTCACGGCTCAATACGCGGGCCTCGAGCTGATCCAGAAGCGTGAGGAGGTCGCCCTCAAGGCGAAGGGCGTCCTGAAGGACAAGCTCGCGCCCTACTTCATCGTCGTCGACGAGTTCACCATCCCGAACTACGAGTTCCCCAAGGAGTTCAACGACGCGATCCTCGCGACACAGGTCGCCAACCAGCAGAACCTCCAGGCGAAGCAGCTTCAGGAGAAGGCGCGGACCGAGGCCGAGACGGCCCTCATCGTCGCCCAGGGTCTCGCGAACGCCCAGAAGGCCCAGGCGACGACCCTGACGCCCGAGTACCTCCAGCTGCAGGCGATCAGCAAGTGGAACGGCCAACTGCCGCAGTACCTCACCCCGAACGCGCCGCTGCCGTTCATCGGAACGGCGCCGACGACGTCGAGGTAGCCGTGGCCGCTCTCGAGATCGTCATGGTGGCGGCCGCCGTGCTGCTGCTGGTCACGTTGTTCCTGTACCTCTGGCAGCGCCTCGGTCTGGTCGGCACCGACCACGCTCACCGCTCTCCGCCACACAAGCACCTCGACATTCCGCCGCACGAGCACGACCGCTAGCCTCCCGGCACGCCGTCTGCTGCCGCCTCCCGGCGTGGAGCGCTTGGACGTCCGGGACGAGCTCGCGGTCGACGAGGCCTGCGCGCGCTGCGACACCCCCCTGGTCGCGCCGGCCAGTGTCGTGCGGGAGGACGGCGAGCTGTACTGCTGCGGCAGCTGCGCCAGGGCCGCTGGAGGCGGGTCGGGCGTCATCGGTCAGGGCTGCGCGCACTGCGGCGCCCCCATCGTCGACCGCTCCACGGCGGTGACCGCCGGCGCGCGCGTGTTCTGCTGCCCCAACTGCGCCGTGGCGCCTCGAGACGTCGAGCCGCCCGTCCGGTAGCACGGCGTCGCTCCCGGGTGCTCCTTCGGTTGCCCCGCTAGTACTGGGGTGACGTTCTAGGAATTCGCGCGTTGAGGGGATAGTGTCCCGACTCACGTTCAAACGATCGAGCGGTCCTGCGCGTCCGTCGACGGCGCCGGTGTGGCGTCCCGCCGAAGCGCCGGAGCCCGCCCGCACAGCTGAACCGGGCCGCAAAGAGGAAGCTTCGGAGGGGAACACCATGCAGCAGCGAGACACGCGTGACTACACGGCGACGCGGGAATACGCGACACCCAGTGCGGGCGATCTGAACGCGCTCCTCGGCAAAGGCTCCGAGTTCGAGGGCAAGCTCGCGTTCGAAGGCAAGGTCCGGATCGACGGGACGTTCACGGGCGAGATCTCGACCAACGACCTCCTCATGGTCGGCGACGGCGCCAAGGTCCAGGCGGAGATCTCCTGCGGCACGGTCATCGTCGAGGGCGAGGTCGTCGGCAACATCAGGGCAACGTCGGCCGTCGAGCTGCGCCGCCCGGCCAAGGTCCACGGCGACATCACCACGCCGTCGCTCGTGATCGAGAAGGGCGTCGTCTTCGAGGGACGCTCGAAGATGGACGAGCTTCAGTCCTCGAACGTCGTCCCGATCTACGCGTCCGCCGAACCCGGCAAGTAGCAAAGACATAGACGCCGTCTCGGGCGTCCTCATGTTCGATGGCGTCACGATCCGTGACGCCGACTTCCGGCGCGCCTCGTTCGACGCCGTCGCTCCGGAGGGCTGCGCCTTCGAACATTGCGACTTCCGCGGACAGACGCTCGACCGCCGCTTCCAACCACTGTTCTCCTCCCGGCGGCAGAGCGTCTTCCGCGATTGCCGTTTCGACGAGGCCGACATGCGCGCGGTCCGTCCGGGCCAGGCGCGCTTCGAGCGCTGCCGCTTCGACGGCGCGAAGATCGATGGATGGGAGTCCTTCTGCGCCGAGTTCATCGACTGCACGTTCACCGGCCGCGTCGCCAACGTCCGCGTCTACGGCCGGCCATGGGGCGCGGGGGCGGAGAACCTCAACCCCGCGCGGAAGATCAACGAGTTCCGCGGCAATGACTTCCGGAAGGCCGACCTCATCGGCGTCACCTTCGTCCACGGGATCGACGTCGGCGCGCAGCGCTGGCCGCAGGGCCCGGACTACGTCGTGCTCGACAAGATCCACCAGCGCATCGCGAAGGCGCGCGTCACGGTCCTGGAGTGGCGCGAGCACCCCGCACGTGAAGAGGCGCTCGAGATGCTCCAGTCCGCGGCGCAGCTGTACTCGAACCAGATGACCGTCATCGGTCGTCGGGTCGAAGCGCGCTGGTCCGCCCCCGCGGCGGTGCAAGAACGCGTTTGGGACACCCTCGCCCGCTCGATCGCCTAATCCGGGACCAGCTCTTCCACGAGCGCCCGCGCGGGCCAGTCCTCCGGTGTCAGAGCACGGTCGGGATGCGTCAGGCGCACCTCGTCGGCATCGGCGCCCGGCCGCGGGTCTACGTCGTCGATCTCGACGGCCACACAGATGAGCAGACGGTCCTGCTGCACGATCGTCCGCAGTAGACGCGGCGAGCGGGCGCGAAGACCCGTCTCCTCTTCGACCTCCCGCACCGCCGCCGTCTCGGCGGTCTCGCCTTCCTCGACGAAACCGGCGACCAGACCCCAGGCGCCGACCGGCCAGTCGTGCCGCCGCGTGTAGAGGATGCGGCCGCTGGGTGCGCGTGCCCGGACCAGCACCACAGGTAGCGCGTTCGTGGCGCGGAACCAGCCGCAGCGCGGGCAGTCGACCTTCCAGTCCGGCCGCCCGGGCCTCACCAGCGCCGACCCGCAGCTCGCGCAAAAACGAGGATCTGGCATCGCTAAGGCCGCGTCTCCTGATAGATCCGCCGTACGACGTCGTCGATCTCCGGCTCCTCGACGGTCAGATCGCGGAGGCTCGCGCGCGAAGCGACCGCGGCCGCGAGCTGCGCGGCGGTCGTTCGCGCACGCTCGAACGCGATCCACTGCCGTGGGCCTTCGACCTTGGTGACGCGGCCGCCTTCGACCTGCAACGGCGGCTGCGGCTCGTCAAGGTCGACAACGAGGACACGTTCGGGTCCGTAGCGCTCCTTCAACGCGTTCACCTCACCGTCGTAGATGAGGCGCCCGTGGTCGATGATCAGGATGCGGGAGCAGAGGCGCTCGATATCCGCCAGGTCGTGAGTCGTGAGCATCACCGTGACGCCGCGTTCGCGGTTCGCGTGAAGCAGGAACTCGCGTACGCGCTGCTTGGCCACCACGTCCAGTCCGATGGTGGGCTCATCGAGGAACAGGATCTCGGGCTCGTGCAGCATGGCGGACGCGAGCTCCCCTCGGATGCGCTGCCCGAGCGAGAGTTGGCGCACCGGCGTACGCAGGAAGGGATCGAGATCGAGCGCCTCTCGGAGTGAGGCCAGACTGCGGCGAAAGCGGTCCGGCGGCACGCGGTACATGTACTGCAGCAGCTCGAGCGAATCGACGAGCGGCAGGTCCCACCAGAGCTGGACACGCTGGCCGAACATGACGCCGATACGTCGCGCCAGAGCGACGCGGTCCTCCCAGGGCACGAGGCCCGCGACCGAGACCCGGCCGGCCGTCGGGACGAGGATCCCGGTGAGCATCTTCACCGTCGTCGACTTGCCCGCGCCATTCGGCCCGATGTAGCCGAGGATCGTGCCGCGCTCGACCGAGAACGTCAGCTCCTGGACGGCGTGGACCGTCGTGCGCTCGCGCCGGAACCGGCCTCGAGCGCGATGGACCACGAAGTCCCTCGCGACGTGCTCGAGCTCGATCAGCCCCACCGCTAGCCGCCCGCGCTCTGGTAGTGCCGTACCGCGAAGCGCCACACCATCGAGGCGACGAGGGCCGCGGCGAGCCCGACGACAGGCGATGCGACCTGCAGGATCTGTGGCAAGCCGAGCGGATCGGTCTTTCCGAGGATGTGCAGCGCCGGGAAGTACGCGATGAACGCCATGGGCACGAGGTACGCGAGGAATCGGCGCAGCCAGCGGTCGTAGATGTTGATCGGGTACTGCGCGAGGAACGCACCGCCGTACGTGAAAGCGTTCGCCGCCTCGCGCCCTTCGACCGTCCAGAACGCGATGCAGATCACCCCGATCCAGACGGAGCCGTAGATCAGGACGCCGGACGGGATGGCGAGCGCCAGGACGAGAACGCGGTCTGGCGTCCAGTCGATCGCGAGCGTGCCCAAGGCGAACCCGAGCACGAGCAGGCCCTGCGCCACTCGGCCGAGCCTTCGAAGCTGGAAGTCGCCCGTGACGACCTGGAACAGCGTGCTCCGCGGGCGCACCAGCAGGAGATCGAAGTTCCCGTCGCGGATCAGCGCCGGGAAGCCATCGAGGTGACCGATGACGAGATCGGTGAACGCGAACGAGAGCGTGGCGAGCGCGTACAGCAGGGCCACCTCCGAGACGCTCCATGCGCCGAGCTGTGGAACGTTGCTGAACAACACCAGGATCGCGACGAAGTCGAGGAACGACACCAGGAAGACGCCGATCGTCTCGATGGCGAACGACGTCCGGTATTGGAGCTGGGCTCGCACACGCGCGGCGATGAGGCGTCCGTAGAGCGACAGGCCTTCGCGCAGCTCAGCCACCCTGCACGACCAGACGGCGGACACCGGACGCGAAGAGGCGCTCCGCCACGATCAGGAGCGCGACGGCCCAAGCGACCTGCACCGCGAGGATCCGCAGCACGTCGATCCCACTCGCCCGGCCGATGAAGATGTCGATCGGCATCTGGATCATCGACGGGAAGGGCGTGGTGTTGGCGATCGCGGCGAGCCAGTCGGGGAAGAAGGCCACCGGCACGATGAAACCAGAGAACAGATTGACCGCGATCCCTCCCACTATCAGGGCCCCGCGGTGATCGGTGGTCCAGAAAGCGACAACGTTGTAGATGGCTCGGAAGGCGTAGCTCACGACGATCGCGAGCACGACGCTGACGGCGAACGCGATCCACTCCAACGGACCTGCAGGGAGCACGAGCCGGAACACGATCGCGCCAATGAGGAGCGGCGGGATCCCACGGAACAGCGCGTGATACAGCGCGCGGCCCAGGTCGAAGGCAAGGGAGGCGCGCAGCGGATGCACCGGGCGAACGAGATCGCCCGCGATGTCACCGGAGCGGATGCGCAGCGCGAGATCCTGCCAGCCGTAGATGAAGATCGTCATGATCATGGCCTGGCCCAGCCAGACATAGGTGACCGTGGCGCTCGCGTCGTACCCGCCGATCCGATCTCGCTGCTCGAACAGAGCGAGAAGAACGAATGCGCGCATGAATCCGAAGATCGTGTTCACGAAGACGCCGGCGATGCTCGCGGCGGGATACGCGCTGTAACGCGCATAGCCGCGCCGCGCGATCTCCCAGTCAAGGCGAAGTGTGTTCAGACGCACGGAAGGGAGAGCCTATCGGGCGCGGCCTGCGCTATGCTTCCTCCCTCGCGAGGACGCGGACAACGCCGCATGCAGTTGCCGTAAGCGAGCCCGGGAGGGTGTGAGCCGGGCCGGCAATGCACGCCGACGACCACCGCCGAGCGACGTGGGTGGGCCCCGTACAGCCCGAACGAGAAGCCCCTTCGGGGGAACTCGGGTGGAACCGCGGGAGCAGCGCCTCTCGTCCCGAACGGCAGGGACGAAGGCGCTTTTTTCGTCCCGCGAGGAGGACGGTATGGCGAAAACTGAACGGAAGGCCGACCACGGCGACGAAGCGCTCTACGCGCTGCGGCATTCGACCGCGCACGTCATGGCCGGCGCGGTGCTCGAGCTCTTCCCGGGCGCGAAGTTCGGGTTCGGACCGCCGGTCCACGACGGCTTCTACTACGACTTCGACCTGCCGCGCCCGCTGACGCCAGACGACCTCGGCAAGATCGAAGAGAAGATGCGCGAGGTCGTGAAGCACGACACCCCGTTCGAGCGTCGCGAGATGAGCATGGGCGAGGCCCTCGAATTCTTCGGCCAGCGCAAGCAGGATTACAAGGTCGACCAGATCAAGAAGCTCGCCGAGGAAGGGGCCGACGAGGACAGCGACGACGAGGTCCGCGACGGGCGGGTCAGCGTCTACCAGCACAACGGGTTCGTCGATCTCTGCAAGGGACCACACGTCGCGAAGACCGGCGCGATCGGACCGTTCAAGCTGCTCTCGATCGCGGGCGCGTACTGGCGTGGGAACGAACGCAATCCGCAGCTCCAGCGGATCTACGGCACGGTCTGGCCCGATCAGACGCGGCTCGACGAATACCTGAAGCGGCTGCAGGAGATCGAGCGGCGCGATCACCGCGTGCTCGGCAAGGAGCTCGAGCTGTTCCGCATCGACGAGGAGCTCGGTTCCGGTCTCGTGCTGTGGCTGCCGAACCTGTCGATCGTGCGCGAGGAGCTCGAGACCTGGTGGCGCAAGGTGCATCACGAGCGCGGCTACACGCTCGTGTACACGCCGCATATCGCCAGCGAGAAGATCTACCAACGCTCGGGTCACCTCGAGAAGTACGGCGAGAACATGTACGGCCCGCTGTTGCTCGACGACGGCACGCAGAAGTTCTGGATCAAACCGATGAACTGCCCGGGCCACATCAAAGTGTTCCAGTCGAAGATCCACTCGTACCGGGAGCTGCCGCTGCGCATCGGCGAGCTCGGGACGGTCTATCGGTACGAGCGCGGCGGCACCTTGCACGGCATGCAGCGCGTGCGCGGCTTCACGCAGGACGACTCGCACATCTTCTGCTCCCCCGAGCAGGCGCAGGAGGAGATCGGCAAGGTCTTCGACCTCGCGATGGAGTTCCTGCGCACCTTCGGCTACACCGACCCGGTCATCTATCTGTCGACGCGTCCTGAGAAGAGGCTCGGCACGGACGACATGTGGGACAAGGCGGAGAAGGCGCTCGCCGATGCGCTCGGGATCCGTGAGGTCCCCTACAAGATCGACAAGGGCGGCGGCGTCTTCTACGCGCCGAAGATCGACATCAAGATGAAGGATGCGATCGGCCGCGAATGGCAGGGCCCGACGATCCAGGTCGACCTCAACCTGCCCGAGCGTTTCGACGTGACGTTCGTGAACAGCGAAGGCCAGCGTGAGCGGGCGGTGATGATCCATCGGGTGCTGTTCGGCAGCCTCGAGCGATTCGTCGGCGGTCTCATCGAGCACTACGCGGGAAACTTCCCGCTGTGGCTGGCCTGGGAGCAGGTCGCGGTGATCCCGGTGCGCGAGACGGCCCTCGGATACGCGCGCGACATCGCGACGAAGCTCCGCGCCGATGGCTTCCGCGCGCACCTCGACGAGCAGGCGGGCGACCTGCGCAACCGCGTGAAGGAGGCGCAGCAGCGGAAGGCGAACTACATGCTCGTCGTCGGTGACAAAGAAGCCGCCGCGGCCAGCGTCTCCGTCCGCCGCCGCGGGTCACGCGACGAGCAGAGGGGCGTCGCGTTCGACGCCTTCCTCGAGCGCATCAAAAGGGAGCGCGACAGCAAGGCGCTGCCGGCCGATTTCGCGCCACACGAGCCCAGCGCGGGCGACGCGATGGCATGAGCGCGCCACCGACGAGCGCAGGCCACGCGATGGCATGAGCTCGCCACCGACGAGCGCGCCGACGCTGCGCGGCGCGCGCGTCACGCTGCGACCGATGACGCACGCCGACGCGCCGCACGTCGTGCGCTGGGCGAACGACCCCGACTTCGCCTGGTACCAGTGGGGCCGCCGGCCGGGCCGTTTCCCCGACGACAACGCGGCGCGGAAATGGATGGACGTGATCGCCGAGCACCGTGGCGTCATGTTCGTCATCGAGCACGAGGGCTGCGCTGTCGGCCAGGCCAACTACCGCGATGTGCAGCCCAAGGGCAAGAGCGCGGAGGTCGGCATCGGTATCGGCGAGCCGGAACTGTGGGGTAAGGGACTGGGCCGAGAGGCGCTGCGCCTCCTCGTGCGGCACCTCGTGGACGATCTCGGTCTGCACCGGATCACGCTGAGCGTGCTCGCCTACAACGACCGCGCGATCGCCTCGTACCAGGCGGCAGGCTTCGAGGTCGAAGGCATCGAGCGCGACGGGGTCATGACCGACAAGGGCACCTGGTCCGACGACGTGAAGATGGCTTACATCGTCGGCCGGGCGCGACCGACGTTCGATCCCCGGCCGGTGACCCTGAACGGGACCCACGTGCGGCTCGAGCCGCTGCGCCGCGAGCATGCGGCAGAGCTCTTGTCGGTGGCGCACGACGAGGACATCTGGCGCCTGATGCTCGTGCCGATGCCGCGCGACGTCGGCGAGCTGGAGCGCTGGATCGGCGCGGCGCTCGAGGAGCAGCTGCTGGGAAACCAGGTCGCCTTCCTCACGCGGCGCATCGGCGACGGCGCGCCGATCGGAAGCACGCGCTTCCTCCATATCGACCGAGCGAACAAGACCGCCGAGATCGGCTGGACGTTCCTCGGGCGAGACGCCCGTCGCACCGTCGCGAACACCGAAGCGAAGTATCTCCAACTCCGGCATCTGTTCGACGATCTCGGCGCGCATCGAGTGTGGCTGCAAACAGACAAGCTGAACCAGCGGTCGCAGCGCGCGATGGAGCGCCTGGGCGCGATCAAGGAGGGCGAGCACCGCGACGATCGGATCTCGCATGACGGACGCATTCGAACGAGCGTCGTATATGCGATCACGCGCGCGGATTGGCCCTCGGTCCGCGAGCGCATCCAGGGCCTGCTGGCCCGGTGATATCCTGTTCCGAGTTGACTTCACCTACCGGCGAGCCGTCCCTCTGCTGACAGCGGAGGCGCGCGTATAGCCGCTCCCGAACTGCGGATCAATGAAGGCATCCGCGTGCCTGCTGTGCGCCTGATCGGCCCGAACAATGAACAGCTCGGTGTCGTCCCGACGCAGCGTGCGCTCGCGCATGCCCAGGACCTCGGGTACGACCTCGTCGAGATCGCGCCGAACTCCACGCCGCCGGTCGCGCGCATCCTGGACTTCGGCAAGTACCGCTACGCCGAGCAGCAGAAGGCCAAAGAAGCGAAGAAGCGCCAGAAGTCGGTCACGTGGAAAGAGATCCGCATCACCCCAAAGATCGACGAGCACGACATCGAGACGAAGATCAAGTCCGCCTCGAAGTTCCTCGACGAGGGCGACAAGCTCAAGGTGACGGTCCGCTTCCGCGGTCGCGAGCTCGCGCACCCGGACCGCGGCCGCGTCCTGCTGCTTCAGGTCGCTGACCGATTGAAGGACCACGGGACCGTCGAGCGCATGCCGCTGCTCGAAGGCCGCTCGATGATCATGATCATGAATCCAGTGCGTCGCGACGCCCAGGGTGTGCCCGCAGCGCTGGCGGCCGCCGCACCGACGGCCGCGCCCGTGGCGGCGGCACCGCTGGCAAGGCCCGCGGCGCCTCCCGCGACGGCGCCGAGGACCGCCGCGCCGGCGACCGCGGCTCGACCCGCGACGGTGGCGCCGCCGACTGCGACCCGACCGCCTGCGAGCGCAGCTCCTGCCGCGCCGACGCCCGCGCCTCGTAAGCGGACGAACTAACCGGTACAATCGGCGTTCACACTTTCGCGCGAGGAGGCATGTCGTCGTGCCCAAGATCAGGAGCCACAGCGGCGCCAAGAAACGCTTCACCGCGACCGGGCGCGGCAAGCTCTCGCGCATGAAGGCCTACAAAGGCCATTTGAATGCGCACAAGTCGCCGCGCCGCAAGCGTGCCCACGCGGGCAAGGCACTCGTCGCGCGGGGTGACCTGAGGCTGATCCGCAAGATGCTGCCGCACTTGGTAGGGAAGTAGGCGAGGGATGACACGAATCAAGCGCGGCGTCGCCGCCCACAAGAAGCACAAGAAGCTCCTGAACGCGGCTGAAGGGCGACGTGCATCGAAGCACAAGCTCGTCCGGCCCGCTCGCGAGGCGGCGCTGCACGCCCTCAACTACGCGTATCGCGATCGCCGCAAGCGCAAGGCCCAGTTCCGCGGGCTGTGGATCGCTCGCATCAACGCGGCCTCGCGCGAGTCGGGCGTCTCGTACAGCCGGCTGATGGCCGCGATGCGTGCGGCCGGCGTGCAACTCGACCGCAAGGTCCTCGCGGACATGGCGGTGCGCGATCCCAAGGTGTTCCGCCACTATCTGGATCTCGTCAACAACAAGCAGACCGGCAAAGCCAGCTCATAGACCGCTGCGCGCGTGAGCGCGCCGAGGTCAAGGACGACGACGGAGAGTAGTACCGCGCGAACGTCGCACAGGGAATGCGGGCACGGGCCCCGGCGCGCAGGCGATGGGGTCAACGGACTGAGAGCCAGCAGCGACAGGGAACGCGGGAATTCGCTCCCGAGCCGATGCGCAGAAAAGCGCATCCGGGCGGAGCCCGATAGCGCTCCCCAACGAGTGCCCGTCGACCGCGTGCCGACGGGAGATCGGGTGGTACCGCGGAGGCCCGCCTTCGTCCCGGACGAAGCGGGCTTTTGTTTTTGCGACGACACGGGAACACCCGTGTCGGCCACCGAAAGGATCGTATGGCGGCACCACAGGACCTGAGGGCACTCGCGGACCGCGCCGTGGCGGAGATCGCCGCCTGCGTGGACGATGCCGCGCTCGAGGCGGCGCGCGTTCGCTACCTCGGTCGCAAGGACGGCGAGCTGACGGGGGCCACCAAACAGATCGCCACGCTGCCCGCGACGGACAAGCCGGCGTACGGCGCCGCGGTCAACGAGGCGAAGGCGCGCATCGAGGCAGCGATCGAGAGCCGCGGCAAAGCGCTGCACGGAGCGGCGCTCGACCAGAGCCTCCACGAGCGCGTCGACCTCACCCTCACCGGACGCCCGGTACACATCGGTCGGCTGCACCCGGTGACCGCCACGATCCGCGAGGTGTCGCGCATCTTCGGCACGATGGGGTTCGAGACCGTCGAGGGTCCCGAGATCGAGACCGACTACTACAACTTCGAGGCGCTGAACATCCCGCCCGGCCATCCCGCGCGCGAGAAGTGGGACACGCTATGGGTGTCGAATCCGCTCGGCGACGACCCCGAGATGCCGCTGCTCGGCCGCACGCACACCTCACCGATGCAGGTGCGGATCATGGAGAAGCGCAGGCCGCCGATTCGCGTCGTCATCCCCGGGCGCTGCTACCGCTACGAGGCGACCGACGCGATCCACGAGAGCATCCTTCACCAGTACGAGGGGCTCGCCATCGACGAGAAGCTCACGATGGCCGACCTCAAAGGCGTCCTCTACTCGTTCGCGCGGCAGATCTTTGGCAGCAAGAGCAACGTGCGCTTCCGGCCGGATTACTTCCCGTTCACCGAGCCTTCGGCCGAGATCGCCTTCTCCTGCGTGATCTGCGACGGCAAGGACCGGCAGTGCCACACCTGCGGCGGCGACGGTTGGATCGAGGCCGCGGGCTGCGGCATGGTCCATCCCGACGTCCTGCGTCGCGTCGGATACGACCCGGACCGCTATCAGGGCTTCGCGTTCGGCGGCGGGATCGAGCGCCTCGCGATGGTCATCTCGGGCACGCCGGACATCCGTCTCTACGCGCAGAACGACCTGCGCTTCCTGGAGAGCTTCTAAATGCTGCTGCGGGTGCCGCTGTCCTGGCTGCGCGAGTACGTCGACGTGACCGTTCCCGCGGACGACCTCGCGCATCGCCTGCACATGTCGGGCACCGAATCAAAGGGCATCGAGCGCCAAGCCTGGGACAAGATCTGGGTCGGCCGCATCGCCGAGCTCACGAAGCACCCTGACGCGGACAAGCTCGTGCTGGCGACGGTCGAGTACGGCGAGGGCCGGCGCAAGCGCGTGGTCACGGGGGCCACGAACCTCACGGTCGGCGCGGTCGTTGCGTTCGGGGACGTCGGTGCGGAGTACGTCGAAGGGCACACCGGTGGGCGCGCGGTCATGAAGCCGAAGGACATGCGCGGCATCAAGAGCGAAGGAATGGTCATGTCGGAACGGGAGCTTGGCCTCGGTGAGGATCACGAGGGCATCCTCCTGCTCGATCCCACGCTGCCGGTCGGGGCTCCGCTATCGGAGACGCTCGGCGAGACCGTGCTCCTCCTGGAGCTGCAGCCCAACCGTCCGGACTGCCTCGGCATCGTCGGCATCGCGCGCGAGGTTTCGGCCCTGCTGCACCAGAAGCTGCTCGAGCCGGCGGGCGACCGGCTCGGCCAGGACGCGCCGAAGGGTCTCGACGTGCGCATCGAGGACGCGACGGGATGTCTCCGCTTTGCGGCGGCGCGCCTCGACAACGTCCGCATCGGCCCGTCGCCGGAGTGGATGCAGCGGCGCCTGGTGGCCGCGGGCATGCGCCCGATCTCCAACGTCGTCGACATCACGAACTACGTGATGCTGGAGCTCGGTCAGCCCTTGCACGCGTATGACCTGCGTGAGGTGAAGGGCGGGACGCTCGTCGCTCGGCAGGCGCGCGCAGGTGAGCGCCTCACGACCCTCGATGGCGTGGATCGCGCACTACCCGACGGCACGCTCGTCATCGCCGACGAAGAACGCGTTCTCGGTGTGGCAGGCATCATGGGCGGCGAGGACTCCGAGATCCGCGACGACACGACCACCGTGGCGCTCGAGTGCGCGTCCTTCGATCCGAGGAGCATCAGCACGACGGCCACGAAGCTCGGCCTCCGTGGCTCCTCCGGCAGCGCGGCGGCGCGGCGTTTCTCCTGGCAGCTCAGTCCCGACCTGCCGCCGAGGGCGCTCGCCAGAGCCGTCCAGCTGCTGCGCGAGCACGCCGGCGCTCGACTGGCCGGCGTGGTCGACCGCTATCCGAGTCCACGCCCGCAGACAGAGGTGCGGATCCCGCTGGCGAAGTTCGCGCGCCATCTCGGCATACCGATCACGCCCGAGGAAGCGGTCGGCGCCCTGACCGCCCTCGACTTCGCCGTGACGCGATCTGGTGACGTGCTCGCCGCGCGGCCGCCCGTCGTGCGCACGGACATCGCGATCCCCGAGGACATCATCGAGGAGGTGGCGCGGATCGTCGGTTACGACCGCCTTCCGACGCGCGTGCCGGACGGACCGCTCCCGCTCGTGGAAGCGCATCCGCTCGAGGAGTTCCGTGAGCGGCTGCGCGACGTGCTCGTCGGGATGGGTCTGCAGGAGACGGTGTCGTATTCGCTGATCGACCCGCAGTGGCTCGAGCGGCTCAGCGCCGATGGCAGCGAGATCGCTCCCCGCCCGCTGCGCATCCAGAACCCCACGACACCGGCACAATCCGCGGCGCGGCCGACGCTTCGGGCGAGCCTGCTCGACACCGCGCGTCGCAACCTCCGGCACCGCGACGGTGTCGCGATCTTCGAGATCGCACCGGTGTATCTACCGCGCGCGCACGACCTTCCGGAAGAGCGCTGGATCGCCGCCGTCCTCATCGCCGGTGTCGCGCAAGGCGAGAGCTGGCTCGGCCCGGCGCGCACGGCGGATCTCTGGGACCTGAAAGCGCTCGTCGACGGAACGCTCGCGAAGCTTCGGGTGAGGATGCTCGGCGAGTCGCGGCCCGGCGCGCCCGGTCTGCACCCCGGCCGCGCGGAGCGCAGGGGACCCGCGGTCCGCGACGTGGTGACCTGGGGACAGCTCGACCCACGCGTCGCCGATCTCTGGGAGCTGCCCGCGGAGACATTCATCGCGGAGCTGGACGTCGCCGCTCTGCTCGACCGTGGCGCACCGCCGCGCGTCACGCCGCCGCCCCGGTACCCGGCCGCGATCCGCGAGCTTGCCGTCGTCCTCGACGAGAGCACTCCCTACGGTGCGGTCGAGGAGGCGATCCGGGCGACCGGCAAAGCGCTGGTCGAGTCCGTCGCACCGCTCGACGTCTATCGCGGACCGCAGGCCGGTGCGGGCCGGAAGTCGCTCGCGGTGCGACTCGTCCTCCGGTCCCCCGACGGAACCCTGACCGATGCCGACGTTGACCGCGTCATCAAGCGGATCGAGGGACGTCTCGCGCATCAGCTGGGAGCCACGCTCCGCACCTGAACCGCCTTGCCCTAAACGGGGTACGAATGTAGCCTGCGACCCAATCGCGGGTGACTTCGCGATGCGGCATGGCCGAGAAGGCGTGGGAGGTTACTTAGGGAATGACGATCAAATCGCGTGGCATGGCGGCCTTCGGGCTCGCCCTGACTCTGGCGGTGACGGCCTGCACGCAGCAGACGACGCCGCCGGCAGCGACCGGTTCGGTCGCGCCGACGACGGCGGCTCAGCGTGGCGCGGGCGGTGACGTGAAGATCCTGTACTGGCAGGCGGTGACTAACCTGAACACGCACCACGCGCAGGGAACGAAGGACTACGACGCGGGCGCGCTGTTCCTCGAGCCCCTCGCGCACACCGGACCGGACGGCAAGCCGGTCCCGTATCTCGCGGCCGAGATCCCAACGGTCGCGAACGGCGGGATCGCCAAGGACTTCACATCGATCACCTGGAAGCTCAAGCCGAACGTCAAGTGGTCGGATGGGACCGACTTCAGCTCCGCCGACGTCGTGTTCACCTGGAAGTACGTCACGGACAAGGCGACCGCGGCGACGGACTCGACCACCTTCGATGGAGTGAAGAGCGTCGAGGCCGTGGACAAGACGACCGTGAAGGTCACCTATAGCGAGACGCACCCGAACATCTATCAGGCGTTCGTCTCGGGACTCGGCAACATCATCCAGGAGAAGCAGTACAAGGACTTCATCGGCGCCAAGGCGAAGGATGAGCCGAAGATCCCGGTCGGCACGGGTCCGTACAAGGTCACGGACTTCAAGCCCGAGGACACCGTCACCTACGCGATCAACGACGGCTACCGCGAAGCGAGCAAGCCGTTTTTCAAGTCGGTGACGTTCAAGGGCGTTGCCGACGCGACCCAGGCGGCGCGCGCGGTCTGCCAGACCGGTGAGGCCGACTACGCCTGGAACCTCCAGGTCGAGGCCGCGGTCCTCAAGCCGATGGTCGAGTCCTCGGACAGCAAGTGCAAGTTCTCGACGGCACCAGGTCCGAACGTCGAGCGCATCCTGATCAACCGCTCGAACCCGGACTCGGCGCTCGGTGACAAGCGCAGCGAGCCGGACACGCAGCATCCGTTCCTCACCGACCTGAAGGTGCGTCAGGCACTCGCGATGGCGATCGACCGCACACCGATCGCGGCTCTCTATGGCCCCGGTCTTACCGGCGCCGCGACGTGCAACATCGTCGTCGGCGTGGAGGCCTACACCTCGAAGGCCACGGCGAGCATGCCCATCTGCAAGTACGACCTCGCCGCGGCCAACAAGCTCCTCGATGACGCCGGCGCCACCAAGGGCGCGGATGGCAAGCGCACGTACAAAGGCAAGCCCATGAAGATCCTCTACCAGACGACGGTCAACACCCTTCGACAGAAGGAGCAGGACATCGTGAAGAACGGCTGGACGCAGCTCGGCATCGACGTCGAGCTGAAGTCGGTCGTTGGTGGAGTGTTCTTCGGGACCGACAGCAACGACTCCGCAGGCAGGTTCTTCGCGGACGTCGAGATGTTCACGAACGGCGCCTCGTCGACCGATCAGACCGACTACCTGTCGGGTTGGACATGCGCCGAGATCAAGACCAAGTCCGCCTCGTGGAGCGGCAACAACTACGAGCGCTGGTGCAACAAGGACTTCGACGCGCTCTTCGCTCAGCTGACGAAGGAGACCGACGACAGCAAGCGCAACGATCTCGTCGTCAAGATGAACGACCTGCTCGTGTCCGACGTTGCCATCATCCCGCTCGTGGCTCGCACTCAGCCGTCGGACGGCTACAACAAGGCGATCAAGGGCATCATCCCGAACGCGTGGGACTCGGTGCTCTGGCAGATCGCGGACTGGACGAAGTAGGTCCGCTGCTGACCACGGAACAGACCGGTCGGCGGGGGCTTCGGCCCCCGCCGACCCGCTTACGCGCCTGATGCGGCCGGGGGTGGGCACCCAATGACGATGACGTCACGAACTGGCGAGTGAGATGGGCAAATACGTCCTGCGACGGCTGCTGATCGCGATCCCGACCCTGCTGGTCATCAGCTTCGTGGTGTTCGCCATCCTCGCCCTCGCGCCCGGCGACCCCCTGGCGCAGTTCGCCGTGAACCCCGCGATCCCACCGGAGGTCCGCGCCAACATCCGGCGCTCTCTCGGCCTCGACCAGCCCTGGCCGATCCGCTACGTCATGTGGCTGACGTCCGCCGTGCAGGGGAATCTCGGCTACTCATTCCAGAGCAAGGTGCCGGTGTTTGACCTTCTCATGCTGAAGCTGCCGAACACCCTGGCCGTCCTCGGCGTCGCCTACGTGCTCTCCGTCCTCCTCGCGCTCCCGATCGGCGTGCTCTCCGCGGTGAAGCGGTACTCGCTCTTCGACCACGCCGCGACCACCTTCGCGTTCATCGGGTTTTCGGTGCCGACGTTCTTCACCGGGATCCTGCTGATCCTCCTCTTCAGCGTGAAGCTGCGCTGGCTCCCGTTCATCTACGACTCCCAGATCACCGTATCGCTGGGAAATCCGGAGACGGTCCTCGCGCAGCTCCGGCAATCGATCATGCCCATCGCGGTGCTCACCCTGTTCCAGACCGCGACCCTCGCGCGCTTCATGCGCTCGGAGATGCTGGAGCACCTGCCGCTCGACTACGTGCGGACCGCGCGGGCGAAGGGCATCACCGAACGTCTGGTCGTGCTACGTCATGTGTTCCGCAACAGCCTGATCCCGGTCGTCACGCTCGTAGCGCTCGGCGTCCCGACGGTGTTCGCCGGCGCGCTGATCACCGAGCAGATCTTCGCCATCCCGGGCATCGGTGCGCTGCTCATCAGCGCGATCAACAACAGCGACACGCCCGTGGTCATGGGCGCGACGTTCATCTTCGCGGTGCTCGTGGTGGTGTTCAACCTCGTCGCCGACGTCCTGTACGGCGTCCTCGATCCACGGATCCGCTATGGGTAGCTCGACACCCGCGCCCGCCGCGAAGGCCCGCGCCGGAGGCATGGCCATCGGCGTGCGCGAGGCCGCGGAGTTCCGGCGACCCGCGCGAAGTCTGTGGGGTGACGCGTGGCATCAGTTCCGTCGTCACCGCCTCGCCATGGGTGGCCTCGCCGTGCTCGCTCTGCTGATCCTGGCGACGGCGATCGGGCCCTTGCTCTGGCCCATCCCGTACAACAAGGTCGATTACTCCCTCGGCCTCCTGGGGCCGTCGTCGGCGCACCCCTTCGGGACCGACGACCTGGGCCATGACCTCTTCGCGCGCGCGCTGTGGGGTGGCCGCGTATCCATCGCGGTGGGCATCATCGCGGTCGCGATCGCGATCTCGCTCGGCACGGCGGTCGGTGCGATATCCGGATACTTCGGTGGCAAGCTCGACAACCTGCTGATGCGGATCACGGACATCTTCCTGTCACTGCCACAGCTCCCGCTGCTTCTCCTGACGATCTATCTCTTCCGTGACACGCTGCGCACGACCGTCGGCCCGGAGATGGGGATCTTCCTCCTCATCGTCATCGTGATCGGAGTCCTCAACTGGATGCCCGTCGCGCGTCTGGTGCGCGCGTCGTTCCTCTCGCTGAAGCAGAAGGAGTTCGTCGAGGCCGCGCGCAGCATCGGCGACAAGGACGGCAGGATCATCTGGGTCCACATCCTTCCCAATGTCATGAGTCCCGTCCTGGTCGCCGCCACGCTGGGTGTCGGCTCAGCGATCATCACCGAGTCGGCCCTGTCGTTCCTCGGTCTCGGCTTCCCGCCGGACGTTCCGACCTGGGGCCGCATGCTCTACGACGCCCAGCACTACATCGAGATCGCCCCGTACTGGGCGATCTTCCCCGGGCTGCTCATCTTCGCCGCGGTGCTGTCGATCAACTACATGGGCGACGGCCTCCGGGACGCTCTCGATCCGCGCAGGACCAGCTAGCACCGCGCCGCTCAGCTACGGCCCACGCCTGCCCCGCGCGTTCTACGCGCGCCCGACGCTCGCGGTCGCACGCGACCTGCTCGGAAAGGTGCTCCTCTACGATGGCCCCGGGGGCCGGCGCGCCGCGCGGCTCGTCGAGGTCGAGGCCTACCACGGAGCACGTGACCCGGCCTCGCACGCGTTCCGCGGTCTGACGCCGCGCACCGAGGTCATGTTCGGGAGGCCGGGACACGCGTACGTCTATCTCTCGCACGGGGTCTGGTACTGCATGAACGTCGTCGCACACGAGTCGGACGTCGCGGGCGCCGTCCTGCTACGCGGCGCCGAACCGCTCGAGGGCTTCGCGGCCGGCGCACGCCTCGCCGGACCGGGGCTCTTGGGGCGCGCGTTCGCACTATCGACGGTGCACTCGGGCGTCGACCTGGTCCGTTCCGCGCTGCAGCTGCGCGACGCGCCCGCGGTGCGTGCGCGCCACGTGGCGCGCGGTCCGCGGATCGGGATCGCGGAGAGCCCGACCGCGGCGAAGCCGTGGCGGCTCTGGGTGCGCGGTTCGAGCGGCGTGTCGCGGTGACGACCGCCGCCGAGCGCGCGCTCGTCACCCTCGAGTACCCGGCCATCCGGGCACTTCTCGCGGAGCGGACGTCGTTCGCGCCCGGTCGTGAGCTCGCCGAAGGCCTTACGCCCGTGACCGACGTGCGCGAGGCGGAGCGCCTCCAGGACGAGACCGCCGCGGCGCGTGATCTGCTGCGCGCGCAGCCTTCCGCCGGCCTGGGCGGCGCACGCGACGTCCGGGACGCGCTGCGGCGCGCGCGCCTGGGCGGCGCGCTCGATCCGCAGCAGCTCACCGAGATCGCGGACACGATCCGCGCTGCCGAGAAGCTCTTCAGCCACGTCCACCCGTATCCGCCGCTCGCCGCGAAGGCGCGCTTCGCGCGACCCCCACGCGACGTCGCCGAGGCGATCGAGCAGGCGATCAGCGGCACGGGCGAGGTGCTCGACCGCGCCAGCCCGCGGCTGGGCTCGCTGCGCGCGGCCCTCCGCGCCGCGCAGGCCCGCCTGCAGCAGCGCCTGGACGGCTTGCTGCGCTCGCCGGAGCTCGCCCGTGCGCTGCAGGAGCAGCTCGTGACACAGCGCGGAGGCCGCTACGTCGTGCCGGTGAAGGCGGAGATGCGCGGGGCGGTGAAGGGGATCGTTCACGATCAGTCCGCGAGCGGCGCGACGGTGTTCATCGAGCCCCTCGAGATCCTCGAGGCGAACAACGCGCTGCGCGAGGCCGAGCTTACCGAGCGCGCGGAGGTGCAGCACGTCCTCGACCAGCTGTCACGACGCGTCGAGCGATCCGGCGACGACCTCGACTCCGTGACGACCGCGCTCGCCGCCCTCGACCTCGTGCTTGCGAAGGCACAGCTCGCGGATCACCTCGAGTGCGAGCGTCCGTCGCTCGACGCGCACGGCGTGCTCGATCTCGTCGGCGCGCGCCATCCGCTGCTCGTCGAGCGCGGGACCGGCGTCGTCCCCATCGACGTGCGCCTCGGGTCGGACTTTCGCGCACTCGTGATCACCGGGCCGAACACCGGCGGCAAGACCGTGAGCCTGCGGACCATGGGGCTGCTCGTGCTCATGAGTGCGTCGGGGCTGCAGGTCCCGGCATCACGCGGAAGCCGGGTGCCGGTCGTGCGCCGCGTCTTTGCCGACATCGGAGACGAGCAATCGATCGCGCAGTCGCTCTCGACGTTCTCGTCGCACCTGCGCAACGTCGTGGCGACGCTGGCGGAAGCCGAGCGCGACGATCTCGCGCTCCTCGACGAGCTCGGCGCGGGGACCGACCCCGATGAAGGAGCCGCGCTCGCGATGGCCGTGCTCGAGACGCTGCTCGAGCGCGGCGTTCTCGTCGCCGCGACGACGCACTATCCGGAGCTCAAAGCGTTCGCGCTCAACACACCGGGCGCGTCCAACGCGAGCGTCGAATTCGACGCCGAGTCCCTGCGGCCCACGTATCGCCTGCACATTGGACTCCCCGGGGCGTCCAACGCCTTCGCGATCGCTTCGCGTCTCGGTCTCGACCATGCGGTGCTCGCGCGCGCGGAGTCACACCTCTCCGAGCTGCATCGGTCGCTCGAGCGCACCCTGCGCGAGGCAGAGCGCCACCGGACCGAGCTCTCGAGCGCGCTCGAGGAGGCGCGCGTCGCGGCGGAGGATGCCCGCAGCCTCACGGAGGAGGCGCGGCGCGAAGCCGCGCGCATCCGGGATGAGGGCGAGCGCGCCGTGCGCCGCGCGCGCACCGAGGCCGACGAGCTCCTGCTGCAGGCCCGCCGCGCGCTTCGTCGGGCGGAGACCGCTCGCGATCAGGCCGCGAAGCGGAACCTCGTGGAGGATGCGCGCGCCGCGCTTGCGGAGGCGGAGACGACGCGTCGGTCAGCCGTGCCCGAGCCGGCGCCGCGGTCAGGCGTGCCGATCGCGGTCGGCTCGCCGGTGCATGTCGAGGGCGTGAGCGAGCGCGGCACGCTGCTCTCGATCGACGAGCGCGGTATGGCCGACGTCGCGGCAGGTGCGCTGCGGCTGCGCGTTCCCGCGACGAGCCTGCGGCCGGCGCAGGCGCCCGACGAGTCTCCGATCTCGGCGCGTCCGATCGTCTCGGGTTCCGCGCCGGCGGTGTCGCTGCAGCTCGATCTCCGCGGCGCGCGGGCGGAGGAAGCGCTCGAGGTACTCGACCGCTATCTCAACGACGCGGCGGTCGCGGGCGTCGATCGTCTGCGGATCGTCCATGGCAAGGGGACGGGCGCGCTGCGTACCGCGGTGCGTGAGGTGCTGGCGCGGCATCCCCTCGTTCGCGCGCACGAGCCCGCCGGCGCCGCGGAGGGCGGCGACGGCGCCACGATCGTGCGGCTTTAGCGCGGGGCGGGTGAGGGGATCGGTGCGGCGGTCCGGCGCGGCGTCACCGCTGGCTGCGGCGTGTCTTCGGCCTTCCGCTCGGGCGATGCCTCGGTGGGCGGCGTGGCCTGCGTCGTCGATACCGCGCGAGGCGTCGCTGTCGCACCGGGTCGGACCGTCGCCTTCGCCGGGCTGACTTTCGCATCAAGCGCCTTGGACTCATCCGCCGTGAGTGCGCGGACCTCGGGCTTGTCGCTGGTCCTCCGCACCTCGACGCCAGAAGTCGTCGGGCCGCTCCCCGTCGGCGCGGCGGTCGTGATCGTCACGGGCTCCTCGCCCTGGTCAGCGACGGTGGTGGACACCGTGACCGACGCGTCCGCCGACCCGGCCACGGTGGTCGCGAAGACGCCATCGGGAACGTTCGTCAGGGTCACGACAAGCGTGCCGTTCTCCACGCGCACGCGTGCGCCGGGCGTCTGCGCCAGAACCCTGCCGTCCCTCAGGCCGTTCGCCCGGCCGAGCGGGTCGATGACCAGGGCGTTCTCGGCGGTCACGGAGACAGTCACGACTCGCAGCGCGTCGGGTGTCGCGTGCGGCGGCTCCGGCGCCGCGTTGGCGCGAACCGTCGTGGTCTGATCGGCGGCGACGAGCACCTCCGTCGTCGCGGGTCTATCCGTGGTCGCAACACGCCCCTCGGTCGTGGTGACCGTCGTCGTCGGTCCGCTCGCAGCATCGTCTAGCGCGACCTCGAACGCGGTGCCGCGCACCGACGCGGTCGCGGTGGGGGTCCTGACCTCATAGCGCGAGTCCGCGGTGGTCAGATGTGTCACGACGTGCCAGGTCCGTCCGAGCGACTGCGCGAGTCCGACGATCGTGGATCCGCTCCGCGTGGTCGCCTCCTCGATCGTGATGTCACTTCCCGGCTCGAGCTCGACCGTCGAACCTTCGAACAGCGTGATCACGGCGCGCGCGTCGGCGCTGGTGCGAACACTGCCGCCGAGATAGAGCACCGCGCCATCCGCCGCCGGCGAGAAGTCGCCGCGCGCGCCGCGCGTGAGGACGTCGCCGGAGATCACGGTCAGGATCGCGGCGGGCTGTTGCGTCGTCGGCGCCGCGATCTGCGTCGGCACCCGCGCGGCGACACTCCCGCCGCCAACGCCAAGGACCGTCGTGACGCACATGGCCACGCACAACGCGATACCTGCCGCACGACTCGTTCGCCCCACCGGCTCTCCTCCCGCGCACCGCGAGTCACCCAGATGACGTGCGATGTGCAACCGACTTAACGGAGCGGGCGGACGCCCGGCTAGCCGCCGATCGGGCCCAGGCGTGTCAAACGGGCGTCAACGGGGATCTCGGCCCGTTTTCATTGGTTGTTTTGACTACTCGGCGTACCGAGAACGGTCGAAACCGTACCGCTCCACGGGCGCCGAGCGACGCCGGCATCGCATCGTGATATTCCGCAGCGTCATCGTGCGCGAGCCGACCACCACCTCAGCGATCGACCCGGCGCATCGTCACGTTGGTCGACGCGAGGGCGCGCGCAAGTCTCTCGTCATCCTCGCGGCGCAGGCCGGCATCGGCGAGCTCGCGTCGCAGTGCGGCGTGGTAGCCGGATCCATCCGGCGCGGACCATCGCACCGCCGAGCCATCCTCCGCTCGCGCGACGCCCACCGCCGTGCCGCGATAGAGATGCACCAGTGCGCGAAAGTCCTCGGTCCGCTCGTCGACCTCATATGTCGCGACGTACGCGAGCTGCGTGAGCTCGCACCCCGTTTCCTCGCGGGTCTCGCGGCGCACCGCGTCCTCCGGCGACTCGCCGTCTTCGACACCGCCGCCCGGCAACAGCCACGCACCGGTGAATGGGCCGCCACGCTGGCGGACGAGGAGGACACGTCCGCGCGCGTCGACGCACGCGACGATCGCGCCGACGCGGCGAGTCACGGAGTGCGGGTGGGTGTCGGGGCCACCGTTCGTCCGGACGGGAACGGCGGTAGCGTGAGCGATGGGACGACGAAGGGCGTGCCGCTCGGCTTCACCGTTGGCCCCGGGCTGAAGGCGGGAGACGGCGACGGTGAGGGTGATGGCGACGGGCTCGGACACGGATCGGACCCGACGAGATTCCAGCTGTAGCGGCCGTAGCTATATGAGCCCGCGTTCGCGCCCCTGATCCACTGATCCGTGTACTTCTGCCAGACGTTCCCGGGCGCACGCTCCTGGGGTTTGAGAGCGATCCTCCGCGAGCCGTCCGGGCCGGGACATCCCTCGACCCACCAGTTGTCGACCTGCGTCGGGACCGTGCCGCGCACGAAGAACTCGGTCATCGAGAAGGGCGAAAGGTTCGAGGGAAGAAGGCCCGAGCCGTACCCGCCGAAGGCGCCCGGCGCGGCCACGACCGTCGCCTGCACGATGTTGGAGGGCCGCTCCCAGTCCGCGACCGGAACGCCTTCCAGGACCTCTTTCATGTAGTCGCGCCACAGCACTCCGGGCCCCATCGCGCTGGAGAAGTCGCGCGAGCTCATGGGATCGCCGTTGGCGTTGCCCATCCAGACGCCGGTCACCAGGCTCGGCACGTAGCCCACGCTGTACACGTCCTTCAGGTTGTCGGTCGTGCCGGTCTTCAGCGCGGCCGGTCGCCCGATGTTCGTCCAGCTGCCGAAGATGAAGTCCCGCGACGGCTGCGTCGTGTCCTTGAGGATGTCGGTCATCAGCCACGCGACGCCGGCGTCGAGCACGCGCTTCTGCTCGTAGTCCTTGTGCTCCCACACGACCTTGCCGCGCGAGTCCTCGACTCTCAGGATGTACGTGGGGGTGACGCGGACGCCGAGATTCGCGAGCACGCCGTAGGCGCTCGTCATGTCGACCAGCTTCACCTCCTTGGCACCGAGCGTCAGCGACAGGCCGATCGTGTTCGGGTCGATGTTCGCCGTGATGCCCATGTCGCGTGCGGTCTGGATCATGTCTTCGATCCCGCTGTATTGCGCCAGGAACTTCACCGCGGGCACGTTGCGCGACTCGCGGATCGCCTGCCGCATCGTGACCGGGCCGTGGTACTGGAGGTCCGCGTTCTCCGGGCAGTAGCCGCACGTCGCCGGGCTCATCCGGGTCGGGTCGGCGCGCCCGGTGAAGTCGGTGCGAGCGTCGACCACGACCGTGGCAGGCGTCGCCCCCTTCTTGAGCGCGGTGACGTAGTTGAACATCTTGAACGAGGATCCCGGCTGCCTCTGGGCGATGCCGGCGGCGTCGTACTGCCCCTGCACCCGCGGGTCGTCACGGTTGTAGTAATCGACCGACCCGACGTACGCGAGGATCTCGCCCGTGCGCGGGTCGATCGAGACCATCGCCGCGTTCCACACGTTCTTGTCGTGCAGCGACTCGACCGAATCCCTGACCTGGCGCTCGGCGGCCTCCTGCTTCGCCGTGTCGAGCGTCGTGGTCACCTTGAACCCTCCTCGGGTGACGGCGGATTCGTCCCCGCCGAGGATCTGCGCGAGCTGGTTGCGGACCTGGAAGACGAAGTGCGGCGCCGTGATCGTCGTGAGCTGCGGGCCCGCGACCTTGAGCGTCTCGGCGTCGGCCGTGTCGCGCTGCGACTGGGTGATCGCGCCGAAGTCGACCATCTGGTCAAGGACGTATGAGCGGCGCTCCTTGGCGCGCTCGACGTTGTCCGGCTGCGACGGGTCGAGCACCGACGGTGACTGCGGGAGGCCCGCGAGGAGCGCCGACTCCGCGACCGTGAGCGTCGAGAGGTCGGATTTGCCGAAATACGTCTGTGCAGCGGCCTTGATGCCGTAGGCCTGGTTGCCGTAGTAGATCTGGTTGAAGTAGAGCTCGAGAATCTGCTCCTTCGAGTACGTGCGCGTGACCTGGATGGCGAGGATCGCTTCCTTGATCTTGCGTGAGACGCTGACCTCGCCGCCGACGATCCGCTGCTTCACCAGCTGCTGCGTGATCGTCGACGCGCCGCTCACCACGTCGCGGCGAAGCAGGTCGTCGCGCACCGCGCGGGCGATGCCGAACACGTCGATGCCGGGGTTCGTCCAGAACGACTTGTCCTCGGCCGCGACCGTCGCGTCGATCACGATCTGCGGAACGCTGCTCAGGGACACGATCTCTCGGCGCTCGACCTCGAACTGGTACAGGAGGGTCTTACCGTCCCGGTCGTAGACCTTGGTCGACTGGGCCAGGGGATCCCTGGCGAGGTCTTCCGGCGACGGGAGGTCCGAGGCGAAGAACGCGAACGCGGTCACCGCGCCGAAACCGGCGAGCGCGAGGATGGCGATGACGAACGCGAGCACGACCGGGGGCACGACCGCGAGCCTGCCGCGAATGCCGCCCCCACTCCGGCGCCGCAACTGGCGATACGGTCCGCGCCCAAGAGCGTGGTCGCGTGTTGTATTGCGCGCGATGCCTCAATCGTAAGGCCTCGCCTTCGCCCCGATATCCTCTCCGTAGTGCCCACGCGCCCCAGCGACGCCGAGCTCGACGAGTTCCTGACCCGTGGGATGGCCGAGGTGATCGTTCGCGAGGACCTCGCCGCCAGCCTGCGCGCCGGGGACCGTCAGCTGCGTATCAAACAGGGCTTCGACCCCACGCATCCCAACCTGCACCTCGGCCATGCGATCCCGCTGCGCAAGCTGCGCAAGCTCGCGCAGTGGGGACACGAGATCGTCCTCATCGTCGGGGACTGGACGACGCAGATCGGCGATCCCACCAACAAGGACGAGACGCGTCCGACGATGTCGCGCGACACGGTGATGAAGAACGCCCAGACATACATCGAGCAGTTCCACCTCATCGTCCCGCGGGAGGGCACGCGCGTCGTCCTGCAATCGGAATGGTTCGGGAAGTTCGGCCTGAAGGACGTCATCGACCTCGCGTCGCGCTTCACGACGCAGCAGATGCTCCAGCGCGAGGAGTTCCGGAAGCGCCTCGAGAAGAAGACAGCGATCCCGATCAAGGACCTGCTCTATCCGCTCCTGCAGGCGTACGACTCGGTCGCGATCGAGTCGGACGTCGAGGTCGGCGGCACCGACCAGCTGTTCAACATCCTCGCCGGCCGCGAGCTGCAGGAACAGGTGGGGCAGCGGCCGCAGAACCTCCTCATCAACCACCTCCTCGAAGGCCTCGACGGCGAGAAGATGAGCAAGTCGAAGCCGAAGACCGGCATCTGGCTGACCGACCCGCCGAGCGAGGTCTACGGAAAGGTGATGTCGATCGAGGACAAGCTCATGCCCCACTACTTCGAATGGGCGACGGAGATGCCGCGCAAGGACGTCAACAAGATCCTCGGCGCGATCGGCAACCGCGAGCTCCATCCCAAAGAAGCGAAAGAGAAGCTCGCCTGGCAGATCACCAGCGAGCTGCACTCGGCCGCCGCCGCGGATGAGGCGAAGGTCGCGTTCGGCAAGCAGTTCAAGGAAGGCGCACAGCCCAACGAGATCGAAGTGCGCGAGGTCGAAAAGGATGGCGAGGGCGAGATCAACATCGTCGAGCTGCTCCGCGACTCGAAGCTTGCGAAGAGCCGGAGCGACGCGCTCCGCCTCGTAGCGCAGGGTGGCGTGAAGGTCGACGGTTCGAAGGCCAACCTCGAGACGATGGTCCCCACCACGAGCGAGCCGGTGATCCAGGTGGGCAAGCGACAGTACGCGCGAATCCGCTGGCGCTGAGCCCGTGAGCATCGCGCGCCCGATCGTCGCGGTCATCCCGTTCGGCGCGCGCGGGACCACGCCGCGCGCCGGCGCCTGGGCGCGACAGCTCGCCGCACGCCTGGTGGAGCGCTTCGCGCGCGACGAGACGGTCGACGTACGGCCCGTCTTCCTGATCGCGATGCCCGAGGCGACGAGCGAAGCGGGATATCTCGTGTTCGGATCGTCACCCGACGTGGGACTGGCCGTGGAGTACGGCCGGTCCCTGGGCGCGACGTACGCGCTCACCGGCATCTATCGCGAGGACGGCGGCTCGCGGCGCCTCGAGGTCACGCTGGTCGATGTCGGCAGCGGCGCCGTTCGCGCCACGCGCTCCATCACCATCGAGCCCGGCACGCTCGCGACGGCCGAGCCCGCGCTCGCGCGCTGGCTGGCACGCGCAGTCGGCATCCCGCCCGCGACCGGCTCGGACGCACCCGCGGGCGCGAACGAGAGCGCGTACGCCGCGCTTCTCGAGGGGATGGACGAGGAAGTCACGGCGACCCTCCTGCGCCAAAGCGATCCCGCCTCCGCCGACGAGGCGATCGGACGCGCGGTCGAGCGCTATCTCGCGGCGCTCACAGCTGACGCGGAGTGCGCCGCGGCCGAGGAGCGCCTTCTCGTGCTCGCCGCCGAGTCGCTCGAGCGCGGCGACATCGGCCGGCAGGTCCGGGCGCTCGAGGACTTCACGGTCATCCGTCCGCGCTCGTGGCGCGCGCATTACATCCTGGGCAAGCTTCGCGCCGAGGCTGGTCACACGAACGAGGCGATCGTCGCCTTCGAGCACGCCCACGCCGTTCGCCCGTTGCCCGACGCGGATGTGGTGCGATTGGCGGAGCTCTACGCGAACGCCGGCGCGAGCTCGCCCGCGTTCGCGCACCTGCGACGCATCGCGCCGACGAGCGAGGCGTACGGCTCGGCGCAGGAGCTGGCGGCGATCATCGCTCTGCAGCGCGGCGATCTCGAGAACGGTCGAGTGGCCTTCGAGCACGCGGTCGCGGCGGGCGCCGCGGCGTGGGAGCTCCACGCGTCGTACGCGGCCGCGCTGCACGCGCGCGGCCTGAACGCCGACGCGATCCCTCACTACGAGTCGGCGCTCGCGGCGAGCGGTCCCGCCATCGTGCGGCTCAATCTCGCGCGCGCCCGGTACGAGACCGGTGCACGGGAACGCGCCGCACATGAGCTCGACCTGCTTCTCGGGAGTGAAACGATCGGCGAGATCGCGGGGCAAGCGCGCCGCCTCCGCTTCGGCATCCGCCATGCCGACCTCGAGCGTGCGCTCGAAACGGCCGGACGGGGCGCGGTCGCGGGTGATGCGACGCGTTTCGCGGAGGCGCGGTCCGTCTTCGATGCGGTGCTCGCCGCGGAGCCCGATCTATGGGAAGCACACTTCGGGCTCGGGCTCCTGGCACGTCATCGCGGTGACGCGCAGGCGTCGCTCGCATCGTTCGCGAGGGTGCTCGAGCTCTGGCCCGAGCAGCCCGACGCCCTGCACGAGCTCGGCGTCGCGCTGCTGATGGCGAACGACGTGGAGCAGGCCGTGGGGGCGCTCGAGCGCGCCGCCGCGCTGCGACCGGCGGAGGCGGCTTACCTCGCGGACGCCGGCTTCGCGCAGCTGCGCGCCGGCGACCTCGTCGCGGCGCGCGAGCGGCTCGAGCACGCACGAACACTCGACGCCGACGATCCGATCACCCGCGCGTATCTCGAGGAGCTCGATCGCGTGCAGGCCGCGGTCGCGAAAGGCTCGTGACCAAGAGCGTCGTCATCGTCGGCGGGGGTTTCGGCGGACTCCACCTCGTTCGCCACCTCGAGAAGCGGCTGAAACCTGGCGAAGCGCAGGTCACGCTCGTCGACCGCCTCAACTACTCGCTCTTCACTCCGCTGCTGTACCAGGTCGCGACCGGGGAGCTGCCGCCGCACGCCATCGCGTACCCGCTGCGCGTGCCGCTCGTCCGGGCTGGGTTTCGCTTCCTGCGCACCGAGGTCGAGCGGATCGATGTCGAGAAGAGGACCGTCCGCACCGAGGACGGCGAGATCGGATACGACCACATCGTCATCGCGGCAGGCAGCGTGACGAACGACTTCGGCATTCCCGGCGTGAAAGAGCACGCCCTGGTCGTCAAATGGATGGAAGATGGGCGCGCGGTGCGGCACCGCATCCTCTCGACGTTCGAGGACGCCGCGCTCCTACCGGACTCCGACCGGCGGCGCGACCTGCTTTCGTTCGCGATCGTCGGCGCCGGTCCAGTGGGTGTCGAGCTCGCGGCCTCGATGCGAGACCTCATGGACCACACGCTGCGGGACATCTATCCCAGCATCGACGTGCGTCACGAGCCCTCGATCACGCTCATCGACGGCGCCGACCGCATCGTCCCGGCGATGGATCCGCGGCTCTCGGCGATCGCGCACCGGCGCCTCGAGCGCCTCGGCGTGCGCGTCATGCTGAAGACGCTCGTCTCCGAGGTGGGGGAGCGCTCGCTACGGACCAGGGACGGTCGGACGCTGACCGCGAATACCGTCATCTGGGCCGGTGGGGTGAAATCGAATCCTGTCGTTGCAGCGACGGACCTGCCGCACGCGAAGGACGGCCGCCTCACCGTGGATACGTCCTTTCGGGTCGGCGGCCGCGACGACGTCCTCGCGCTCGGTGATGCCGCGTACTTCGAACAGGATGGCGGACCGCTCCCGATGCTCGCGCAGGTCGCCGTTCTCGAAGCGCCGGCCGCCGCTGTGAGCGTCGTGCGAGCGGTCCGCGGCGAGCCGCCGCGGCCATACGTCTATAGGCGCAAGGGCGACCTCGTCGCCCTCGGCCGCACCAGCGCGGCGGCGGAGTTCGCCCGGCCCATCCACTTCGTGCTGTCCGGGCTGCCGGCGTGGACGGTCTGGCGCACCAACTACCTGATGCAGCTTGTCGGCGGTCGCAACCGCGGCACGCTTCTCGTCGAGTGGCTGCTGTCCTACTTCTCGCGCCGGATCGTTACGGACATCACCTGATGGACGGCGTCGGCACGGTCGTCAAGGCGCTCCTCGCGTCGGCCGACCCGTCGATCCGCTGGAAGGCGCGTGTCCACGTGCTCGGCGAGGAGCCGGATACGCGGAAGATCCGCGCGCTGCGCGAGGACATCCGCGGGTCGCCGCGGGTCAAGGCGCTGCTCTCCCGTCGCGATCAGCTCGGCCGCGCCGGAACGAACCGGAGCGTCTACTACCACTGGCAGGGTCTGCACTGGGTCCTCGCGAGCCTCGCCGACCTGGGTTATCCCGAGGGTGACGAGACGCTCCACCCATTACGCGATCGTGTCGTGGACCACTGGCTTGGCCCCAGCTATGTCGCCGAATACGACGCGCGCACCCGCGCCGAGGCCTACCGGCGTGGCGGCGTCCCCCGGATGCGTGGGCGTTACCGTCGGTGCGCTTCGCAGCAGGGGAACGCGCTGTACTCGGTGACGGTCCTCGGGATCGCGGACGCACGCGCGGACCGATTGGCTGAGCGCCTCGTCCACTGGCAGTGGCCGGACGGAGGGTGGAACTGCGACCGTCACCCAGAGGCGCACACCTCATCGTTCACGGAGACTCTCCTGCCGATGGTCGGCCTGGCCGTGCACGCGCAACGGCGCGCGAACGCAGGGGTCAGGAAAGCCATCGAGGACGCGGCCGAGGTCTTCCTGAGCCGACGGCTGTTGAAACGGTTGGCGGACGGACGCGTCATCCATCCCGCGTTCGTCACGCTCCACTACCCGCTCTACTGGCACTACGACGTCCTCGGAGGACTTAAGGCGATGAAAGATCGTCGGACGGCTCCGGGACGCGCGGTGCGTGGAGGCGCTCGACCTCCTCCAGAGCAAGCGCCTGCCCGACGGCGGATGGGCGGCCGAGAAGCGCTACTACACGTCCGTATCGCCACGAGCGATGAAGTCCAACGCCGACCACGTGGACTGGGGCGAGACGAGCTCGAAGCGCATGAACGAATGGGTCACCGTCGACGCCCTCGGTGTGCTGCGCGCCGCCGGCCGCGTCGATGTATAGGTGCGGCCTCGTCCCGTCGGGACGATTACCGTGCCGCCGCGCCCTCCTCGACTCTTTCCTCATGCGCCGCGATCACCTTCTCCGCGATATGTGACGGACACTGCTCATAACCGAGCAGCGTCGCGGTGAACGTGCCGCGGCCGCCGGTCATCGATCGGAGATCGGTCGAATAGCGGAAGATCTCCGCGAGGGGTACGTGCGCCTTGATGCTCTGGTGACCCGCGCCCGCGCCGTCCATGCCGAGCACGCGACCGCGGCGGCTGTTGAGGTCCGCGAGCACATCGCCCATCTGCTCTTCGGGCACGACGACCTGGACATCCATGATCGGCTCGAGCAGATACGGCTGCGCTTCCTTCACGCAGTTCTGGAGCGCGAGCGAACCCGCGATCTTGAACGACATCTCGCTCGAGTCGACCTGGTGGTACGACCCGTCGTAGAGGACGGCCTTGAAGTCCGACAGTGGATAGCCCGCGAGCACGCCCTTCTCGGCCTGCTCGCGCACGCCCTTCTCGACCGCCGGCCAGAAGTTGCGCGGGACCGACCCACCGACGATGCGTGTCTCAAACACGACGCCCGATCCGGGCTGGAGCGGCTCGATCTCGAGGAAGCAGTCACCGAATTGGCCGTGGCCGCCGGTCTGGCGCTTGTAACGGCCCTGCGCCTGTGCCTTCGCGCGGATCGACTCCCGATATGGGACGCGCGGCGTGCGCATCTCGACCTGCACGCCGAACTTCTCCTTGAGGCGATGCACGGCGACGTCGACCCCTGACTCACCGACCGCTGACAGGATCGTCTCGTGTGTCGCGTCGTCGCGCCGCACGTGAAGCGATGGATCCTCGTCGATCAGCTTGTGCAGCGCGGTCGACATCTTGTCCAGGTCGGCCTTGCTGGCCGGGTCGATCGCGACGGAGAAGGACGGTGGTGGGAAGGCGATCGGGTCGTAGAGGATCGGTGCATCCTTGTCGCACAGCGTCGCGTTGGTGGATGTAGCGGTGAGCTTGGGAATGGCGCAGATGTCACCGGCGCCGACCTCGTCCGTGATCTCCTGGTCCTTCCCGCGCAGGAAGAAGATCTGGCCGACGCGCTCGGTCTCGCCTTTGGTCGCGTCGAAGACCTGCGAGTTGTGGTGCAGCGTGCCTGAATACACGCGCACGTAGCTCAGCTTCCCGACGAACGGGTCGGCGAGCGTCTTGAAGACGAAGGCGGAGAACTTCTCGGCGGGATCGGTCTTGCGCGCGGTCTCCTCACCGGCCGGCGACTTCCCGATGACGGAGGTGTCCTCGGCGGGCGAGGGGAGCATCTCGCGGATGGTGTTGAGCAGTGCGGTGTACCCGACGTTCTTCGACGCCGACGTCGCGACGACCGGGATGACCTTGCCCTCGCGCACGGCCGCGTGCAGCGCGTCGCGCAGCTCGTCGTACGACATCTCCTTGCCGTCGAGGTAGCGGGTGAGGAGGTCCTCGTTCGTCTCGACGATCGCCTCGACCAGCTGCTGGCGGAACTCGCCGACGGTCTTCGTTTGTTCCTCGTCGATCTCGGCGATGGGCTCCTTGGGGCCCTTCAGGACCTGGCCGTGGAGGAGGTCGATGGTGGCGGAGATCCCCTGGTGCTCGCCGACGGGCACGTGGAGCGGCACCACCCGGATGCCGTAGGCCTCGCGCAGCTGCGCCAGCACCTGCTCGAAGTCGGCGTTCTCCCGGTCGAGCCGGCTGACGACCACGATGCGTGGCGTCTTGTGATCGTCGAGCTCGCTCCACACGAGCTGGGTCCCGACCTGGATTCCGGCGGACGCGTCCACCACGACGATCGCCGCGTCCGCGACACGCAGAGCGGCGTGCTGGTCGCCCGCGAAATCGAGGAAGCCGGGAGTGTCGAGGAGGTTGATCTTCGTGCCGTCGTGTGTGAATGAGGCGAGCGCGATGTTGATCGTGATGCGGCGTTTCTGCTCTTCAGGATCGGTGTCGAGGATGCTGGTCGCGTCATCCACCTTGCCGAGGCGGTTCGTGGCGCCGACGGCGTGGAGGATGCTCTCGACGAGGGTCGTTTTCCCAGATCCGCCGTGCCCCACGACCGCCACGTTGCGGATCTTCTCGGGTTGTATGAGGGCCAATATCGCTCTCCCCGGTACGTGTGCGTTGATAGTATTCGCGCGATGTCCGGACATTCAAAGTGGAGTCAGATCAAGCGCCAGAAGGGCGCAGCGGACGTCAAACGAGGCGTCGTTTTCACCAAGATGACGCGGGAGATCATGCTCGCGGCGCGCGAGGGTGGCGCCGACCCCGAGGCGAATTTCCGACTCCGGCTGGCGATCGACCGCGCCCGCGACGTGAACATGCCGCACGCCAACATCCAGCGTGCGATCGACCGCGCGACGGGCGGCGGCGATGGTGCCGCGCTGGAGAGCGTCGTCTACGAGGGCTACGCGCCGGGCGGCGTGTCGGTCATGGTCGAAGCGGCGACGGACAACCGGAACCGCACGGCGTCCGAGGTCCGCGCGGCGTTCACCAGGAACGGGGGCAAGCTCGGCGAGTCCGGCTCGGTCCAGTGGATCTTCGAGCAGAAGGGGATCATCGAGATCGACGCCGCGAAGCGCGCGCCCGACGATGTGTCCCTGATCGCCATCGACTCGGGCGCCGAGGACGTCGAGACCGACGGGAGCCTCGTCACCGCCTACACGACGCCCGGCTCGTTCGAGAAGGTGAAGTCCGCGCTGGAGAAGGCCGGGATCAGCGTCGCCTCCGCCGAGATCTCGATGCGTCCGACGACGACCGTCCGCGTCGAGGGCGACCAGGCGCGCAGGGTCCTCCGGCTCGTCGAGGAGCTCGAGGATCTCGATGACGTCCAGAAGGTCCACGCGAACTTCGACGTACCTGACGAGGTCCTCCAGCACGCCTAGCCGGAGCACCGTGCTCGGCATCGATCCGGGCACGACCGGCATGGGGTACGCGCTGCTCGAGCTCGGTTCGGATCCGCCCCGCCTTCTGGCGTACGGGCTGATCGAGACGCCGCGCTATGGCAGCGCCGCGGAGAAGCTGCTCGCGATCGCCGACGCGATCGACGCGTTGATCGCGGCACACCTGCCCGAGTTCCTCGCTCTCGAGCGTCTCTACTTCAATAAGAACGCGAAGACGGCGATGGCGGTGGCGGAGGCACGCGGGGTCGCATTGGTCTGTGGCGCACGCGCCGGTCTCGCGATCGCCGAGTACACGCCACAAGAGGTGAAGCAAGCGGTGACGGGTACGGGCGGCGCGGACAAGAGGGCTGTGCAGCGGATGCTGGTGCACGTGCTCGAGCTCGACGAAACCATCACTCAGGACAACGTCGCCGACGCCGTCGCGATCGCAGTGACGCACGCACAGCGCGTGAAATTCACCGCAGCCGTGGCGAGTGCGCACCGATGAGCACGCCGTGATCGCGTACGTCAGCGGCGAAGTCGTCGCGCGCGGCACGGATCACGTCGTCGTCGATGTGCGTGGCGTCGGCTACAGGGTGTTCGTGCCGAGGCAACCGTCCGGTGATGCCGTCTCGCTGCACACACATCACGTAGTCCGAGACGATGCGCAGCAGCTCTTCGGTTTCGAAACTCGCGACGAGCTCGCGTTGTTCGAGCTGCTGATCACGGTCTCGGGGGTTGGGCCAAAAGCCGGCCTCTCGCTGCTGTCGGTCTCGACTCCGTCCGCGATCGCCGCGGCGATCGCGTCCGGGGACGCGCTTGCGCTCGCGCGTGCGCCCGGCGTAGGAAAAAAGACCGCGGAGCGGCTCATCGTTGATCTGAGAGGCAAGATCGGGAGGACCGGCCCAGAGCGTGAGCCGTCTGGTCTGCTGACCGAGGACGAGGCCGCGGCGGCGCTGCAGGCCCTCGGGTACACCGCAGCGGAAGCCCTCTTCGCCCTGCGGGGAGCGCCACCGGCGGGGTCGGCCAGCACTGAAGAGCGGGTCACCGCCGCTCTGCGGGCCGCAGGACAGGTCGGGGTCGCAGGACGGTGACGGTGGGACCCGACGGGACGGTCCGGGCTGGCAGACGCGCGAGCGACATGTCACGCTAGCGCTGGCCGCCGACCCGCCTGTAAGGAGCGGGAATGGGTCGATTTCTCACCGACGAATCCGGGCAGGGCTTGGTCGAATACGCACTCATCATCGCCGTCATCGCGATCGCGATCATCATCGCGATGATCTTCTTGCGAGACCAACTACGGAACGAGTTCTCGATGATCGGGAACAACCTCACATAGGAAAGCGGGCGGCGGCCAGGGGCCCCGAGGTTGCTCCCTTTTGATACAATTTCGTCAACGGCTGCCGGTCGATGCCCGGGAGCCGCGGGCGCCGCTGAAAGTGGGTCGACCCCACTTTTTTTGTCGCCCAGGGGCGGGGGCCCCTGTTTAGCGAGCGTCGAATTGAAGAAGAGGGGGAGCGCCGGCGATGAACCGAGAACTCGTGACCGGTCTTGCACAGCTCTCCGCCGAGAAGGGGCTCCCCAAAGAGGTCGTGGGCGACATCATCGCCCGAGCCCTCAAGCGTGCCTACGGCGCGGAAGAGAACATCGACGTCAAGGTCGATATCACCACCGGCGCCTTCCGGGTCTACCTGCTCAAGACCGTCGTTGAGAAGGTCGAAGACCCCAAGCTGCAGATCCTTCTGGACGCCGCCAAGCGCATCAAGCCCGACGCGCAGCTCGGCGACATCATCCCGCTCGAGGAATCCGCGGCCGCGCTGGGCCGCATCGGCGCGCAGACCGCCAAGCAGGTGATCCAGCAGTCGCTGCGTGAGGCCGAGCGCGAGCAGGTCTTCGCCGAGTACGCGGACCGCGAGGGCGACATCATCAACGGCCAGATCAGCCGCTTCGAGGCCGGCTCCGCGATCATGGAGCTCGGCAAGGCCGAAGCGATCCTGCCGCGCGCCGACCAGGCGCCGCACGAGCGCTACTTCATCGGCCAGCACCGCAAGGTCGTGGTCGTCGAGGTGCGGCGCACGCTGCGCGGCCCTCAGATCATGGTCAGCCGCTCGCACAAGAACCTGGTGAAGCGCCTGTTCGAGCTCGAGGTGCCCGAGATCTATCACGGTCAAGTGGAGATCGTGGGGATCGCACGCGAGGCGGGATCGCGGACCAAGATCGCGGTGCGCGCGCGCCAGCCCGGCATCGATGCGCGTGGCGCGTGCATCGGCCAGCGCGGGCTGCGCGTGCAGGCCATCGTGAACGAGCTCGGCGGCGAGAAGATCGACATCATCGAGTGGAACGAGAAGCCGGAGCAGTACGTGGCGAACGCCCTGGAGCCGGCGCACGTCGTGCGGGTGGACATCGTGACCGACGACAAGACCGCCTACGTGGTGGTCCCCGACCGGCAGCTCTCGCTCGCGATCGGCAAGGAAGGCCAGAACGCCCGGCTGGCGGCGAAGCTGACCGGCTGGCGCATCGACATCCGCAGCGAATCCGAGGTACGCGCCGAGCTCGAGCCGGAGCCCGAGCCGGAGCCGGTCGCGGCCGTCGTCGAAGCGGCACCGGTGGGCGAGGAGGACGCCGAGCCCAGCCACGACCTGATCGCCGAGGTCGAGGCCGAGTCGGCCATGGCGGACGAGGAGGAGCTGGATGAAGAGGACCGAGCGCTCCTCGGAGCCAAGAAAAAGAAGGAGCGCCGTTAACTCGAAGGGGTCCGCGGGCGTCGGCCGACGGCCCCTTCCGCAACGGACGTGCGTGGCCTGCCACAGCGTGCGCGCGAAGCGCGAGCTGGTGCGCATCGTGCGCTCTCCGGCGGGTGAGCTGACGGTGGACCTTCGCGGCAAGGCCCCCGGGCGAGGTGCGTACCTCGACCCGGATCAAGGCTGCCTCGACCGCGGACTTCGCGAGGGAGCGCTGGCCAAGGCGCTCGAGACGACGGTCGACGCCGTCACGGCGGCGCGACTCAAGGTAGAACTAGAGGAAGCAGCCCGCGTACGACAGAAGGAGACCGCGTAATGCCCAAAGCACGACCTCGGCGGTTCCCACCGCAGCGCGGCCCTCGTCCGCGGGGCCGCCGGCCACAGCGTCCGCAGCCGGTCGTCGCGCCGGTCGAGCAGGCCGCGCCCGCCGTGGCGGTCATCGAGGGACGCCCCCCGGTCGTCCTGCCGAAGTCGGTCTCCGTGGGGGACCTCGCGAAGCTGCTCGAGCTCAACGTCGTCGACCTCATGCGGGCCCTGGTGAACATGGGCACGATGGCGTCGATCAACCAGACGATCGACTTCGAGACCGCGACCCTCGTCGCGACGGAGCTCGGCATCGAGACCAAGGCCGAGGATGAGGTCGCGCCCGCCGCCGAGGACGCCGAGGCCGAGATCGCCCCGCTCAAGCCCGAGCTCTGGACCGAGGACGACGCGAGCAAGCTCAAGCCGCGTCCACCGGTCATCACGATCCTCGGCCACGTCGACCACGGGAAGACGAGCCTTCTCGACGCGATCCGCACGACCAACGTGACCGCGCGCGAAGCGGGTGGGATCACGCAGCACATCGGCGCGTACCAGATCGAATACAACGACCGGAAGGTCACCTTCCTCGACACGCCGGGCCACGAGGCGTTCACGGCGATGCGCGCGCGCGGCGCTCAGATCACCGACGTCGCGATCCTCGTCGTCGCGGCCGACGACGGCGTGCAACCACAGACGATCGAGGCGATCTCGCACGTGAAGGCGGCAGGCGTGCCGATCGTCGTCGCGCTCAACAAGATGGACAAGGCCGACGCGAACCCCGACCAGGTCAAGGCGCAGCTCGCGGAGCATGGAGTGACGATCGAGGAATACGGCGGCGACACGCCGCTCGTGCCCGTGTCGGCACGCACCAAGATGGGCCTGGACGACCTGCTCGAGACCGTGCTCCTCGTCGCGGATGTCGCCGAGCTCACCGCCAATCCGGACCGGCCCGCGATCGGCCGGGTCGTCGAGGCGCATCTCGACACCAAACGCGGCCCCGTCGCGACCGTGCTGGTGCAGACCGGCACCCTCGAGCGTGGCGATCTCGTCGTCGCGGGCGTCACCTACGGCAAGGTGCGCGCGATGACCGACGACAAGGGGAAGACCATCGGCCGCGCGGAGCCATCTCGTCCGGTCGAGATCCTCGGCCTTCCCGGCGTCCCGGAGGCCGGGGACGTCTTCCGCGCCGTCGCTGACGAAAAGACAGCCAAGGCGCTCGCCGCCGCCAACGCGCGGGAGCGCGCGGGCGCCGGCGCGGCGGAGAAGCCGGCGACGCTCGACGAGATGTTCGCGCAGGTGAAGGAGGGCAAGGCAAAGGAGCTCAAGCTGGTCCTCAAGGCCGACGTGCAGGGCTCGCTCGAGGCCATCAAGGGCGCCCTCGCGAAGATCCCACAGGAAGAGGTCGGGCTTCAGGTGATCCACGACGCCGTCGGCGACATCACCGAGTCGGACCTGACCCTGGCGGCCGCCTCGAGCGCGGTCGTCATCGGCTTCAACACCAAGATGGAGGCGCCGGCGAAGCGCGTCGCCGATCAGACCAACGTCGACGTCCGCCAGTACAAGATCATCTACGAGCTGCTCGACGACGTGCAGAAGGCTCTCACCGGGATGCTCGAGCCCGTCATGGTCGAGACCGTGATCGGACATGCCGAGGTGCGGCAGATCTTCACCGCGGGCAAGACCACGATCGCGGGCTGCGGCGTGCTCGACGGCGTCATGCGCCGCGGCGCGCAAGCGCGCGTCCTCCGGGGCGGCGCCGCGGTGTTCGACGGACACATCGAGTCGCTCCGCCGCGTCAAGGACGACGTGCGCGAGGTGGCCGCCGGTCTCGAGTGCGGCATCGTCCTCGACACGAACGACATCCAGGTCGGCGACGTCATCGAGGCGTATACCGTCCAGCCCAAACCGAGGTAACCACGCCATGGGGTACAAGCGAGCGGACCGCGTCAACGCGCTCTTGCAACGCGAGCTCGGCATGATCATCAGCGAGGAGCTGCGCGATCCGCGTATCGCCTTCGCGACCGTGACCGCGGTCGAGATCACGGCCGACCTTCGCAGCGCGAAGGTGCACGTCAGCGTCCTCGGCGACGAGGAGCAGGTGCGGTCCACGATGGTCGCCCTGAACGAGGCGCGGCCGTATCTCCGCCACGAGATCGGCTCGCGGACCGAGCTGCGCTACGTCCCCGATCTGACCTTCGTGTCCGACCAGACCGCCGAGCGCGCGGCGCGCATCGCGACGCTGCTCCGTGAGGCGCGCGAGCGCGAGGGACGTTCGTGAAGGAGCTCGTGGAGACGCTTCGTAGTGCGGCGACCATCGCGATCGTTTCGCATCGCGATCCCGACCCCGACACGATCGGCTCCGGTATCGCGCTGGGCCTTGCGCTCGAGAGCCTCGGAAAGCGCGTGACCCTCCACTGCGCCGACGCGGTCCCCGAGGCGGCGCGTTTTCTCACCTGGGCCGACCGGTACACCAGCGACCCGCCAGCGGCCACGGCCGACCTCATCGTCACCGTGGACTTCGGCACGGTCGAGCGCGCGAAGTTCGCTCTGCCGGCGGGCCCGACCCTCGTGAACATCGATCACCACGCCTCGAACGACCGCTTCGGCTCGGTGAACCTCGTCGACGTCACATCGGCGGCGACCGCGGAGCTCGTCTCGCGGGTCATCGACGCGCTCGGTGTGAAATGGACGCCGGACATGGCGACGGCGGCCCTGGTCGGGATCATGACCGACACCGGCTCGTTCCAGTTCCCTTCGACCGACGCCCGGGCGCTCGAGCGTGCCGCGCGGCTGCGCGAGGCGGGCGCCGACCTTCAAGCGATCACGTACAACATCTTCCGGAACAAGCGCTTCCAGGCGCTGAAGCTTTGGGGATTCGCGTTCGCGCGCCTGCGTCGCGAGCAGGACGGCCAGCTGGTGTGGACCGAGGTCACCCGTGACGACTTCGCGAGCGCCGAAGCCCTCGACGAGGACATCTCGGGCCTGGTCGAACAGATCGCGCGCGCGAACGGGATGCGCGTCGCACTGCTGTTCAACGAGCACGACGCGGGCACCATCAAGGTCTCATGCCGCACGTCGGCATGGGCGCCCTCCGTCGACGCCGCCGCGGTCATGGCCCAATTCGGAGGCGGCGGCCACGTGCGCGCCGCAGGCGCGCTCATCACCGGGAGCGCCGCGGAGGTCCAGGGCGCCGTGCTCGCCGCGGCGCGCGAGGCGCTGACCGCCGCACGCGCAGCGCGACCGGTCGGGATCGCCTGAAAGCGGCGACGCTCTCGGGCGTCCTCGCGATCGACAAGCCCGAGGGCTGGACGTCGCACGACGTCGTTGCCGTCGCACGCGGCGTCCTGGGCACCAGACGCGTGGGCCACGGTGGCACGCTCGACCCGCTCGCGAGCGGCCTCCTCGCCCTGCTCGTCGGGGAGACGACGCGTTCGACCGAACGTCTGCACACGGCGCCCAAGGTCTACGACGCGCTCGTGCGCTTTGGGACCGAGACGGCGACCGACGACCGGGAGGGCCAGACGACGCGCAGCGCAGCGGCGCCGACCGCCCGCGGAACCGTCGAGGATGCGCTCGCTCCATTACGCGGCGCGATACAGCAGGTCCCGCCCGCATACGCGGCGGTGAAGGTCGGCGGCCGGACCGCGTATTCGCGAGCGCGTAGGGGAGAGATCGTCGTGCTCGCGGCGCGCGAGGTGCAGGTCCATCGACTCGAGATGACGGAGTGGCATCCACCCGACGCGCGCCTGCTGATCGTGTGCTCCAGCGGCACCTACGTCCGATCGATGGCGCGCGATCTCGGTCGGTCGCTCGGATCGGCTGCGCATCTGGCCGCGCTGCGGCGTCTGGCGATCGGCGCGCTCGACATCGCGGACGCGATCGGCATCGAGACGCTGCGCGCCGCGGGTCACGATGCGGCGGTCGCGCGACTACGCGTCATGAACGACGAAACCCTCGCGCTGCCTCGCCGGTATCTTGACGAGTCCGCCGGTAAACTCGTGAGCGCGGGGGGACGCACGTGATCAAGGTCGCGGAACGCTGGGCCCGCGCCACCCTCCAGGCGTGGCGTGAGCTCTCGCTCGACGCAAAGATCGTGAGCGCGGTCGGTATCGCGAACTGGATGGCGCTGTTCGCCAATCACACGACCGTCGCCGCGACACGCGACGTTCCCCTCTGGCAGCTGTTCCCGTTCGGCGCCGACGTCGCCTTCCTGATCGCCTGCGGCGTTCTGCCGGTCGCGTACGCCCTGCGCGATCACCGCTCGCGCGCGGCCTTCACGTCACGTCAGCGGGCGGTCCACGTCGCGTCGATCGTCGCCGTCTTCGTCGTCATCCCCACGCTCGCGTCGATCGTGCTGCGCGAGACGGGCAAGCCGTACACGTACATCCACGACGGCGCGCTGATGATCGAGTGGGCCGCGCGCAAGCTCCTGCTCGGACAGAACCCGTACGTCGCCGACTACCTGGACACGCCGCTCTACTACTGGCCGATGGTGAACAACCCCGCGCTCTATCACCTCACTTACTTCCCGTTCCTGTTCCTCATCACGACGCCGTTCGTGTGGCTCTTCGACAAGCTGGGAGTGTTCTGGGACCAGCGCTATCTCTACTTGCCGGCGTACATCGCGACACTCGCGCTCGTGCCGCTCCTCGCCCGGCGAGTGGAGCACCGTCTCGCGCTGGTCGCGCTCGTCGCGCTGAACCCGCAGCTCTTCCCGTTCGTCGCCGAGGGCCGCAACGACTTCTTCGTGCTGCTGCCCCTGTTCGCCGGGATCGCACTCCTTCAGCGCGAGCGCCGAACGCTCGGTGCGCTCGCGATCGCCATCGCGGCGGCGGCGAAGCTGCACGCGGTCTTCATCATGCCCTTCGTCGCGGTGTGGCTCGTGGCGACACGCAAGCCGCGCACGCTACGCGAGGCGTGGGACGCTCTCTGGCCGCCGCTCTGGCCGGCGACGCTGTTCCTCGCGGTCACGTTCCTGCCGTTCCTGATCAACGACTTCGCCGCCTTCTACGACGACGTCGTCCGCTACAACGCGGGCGGCGCGGCGTGGACGTACCCGATCTCGGGCATGGGCTTCTCCGCGATCCTGCTCGCGCTCGACGTGATCGAGTTCCGGCAGGCGGACTTCCCGTTCGCCGCGATCGAGATCGCCGTCGCGACGCCGATCGCGCTGTGGTGGATGTGGAAGCTGTGGAAGCGTCCGACGCTCGCGACTCTGCTGACCGGTCATGCGTTGACCCTTCTCGCGTTCCTGTTCTTCGGTCGCTACTTCCAGGGGAACTACCTCGGCTACATCCTCGCCGTGGCCACGCCGGTGATCTTCCTCAGAGCAGAGGCGGCGCCGGCGAAGAAGCGCGCGCGTCCGCGGAGATCAGCGGGACCGGTGCTGGGCCCAGCATTGCGAACCCGCGAGAGCGCCAGCGCGGAGCGGGAGTACGCCGCCGCCGCAGCGGCGGCGCCGGCGCCGGTCGCGACCCCGGCGCCGGAGGGGCCCGCGAGCACTGGCGATCTCCCGAGCACGCCACTCCCAGCGCCCGCCGGGAGCGCTCTCGACTAACCTCGGCCCTCGTGAGCGTCGTGCACGACTTCGCGGGCTGGCCGCGTGGCGCTCTGTTCGTCACGGTCGGCGTGTTCGACGGCGTGCATCGCGGACATCACGAGGTCATCAAGCGGACCGCGGAGCGCGCGCATGCGGGTGGTGGCAGGGCCATCGCGACGACGTTCGATCCGCTTCCGATCCAGGTGTTGGCTCCAGCTGCGCCACCATTCGGGTTGTCCGACATCGAAGAGCGAACGCAGCTCCTCCACGACGCGGGCGCAGACGATGTCGTCATCTTCCACTTCACCAGACAATTCGCCGCGATGACACCCGCCGAGTTCATCCAGCACGTCACCGGAGCGGGCGAGGTTCGGCAGATCGTCGTGGGGGAGGACTTTCAGTTCGGGCACGACCGCGCGGGCAACGTGCGGACGCTGACCCTGGCCGGACCGACGTTCGGTTTCGAGGTGTTCGTCGCACCACCGGTGCGCGTGGACGGTGAGGTCGTGAGCTCGACCCGGGTGCGAAATGCCCTCCTCGCCGGCGACCTGCCTTTGGCGACTCGGCTCCTCGGGCGTCCCTATTCCGTGAGGGCCACCGTCACGCGTGGCTCGGAGCACGGCCGAGGACTCGGCTTTCCGACGATCGACCTCGCCGTCCCGCCCACACGCCTGCTGCCCCGCGACGGCATCTACGCGATGACTCTCGGCGTCCGCGACCAGCGGCTTCCGGCCGTCGCCAGTGTCAGCGTGCGCCCGACACCCGCGGGGGCCGATCGGACGCTCGAGGCATTCCTGTTGGAGCCGGCGCCGCACGCAAGCGACGACGTCATCGACGCCGTGTTCGTGAAGCGCTTGCGCGACGACGTGCGCTTCGCGACGCCCGCGGAGCTCAGCGAGCAGATCGCCCGCGACGTTGAGGCGGCGCGCAAGGCGCTCTCCTGATGAGGTCGCTCACGGGAGAGCAGCTCGCCGGGGTCGCGGTGGTCATGATCGGCTCGTTCGTCGCGGCGCTGGACGCGAGCATCGTCTCGACCGTCATGCCCACGGTCGTTGGCGAGCTCGGCGGCATCGATCGCTACGCGCTCGTCTTCTCCGCGTACCTGCTCGTCTCGACGATCGCGACGCCGATCTGCGGCCGCCTCGCCGACATCTTCGGCCGCACGCCGATCTACGTGGCTGGTATGGCCGTCTTCGTCGCCGGTTCGGTCGGCGCCGGCCTCTCCGCGGACATGAATCAGCTCATCGTGTCGCGCGCGCTCCAGGGCCTCGGCTCGGGCGCGCTCCTCCCGGTCGGGATGACGATCATCGGCGACCTCTTCGACGCGCGCGGTCGCGCGCGCATCCAGCCGGTCTTCAGCACCATGTGGCTCGGGGGCGCGCTGATCGGCCCGGCTGTCGGCGGCGTGCTCACGCAGGCGTTCTCGTGGCGCTGGGCGTTCCTCGTGAACCTGCCCGTCGGCATCGTCGCGATCGCTGTCCTCGTGTTCGTGTTCCACGAGACGCGCCGCGGGATGGACGAGCCCATCGACTGGACCGGCGCGGCGCTGCTCACGCTCGCGAGCGGCGGGCTGCTTCTCGCGCTGAACGGTGTCGCGCCGCTCGCGGGCGCCGTCGCGGTCATCGTCGGCCTGCCGCTCTTCCTCCGCGCCGAGCGCACCTCGGCGCATCCGCTCTTCGACGTGGCGCTGATGCGCGATCCGGCCATCGGACCGGGGCTCCTTCTCAACGGCTTCGTCGGCGTGATGACTCTCGCGGTGAGCACGTACCTGCCGCCGTTCGTCCAGGGCGTCCTGGGCCGCACGCCGATCGAGGCCGGCGTGGTCGTGCTCGCCACGAGCGTCGGCTGGTCCAGTGGCGCGGTCGTCATCGCGTTCTTCCTCGCGCACCTCGGCCCGCGGCGCACGGCGCTCCTGGGCACGCTCTGCTGGGCGGTCGGGAGCGCGATCCTCGTCGGGCTCGATCGCACGAGCGCCCTCCCGCTCGCCGTCGTCGCGGCCGCGATCCTGGGGCTCGGCATGGGGCTCACGGTGTTCCCGGTGCTCGTGGCGGCGCAGAGCGCGGTCGGCTGGTCGCGGCGTGGAGTCGTTACCGGCGTCGTCGACTTCTCGCGGAGCATGGGCGCGGCCATCGGCGTCGCCGCTCTCGGGACCGTGCTCTTCGCGACCATGGGCGCGAGCGCGGCCGACGTGCAGACGCTCCTCGACACGGTGCGCCGCGGCGAGCTCGGCCCGGAGCGCGCGGCCGTGACTGCTGATGCGCTCGCGACCGGACTGCGCAGCGTCTACCTCATCATGATCGCGGTCGCGGTCGTCGGCGCGCTCCTTGCGCACCGATTGCCGGAGGCGCTGCGCGACCAAGCGGCGCAGCCCGACGCGGTGCCGGTGGCCTGACGCCGGCGCGGGTCTGCTAGCCGGTGCGGACGAAAACGGTCTTCGGCACGGTGTACTTCATATACCCCGCCTCGCCGATACCGCTGTTCTTGTGGCCGACCGCGGGTGACTCGCTCATCGCCGGGCTGTAGTAGCCGTTCACGTAGATCTGCCCGGCGTCGATCTTCCCGGCCACGCGTAGCGCGCGCGCGATGTCACTGGTCCATACCGCGCCGGCGAGCCCGAACTCGACGTCGTTGGCCATCTTCAGGGCCTCAGCCTCATCCCCGAACTCCATCACCGCGAGGACCGGCCCGAAGATCTCCTCGCGCGCGATGCGCATCGTGGGCGTGACGCCGTCGAAGACCGCCGGGCGGATGAAGTTCCCCTTCGCGAGGGCCGGCTCCGTCGGGACGTCGCCGCCGCTCACGAGCCGAGCGCCCTCGGCCTTACCGACCTTGATGTAGTCGAGCACGCGCTGGTGCTGCTTCTTCGACACGACCGGCCCGAGCTCGGTCTTCTCGTCGATCGGATCGCCGAGCTTCATCGCGGCCACACGCTCGACGACCTTCTCGAGCATCGTGTCGTGGATCTCCTTTTGAAGGAGGAGCCGCGAGCCCGACACACACACCTGGCCGCTGTTGCTGAAAGCGGCGATGACCGCCCACATCGCGGCCGACGCAAGGTCGGCGTCGCCGAACACGATGTTCGGGTTCTTTCCGCCGAGCTCGAGCGCGACCCGCTTGAGACCCAAGCCAGCGAGCTCCATCACGTGACGGCCGGTCTCGACGCTGCCGGTGAGCGAGACCATGTTCACGCCGGGGTGCTTCAGGAGCGCGTCGCCCACGGTGCCGCCGGGACCGGTGACGATGTTCACGACGCCGTCCGGGAGCCCAGCCTCCTGCAGGACCTCGCCGAGGACCAGGACGCTCAGGGTCGACTCGATCGAAGGTTTCAGGATCGCGGTGTTCCCGGTGCATAGGATGCCGGCGAGCTTCTGGCTCGCGGCGACCGCCGGCCCGTTCCACGGGATGATCTCGGCGACGACGCCGACCGGCTCGTGCAGGCGGTAGTTGAAGTGGCTGCCCGCCGCCACGCGCACGATCTCCTCGTGGAGGTCGCGTGCCTTCCCGCTGAAGTAGTCCCACGCGAAGATGCCCTGCGCGTTGTGCATGTACCCGCCGGCGATGGGCTTGCCCATGTCCATCGACTCGAGGTACGCGAAGCGGTCGCGCTCGCGCTCGAAGAGGCGCGCGACCTTCGCGAGGACGTCCGCGCGCTGGTTCGGCGTCATCCGCGGCCACGGTCCCTCGTCGAAGGCGACGCGCGCCGCGCGCACCGCGGCGTCGACATCGTCGGCCGATGCCTCGGCGATCGTCGTGAGCGGTTCGTTCGTGAACGGACTCGTGACCGTGAACGACTTCCCGGTCGAGCCCTTCACCCACTTGCCGCCGATGAGCATCGGCCGCGGACCCGGCTCGATCCAGCGCGGATCGATCTTCACCATCGCGGCGCTGCCCCCTTCATTCCCGGTCGCGCGCCGAGCTCGCACGCCGTCGGCGCCTCGTGCCCAGCGTACCGACCGGTGACGCGCACCGTCAGACCGATCCCTGGTAGAGCGTGGGCATCGCCGTCGCCGGCGGCGGCGGCACATACGGGTAGCGCTCGGCGATGTCCGGCTCCGGCTCGATGCCTATCCCGGGTCCCGCGGGCGGTCGGATCGCACCGTCAACGACGCGATCGAGACCGACCTGTGCGCCGCCGCGGAACGCCGGCACCAGACGATCGATGCGCCCGCTGTACTCGAGCATGCCGAGCGTCGCTGCGCCGCTCACCGCGTGAAGGTTGGCCGCGAGCGCGATCGGCGTTCCGGCAGAGTGAGGGCAGACACGGATCCCGCGCGCCGCGGCGACCGCCGTGATGCGCCGGAGCTCGGCCATGCCGCCGCAGATCGTCGCATCGGGCTGCCAGATGTCGGCGACCCGATCGTCGTACAGCTCGAGGAATCCGGCCAGGCCGAAGACATGCTCGCCGTACGCGATCGGGACCCGTGACGTCGCGACGAGTCGCGCAAGCCCCGCGGCGTCGTCGCGCGGGCAGGGCTCCTCGAAGAAGCCCACGCCGGCCTCCGCCAGACGCTCGCTGATGCGCGCGGCCGTCTTCGTCGTGAACGCTTCGTTGCCGTCGATGAAGAGCGCGATGTCCGGCCCGACCGCCCTCCGCAGCTCGTTGAGCGTGTCGATCTCCTTCGACCAGCTCGCGCCCAACCGCACCTTCGCGCCGCGGACGCCGCGCGCGAGGAGCTCCTTGATGTGGCCGAGGTGGACCTGCGCGTCGCCCTGCGAAAGGAAGTTGCCGCTCGCGTACACCGGCACCGGTGATCCGTCGCCACCGAGCAGCTCAAACGCCGGACGGTCGGCGAGCTTCCCGGCCGCGTCCCAGAGCGCGATCTCGACGCCGCTCATCGCCTGCGCGACGAGCCAGGTGGTGCCCTGACGCCGTCGGAGCCAGGCCCACGCGACCTTCAGGATGGAATCCGGCTGCCGCGGATCGCGTCCGACGACGAAGCGCGCGACGGCCTCCGTCACCAGCGCGTCGGCGACGCGCGCGTACTCACAGCCCCAGCCGTCACTGATCTCGCCGTAGCCGGTCACGCCGGCGTCGGTCTCGACCTTCACGAGGCAGTAGGTGAGGAACGTCGGTCCGAGCGGGTGGCCGCTTCCGCCCTTCGGTGTGTCGAGCGGGATGGAGAGCGGGATCGTCGAAAGCCGAGTGACGGCCGTCAAACGCGTTCCGTCTCGTGCCAGTACAGGACGCGCGATGCGACGAACGTGACGAGCTGAGTGAGCACGAGACCGATCGTCGTGAGGACGATCACGCCGCTGAAGACCTCGGTGGTGCGCAGCGTGACGGCGGCCGCGGTCATCATGTGCCCGAGTCCTTCGCGCGCGCCGACGAGCTCGCCGACGATGGCGCCGATGAGGCATAGGCTCACGTCGAGACGCATTGCGGCGAAGAAGTACGGCAGCGTGTTCGGCACGCGCAGGCGCCAGAAGATCTCGCTCTTCGACGCGTGGACGCTCTGGAAGAACTCGAGCGTCGTGGGCTCGACACTGCGCATGCCGGTGATGCAGTTCACGAGCACCGGGTAGAAGGTCGCGAGCGCCGCGACGATCGCCTTCGGCATGATCGTGAAGCCGAACCAGATGATGAAGATCGGCGCGATCGCGACCATCGGCGTGGAGCGGATCGTCACGACGATCGGGTATATCGTCTGCTCGGCGAACCGCGAGTGCACCATGATGACGGCGAGCACGAGACCGATGAGCGCGCCGATGACGAGCCCGACACCCGCCTCGACGAACGTGATGTACGCGTGATAGAGGATGCCTTCGGCCGGGGCGCCGAGGTGCTGCGGCGGGACGAACCCCGTCTGGAGCAGGCTCCACAGCGTCCCGATGATCGCGCTCGGCGCGGGCAGCAAGTACACCGGAAGCTTCACGACCGCGACCACGCCCTCCCACACGGCGAGCGCGATAGCAAGCGCGATGAGCGGTGGCGCCGCGGAGGCCAGCGCTCGGCGGAAGTGGGACCGCGGTGCGTTCGCACGCGCCACGCTGGCCGCGACCATGCTCACCGGCCTCCCGACGTACGGACGGACTCGTGCCAGACGAGGACGCGGCGCTCGCTCCAGTTCATGAAGAGCGTCAGGCTCACGCCGGTGATCGCGAGGAACATGATCGCCGCGAACATGGCCGGGATGTCGAGGTTCAGAGCGGTCTCGTTGATGACCATGCCGATGCCGTTCTTCGAAGAGAACAGCTCGCCGACGATGGCGCCAGCGAGCGCGAGGTTCACGTTCACTTTGAGTGCCGCGTACAGATAGGGGAGCGTCGTCATCCAGCGCAGTCGCGTGAGGATCTCCCAGCGGCTCGCGCCGACGGTGCGGAAGAACTCGAGCGCGAGCGGATCCGCGGAGCGCAGTCCCGCGATGCAGTTCACGAGCACCGGGAAGAACGTAATGAGTGTGGCCAGCACGATCTTCGGCTGGAGCTCGTAGCCGAGCCAGATGCGCAGGAGCGGCGCGATCGCGACGAACGGGACGAGCTTCAGCACCACGGCGAGGGGGAAAAGGCTCTTCTCGAGGATGCGCCAGTTCGCCATGAGGACCGCGCCGAAGATGCCGACGATCGTGCCGATGGTGAGTCCGATCGCCGCCGCGGCGAGCGTGTACGAGAACTCGTAGGCGTAGTTCGGCAGCTCCTCCCAAAGACGTTTCGCCACGACCGTCGGCGCCGGCACGACGAACGCCGGCGTGTTCGTCACCATGACGATGAGCTGCCAGAGGCCGAAGAAGGTCACGAGCCCGAAGACCGCCGGCCCGACGCCACGGAACCGCGATGACCGCGTCGCGCTCGGCGCGCCCGGGACCGGCCGTGTCGCCGCCGCGGCCGGCGCGGTCACGATCGGCTCACGCGCGCAGCAGGTGCCGCAGGTGGTCGGCCAGGCGCACGAACTCGGGCGCCGATTCCATCTCCTCGCTGCGCGGACGCGGCAGGTGGATGTCGATGATCTCGCGGATCTCGCCCGGCCGCGGGCTCATCACCACGACGCGGTCACTGAGCACGATCGCCTCGGGGATCGAGTGGGTCACGAAGAGCACGGTCTTCTGGGACTGGCCCCAGATGCGCAGCAGCTCGTAGCGCATCCCGGCGCGGGTGATCTCATCCAGCGCGCCGAAGGGCTCGTCCATCAGCAGCAGCGCCGGGTCGAAGATGAGCGCCCGTGCGATCGCGACGCGCTGCTGCATCCCGCCGGAGAGCTGATAGGGATGGGCGCTCGCGAACTGGCTGAGGCCCACGAGGGTGAGGATCTCCGGCGTGCTGCACAGCCGGTCGCTGCCTGCGCCCCTGTTCAGCTCGAAGGGCAGCTCGATGTTGCTGGCCACGCTGCGCCAGGGCAACAGGGCCGGCTGCTGGAAGACGAAGCCGATGTCCTTGGTGCGCTGGGCCTCCTGCGGCGAGCGCCCGCGCAGGGCGACCTGGCCGGCCGTGGCGTCGATGAGCCCGCCGATGATCCGCAGCAGCGTGGACTTGCCGCAGCCCGACGGTCCGATGAGCGTGACGAACTCGCGCTCGGCGACATCGAGGCTGATCTCGCGCAGCGCCTCGACCGAGCCGTCCTTGGTCGAGAAGGTCTTCGCCACGCGTTCGAGGACCACATGCCCTCTCGCCACGCGGGACGGCGTCTTGTCAGACGGGACGGTGGTCGCCTGTGCCATGTGGGCTAAGCCTACGGTGCGGCGCGGTCGACCGCCAGCAAGCGCGCCACCCGCGGGACGGCAGGCGGTCGCAGGTCGGCCGTGAACGCGCAGGCGCGTGTCAGACTTCCTACATGAGGATCGTGCCGCCCAACGCGTCCGTTGACGCGGTGGAAACCGCGATCGGCCGACTGCGAACGCACAGGATCGTGATGATCGTCGACGATGAGTCTCCCGAGAGCGAGATCGACTTCGCGTGCGCCGCGCAGCACTGCGACGCGCGGACGATCGCGTTCATGCGACGTTACGGGACCGGCGTGGTGACCGTGCCGATGACGACCGCACGCGGCGTCGCGCTCGGCATCCCCCTGACCGAAGAGACGGAGGCAGCAGCCGGCCAGGCCGTTGCGCAGAGCGTGGACGCGCGGAAGGGCTTGACCACCGCCGACAGCGACGACGACCGCGCGCACACCGCGCGACTCCTCGCAGATCCGCGGACCCGACGCGAGGACCTCGTCGTCCCCGGCCACGTCTTCCCGGTCGCCGCGCGGCGCGGCGGCGTCCTCGTCCGGGCGGGGCATGCGGAGGCGGCGGTCGATCTCTGCCGGGCCGCGGGTCTCGAACCCGTCGCGGTCCTGTGCCCGGCCACGAACACCGACGGCGGAGTGGCGCGGCTGCCGGAGCTGCGCGCGCTCGCCGAGAGCAACGGGCTAGCCATGGTGTCGGTGAGGGACGTCATCGCCTATCGGATGGCCGGCGAGAAGCTCGTCGAGGTGGTCTCGAAGAGCGAGCTCCCCACACGACACGGGACGTTCGCGGTGCGCGGCTACCGGGTGCACGGGACCGACGACGACCTCGAGCACGTCGCGCTCACGCTCGGTGCGGTCGACGACGGCCGACCCGTGCTCGTGCGGGTGCAGACAGCGTGCTTCGCGGCGGACGTGCTCGGGTCGCTCGCGTGCGACTGCCGCGCGCGCCGCGAGGCGGCGCTGCGCGTGATCGCCGAAGAGGGCCGCGGCGTGCTGGTCTACCTGCGCTCGAAAGGCGACGCGGTCGGCGTGTGCCAGGTGCAGCTGCGTCGCGGCGAGCTGGATGAGGCCGAGCAGCGCGCGCAGCGCGGGACGCAGCGCGAGTACGGCATCGGCGCTCAGATCCTGCGCGATCTCGGCGTGACTCGCGTGCGACTGCTCACGAACTATCAGCACCGGCTCGCGTCGCTATACGGGCTCGACGTCATCGAGCATGTCCCGCTCGAGGTCGTCGATCTGCCACCGGCCCCGATCGACATGCCGGTCGTGGCCGGGGACCGATACCGCGAGCTCGCTGGATCGTTCCCGACCGGTGTCACCATCGTCACGACCCGCGATCCCGCGGACGGCAGCGTGAAGGGACTGACGAGTCAGACCTTCGTGGGCCTGTCGACCGAGCCGCCGCTCGTGATGGTCTCGCTCGCGCGCACGTCGCGCACCGTCCCCGCGCTCCTACGCGCACGGTCGTTCGTCGTGAACTTCCTCGAGGCCGGCGCGTCCGAGCTCGCGGATCTCTTCGCCTCGAAGGCCGAAGACAAGTTCGCGGGGCTCGAGTGGACGCCATCGGCCGTCGCGGGCGGCGCCCCCATCCTGCGCGAGCAATCGGTCGCGTACGCGGAGTGCACGGTGGTCGAGGTCCATGAGGGCGGCGACCACTGGATCTTCGTCGGTCGCGTCGACGGCGGCGAGACCCTGGGCGGCACACCACTCATGTATCACCGCCGGACATATGCGCCGTGGCCTATCGCGTGAGCCGCGCCGCGTAGGCCCTCTCGCCACGCGGGACGGCGTCTTGTCCTGCGGGACCGCGCGAGCACTTTCCGACGCGCGGTAGCGTAGAGTTACGTTGGCGCCAAGGGAAGCAGAGCGCGCTGCATCAACGACCGTTTACGAAGAAGGGGAGCCGTCATGCATCCGAAGGCGCACCGAATGCGGCGCATCTTCAGGCCCGATGGGCGCACGCTTGTGGTCGCGATGGATCACGCCGGGTTCATGGGACCGGTCGCCGGCCTCATCGATTGCGACGCGACGGTGAGCGCGGTGGTCGCGGGCGGCGCCGACGCCGTGATGACCACGCTCGGGACCGCGAAGCGCATCGCAAAGGCTCTCGACGGGCGTGGCCTCATCCTCAGCGTCGACCTCATGGCGCCCGATCCCCTGGCGGTCGTCGAGAACGCGATCGCGCTTGGCGCCGACTCGCTCAAGACGCTCGCGTTCTGGGGCGCGGACGATCCGGCCGGGATGCGCAACCTTGGGCGGTACGGCGTGCTCTGCGACAAGTGGGGACTGCCGTTCCAGGCCGAGGTCATCCCGTTCGGCTTCGCCGCCACGGACAAGCACACGCCGGAGAACATCGCGACCGCGGCGCGCGTGGGCGCCGAATCCGGCGCCGACTACGTGAAGGTGCAGTACACCGGCGACGTCGAATCGTTCCGGCAGGTCTGCGAAGGAGCCGGGGTGCCCGTCATCATCCTCGGCGGCGCGAAATCCGAGCGTCCCATCGCGACCCAGGTCGCGGACGCGATCCGCGCCGGCGGCGCCGGCATCGCCTTCGGGCGGAACATCTGGTCCACCTCGGATCCCGAGGCCGCGACGCGCTCCTTCGTCGAGGCCATCCACGGCTCGGAACGACGCTCGTCACCGGCGCCGCAGGCGGTGCGCGCGTGACCATGGCGCCCGCGAAGGCCACGACCTTCACGCGCGCCGTCATCACCGGGCCGAAAGCCATCCGGATGGAGACCGTCCCGGTCCCGGAGATCAGCAGCACGCAGGTCCTCGTGCGCATGCGCGCGTCGGCGCTGTGCACGTGGGAGCAGCGCACCTACGCCGGTATCGACACGTTCTCGTACCCGCTCGTCGGCGGCCACGAGAACTCTGGCGTCGTGGTCGCGGTCGGGCGAGACGTCGAGGTCAAGGTCAACGAAGGCGACCAGGTCGCGCTGGCGGGTCTCAAGCGCTGCGGCCAGTGCTACTCGTGCCGCCGGGGCATCGACAACATCTGTGACAACGCACGCTCCAAGCGGGTGCCCGACGTTCCCTGGGGTCCCGGCGGGTTCGGGGAGTACGTCGCCGCCGAGGGATACCAGGTCTACAAAGTCGGTCCGGTGGCGACGCCGCTGGAGGCCGCGCTCACCGAGCCGACGTCGTGCGTCATCCACGACATGAAGCGCCACCCGGTCACCAACGGCGATGTCGTCGTGATCGTCGGCGCGGGGATCATGGGTCTGTTGCATCTCGTGCTCGCGAAGCGGACGCCCTCCTACATCATCGTGAGCGAGCCGGAGGCGGCGCGACGCGAGAAGGCCAAAGAGCTCGGCGCGGACGCGCTCATCGATCCATCGAGCGAGGACTACACCAAACGCGTGGGCGAGCTGTCGGGCGGGAACGGCGCGAACATCACCTACATCACGATCGGACACCCACCGGCTATCGAGGCCGCGGTCGCGGCCGCCGCGAAGCGCGGCACGGTGTCGTGCTATGCCTCGGTGCATCCGCGCGGCACGACGATCACGGTCGATCCGAACTCGTTCCACCACAAGGAAGTGCGTCTCTCGGGCTCGATCGCTCAGGAGCCGGACGACTTCCTGAACGCGGCTGACATCATCGGACGGCGCGAGATCGATCTCCGTCCGCTCATCAGCATGGTGTTCCCGCTCTCGAAGCTCGAGGAGGCCTTCGCGGCAGCGAACCGGAAGGACACGTACCGCGTGCTCGTGCAGCCGGATGCGGAGCTCAGCGAGTCCCGCTCGTCATAGCGCGGACCTCGTGACGGCCGCCGGTCTGCTCGCTGTCGACCTCGGCACCAGCGGCGTCAAGGCCGGCGTCATCGACCTCGAAGGCACGCTCCTCGGGTTTTCCGACCGCCCGTATCCGTCCATCGAGGGTGGCGGTCCCGGTTGGGTCGAGCAGGACGCCACGCTCTGGTGGTCGAGCGCGCGCGAGGCGATGCGATCGGCCATCAGCGCGACGCGCGGCTCGCGGATCGTTGGTGTCTGCATCGGCGGCCAGGGGCCGAGCCTCGTCGCGGTCGACCGCGCCGGCGAGCCGCTAGCGAACGCCATCATCTGGATGGACCGGCGGACCGAAGCCGAGCGGCGTGCGATCACCGAGAAGCTCGGCGTGGAGCTCTCGCCGTACTCAAACGTACCGAAGGCGATGTGGATCCGCGTACACCGGCCCGAGGTCTACGCGCGTACGCACGTGTTCCTGCAGTCGTGGGACTACATCGCGTACCGCCTCACGGGTGTCGCCGTCGCATCCAGCTTCGCGGGTGCGACCGTGTTCCCGCGCGACGCGGTCGCGGCGGGCGGCTGTGACGAGGCGAAGTTCCCCGAAGAGATCGTCATGGGCCAGCCGGTCGGTGGCGTGCGCGCCGACGCCGCGGCCGAGTGCGGGCTCGAACCGGGCGTCGTCGTCGCGGGCGGCGTGAACGATTCGACCGCGACGGTCCTCGGCGCGGGACTCGTGCGCAAGGGCCTCGCCCTCGACCTGGGCGGGACGTCCGGCGGTATCGCGCTCGCGTGGGACCGGCCACTGCGCGAGAAGGGCCTGACCGCGTGGCCCGCACCCGCGCCGGGCCTCTTCATCTGTGGCGGCTCCTTCGCGACGTCCGGCCGCGCGCTCCCGTGGCTGATGTCCGTCACCGGGTACGCGCCCGACGCGTTCGCCGAGGTCGAGTCCGACGCATCGAAGATCGATGCGGGCGCCGACGGCGTGGTCTTCCTTCCATACCTCGCGGGCGAGCGCACGCCCATCTGGGACGAACGCGCGAGCGGCGTGTTCTTCGGGCTCTCCGATCGGCACACGCGCGCGCACCTCGCGCGCGCCGTGTTCGAAGCGGTCGCGTACCAGCTGCGGCACGTCGCCGACACGATGCGTGAGTCCGGAGCGACGCTCGAGGAGCTCCGCGTCACCGGTGGTCAGGCAAGGATCCGGCTGTGGCATCGCATCAAGGCCGACGTCCTCGGCGTGCCCGTGGTCGTGCCGGGAGTGACCGAAGGCGCGCTGCTGGGAGAGGCCATGCTCGCGGCGGAGGCTGCGGGCCGCACGTCGGACGCGGCGACCGCGGCGTCCCGCTTCCTCCGCGAATCGGCGCGCTTCGAGCCGGACCGAAGGAGCGCCGCGGCGTACGACCGCGCATATCGCACGTACCGCGAGCTCTACCCGCGCCTGCAAGAGCTCATGCATGGCGACGCCTGATGCGTGCCATCGTGTTCGCGTTGACTCTTCGGCGCGCGGAGCCGGGTGATGCGCTACGAGCTCACCGTCAACGGCGAGAAATGCGAGCAGGGCGCGATGATGCACGGCGCGAGCTTCTCGCTCATTGGAGCAGGTGCACCAGCGCGATGGGCGCGTCGCCGCCCGGGGATGGGACACCTATCCGATCGCGACGTTCCTCGATCCGCCAGACATCGAGGTCACCCTCGCGGCCGACGCGACCCATCCATCCACCGGCGCAGGCGAGGCCGAGATCGTTCCCACGCGAGTTACCTCCTCGGGCTTAGCGGGAAGGCCGCCTTCGGCGCGCCGGCGTGCACGCCCATGCGCTGGTCGACGACCTGCGTGATGCCGAAGTCGCACGCGACGCTGATGAAGGAGTACGCGTCGTCGCGTGAAAGACCGAAGCGCGCGCCGAGGAACGCGACCATGCGCACCGCGGCCTGGCGCATCGCCTCGTCGAGGTCCGCGCCGAAGCCGTGCGTGAACCAGTGTGTCGCCGTCTCGAGGATGGGGGAGTCGGTCGGCAGATCACGGCGAAGGGTGAGCTGGATGACGCCGTCGTGCGACGACTCGATCGCCGTGCCCGAGAGCTCCGCGTCGCCCTCAGCCGCGTGTGGGTCACCGATGAAGAACAGCGCACCGTCGTTCTGCACCGGGTAGTACATGGCCGCGCCCGGACCGACGCGCCAGTTGTCGATGTTCCCGCCGAAGTCGCCCGGCGGGATGCTGTTCACCTTGCCGCTCTCTCGCGGCGCGACGCCCATGACGCCGAAGTGCGGCCGCAGCGGCACGAGGACGCCGCCCAGGGCAGGCTCCCGCTTCGTGCGACCCGGCGGCACGATCGTCCCTGGCGCGTCGTACTTCGGCGTGTGCTCGTAGTCGTACGCGAACGCGGCGCGGGCGTAGCCGCTCGCGGCGTCGACCTCGTAGATCGTGATGCGTTCCTTGTTCATGTCGCCGTAGAGGTAGCCCCACCACGCGCCGATGTTCGTGCCGTACGGCAGGCGCGGATGCATCGACAGGATCCTGACCTCGAGCGTGTCGCCGCGCCGTGCGCCCTCGACCGCGATCGGTCCGGTCATCACGTGAACGCCAGGTCCGCGCTGGGCGGCGGTGATGCCCTCGTACACCGCGCGAACGCCGTCGTCCATCATGAGGTCGGGTGCGTCGCCCGCCTGATGCGTCAGCGTCTCGACCTGAACGAGGTCGCCGGACGCGACGGTGAGGACCGGCGGCAGGGCGCGGTCGAAGAATCCCCAGAAGCAGGTCTTCGGTGTCGCGCGCAGGACGTGCATCCGCAGATCGCTCACCCCGCGCTCCCCGCGAGAGCGGCGTCGTACGCGCCGGGTCGCAGGATCTCGCCGGTGCCAGGACGGAGGCGCGTCTCGCCGTCGCTGAAGACGACCTCGCCACGCCGGACCGTGAGCACCGGCCATCCGCGCAGCGGGAGGCCCTCGAACGCGCTCGTGTAGCGGCTGTGCGTCACGTCGGGCCCGACCGGCACCTCGCGCTCGGTATCGACGATGACCGCGTCGGCGTCCGCGCCGACCGCGATCGCGCCCTTCTTGGGGGCCAGTCCGAACGTGCGTGCGGGATTGAGTGAGGTGAGCTCGGCGAGCCGCTCGGGCGTGAGCCGCCCGCGCAGGAGCCCGAACGTCACGAGGACCGGGAGGAGGGTCGCGAGGCCCGCGAACCCTGGGCGCTCCTCCCACACCGTCGCGCCGGTCTTGAGGATCGGCACGTGGTCGGTGCCGATGAGATCCACGTCGCCGCGCGCGATCGCATCCCAGAGCGCGCTCTGATCGCCCTGCTCGCGCAGCGGCGGGCTCACCTTGCCGATCGCCGGCCCCTGCGACGCAAGGCGCGCGTCGTCGATGGTGAGCGCGAGGTAGTGCGGGCACGTCTCGATGACCACGCGCGCGCCACGCTTGCGGGCGGACCGGGCGGTCTCGATCGCCGTGCCGGTCGTGGTGTGGACGACGTAGACCGGACAGCCGGTGCGCTCGCCCAGCCACACGAGGCGCGCGACGGCCTCGTGCTCGATGAAGTCGGGATGGGACATCGCGTAGGCGGTGAGATCGGTGCGCCCCGATTCGTGTGCGCGCGCGTTCATGAGCAGGTACAGGCCCTGGTTCTCCGCGTGGCACATGCAGTACGCGTACGGCCCCAGCTCGCGGATCAGCTCCATCGAGCGCCAGAACACGCCGTCGTCCACGGCCACGAGGCCGATCGGGTTGCCCGGCGCGTAGCCACCCATGTAGAGCTTGTACGAGCGCACGCCCCACCGCGCCGCGTACTCCGGGATGCCCTCGGCCTGCTCGAGACCCCCAATGATGAAGTGGAACGCGGTGTCAAGCGCCATCGTCTGCCGGTTCGTCTCGAGCTCGGCCGGGAAGGTGTCGAAGAAGGTCGTCGGGCTGCGACGGTATTGCAGGAGCGTCGTCACGCCGCCCGCGGCGGCGGAGAGGCACTCGGTGACGAGGTTCTGCTCGTACGGGAACGCGCCGCCGAGGTGCACGTGCGGATCGACGAGGCCGGGAAAGACGAGTCGGCCGCGCGCGTCGATGCGCGACTCGGCCTCGGGCAGCGTATCGGCGGCGCCGACAGCGGTGAACTTCCCGTCGCTGATCGCCGCGCCGCCCTCGACGACACCGGACGGCGTGATGAGCCGCGCGTTCGCGATGATGAGATCGGCTCTGCGCACGGGCGTACGTTAGCGACTTGACCACGCCTCGTGC
>DASYUY010000095.1:0-3670 GCA_036000705.1 Candidatus Limnocylindria bacterium | reverse complement strand
TGTCCACAGCGGCAGAGCTTCACGGTGCGGCCCTCCTCGACGTGGACGACGTTGCCGTCCGCATCGGCGATCGTGATCGGGCCGGTGATGACGTACGGACCGTTGGGCTCCATCCGGATCGACGGCCCGGTCAACCGGCGTTCTCCCCGTGGTACCGGCCGCGGTAGCCCTCGGCCGTCGGCGACGACAGCCGGAAGAACACCAGCTGCAGGACGCGCGCGCCGCGCTGGAGGCGGTAGCCGCGCTCGTTGATGACCGACAGCAGACCCTCGCCGCGACCCGAGTAGCCGGCGTCCCACACCGCGGCGTGGATCGCGACGCCCGAGCGCAGCAGCGTCGAGCGCGGGCGCGCGAGGGCCATGATGTCCACGGGGAGATTCACCTTCTCCTGATAGGTGATGACGTACGCGCCGCGATGCAGGTCCCACCAGCCGTCCTTGTCGACCGCCACGTCCTCGCGCGCCGCGGGCTCGCGCACGTTGTCCGCCGCGCCAAGCAGCCCCGGCGAGGTGAGCCGCTGCACGCGGTCGACGCGCAGATCGATGCCGTTCGGCTGCAGCTGCAGGTGCTGATCGAGCCCCTCGACGAGCGGCGGCTCGGTCGCGAGCGCGGCGCGCAGCTCTTCACGCGACAGGACGGACATGGCGTTGAGTTTAGGTGCGAGCCGGTGCGCCTCTAGGATTCGCACGCATGCCCGACCCGAAGCCCGTCTCCGCCTCGAAGACGATCATGTCGCGGACCATGCTCCCGTCCGACGCGAACCCGTACGGCAACGTGCACGGTGGCGAGATCATGAAGCTGATCGACGCCTGCGCCGGCGCGGCGGCCACACGCCATGCTCGTTCGCGCGTCGTGACGGCGCGCATCGACGAGCTTTCGTTCCTGGCGCCGGTGTACGTCGGCCATCTCGTCACCGCCTCGGCATCGGTGAACCACGTCGGCCGCTCGAGCATGGAGGTGGGCGTGCGTGTCGACGCCGAGGACCTGCTCACCGGGAAGGCCGCCCACGTCGCCTCGGCGTACCTCGTGTTCGTGTCGATCGACGACCGCGGCCGGCCCGTGCCGCTTCCTCCCCTGCTTGCCGAGACGGACGATGAGCGCCGCCGGATGAAGGCGGCGGAAGGCCGTCGCGCGCTCCGGCTCGAGCGGACGCGCACCTCCTAGACTTCCGGCCACTGGGAGGCTGAGAGATGAGACGTTCCCTCCGCTCGCTCGCACCGCTCGCCGCGCTGCTGCTGGTCGCCGCGGCATGCGCCGCACCACGGCAGGCAGCGCCGACGGCCACCGTTCCGGGGACCGCAGCCGCGTCCGCGACGCCGAACTTCGAGGGCAAGACCCTGAACATCGTCACCGGCGGCACGGGCGGCGTGTACATCGTTTACGGCGCCGGCCTCGCCGACATCCTCACCAAGAAGATGAAGGTCGCGGCGAGCGCGCAGTCGACGACCGCGTCGGTCGACAACATGAAATTCATCGGACAGAGCAAGGCCGACCTCGCCTTCACGCTCGCGGACACCGCCTACGACGCCATCCAGGGCAAAGCACCGTCGTTCACCGAAAAGGTCGACGCGAAGGCGCTCGCCGTCCTCTACACGAACTACACGCATCTGGTGACAAAGGACGGCGCGGGTATTGCGAAGGTCACCGACCTCAAGGGCAAGCGTGTGTCGATGGGCTCGGCCGGATCCGGAACGGAGATCATCGGCAACCGTACCCTCGAGGCCTTCGGCCTGGATGCGTCGAAGGACATCCAGCGCGAGCGTCTCGGCGTCGCCGACTCGGCGAACGCGCTCCGCGACAACAGGATCGACGCGTTCTTCTGGAGCGGCGGCCTCCCGACCGCCGCCGTCCTCGAGCTCGCGAACGCCGTGAAGCTGAAGTTCATCGACCTGAACGACAGCATCAAGCCGATGTCCGACAAGTACGGACCGTTCTACGTCCCGGTGAAGATGCCCGCGGGCGTGTACAAGGACAATCCAGAGATCACCGTGTCGGGCGTCGCGAATCTGTTGGTCGTGAACTCGAAGTTCGACGCGGCGTTCGCGAAGGCCATCCTCACCACGATGTTCGACAGCAAGAGTGAGCTCGAGACGATCCACGCCGAGGCGAAGAACCTGAAGCTCGACACCGCGACCGTCGGCTCGCCGCTGCCTTTCCACGACGGCGCGATCGAGTTCTATAAGGCCAAGGGCGTCTGGAAACCGTAACGAAATGCGTCGGGGGCTTGTCGCCCTTCTCGGCGCACTCATCCTGGTGACGGGGGTGGCACTCGCCACCCCCGTTCCCGTTCTCACGATCGATGACGGAACGACAGAGTTCGTGGGTCCGCTGGACGACCGCGAGGCGATGCGCTACTCCTACCGCCAATCGATCTACGACGTGCCGGTGTGGGAGGAGTTCGCGCGTGATGGGGATCGCATCGATCTGCTGCGCGTTCGCTCGCCGGACGTCCGCTCGATCGAGTACTTCCGCTGGGAGGTCCCGATCGTTCAGGAGGGAAACGGCTGGTGGGCGGCGGATGCGCCGCCCAGCGACATCAACGAGCTCGTGATCCGCATCGCTCCCCTCGGACAGCAGCGCCTCGCGACGCCGCGCTGGAGCTGTGACCTGCTGGCACGGTTCGGCGAGACAGTCGTGCGGGTCCGCGCGGATCGCCGTCCATTCCTGCTGACGCTCCTCAGCGTCCGATGAGCGAGACGAGACCCGCCGAGGAAGCCGCCGAGGTCGTCATCCGACCGGACCTCGATCAGGTCCTGGCCGACGAAAAGACCAAGGAGCTCATCGAGGAGTTCGAGCAGGAGGCGCGCACCCGGACCCTCACCGGCGTCTGGGGGCGGATCGTCACCGCCATCGCCGTCGCCGTGACCGTGTTCGCGCTCTACTACGCGATCGCGGGAGCGCAGATCCCGCTCACCGGCATCGTCGTTCCAAGCATCCGCGTGTTCGATCAGACGATCACGACGCCTCAGATCTACGTGATGCTGTTCCTCACCGGGACGCTCATCCTGACCTTCCTCCTCTACCCGGCGCTGCCGCGCTTCCGGAAGAGCATCACGCTCCTCGACCTCATCCCCGCGGCTGGAGCGATCGCGATCACGGCCTACATCTTCATCAACTTCGAGCAGGTCATCTACCGAGTTTCACAACCGACGCCGACTGATTTCGCGTTCGGCCTGGTGGCCCTGCTGCTCGTGCTCGAAGCCGGACGACGCACCACCGGCTGGCATCTCCCGGTCATCGGACTCGTCGCGATCGCCTACGCGTACTTCGCGGACTTCATGCCGGGGCCGTTCCGCGGACCGCCGAAGGATCTCGACGACATCATCGCGAACCAGTACCTCGGTCTGGACGGCATGCTCGGGACGCCGCTGCAGGTCGCCGCGACGTTCATCATCCTGTTCACGATCTACGGCGCGATCCTCGATTACACCAAGGCCGGCAAGTTCTACGTCGATCTCGCCTTCGCCCTCACCGGCAAGCGGCCCACGGGCGCGGCCCGCACGGTGACCCTCGCTTCGTTCCTCCTGGGCACGGTGTCGGGCTCCGGCGTCGCGACGACGGTGACTCTGGGTTCGATCTGCTACCCGATGCTGAAGAAGGCCGGGCACGACCGCGACTCGTCGGGCGCGATCCTCTCCGCCGGTGGGATCGGCGCGGTCATCTCGCCGCC
>DASYUY010000094.1:0-3147 GCA_036000705.1 Candidatus Limnocylindria bacterium | reverse complement strand
CCGGTGATGTTGCCGCGATTTCCGACTGCGCGTCTGAATCTAAGAAGGGCGTCGGGGATCTCGTCCCGTCCGGCCTGATATACCGCCATCTGACGCTCCCGACTCGGCCGTTCGCGACGTCGAGAGGAGCACGCTGATCCTTCGGCATCAAAGAAACCTGCAGCCCAAGCGAGTTCTTGCTCGCGACATGGTTCCACTGAGTAAGACGTCGGCTGCGGCTTGACGCTGCGGGGAGGGCGGGATTCGAACCCGCGGTACCGGAAAATCCCGGTACGGGGGATTAGCAATCCCCTGCACTCGACCAAACTATGCGACCTCCCCCGAGGTCTGTTGGTGAGCCAAGTCTATTCGGTCCCGTGCTCGTTAGCATCAGTTTCATGTCCGACGATCGCATCCTCGCGATCGACATCGGCGCGGGCACGATGGACGTCCTCCTCTACGACCCGGCGCAGCCCATGGAGAACGCGGTCCAGCTCGTCCTGCCCTCGGCCACGGCGATCGCCGGGAAGAAGATCGCAGCCGCGCGCGACGCCCGGCGCGACGTGTTCCTCCACGGCAACCTCATGGGCGGCTATCACACGACGAACGCGGTCTGGCGTCATCTCGAAGCCGGCCTGCGTGTCTACGCGACCGAGCGTGCGGCCGGGACCGTCCACGACGACCTCGATCTGATGCGCAGCCGTGGCATCGTCATCACCGACGACGCGCCGGCCAGCGCGGTGCCGATCGAGCTGCGCGACATCGACCTCGCTCGCCTCGCGGGCGCGCTCGCGCCGTACGACGTCACGCTGCCGCCGACGATCGCGGTCGCCGCGCAAGATCACGGCTTCTCGCCCAAGCACTCCAATCGCCTCTTCCGCTTCGAGCACTGGCGCCGTCTCCTGACACCGGGCAGCACGCTCGCGGATCACATCTGGCGCGAGCCGCCCGAGTACCTGACCCGGCTGCGCGCGATACAGGCCGACGCCCCGGGCGCGATCGTCGCGGACACCGGACCGGTGGCCGTACTCGGGGCGCTCGAGGACGACCTCGTCGGCCAGGCCGCACAGCTGGGCGCGTGCATCGTCAACGTCGGCAACCAGCACGTCCTCGGTCTCCTCGTCCGCGGCGAGGAGCTGTTCGGCGTGATGGAGCACCACACCGAGTCGATGGACACGAAGAAGCTCGACCGTCTCATCGCGCGTCTCGTCACCGGCACGATCACGCACGACGAGGTGTTCAACGACGACGGGCACGGCGCGCTCGTGCTCGACGAGCGCTACCGCGCCGCGGGGCCGTTCTCGTTCGTCGCCGTGACCGGCCCGAACCGTGCCATGGCCGCGCCGCTCGGCTGGTATTTCGCGGCGCCGCACGGCGCGATGATGCTGTCGGGGTGCTTCGGCCTCGTTCGCGGCGTGCAGCGCCTGCCACAATCGACCGCGTTCGTCGCGCGCGAAGGAGGGACGGGGTGAGAGAGCTCGTTGGTAACCGCTCGGGCAATCCGGCCTTAAGGGAATCCACGTTCAAGGGTCTCGCGCCGGTCGTCGAGGGCGAGGCCATGACGATCGAGGGCACGGTGAACAAGACGTACGTCTTGTTCCTCCTGCTCATCGTCGGCGTCGCCGGCGCCGTCGTCGCGGATCAGCGCGCTCTGTACGGGCTCATGCTGCTAGGCGCGCTCGGAGGCCTCGCCGTTGCGCTCGTCACCGTCTTCCGCAAGCAGTGGGCGCCGATCACCGCGCCGATCTACGCGGTCCTGGAGGGACTCTTCGTCGGCGCGATATCACTGGTGATGGAGGCCGCGTACCCCGGGATCGTGCTGCCGGCGGTTTCGCTCACGTTCGGCACGCTCTTCGCGCTCCTAACCGCATACCGGTCCGGCCTCATCAAGGCGACCGAGAACTTCAAGCTCGGCGTCGCGGCGGCGACCGGCGCCATCTTCGTCGTTTATCTCGCGCAGTTCGTCCTCGGCCTCGTGGGCGTGCAGGTCGGCGTGCTGCACGAGGCCATCTTCGGCGCGGGCTGGCTGGGGATCGGCGTCAGCGTCGTGGTGATCGTCGTCGCCGCGCTCAACCTCGTGCTCGACTTCGACTTCATCGAGCACGGCGCCGCCGCGCGCGCGCCGAAGTACATGGAGTGGTACGGCGCGTTCGGCCTGCTGGTCACGCTCATCTGGCTCTATCTCGAGATCCTGCGCTTGCTGTCGAAGCTGCGGAGCCGCTAACGGTGGCCGGGGTGGAAGGGGCAGAGCCCCTGCGATAACAAGACAGGAGCCCCGCACTCAGCGGGGCTCCTGCGTTGTCCGAAAGGTGCCGGACGATCTAGATCACTTTGGTAGGAACTGTCGTAGCCAGGGGTCCGCGAAGTAGATCGCGAAGGCGGCCGTTGCGACCCACAGAGGCATGCTGACGTCCTTGCTCTTGCCGCCCGCGACTTTGAGCAGCGAGTAGGCGATGAAGCCGGCGCCCACGCCATTGGTGATCGAATACGTGAGAGGCATCACGAAGAGCGTAAGGAGCACGGCGAAGCCGGTCGCGAAGTCGATGTTCCCGATCTTGTTCAGATCGAGGATCGGCTTGAACATGAACCAACCGACGAGCATCAGCGCCGGCGCCGTTGCCTGCGGCGGCACGATGCCCGCGATCGGCGCGAGGAAGATCGACACGAGGAACAACGCCGCCGTGACGAGGCTGGCGAGGCCGGTCTTGGCGCCCTCGGCAACACCTGCGCCCGACTCGATGTAGGTCGTGTTGCTCGAGGTGCCGAAGATGCCGCCGAACAGCGCGCCGAGGGAGTCGACCCAGAAGACGCGGTCGGCGCGATCGATGGTCCCGTCCTTCTTCAGCCAGCCGCCCTCCGAGGCGACCGACACGACGGTGCCGGCTGTGTCGAAGAAGTCGGACAGCATGAGCGAGAAGACCGTGAGGATCGCGACGAAGAATCCGAGCTTGAACACCTCGAGGAGGGCGAAGCCACTCGAGCCGCTGGTGAACACCGCGCCGATCGTGGAGAAGTCCGGCGTATCGATCAGCGTTTTGGGCATCACCGCGACGCCCTGAAGGGCGCCGTAGGTCGCGCCGCCGGTGCCCGCGTTCACTGCGATCCCGATCACGGTCGCTCCGATGATCCCGAGGATGAGGGCGCCCTTGATGTTGCGTGAGTAGAGGA
>DASYUY010000093.1:0-3914 GCA_036000705.1 Candidatus Limnocylindria bacterium | reverse complement strand
TGAACCGCGCGCCCACGCTGCACCGCCTGGGCATCCAGGCGTTCATGCCGAAGCTCATCGAGGGCAACGCCATCCAGATCCACCCGCTCGTCTGCGAGGCTTTCGGTGCCGACTTCGACGGCGACCAGATGGCCGTGCACGTGCCGCTGTCCGCCGCGGCGCAGGCCGAGGCGAAGAACCTCATGCTCTCGACGCGCAACATCCTGAAGCCTGCCGACGGCCAGCCGGTCGTCACGCCCCGCCAGGACATGGTGCTCGGCACCTACTGGCTCACGCTCGAGCCGGCGATCAAGAGCGACGGCGACGGGCAGATCTTCGGCGACTTCAACGAGGTGCAGTCGGCGTTCGACATGGACCTCGTGAAGTACCAGACGCCGATCCGGTTCCCGTTCGGCGGCAAGATCGTCGAGACGACGGTCGGCCGCGTGCTGTTCAACGCGATCCTGCCCGAGGACATGCGCTTCGTGAACCGCACGCTCGACCGCGGCGCGATCCGCGACATCGTCACGACGGTGTTCGAGCGCCACGGCAACGAAATGACCGCCGAGGTGGTCGACCGCATCAAGTCGCTCGGCTTCGCGGCAGCCACGAACGCGGGCGTCTCGATCTCCATCGACGACGTCACCATCCCCGCGGATAAGAAGGAGACCGTCGACGCCGCCGAGGTCAAGGTCGTCGAGATCGACCGGCAGTTCCAGCGCGGCCTCATCAGCGAGCAGGAGCGCTACGAGCACACGGTGAAGATCTGGACCGACGCGACGAGCGACGTCATCCACTCGATGATGAACGCGCTCGACCGCCGCGGGTCGGTGTACATGATGGCCACCTCCGGTGCCCGCGGTAACACACAGCAGATGGGCCAGATCGGCGGTATGCGTGGTCTCATCGCGGACCCGCAGGGCCGGATCATCGACCTCCCGATCCGTTCGAACTTCCGCGAGGGCCTGTCGGTCCTCGAATACTTCATCTCGACGCACGGTGGCCGCAAGGGTCTCGCCGACACGGCCATCCGCACCGCCGACTCCGGATACCTCACCCGCCGCCTCGTGGACGTAGCGCAGGACGTCATCGTCCGCATCGAGGACTGCGGTGACGAGGACGGCATCTTCGTCAGCGCCGACGAGCCGGGCATCGTCGAGCCCTTCCAGGACCGCATGTTCGGCCGCCTGCTCGCGCAGGAGGTCGTGCACCCGAAGACCGGCGCGATCATCGCGAAGCGTGGCGACGACGTCGACCACGTCCTCGCGAAGGTCATCGCCGAGGCCGGCGTGAAGCGGGTGCGCCTGCGCTCGCCGCTCGGCTGCCACGCGAAGCACGGCATCTGCCGCGCCTGCTACGGACGCAATCTCGCGAGCGGAAAGCTCGTGGACGCCGGCGAGGCGGTGGGCATCATCGCCGCGCAGTCCATCGGTGAGCCGGGCACGCAGCTCACGATGCGCACGTTCCACACCGGTGGCGTCGCGGCCGTGGGCAAGGACATCACGATGGGCCTCCCGCGCGTCGAGGAGCTCTTCGAGGCGCGCGTGCCCAAGGGCATGGCGATCATCTGCGAGATCGATGGCGTCGCGGAGATCGTCCGCGACCCGGATGGCTCGCGGAAGATCCTCGTGCGCAACTCACAGGACTACACCGTGCCGATCAGCGTCCCCGCGGGCTACGTGCTCGCGGTCGAGGACGGTGCGGAGGTCACGGCCGGGCAGCCGATCGCGAAGCCGGAGCGCCGGACGAAGGGCAAGACCGACATGCCGTCGCCCGTCTCGGGCACGCTGAACATCGCCGGCAGCGGCAAGATCACGATCGCCATGAAGGAGGTCGAGGAGCGCGCGTACGAGGTCGAGCACACCGCTCGCCTCAACGTGGAGAACGGTCAGAAGGTCTCCGCGGGCGACTTCCTCACCGAGGGTTCCGCCAACCCGCAGGACATCCTGCGCATCTCCGGCCGCGAGGCCGTGCACCGCTACATGGTCAACGAGGTCCAGAGGGTCTATAGAAGTCAGGGCGTGACCATCAACGACAAGCACATCGAGATCATCGTCCGCCAGATGCTGCGCAAGGTCCGCATCGAGGAGGCCGGCGACACCGAGCTGCTTCCGATGGAGCTGTTCGACCGGTTCGAGTTCGAGGACATCAACGCGCGGACGATCGCCGCGGGCGGCGAGCCGGCCACGGCGCAGACCGTCCTGCTCGGCGTCACCAAGGCATCGCTGTCGACGAGCTCGTTCCTCGCGGCCGCCTCGTTCCAGGAGACCACGCGCGTCCTCACCGAGGCGGCGACGATGGGTCAGAAGGACCGACTGCTGGGGCTCAAGGAGAACGTGATCATCGGCAAGCTCATCCCCGCGGGCACCGGTCTGCCGTCACGCCGCGAGCAGCTCGACTGGATGCCGAAGGCGCGCGCTCTGGCGGCGATGTTCGGCACCGACGAGGAAGAGGAGCTGCCGACGCTCCCGCCCGAAGAGCTGTCGCTCGAGGACCTCGACGACGACGAGGACGACGAGAACGGCGAGGAGCTCGAGGACCTCGCCGACGTCGAACCCACCGAGGCCGATCTCACCAAGACCACCGAGGACTGAGCTCGGTTACGCAGAGTCACGAGGAGAGGCCGCCGAAAGGCGGCCTCTCGCGATACCAGCCACCCTATGCGGTATCGGCTCCAATTCGTGACGGAGGAGTGGTGATGCGAAAGGTCATCGTCGGCGCGCAGGGCAGGTCGGGGCGCCCGCTCTCGGGGGCGGTCATCGCCAACGGATTCGTCTTTGTGTCGGGGCAGTCGTTCGCAGAGGGGGCGGACGTCGAGGCGCAAACACGCGGCGTGCTCGACAAGATCGCCGCGCTGCTTACGGAGGCGGGGACTGATCTCAGCCATGCCGTGCGTTGCACCGTATTCATGTCGGACCTCTCGCTCCGTGACCGGATGAACGCCGTTTACCGCACGTACTTTCCGAACGACCCGCCCGCGCGCGCGGCGGTGGGCTGCGATCTTGGCTCTCCGACCGTCTTCGTCGAGATCGACTGCGTCGCTACGCTGCCCGACCACGCACGGTGAGCCAGACGGCGACCACGAGCAGCCCCAGAGACAGGGCGCCCAGGGCGGCGAAGCTGGCGCTGAAGCTCCCACTCGCGTCGCGTAGGACGCCCAACACGAAAGGTGCTGCGCCGCCGGTCCAGTAGCCGAACGCGAGCATGAACCCGCTCAAGGCGGCGACGTCCCGCGCGTTCTCGAAGAGGTCGAGAGGTAGCTTCAGTGCGAGTACCAGCAGCGCGCCGGTCGAAGCCCCGGCCAGCATCGTCCACGCCCACCCCGCGTCGGGGACGACGACGAGGCCGAAGGAGGCGATGACCGCGACCAGCGCGGAGGCGATCAACCAGTGGCCCGTCGATTCGCGGCTGCGCGCGACTGGCCCGATGGCAGCGCTGCCGATGACGCTGCTCACCAACAGGCCGCTCCCGAGGAGGCCCGCGTTGGTCGCGGTCCAGCCACGCTCGATGTACGCGCTCGGCAACCACGTGCTGAGACCAAAGAACAATGCCGACTGGAGCGAGAAGATCGCGATGGGCAACGCCACCGCCGAGCGCCGCCAGAGTGACGGGGTCGTTCGTTCGTCCGTGCCTGTCTGGGGACCGCGGCGAACGAACAACCACGGGACGGCGAGTAGGGCCGTGATAGCGGCGAAGGCCAGCACCGCGGCGCGCCAGCCGCCGGTCGCCGCCGCGATCGGCGCTGCGGCTGCGAGCGCGACGCCCGAGCCGACGCTGATGCCGATCACGTAGACGCTCGTCGCGAGCTGGCCGAAACGCTCTTTGGTCACGACCGGCAGCAGCGCCGTCTGGAGTCCGGTCGCGAGCCCGAGGGGGATGCCGATCGCACTCACCGCAGCGGCGCTCGGTGCGGCCGCCCGCGCGACTCCTGACAG
>DASYUY010000092.1:0-32047 GCA_036000705.1 Candidatus Limnocylindria bacterium | reverse complement strand
GTAGCCCGGAGGGGATTCGAACCCCTGACCTCTTCCTTGAAAGGGAAGCGCCCTGGACCACTAGGCGACCGGGCCGCGTGTGCAGTTAGAGGATACCGGCGCCCGCCTTAGGCGGCGGTCGTCGTCGCGGGCTCGGAAGGTCCCCGCTGTAAGGGCATCCACTCGATCGGTGGATCGACGAGAAGCTCGCGCACTCGCATCGCGATGGCAGTGGCGACGTCGTGGCCATCGGATGCGGAAAGCGGCGCACCGAATGCGACACGCGCGGTGACGCGGCGGTACCGAGCGTCGATCATCTGGACCAGCGTTGCGACGCGCTGACGATCGCGCGCACCGCGGCGGATGCGCGTGAGCGGATGAGCGAACGCGCGGGCGGAGAGAACTCCGGTCACCGCTGCCGGCACGATCTGCGCTTCAGGCGCGATGCGCCGGATGAGACCGACGCTGTCGGACCACGGCAGCAGCGCGTCGGCGCGCCCGAGCACCGCCGCGTCCGGCTCGAGACGTCCCGCGGGGAACAGCAGCACGACGCCGCCGCGCCGAAGGTCGCGACCGACCGCGCGGATCCATCCGAGCTGCGACGCACCGAGAAAGATGAGGCGCGGCCCGAGACCGCGCAGCGCGTGTAAGAAGGGATAGTCCGCCGCGACGATCCGCAGGTCGTGCCGGTCCAGCGCCGCGATCAGCGCCACCGCATCGGTGAGGCCTGGGTGGTTCGCGACGAGAAGGATCGGGCCGTGGCGCGGGACGAGGTCGAGACCGGCGACCTCCGCGCTCGCCGAGAAGTGGCCGAGGATCCAGCGCGCCGCATCGGGAAGCGCGCATGAGGCGAGGATCTCGTCGCACTCCGCGAACTCGCGCGCGATGCGTCGCGCGGCCGGACGAAGCAGGCCCCGCGCGGCGGCACCGCCAGGGCGGCCGTGCTCCCAGCCGAGCGCCTCCGCGCCTTCGCGCGCGAGGATGCCAGTCAGCAGCTTGACCTGATTCACAGGATGCCCAGCACCCGGCGCGCGACGTGACGCAGCGATCGCTTTACACCGGCACTCGCGCGACGCGCACCACGCTCGAGCGCGCGGATGGCCGTCCGCGTGTCGAGATCGTCGTCGAGCGCCGCGAGGACCTCGCGCGTCGCCGCGTCTCGACCAAGCGGTCCGACGGCGCCGCGGCCCAAAGCGTCCGCCAGCGTGGACGCGCGCTCACCCGCGCGAACCAGCCGCGCCTCGTCGTGATCGAACGACAGGCGGTAGTGGCGATCGAGGAGGTAGAGCCGCAGCGCCTGCGGCGTGACCGTTTCGAGCGCGGTGCGGACGAAGACCATGTTGCCGCGCGACTTCGACATCTTCTCCGCCTTGAGGAGCACCGGTCCGGTGTGCATCCACCATCCGACGAATGGCCGCTTCCCGGTCGCGCACTCGGACTGCGCGATCTCGTTCTCGTGATGCGGGTAGATGAGATCGCTCCCGCCGCCATGGATGTCGATCCGCGGGCCGAGGTGCCGCAGCGACATCGCCGAACACTCGATGTGCCACCCCGGCCGGCCACGACCGTGGCGGCTCGGCCAGGTCGGACCGCTCGGCACGCGGCGCCACAACGCGAAGTCGGCCGGGTGGCGGCGCTGCGGGTCATCGAGGGCGGCGTCGTCCTGGGACGCGATGATCCGCCGCATTCGCGCCTCGGAGTAGCGCGACAGCTCGCCGTAGTGGCGGTCGCGCGTCGTGTCGAAGTACACGCCGCCGTCGATGTCGTAGGCGCACTCCTTGCCAACGAGCACGTCGGTCATTTGCCGCATCGATGCGATCTCGCGCGTCGCGTGCGGCATGACGTCGGGCCTGCGCCAGCCGAGCCGGCGCATGTCGGCGAGGAACGCGCGCTCCTCGCGCCGACCGAGCTCGCGCCAGCTCACGCGATCGCGAGCCGCGCGCTGCAGGATCGACTCGTCGATGTCGGTGACGTTCTGCGCGTAGCGGACGGCCCTGCCGGCGGCCTCGAGGTGACGCACGAGGACGTCGAAGACGAGAAACGTTCGTGCATGCCCGAGGTGGGTCGTGTCGTACGGCGTGACACCGCAGACGTAGAGCGTGATCGGACTGGAGAGCGTACGGAACGGGACGACCACGCGGCGGCGCGTGTCGTACAGACGGAGCACTGATCGCTGACGATATCCTCGCGACGCATGCCGCGTCTCTCCATGCCGGACATCGACACGACGCTCGCCACGATCGAGCGCGTCGCGTCGGCGCCGACCGCGCCATATCACGAGTTCCGCGCGCTTCGCGCGATCCGTCGCGAGCTCGAGCAGAGCGGCCTCGCCGTCCACGAAGATGTGTACGGCCAGGTGTCCGCGCGGATCACGCGTGGCGACGCCAAGCACGCACTCGCCCTCGTCGCGCACACCGACCACCCGGCGTTCGAGGTGATCGAAGCGCACGGTCGCGAAGGGCGCGCGCGGATCCTCGGCGGCCTGTACCCCGAGTTCTTCGCATCGGCCGTCCCCGTGCTGGTGCACGACGACGCGGATACGGCGGCGTTCGCGGCGACGCTGGACGACTACGTCGCCGCGCCCGACGCGGTCCACAACACCCCGGGGCACTGCCGGATGCGCGCCGACGGCGAGCTGCACGCCGGGCAGTGGGCGGTCATGGACCTGGTGCCCTTCGCGGTGAGCGGCGACGAGCTGCACCTGCGTGCCGCCGACGACCTCGCGCTCTGTGCCGTCGTCGTGTTGGTGCTGGCTGCCCTGCGCGACGATCCGCGCCCACACGATGTCCACGCGGTCTTCACACGCGGCGAGGAGACCGGGCTCTATGGCGCGCGCCTGGTCGCGGAGGACGGCCTGCTGCCACGTGACGCCGTCGTCGTGTCGCTCGAGGCGAGCCGCGCGCTCGCGCAGGCGGCACCCGGGCGCGGCGTCGTCGTGCGCGCCGGCGACGTGTACAACACGTTCGACAACGACGCGGAGCGCTTCCTCCGCGTCGCGCGCGAGGAACTCAGTGCCGCGGGCATCGCGACGCAGCGCGCGCTGCTGACCGGCGGGACCTGCGAGTCGTCGGCGTTCGTGCGACTGGGTTGGAGCGCGACGGGCATCGCGGTCCCGAACGTGAACTACCACAACCAGAGCGACGGCTCGCGCGCTTTCGTGCCCGAGATCGTTCGGCTGTCGGACCTGCGGAGCGCCGTCGCCTTGCTCGTGGAGGCGGCGACCGCCGCGGGGGTCGATGCCGAGGAGTCGTGGTGGCCCGAAGTGAAGAGCGTTCCGCACCAGATCCGCGACCTTCTGCGACTGCGTCGCTGACGCGCGCTCGGACGGCCGCTACCGAAAATGTCCGGCCCGGCCGGTCGGACCCCGCCGGGAAGTCGGTAACCGCACGGCGGTGCGTTACGACACTGGCCTCTTGACGACCACTCCATGCGCGGGTGTAGAACAGTGGTGTTCCGCGGAACGGAGCAGAAAAGGCCTAAGCACCAACGTCACTGGAGGTGTCGATGGTCCGGCTGCACAAACTGTTCGGAGTCCTTCAAGTCGATCGATGACGCCCCCGGCGGAAGGGGGCCACACCGCTCGAGCGCTCCCGAGCGGTTTTGATGTTGGACAGAGAGTCACACTCCGGTGTGATCTCCCACATCGCGGCCGGAAGTGAGGCCTGTAGCTCGGGCGCGCGAAGTACTCAACGCGAACAGAAGACGACCCCCAGACGTGGGGGTCGTCTTTTTGTGAACCGCGCTGCACTCGGCGAACGGGCGCCCCCGGCGGCCCGTACCCTCGAGACGAGCATGGAGAGCACCGGGGAGCTTGCCTGGTTCCGCGGCGAGATCCTCCGCTCGCTATTCCATCCGTTCGATTTCGCCCGGTCGCTGGCGCGGGAGCACTACGGGATCGCCGGCGTTCTCGTCGCGCTCCTCGCCGGTGTCGCCCTTTCCATCGCGATCGATTCGATGATCCTGGTCTCGAAGAGCTTCTCCCCGTTCGCGTTCGTGCCCCAGGTCATCGTCGATTCCGTGTTCCTCGGCGTGCGGCTGGCGGTCACGGTCGCGATCGTCGCGACGGTCGGGTATTACGCCGCGCGACTCCTGCGCGGCCGCGATCTGACGCTCGACCAGGCGTTCACCGCGTTCAGCTTCGCCCTGTCGCCGCTGCTCCTCGCGCCGATCGCGGCCGTTCTTGTGCTGCTCGCGCCGGAGCTCCTGCCCATCGCCGGGGGCGTCGCGCTCCTCGCGGTGGTCCGTACGGTCGTCGGTCTCGCGATCAATCTGTGGGCGCTGCTGCCGCCCGGGGTGGCCGTCGTCCCCTTCGTCGTCATGCTCGCGACGAGCGCGCTCGTCATGCCGGACCAGATCTCGCGGGTGCGCTTCGCGGCGTACGCCGTCGCGCCGCAGCTCGTGCCGGACTTCGCGACGACGCCGATGACGGGAAGCGTTTTCGAAGCGGCGGACTTCACGATCACGCTGCCCGCTGGCTGGAGGAACGTGACGAGCGGTGCCCGCGGCGAGGCGGCGCGATACGAATCCGATGTCGCGGATCTCCGCGTGGCGCGCGCAGGCGGCGTGCCACTCGCGACGGCCGACGCGTACGCGGACTCGGCCTCGATCGCCGAACGTCAGGGTCTCGAGAACGGGTTTCGCGAGCGCTCCGTCGTGCGCCTCAATGGCGTCATCACCGTCGATGACCGGTACGGCGGCACGTATGAAGGACGACGTGTGGTGTACCGCCAGTTCACGGCGGTCCCACGGACGCAGGGCCTCGCCCTCGTCTTCCGCTACGTCGAGCCGACCAACGAGCAGGCCGCGCTGGCGGAAGCGGCGGCGATCGCGGCGACCTGGCGCATCCGCGAGGCATCGCGCTAAAAAGACCTTACGCGCTGAGCGGGACCTCGCGTATGAACTCGTCCGCGCCGATGCGGTACGCGCGCAGCTCCGGCGTGCCGGACCGCAGCGAGACGAGGACGTAGAGGGCGTCGGGGTAGTGCGCCTCGGCGCGGTCGGTCGGCGATGGATAGGGCTGGCTGACCGGATGGCTGTGATAAATCCCCACCAGCTCCTCGCCCGCGGCATCCATCGAACGGAACGCCTTGAGCTGCTCGCGTGGATCGATCACGTAACGCGTCGTCGGCGTCGGATGCACATTGGCGCAGCGGATGACCCGCGAGATCCCGCCGTCACGTCCGGCGAGAAGTCCGCAGGCCTCGCGCGGAGCTTCCTGGCGCGCGTGCGCGACGATCTCGTCGCGGAGCGCGGGTCGGAGGCGTATGGCGTCGGCTATGCGGCGCCGCCGGCCATCGCCGGGATGACCGTGACCTCGCTGCCGTCGGGCACGGCCGCCCCTGTGCCGCCCTTCGCCCGTGCATCGTCGTCGCCGATGTAGACGTTCACGTAGGTGCGGATCGCGCCGCTGTCATCGAGAACGCGGGAGCGGAAGCCGGGATGCCGCCGCTCGATGTCCGAGATCACGTCCGCGAGCGTCCCCGCGCGCGTCTCGAGCTTGGTCTGCCCGCCGGTCGCGTCGCGCAGTGCGCCCGGCAGACGCACGGTCACAGCCACAGTGTCACTCCCATAGGGGCGTGCTCAGATAGCGCTCTCCACCATCAGCGATCAACACGACGATAACGCCCGGTTGTTCCCGCGCGACCGCGACGGCCGCGGCGACGGCGGCGCCGCCGGACACACCACTGAAGATGCCCTCCTCGCGCGCGAGCCGCTTCGTCATCGCGATCGCCTCGTCGGTCGTCATCACGCGATGCTCGTCCGCGACGCGCTCGTCCCAGATCGCCGGACGCAGCGCGCTCGCCATGTGCTTCCAGCCCTCGATGCCGTGGAGCGCGTCGTCCGGCTGCACCGCGACGATCCGTGCTCCGCGCGGCCGCAGCGCGGCCGACACGCCGACGATCGTGCCTGACGTGCCGACCCCGGCCACGAAGTGCGTCACGCGCCCATCGGTCTGCGACCAGATCTCAGGGCCGGTCGTGAGCTCGTGCGCGCGCGGGTTCGCCGGATTCGAGTACTGATCGACGTAGACGAGCGCGTGATCCATCGCGGCGAGGCGGCGCGCCTCGCGGATCGCGCCGTCGGTACCCTCGAGCGGATCGGTCAGGACGAGCTCGGCGCCGAACGCGCGGATGACGCGCTTCCGCTCGAGCGACACCTTGTCCGGCATGACCAGCCGCGCCGCGTGGCCGCGGACCGCGCAGACCATCGCGAGCGCCACGCCGGTATTGCCGCTGGTCGCGTCGAGGACGACCGCGCTCTCGCGCAGGCGTCCCTCCTCCTCGGCGGCCATGACCATCCACAGCCCGGGGCGGTCCTTGACGCTGCCGCCGGGGTTGGCGGACTCGATCTTCGCCCACAGCTCACCGCGCAGGCCGGCGCCGACGCGGCGCAGCGGCACGAGCGGCGTGTCGCCGATCCGAGCCAGGATCGTGCCGCGCACGCGCTCGCGCACGACCGCCGCGGTGAGGGTCATTGCGACAGAGGCTAGGGGCCCGGGCGCGGCGCTATGTGCGAGCTGTCTCCAGCGCACGGCGCGCGAGCCGGAGGGCTTCTTCGCTGTCGCCGGTCGACTCGGCCGCGTGGGACCAGCGATCGAAGATCACCCGGAGCAGATGCGGCGCGCGCTCCTCGGCCAGCAGACGCGCGTCCTGGAAATGCCGACGCGCCGCCGCGGCGTTCGCGCTCATGCGCAGCTCGCCGTGCAGCACGAGAAGCCGGATCTGCGCGTCGGGCTGGTCCACCTTCCGTGCGAACTTGAGTGCTTCCTGCGCGAGCTCGAGCGCCTGCCTCGCGTCACTCTTCGCCATGACCTCAGCCTCGGATGCCCGCACCGACGCGAGCGTTCCATCTCGGTGAGCCTCCAGCGCGAGCGTGGCCGCGCGGCTCAGATACTCACGCGCGCGCTCCCGGTTGCCGTACTCGGCATACAGGAGCGCGGCGTTGTCGAGCGTGCACGCGATCTGATCGAGCAGACCGAGCTCCTCATAGACCATGAGGCTCCGTTGGCTGTAGGTGATCGCGGCTTCGAGGTCGCCTTGGTCCTGATAGGTCTTCGCGATACCTGCGTAGACGGCACCCAGGCTCGGCCTGTCGCTGAGCTGGGTCGAAAGCTCGACAGCGCGGTCGTACGCGGCGAGGGCAGGCTTCGATTGGCGCTGATTCGTGAGCGTCAAAGCCAGATCGACGAGCCGGCGGAAGTGGAAGGCCGGATCGTTCACGAGGCCCTCGTCGCAGGCGGCGATGACTTCGCGCAGCAAGCGGGTCGCCTCGTCGTACGCGTACGTCCGCGAATAGGCGTTCGCAAGGACCGACTTCACCCGGATCTGCTCCTCGGTGTCGTTGAGCAATTCGGCCATGCGCTGTGCGCGCTCGATCACCGGAAAGGCCTGTTTGGGTTGACCCGTCGCGTTGTACGCGACGGCGAGATACCGGAGGCGTACGAGCTGGTCGGGGACCGACAGGCCTTCCTCGAGTGCCTCCAAGATCGGGATCGCCTCTCGCTCCCTGTGCTGCTCGATGCAGCGGCGCGCCTCGAAGAGCTGGAACTGGGTCATCGCCGGCGCCGCGACACCGCCGAGGAGGTCGGACGGCTTGACTCCCAGGACACCGGCGATGTGCTCGAGCGCCTTCATCGAGGCGCGTGTCCGGCCCGACTCGAGCATCGAGATATATGCCTTGGTGTAGTTGGGTTCCGCGACCTGCGCCTGGGTCAGGCCTTTCGCGGTCCGCAGAGAGCGGATGCGCGCGCCGACATCGGCGACCATCGCGGAGCGGACGGCTGGCATCGGGGAGGCACTTTACGGCGCGGCAAGCGTCGGGTCAATTCGCTCTTTACTTGCTGGTTTCGGACCGAGACCGGGGCTATGCCGGTCGGGGTCCGCGGGCCCAGATGCCCTATGAAAGTCTCGGTCGGCGTTTAAGCCATGGGCGCCTACGGGTGAGTGCAGTCTCCGCCGCCGGCGTTGGGATCACAGGCAACTGCGGTCGACGCAAGCGGTCCGCTGAGCGAGATCGCGAAGGCGCTGAGGATGGCGATGATCTTGACAAGACGACGTAGCGACATGACGGGGTCCTCCCGACCCCACCGGCGAATTTGTCGCTGGGCCCGTCGCGGCGACTATCGCTGCGAGCCGCGTGGAAGTAAAGGCGGGTTGGTCCGGGATCGAATCGCCGCGCGCCGGCTGCGGCCTAGTCGGCGGGAGACGCGACCGGCGCGGGCTCGGCTCGAGAGCCACCGCCGGCGACCGCATTGAGCGCTACGGCCACGACAACGAGTGCCGCTCCGACGACCATGCGCCAGGTGATGTTCTCCCCGAGGGCAAGTGCGCCGATCAGGAGCGCCTGGGCGGGGATGACGACCTGGCTGAGCGTCATCGTCGTCGGACGAAGCCGACGGGTGAGCCACATCTGCACCACCAGCCCGACGCACGAGCCGAAGACCACGAGGTAGCCGAACGCCAGCGCCGCGCCGAGACTCCAGCTAGCGGCCTCGCCCGCCTGGGCGACGGCGAGCGGAAGAAGGAACAGCGCGCCGGCCGACGTGCCGACGGCGACGAGCGGGATCGGCGAGCCCTGGCGGAGCTCGCGTGCCTGCAGAATGGTCCCGATCGCCCACGTGATCGGCATGAGGGCGAGCAGGATGCTCGCCGTGAGAGCCTCCGGCCGGCCGCTCGTGTCCGGCGCGCCGACGAGCACACCGATTCCCGCGAGACCGAGGAGCAAGCCCACGACCTTCGTCGCGGAGAGTCGATCGCCACGCACCAGGAAATGCGCGAGCAGCGCGGTCCAGATCGGGGCCGATGCGCCGAAGACGGAGACGAGCCCGCTCGGAACGTACTGCTCGGACCAGAAGATGACCGCCCAGCTCGAGCCGGTGTTGAAGATCCCGACGACCACGGCGGACAGGATCACGCGACGGTCGCGCGGGAACGGATGGCGCATCGCGAGCGACAGCGCGATGAGGACGATCGAGACGGCCGTGGCGCGTTCGAAGGCGAAGACGAACGGGGGAACCGCTTCGACGCCGACCTTGATCGCGGCCCAGGTGGAGCCCCAGAGCGCGATGAGCAAGACGTAGCCGGCACTGACGGCGAGTGGGGGCATCTTTTCGATGATGGGCCATATGCTCGATCGGTGATCCGCGCCGTCGTGCTCGCGCTGGCGTCCGCGCTCGTGATCTCGGCCTGCGGCGACGATCGGCTTTTCGGCACCGAGCTGGAGAAGAAGGACGCCCCCGACTTCACGCTCACCGACGGGTTGACGGGCAAGAGCCTCACGCTCTCGTCGCTGCGAAAGAGCGCGATCGCGATGGCGTTCCTGTATACGAAGTGCCCCGACGTGTGTCCGCTGACCGCGGGCCAGTTCCGTGCGGCGCAGCGCTCGCTCGGCGACGACGCGTCGAAGGTCGAGTTCGTCGCGGTCTCGGTCGATCCTGAGGGAGACACGCCCGCCGCCGTCCGCGAGTTCTCCGAAGCGCACGACCTGAGCGAGCGCTGGCACTACCTCATCGGACCGCGTTCGCAGCTCGAGGCGGTCTGGGCGCTGTACGGGATCGGCTCTTTCGCCTCATCCGGCGCGCGCGCGGTGGAGCACAACGACGCGATCTACCTCATCGATGGCCGCGGTCGCGAGCGCGCGATCCTGCATTCGAGCGATCCGCCGACGTGGCTGCTGCACGACCTGCGCGCGCTGATCGGCGCGGGTTCCGACTAGACCGGCACCGCCTCAGCCGATGATGTAGATGATCGTGAAGAGGCCGATCCAGACCACGTCGACGAAGTGCCAGTAGATCGACGCGGCCTCGACGGCGAGGTGCCGCTGCGCGCTGAACTGGCCCTTGACCGTGCGGAAGAGCACCAATGAGTTCATGAGGATGCCGCCGGTCACGTGCGCGCCGTGGAATCCGGTGAGCGTGAAGAACACCGCGGCGAAGATGCCGTTGTCGGGAAGGAAGCCGAGGCGCGTGTACTCGTAGAGCTGGCCGCTGATGAACCAGACGCCCAGCACCACCGTGGGGATGAGCCAGTTGCGAAGACTCCGGCGATCGCCCTTCCTGATGGCGTTGACCGCGAGCTGCATGGTGACGCTCGACGCGAGCAGCGCGATGGTGTTGATCGCGACGAGCGGTAGGGTCGCGCCGAAGATGCTCGCGGTCGAGTTCCAGTGCGGCTTCTCGCATTCCTCCGCGCATCGCTGGAAGATCGGCTGCCACTCGGGGATACGCGCGCGCAGGAAGAAGTACGTGGTAAAGAGCGCGAAGAAGAACATCGCCTCGGTCGAGACGAACAGGATGCAGGCCCACATGCCGTGCGAGAAGCGCCCGGGCTGGGCCTCGAGTCCGGTGTCGTTCGTCGGGAGGCGGTCACGCGGACGCTCGCGGCGCCCACGGACGATGGGCCGCTCGTCGATGCGCGTCCTCACGGCCTAGTGACTGCCGTGGCCGGTGTCGCGGTCGCCCGCCGCGACGTACGCGCGGGCGTCATCGATGAGCCAGGTGGCGATCCCGATCACGAGGATGGCGCCGCCGAGGGCGATGAGCCACAGGCCCCAGAGGATCCCGAACGAGAGGATCGTCACGCCGAGGCCGATGATCGCCGGTGAAGGGCTCGGCGCTGGTGCGTGCGGCTCGTGTTCCTCCGCCGCTGACGTTTCGTGGTGTCGGGACACGGCGACAGCATATGGGGCCGATTGGCGCGTGTCGAAATGACGCCCTAGTCTTTGTCGCGATGTTCCCGGTGCGCATACGCGTGGCCCTCGGCGTCATCGTCGCGCTCGTCATCGCTTTCCTCTCATCGACTGTCGCGCTCGCCGATGGACCCTGGCCGAACGATCCGCAGGGCCCGCAGGCGAAGGCGATCGCCGACCTCTACTGGATCATGTTCGTTGCCGCCGTCGTGGTGCTCGCGATCGTGGACGGCGGGATCATCTACGCGGGCATCAAGTTCCGGGAGCGGCCGGGGCACGTCGCAAAACAGTTCCACGGGCAGAACTTCCTCGAGCTCACCTGGACCGTGATCCCGACGATCATGGTCGTGAGCTTCTCGGTGCTCTCGTGGCAGAAGCTCGACTTCATCAACAACACGCGCGGCGGCGACGTGGGGATGGTCATCCAGGCGCAGGGCAGCCAATGGACCTGGACGTTCAGCTACCCGCACGAGGACCGCTTCAAGCTGCTCGAGGGCTATCTCCAGACCGGTGAGGAGCTGCACATCCCGGTCGGCACCAAGGTGCGCATCGAGCTGTCCTCGAAGGACGTCATCCATTCGTTCTGGGTCCCATCGGTCGGCGGCAAGAAGGACGCCGTGCCCGGCCGCGCGACCGAGCTGTGGATTCAGGCCGACAAGCCGGGGACCTACAAGGGTCAGTGTCTCGAGTTCTGCGGCGACGGACATGCAGACATGCTCATCACTCTCGTCGCCCATCCACAGAACGAGTACGCCGCCTGGGCACAGCAGGCCGTGAAGGACGCGAACGTCTTCCTCGACCCGAAGACGAAGGTCGGACGCGAGCTGTTCTTCTCGCTCCCGTGCGTTGGCTGTCACACGATCGACAAGACCACGGCCCAGGGAAAGATCGGGCCCAATCTGACGCATCTCATGAGCAAGAAGAGCATCGCGGGCGGCGTGCTGTCGCCGGTGAACGAGGAGAACCTCACGAAGTGGCTCAAGAACCCCCCCGCGGTGAAACCGGGAACGCTGATGCCGAATCTCAACCTATCGGACGAGCAGATCCACGACCTCGTGCTGTTCCTGCAGACGCTGAAGTGACCTCGCGGTCACTGGACCGTTAGCGCCGCTCGCATCCCCAGCTGATAGTGACCGGCGATGTTACAGATGACCACGTACTTCCCCGCCGCGAGATCCGCGCTCACCACCGACACCTTGCCGACCGGCAGGCTCTTCACCTGCTTGATCAGCCCATCCTCTTTCGCCTTCGCGTCCGCGGTCGGGAGCTGATCGAACGGGAGGTCGGTCTTGATGAGCTCGAACGAGTGCTCCATGTTGCCCTCGTTCTTGATGCCGAACCGGACCATGCCCGGCTTCACGGTCGCGACGCTCAGCAGCACCCTGTAGTCCTGCATACGCACCGCCACGTCGACGTCCGCGGGGATGTTCTCCGAGGCCGGGGCGCACGCCGCGATGGTCACGGCGAGGCCCAGCAGCAGCCCGAGGGAAATGCGTCTCACGGTCGCAGCGTACCGCGCTCGCGACGACGCTGCGTTTCCTCCTCGTCCGCGAGCCAGCGGAAGAACGCCAGCGACACGCCGAGCAGGAACACCGCGTCGCCGACGACCCACATGAGTGCGCCACCGATCCGCTGATCGGTGAGCGCGTCGAGGCCGTAGCGAGCGGTCCGTTCCGCGTAGTGCGGATACAGCAGCCGTGTCGAGAACGAGAGGATCCCGCCGAGCAGCGTGTTCTGCGCGGCTCCGGCGAGCAGCAGATAGATGATCCGGGCCGCGTACGGCAGCGTCCCGCGGAACGGCACCGGATCGATGACGACGCTCCAGAACAGCATCGCCGCACCGAAGAAGTGCGCGTGCTCCAGGACGTGGATGCGGGCATCCTCGACCGCCGCGTCGTACAGGGCCGGCCAGTGCCAGAGGTAGACGCCGCCGACGAACAAGAGCACCGCGACGAGCGGATGCCGCAGGAGGTGGACGACCGCGCGGACCGGCCCGCTGCGCGCGAGCGGCCGCACGACGCGCGCGCGAAGGAGGCCGGGCAGACCCAGGAGGAGCGGCCGCACCGGCTGGCCGATGAAGAGGAGCGGCGGGGCGATGGTGGTCAGGAGCACGTGCTGGAGCATGTGGACGCTGAAGAGGTCGGCGGCGAGGACCTCCAGGGCCGGGACGAGCGCGGCGAGGAGCGTCGCGATCCCGAGGAAGAAGACCCCGGTGCGCCAAGCCGGCCACCGCCGGCGCTTCATCCGCCGCACGCCGCGCGCGTACGCCGCCGCCGCGAGGACGGCGACGACGACAGCTACAGCCTCAATGAGCTGTCCACCATGATCGCGACGAAGAGCAGCGCGAGATACAGCAGCGAGTACATGTAGAGACCGCGCGCGATCGCGCGACGGCGAGCGGCGGCCGCGCGGATGAGGCGCACCGCCCAGCCGACGAACACGAGTCCAAGGCCGACGGCCACGACGAGATAGAGCGGCCCGAGCCCGCCACCCAGGAACAGCAGCAGTGAGAGCGGCACGAGCGACAGCGCGTACGTGAGGATCCCCCACGTCGTCGCCTCCTCGCCGCGGACGACGGGAAGCATCGGGATGCCGGCGCGTTTGTAGTCGTCGCTGATGAGCAGCGCGAGCGCCCAGAAGTGCGCGGGCGTCCAGAAGAAGATGATCGCGAACAGGAGCCAGGCCTCGAGGTCGAGCGATCCCGTGACCGCGGCCCAGCCGACGAGCGGCGGGATCGCGCCGGCCGCGCCACCGATGACGATGTTCTGCACGGTCGAGCGCTTCAGCCAGAGCGTGTAGACGAGAATGTAGAAGAGCGTGCCACAGGTCGCGAGCGCGGCGGCGAGGATGTTCGCGAAGACCGCGAGCACGGCGAACGCGATGATGTTCAGGACGATCCCGAGACCGACTGCCCACTCATCGGGCACTCGGTGCGACGGCAACGGACGGCGGCGCGTGCGCCGCATGAGCTCGTCGATGTCGCGGTCGAAGTAGTGGTTCAGCGCCGACGCGCCACCGCTCGCTGCCGCTCCACCGACCAGCGTCGCGGCGAGCAGCTGGAACGGCGGGACGCCGCGGGCAGCGAGGAACATCGCGCCGATCGCGGTGAGCAGCAGCAGCGACATGATCGCGGGCTTGGTGAGCGCGACCATGTCCGACACGAGCTCGCGCGACGGCAGCGTCGGATGCCACGCGACCACGGTCAGGGCGACGGTCAGGCACCACACGAGCGACGCGAGCGCGGGGTGCGCACCCAGCGCCCAGGCCGAGAAGCCAGATAGCGGATTCGCCGCGCCGACGGCGACCTGCGCGGCGAACGCGACGGCGGTCAGGACGCTCAGGGCGCCGAGGCCTGCCGACTCGCGACGGTGGCGCCAGGCCTGCCAGCACGCGACGAGCAACACGACACCGACGACGGCCGCGACCCAGCGGTGCGCCATGTGGAGCGCGGGCGCGCCGAAGGCCGGGAACGCCCCCTCATCGCACAGCGGCCACGTCGTGCACGCCGTGGTCGCGTCCGCCCCGCGCACGTACGCACCGGTGAGCATGAGCACGAAGGTGCCGACCGCCGCGGCCACAAGGAGAGCCGTCCACGGTGCGCCGCGTTCGCCCGCGGCGACGAGTGATGGCCACCGGACCGCGACCGCGAGCGTTGTGAGGACGGCGAGGAGGACCTCCGCGTTGGCGAAGTGCGCGGTCACCCAGGTGTGCGGCAGCTCGAGCAGCACGACGATCCCGCCGAGCACGGCCTGGAACACGTAGAGGACACCGGCCGCGAGCGCGAGCGCGACGACGCGACGCTGGCCACGGTGCGCGGCGATCGTGGCGAGCACGAGGGCCATGAGGCTGAGACCGCCGGCGACGCCGAGGAAGCGGTGGAACCACTCGATGCGCGTCGCCGTGTCGAGGCCGGGCAGGAACTGCCCATGACAGAGCGGCCAATCGGGACAGCCCAGACCCGACCCGCTCACGCGCACGACGCCGCCCCAGACGACGACGAGGAACGACAACGCGAGCGTGACGTAGACCAGAGCGCGGTAACGCGGGCCGAAGCTCATGCGGACTTCCAACGACGTGCTCCCTCTAGTGGGACACGTCTTCCTTCAAGGGGCGCGCGCTGTGCACGACCGGGATGCGCATGAAGTTGTACGGCGCTGGCGGCGAGCTCGTCGCCCACTCGAGCGTGTCGCCCTCCCACGGATCGTCGTCCGCGATCTTCCCGCCCTTCATCACGATGCTCGAGATGAAGTTGAAGATGAAGATCGTGACCGACAGCGCGATCAGATAGACGCCGATCGTGGCGACGAGGTTGAGAAGTCCCCACTCCGGCGACTGGACGTAGTGATAGGTGCGTCGCGGCATCCCTTCGATGCCCAGCTGGTGCATGGGATAGAACGCGAGGTTGAAGCCGAGGAAGAAGATGAGGAATTGGATCGTCCCAAGCTTCTCGCTCATGAGCCGGCCGCTCATCTTCGGGATCCAGTAATAGGCCGCCGCGAAGAAGCTGAAGAGGGCGCCGCCGACGAGCACGTAGTGGATATGCGCGACGACGTAATACGTGTCGGAGAGCTGGATGTCCACCGGTACGGAGGCGAGGAACACCCCCGAGATCCCACCGATCGTGAAGACCGCGAGGAACCCGAGCGCGAAGAGCATCGCTGCCTTGAACCGCAGCGATCCGCCCCACAGAGTGCCGACCCATGAGAACACCTTCACACCGGTCGGCACGGCGATGAGCATCGTCGAGGCCATGAAGAACACCTGCAGCGCGGGGTCGATCCCGGCAACGAACATGTGGTGCACGAACACGCCGAACGAGAGGAAGCCGATCGCGACCGACGCGTACGCGATCATCTTGTAGCCGAAGATCGGCTTGCGCGAGAACACCGGGAGGACTTCGCTGATCACGCCGAACCCCGGCAGGATCATGATGTAGACCTCGGGGTGGCCGAAGAACCAGAACAGGTACTGCCACAAGAGAGGGTCGGCGCCCTCGCCGACCGAGAAGAAGTTCGTCCCGGCGAGGCGATCGAAGAGCAGCAGCACGCCCGCGACGGTGAGGAACGGCATCGCGAGGACGAGCAGGAAGCTCGTCACGAGGACGCTCCACGCGAACAGAGTGATGCGGTGAAAGGTCATGCCCGGCGCGCGCAGTGAGAAGATCGTCACGATCATGTTCAGCGCGCCGAAGATCGACGAGAAGCCAAGGACGGTGAGTCCGATGATCCAGAGGTCCTGGCCGAGCTGTGGCGAGAACGGCTTGGTCGAGAGCGGGACGTACGACGTCCAACCGGCCATGGGCGGGCCGACCAGGAAGCTCGAGTAGAGGAGGACCCCGCCCGACAGCAGCAGCCAGTACGAGAGCGCATTGAGGCGCGGGAAGGCCATGTCGCGCGCTCCGAGCTGCAACGGAATGATGTAATTCGCGAACCCGGTCCACACCGGCACGACGAAGAGGAACACCATCGTCGTCCCGTGCATGGTGAACGCGGCGTTGTACTGCTGCGCGGTGAGGATCTGGCCGTCGGGTGTCGCGAGCTGGGTGCGCATCGCGAGGGCGAGTAGACCTCCGGACAGGAAGAAGAAGAACGTCGTGAACAGGTAGAGCGCGCCGATCTTCTTGTGGTCGGTCGTCGTGATCCACTCGAGGACCCCCGCGTAACGGGGTCGCGCGAGCGGGAAGGTCTGTTCAGCGGTAGCCATGCGACTCCATTCCATCGCCCGGCCGTGGGAGTGTCAAATATCGAATGTGACGAGCGATCGGCTGCGCGGCGTGATCTTCGACATGGACGGCGTGCTGGTGCTTTCGGAGCCGTTCATCGCCGCGGCCGCCACCCGGATGTTCGCCGAGAAGGGCTTCACGGTGCGGCCCGAGGAGTTCCGGCCGTTCATCGGAGCCGGCGAGGACCGCTTCATCGGCGGTGTCGCGGAGGCGCGCGCCATCCGGCTCGATCCCGCACGCGACAAGGCGCGGACGTACGAGATCTACGACGAGCTCATCCGCGGCAAGCTGCGGCCGCTGCCCGGCGTGCGCGCGTTCGTTGCGACATGCCGACGGCGGGGCCTCAAGCTCGCCGTCGCCTCCGGTTCCGACACGATCAAGGTCGAGGCGAACCTGCGCGAGATCGCACTCCCGCGCGCCTACTTCGATGCGATCGTGACCGGCAGCGACGTCATGCGGAAGAAGCCCGCGCCGGACATGTTCCTCGAGGCCTGCCGCAGGCTGGTCCTCTCACCGGACAGCTGCCTGGTGATCGAGGACGCCCGGAACGGCGTGCAGGCCGCGAAGGCCGCGGGCACGCGCTGCCTCGGGGTCACGACATCGTTCAGCTCGGAGGAGCTCTCCGCGGCCGACTGGACGGCGACGGATCTGGCGCACGTGCCGCGCGAGGCGCTCGTCTGGTAGCGGCTCCGCGCTGATCACGGCGGCCGTGGTGGACCGTAGTCGAAGCTCGCGACGTCGCGGAATGACTGCGTCTGACCCAGCTCTGTCTCGAGGAGCAGGAGGTCGTCGCGGCCGCTCAAGGGCCGGATCGAGCGCACCTGCGTCGCGGGACCGTCGGCCGTGAGTGGATCGGTCGTGTACACGACCTGCTCGCCGTCCGGCGACCACGCCGCGCGTCGAGGGACGCCGCGCGTCGTGGCGACGAGATCACGGCCGCCACCGAGGTCGAGGATGCGTAGCGCGCGTCCGCGGCTTCCCTCGCGGCGGTAGAGGATCTGGCGGACCTCGGGATTCGGGTTCCAGCGCGGCTCCGCGAACCGTGTCTCCAGGAACGAGCCCTCCGCGGACGCGACTGTCTCGCGCGTGCCTGCGCCGGGCGTGCTGACGACCTCGATGCGATGCGTGGCGGCGATGTCGGTCCCAGTGAACGTCGGCACCGCCAGCACTGTGACTCCCGACGCTGCGCGATCGCTCACCGGACGCTCTCCCACCGGCCCGTTGTCGAGCTTCGCCGGGATCGGGAATCCGCTGCGGGCATCGGCGGGCACGCGGATCTCGAGGCCCGTCACCGTGGCGACCACCAGCGAGTCGCGGTGCCACAGAAGCGGCACAGCGTCGTCTGGGATGTGCGTGGGGGAGCCGCCGGCCGGGTCGATGATCCAGCTCGTTCCCGCACCATAGACGTCGGTCGGATGGCGCCGCTGGAACGCGATCCCCGCGCCGCCCCACACAGGCATGACGCCCTCACCAAGCGAACGCGCCCTGCCCATCTCTAGGTCCACGACGAACAGCTCGCCACCGCGGGTACGCCCTTCGACGCCGAGGACGATGCTCCGTCCGTCCGGCGATAGCTGCCCGCCGATGCCGTTCGGAGCGGGAAGGTTCACGCCACCCGACGGCTGCACGAAGCTCACGGCGACGCGAGGCGAACTGATGCCGAAAGGCGTCGCAATCACCTCGACGCGCACGTAGCCGTCGACCTGCTGCGTCTCACGCAGCGCGATGACCCAGCTCCCGCTCAGCGGTCCGAGCGGCATCGCTTGCACGATCCCGAGCGGATTGGCCGTCGACTGGGTCGGCGGCGCGGTCACCACGACGGGCGACCGTGTAGCGACCGCGCCCGGGGACGGACTCGCGGGACTCGACGATGGCGAGGGCGGCTGCGTGCAGGAGATCGCAAGCACTAAAGCGAGGGCGGCGCGACGCATCGGACGCGAGTGTGCGGCTAGCGCGTGCGGATGAGCAGCAGCTTGTCCTGACCCGAGATCGCCCCCCAGACCTCGCCCGGCCGTCCGAGCAGCTGGCGCACGGCCGCATTCGGCTGCGCGTGCGGATACGACGTGAACGTCTCGGTGCGGGGGTCGAAGCGGACGATCGCGTTCGCGCCGAAGTCCGTGAGCCACACGATGTCCTGGTCATCGACGTACACCGCGTACGCCATCGGGTTCGCCCCGGGGAGCTTCCACTCGCGCCACGACGTGTAGCCACCTTCGGTCTGGAACTGCGCGACCTGACCGGCATTCCATTCGCTGATCCAGACGTTGCTGCGGCTGTCGCACCATACGCGGCGCGCGCCCTGACCCTTCGTCGGTGGATCGGCCGTGGCCATCGTCGTCGAGGCGAGGTTGATCATGCCGACCTGGCTCGCAGCGAGCGAGGCGTAGTAGACGTTCCCGTTGGGGCAGGTGCTGATGCCGTACGGACCCGGGCCGCCGGTCGCGGACAGGACGGTCACTCGGCCCTCCTTGAGATAGCCGTAATACCCGCTCTGCCCGGTGAACCACAGCGTCCCGTTCTTGTCGAACGTCGCGGTATTGAGATTGACGTTCGGTCCCGTCAGCGGATAGCGCGTCACCTCGTTCGTTCTCGCGTCGACGCGCACGATCGCGTTGAGGCCGCCGTCGGTGATCCACGGGCTCCCATCCGGACCGACAATCACGCCGTGCGGCGCGGAGCCGCTGCCGAGCTTCACCATGCGCGTCGCGCCGGTCTTCGGGTCGAGATAGCCGAGCTCTCCGGTGCGCTGCGCCGTGTACCAGACGCCGCCGTCCGTCGCGGGCGCGACGTCATGCGGGCCCTGACCGCGTCCGACAGGGAACTCGACGAGCTTCACCGCGGCGACGTCGGGTGTCGCGCCGGCCATCGCGCTGGTGGTCGATGTCGGCGCCGTCGTCCGTGTGCTCGGCGCGCTCGTCGCCGGGAAACGCGAGGCCGAAGACAGATCCGGGCCGGCCGCCGGACCGCAGGCGGTGGCGACGATCGCCGCGAAGAGGAGAAGGCGCCCGACCATCACTTGTCGATGGATACGGTACGCAGGCGCAGCGAGTTCGACACGACGGTCACGGATGAGACCGCCATCGCCGCCGCGGCGAGGACCGGCGAAAGCAGCCAGCCCGTGAACGGGTAGAGCGCGCCGGCCGCGAGTGGAATGAGCGCGACGTTGTAGAAGAACGCCCAGAAGAGGTTCTGTCGGATCGTCGCGACGGTTCGCCGCGCCAGCCGCAGGGCACGTGGCACGCCGCGGGGGTCGCCACCGACGAGGACGATCTCGGCAGTCGCGATGGCGACGTCCGTTCCGCTGCCGATCGCGATGCCGAGGTCCGCGCGCGCGAGCGCGGGCGCGTCGTTAACGCCGTCGCCGACCATCGCGACGTGGTGTCCCTGCTCCTGCAGCTCCGCGACGACCTTGGCCTTCGCCTCGGGCCACACCTCGGCACGCACGTCGTCGATGCCGAGCTGCTTCGCGATCGCCTCGGCGGTGCGGCGCGTGTCGCCGGACACGAGCAGCGTGCGCAGACCGAGAGCGCGGATCTCTTTGATCGCATCGGCCGCCGCGGCCTTTGGGACGTCCGCGACCGCGAGCACCGCGCCGGGCTGACTGTCGATCGTCCCGACGAGCGTCGTGCGTCCTTCGGCCTGGTGGTGCGCCAGCATGCCGTCGCCCAGGCCGGCGAAGCCGTGTGCGCGCGCGAGGGCGGCGTTGCCGATCCAGATGTCATGGCCGTCGACGAGCGCGTGCACTCCGCTGCCGGCGATCGCCTCGAACGTCGTCGGCTCGCTGAGATCGATCCCCTTCGCGCGCGCGTGCTCGACGACCGCGGCCGCAAGCGGATGCTCTGAGCGCAGCTCCGCGCTCGCGAGGAGTCGCAGCGTCTCGGCCTCGCCGATTCCCGCGCAGGTCACCCAGTCCACGACCTCAGGCCGCCCGACGGTGAGCGTGCCGGTCTTGTCGAACGCGACGACGTCGATCTGCTGCGCCATCTCCAGCGCCTGCGCGCTCTTGATGAGGATGCCGCGCGTCGCGCCGCGGCCCGTCCCTACCATGATCGCGGTCGGCGTCGCGAGGCCGAGCGCGCACGGGCACGCGATGATCAGCACCGCGATGAACGCGGTCACCGCGTGCGCGAAGCGCGGCTCTGGTCCGAGGATCCACCACGCGACCGCGGCAGCCGCCGCGACGGCGAACACGATCGGAACGAACACCGATGCGATGCGATCGACCAGGCGCTGGATCGGTGCCTTCGATCCTTGCGCCTCCTCCACCAGGCGCACGATCTGCGCGAGGGCGGTGTCGGCGCCCACGCGCGTGGCGCGGAAGCGCAGCGTGCCACTCGTGTTCAGCGTCCCACCGGCAACGTCGTCGCCTGCTTGCTTCTCGACCGGGATCGATTCGCCGGTGAGCATCGACTCGTCGACGGCGGAGTCGCCGGCGATGACCAGCCCGTCGGTCGCGATCGTCTCGCCGGGCCGCGCGATGATGACGTCGCCGACCTGCAGCTGATCGATCGGCACGTCCTCCTCCGCTCCGCCCGGTCGCCGGACGCGCGCGGACTTCGCGCCCAGCGCGAGCAGGCCGCGGATCGCGTCGGAAGTGTGTGCCCTGGCGCGCGCCTCGAGATATCGACCGGCGAGCACCAGCGCGACGATGGCCGACGAGGTCTCGAAGTACAGGTACTGGCCCGGCTCAAGGCCCGCGTCGACGAAGAGAGGTCGGAGGAACGTCGCGATCGCCGAGATCCCGTACGCGGCGGTCGTGCCGACGACGATGAGCGTGTTCATGTTCGCCTGCCGATGCCGCGCCGCACCCCCGGCGTTCACGTAGAAGGGCGCCGCGGCCCACAGCTGCACCGGCGTCGCGAGGGCCAACATGAGATATGCGCGTAGCCGCTCGTCGAGGATCCCTCCGATGACGAGATCGGACATCGAGACGATCATCGTCAGCGCGCCGAGCACGGCGGAAACGATCAGACGGCGCCGGAGCGACGCGAGCTGCGCGCGCCGCGCGGCGCGTTCGCGGTCCTCGACGGCCGCGCGCTCCTTCTGATCGGAGCTGAGGGCGAGGGCGCCGTAGCCCGCGCGCTCGACGGCGCGGACCAGGGCGGGGAGGTCCGCGCGTGTTGGATCGAGCTGCACGCTCGCGCGCTCGGTCGCCAGGTTCACATCGGCGCTCTTCACGCCGCTGACCCCGCGCAGCGCCGACTCCACGCTCGCGACGCACGAGGCGCAGGTCATGCCGGTGATGGCGAGGTCGCGCCGGTCAAGCGACGATACCCCCTCCCCAGGGGGGTGGGTGATCGTGGTCATACCTCCAGTCTAGAGAGCCGGCCAGCGCGTACGGCAGTCAGAGCAGCGCGCCACAGCGGGGACACCGTCCCGCCCGCTCCGACGCGCTCGTGCCGCAGGAACGGCACATCAGCATGCCGGTGGCGTCCGTGCGGCTCAGGCGGCGGCTGTCGTGCTCGAAGGCGCTGTCCCAGCGACGGCGCGCCCGGATGTCCTCGCGGCTGCGGCCGCCGCCAGCGAGCATGCCGAGGACGGCGACGCCGACGACGAGGAGCCCGAACCAGACGAGGTCCATCAGCGCTCTCCGCCGCTCGCCCGGAGTGAGCGTGCGATGGCCCGGATCAGCTCGACGTCGCTCAGACCAGGATCGACGTCGCGCGCGTAGGGACGAAGGCGGTCCGCGAGCTGCTTCGCGACCCGCGCACGGTGATCCGGCGCGAGCTTGCCCTCGCGGGCGACGAACTCCCGCACCAGACGCTGTGCCTCGCCCGGCAGGACGCGGACCTCGACCTGCGCGCCGGCGCCGAGCGGCGTCACGGTCCGGAGCGAGAAGTAATCGAGCCGCGGCCGCGGCGCGCGAACGACGAACGTGCCCGCGGCCAGATCGCCCAGACGCTGCGAGCGCGACGACACGACGATCGCGAGCAGGCCGAGGCCGTAGAAGCCGGGGAGGAAGTCGACGACGCGGACGAGGTTTCGGACGAGGATCGCGATGAAGCCCGCCGGCGCTCCATCGTCGGCGATGACGCGGAGTCCGAACATGCGTTTCCCGATCGTCTGGCCGTTGCCGAGCCACTCGAAGAGGATGAAGTAGCTCCACGCGATCGCGAACGTGAGGAGTGTGGCGATCCCGAAGTACGGCGACGCCGTCTGGACACCGACCGCGTTCGCGACCTGGGTGAACACGTAGAACGCGCCGATGAAGATGAGTGTCGCGAGCATGAAGTCCACGAGGGCGGCGAACCCGCGATTCCCGCCACCGGCCAGGTCGTAGCGCAGGACGACGTGATCGGCGGTCTCAACTTCGAGCCGCCCGAGCGAGACGGCCATCGACACATGGTACGTTCGCGCCGTGACGATCGATCGGTTCATCGAGGACCGCCGGGCGCGCTGGGCGCGGCTCGGGCAGCTCGTCAGCGCGGCGCGCGGACGCGTCGAGCGTCTCAGCGCCGACGACGTCATCGAGCTCGGCCGGCTCTACCGCGTCACCACCGGCGATCTCGCGATCGCACGGCGCGACTTCGGGCGTGACGTCGCGACCGAGCGTCTCAACGATCTCGTCGCCGCGGCACACGCGCTCGTGTACAGCGAGGCGCCGACGAGCGGCCGTCGCCTGCGTCGCTTCGTTCTCGGCGAGCTGCCCGCGACCGTGCGCGCGAACCTGCCGTGGACCGGCGCCGCCTTCGCGATCTTCATGGGCTTCGCGCTGGCGACGTACGCCGTCGGACTCCTCCTGCCCGACGTGGCCGCGAACGCGCTCTCGGAGGAGACGCGACAGCAGCTCGCGGAGCGTCGCCTCTGGACGGACATCCCGGAGGGCTTCCGGCCGATCGCCGGCCCTCTGATCATCGTGAACAACGTCCGCGTCGCGGTCGTGCTGTTCGCTGGTGGGCTCACTGCGGGCGCGCTCACGATCTACGCGCTTGCGTCCAACGGCGCGATGCTCGGGACGATCTTCGCGGTCGTGCAGGGCTACGGACTTGGCGGCGGCCTGCTCGCATTCATCGCGGGGCACGGGGTGCTGGAGCTGTCGGCGATCTTCCTCTCCGGTGGCGCGGGACTGCGCCTTGCGTGGGCGATCCTGCGCCCTGGCGAGCGCTCGCGGCGCGACGCGCTGCGGCTCGGCAGTGCCCAGGCGTCGCGCGTGATGCTGCTCGTCATCCCGGTGCTCGGCGTGGCGGGCGTCATCGAGGGATTCGTGTCACCCAGCGGTGCGAGCGACGCGGTGAAGGGGGCCGTCGGCCTCGTGACCGGAGCGGCGCTCTGGGGCTACGTGTTGTTCGTCGGTCGTCCGAAGGCGATCGGACGCGGCGCGACCGCGACAGCCACCGCGGCGTGAGGTCCGGCTGGCTCCTCGCGCACGCCCCGTTCGTCGTCCTGCTCGCGCTGCTCATCCCGGTCATCTGGCCAGTGGACGGTGTCGGCGACACCTTCCGCTTCTGGTACGCGGGTCATCTCGTAGCCAGTGGCGGATCGCCGTACGACCAGAGCGCGTGGGCATCGGCTGGTGACACATACGGCATCTTCGCGCGGGAGATGGCCATCGCCTGCGCGCCCTCACCGGACGCGCCGGTGTGCCTTTGGCCCTATCCGCCAACGACGGCCTTGCTGTTCGCGCCGTTCGGAGCGCTCGCCGTCCGAGACGGCCTGAACGCCCTCGCGGCGTTCTTCGTTGCGCTCGCGGCCGCGAGCGTCGTCGTCGTGGGCCACTGGATGCGCGCGCGATCATTCACGACTCGTGCCCTCGCGATGTGCGCGTGCGTCGTCTCGCACCCGTTCGTCTTCGACGTGCACGCGGGCCACTTCGAGGGGCTGGGCGTCATCGGGATCGTCCTGGTCGCCGTCGGGCTGACACGACGGCGCGTCGCGCCTGTCGTCGCCGGCGCGCTGCTCCTCGCCGTCAAGCCGCATCTCTACGCCGTTCTCGCCGTGATCGTGCTGCTGCTCCTGCTGGCACGACGCGATTGGCGGACGCTCGCTTGGACCATCGGGACGGTGGCCGCGGTCAATGGTCTCGCGCTCCTGCTGTACCCAGAGGCTCTCGGCGCCATGCTCGGGCGCGCCGGCCAGGTCATCGGTCTCGGTTGGGCGACCACCTGGGCGTTCGCTTCGAGCATCTTTCCCTCGGGGGTCGTCGGCATCGTGATCGTGTACGCGATCGCGGCGGTCGCGTACGGGATCGCGGTCCGCTTCGCGTCGGCCGACCGACGGGACGAGGTCCGGGTCGCTGGAGGCGCGGCCGTCGCGCTCACTGTCTCGCCATACGTTCAGCCTTATGACTTCCTCGTCCTGTTCCCCGCGTTCGCACTCGTGCTGGCGGTTCAGGAGCGCCTGAGGCATCCGGCTCGCGCCATCCTCCTGGCGACGACAGCCGGCACGCTCGCCATCGGGACCTGGCTCGCGATCTTCGGGACGGTGGTCGTGCCCACCCTGCCGGGCGTGCTACCCGTCGTCCTGCTCGTACTTCTTGGGGTCGCCACGTGGACGGCTCACGTGCGCGGCACCGGCACGCTCACAGGAAGCGCGACTTGAGCTCGAGGTAACGCTGGATCGTCGCGACGGTGAGACGCTCGGCGGGCACGTCGATCGTGTGCACGCCGCGGCGTCGAAGGATCGCGAGCGCGCGCGCCCGCGCCTCCCGCACGTCCTCCGCGACGACGCGCTCGTACAGCTCGGTCGTCGACGAGGGCACCTTCGACGCGACCTCGGCGAGCTGCGGGTCGGCGAGGAGGCAGCAGAGCACGAGGTTGTTCCCCGCGAGGCGCGTGACCGCGGCGACGAGCGCGCGCGAGGCCTCGTCGTCGACGAGATCGGTGAACAGCACGACGAGCGCGCGTCGCGCGGTGCGCGCGCGCAGGAACTCGAACGCGGCGCGATAGTCCGGCTCGGTCGTCGTGACCTCGAGGCGGCGCAGCTCCTCGGTGAGACGGAGGAACTGTTTGCGCCCGCGGCGCGGGACGGCGTACGAGCGCACGGTGTCCGCGAAGCCGAGAAGCCCGACCTCGTCGCCCTTCGCGGTCGCGACGTAGCTGAGCATGAGAGCGGTGTTCACCGCATGGTCGAGCTTGGTGAGACCCGCGAGCGTGCTCGACATCATGCGGCCGGCGTCGAGCAGGATGAGGATGCGCTGCTGGCGTTCCGTCTCGTACTCGACCGTGATCGGCCTGCCGCGCCGTGCCGTCGCCGTCCACGAGATCGAGCGCGGGTCGTCGTCGGGCAGGTACTCGCGGAGGCGCTCGAACACCGTCCCGGCGCCGGGGATGCGCGCGCGGCGCTGACCCGCGTCGTACGCGAGACCGCGGCGCAGCGTCACCTCGTAGCGGCGGATCTCATGGAGATCGGGGTAGACGTTCGCCGGCGCCGCCGCCGCGACGCGGCCCTGTCGCTCGATGAGGTCGAGCGGACCGCGCAGGCGGAGATGGATGTCGCCGAACGCGAACGTGCCGCGGTGATGCGGTCGCGCCGCGTACGCGATCTCACCCGCCTCGCGTGGCGCGACGGTGAGCGGCGTGCGCCGCCGATCCACGTCGAACGACACCGGCACCGAGTCCGCGAGCAGCAGGCGCAGCGGCCGCGCGAAGGGATTCGTCACGCGCAACGTCACACGGTTGGGCACGCCGATCGACAGCTGCGGATCCGCCACGCGCGCGACGGGGACGCGCGCGGGCGCGGGCGTCGCGCGGACATCGACGATCGCGAGGGCGAGGGCGGCCGCGATGACGGCGATGCCGAGAGCGAGGAACGCGCCGGAGATGCCACCGAGGGCCAGCGGGACCGCGGCCGCGAGCAGCAACGCGAGCAGCCGCGGGCGCGGCAGCGGGATGCGGCTCAGCGGGGCACGTCGAGACGCGCGAGCACGCGCCGGCACACCGCGTCGGCGTCGAGGCCCTCGATCTCGGCCTCGGCGCGTAGCACGAGACGGTGACGCAGCGTCGGGATCGCGAGCGACTTCACGTCGTCCGGCGTCACGAAGTCGCGTCCGTCGATAGCAGCTGCGGTCTTGGCCGCGCGCAGCAGATGCACGCCGGCGCGCGGGCTCGCGCCGAGCAGGAGGTCCGTCGATTTGCGCGACTCCTCGACGATGCGCACGACGTACTGCAACACCGAGTCCTCGACGGTGACCGCCTCGACCTCGGCCGCGCATTCATCGAGCGCGCCCTTCGCGAAGGGCTCGAGCTTCTCGACCTGGGCGAGGGGCTGGCCCTTGTCGTGGGCGCGGAGGATCGCCTGCTCCTCCGACGACTCGGGGTAACGCACGATCGCCTTGAACAGGAAGCGGTCGAGCTCGGCCTCGGGCAGCGGATAGGTGCCCTCGTACTCGATCGGGTTCTGCGTCGCGATGACGAGGAACGGGCGCGGGAGCATGCGCGAGTCGCCCTCGAGCGTGACCTGCTTCTCCTCCATCGCCTCGAGGAGCGCTGCCTGCGCCTTGGCCGGCGCGCGGTTCACCTCGTCGGCGAGGACGACGTTCGCGAAGATCGGTCCCTCCTTGATGCGGAAGTTGCTGGTCGTGATCTCGTAGACCGATGTGCCGACGATGTCGCTCGGCATCAGGTCGGGAGTGAACTGGATCCGCTTGAACGTGCCGCCGATGAGACGCGCGATCGTACGTGCCAGAAGCGTCTTCGCGGTGCCGGGCACTCCCTCGATGAGCAGGTGACCGCCGAGCACGAGCGCGATGAACGCGAGACGGACGGTCTCGTCCTGACCGACGACGACGCGATGCACGTCGCGGTGGAAACGCTCGGCGACCTCACGCGCGCGTCCGCTCACCGCGCCCTCACGATCCGTTCTATCTGGCCGACGGTACGGAGCAGCTGGTCCTCGCGCAAGCGACGGCCGAGCGCGTCGTCGACGGCGCGCGCCTCGGCGGCGCGCTCGCGGTCCGCCGCGGCCAGCGTCGCGAGCACCCGGTCGAACGGCATGCCGGGATCGAGACCGAGCGCGCGGGCCAGGCCGTTCCGCAGATCGCGGCGTAGGCGGCGTCGCGCGATCTCGCCGCGGCCCGAGCGGCGCACCAGACCGGCGAAGCCGCGGATGTACTCGAGACTCGAGCGCGCGGGCCGCGGGTCCAGCGGCACGGGCGGCCCGAAGCGGCGACCCGACAACACGAGATAGAGGAAGCCGCAGATCGAGGCGAACACGAGCGCGCGCCCGGGCCAGGTGCTCTGCAGCAGCACGAGGACGTCGGTGCTCGGATGGAAGCCATGGTGGAACTCGTCGAAGGCCACGGTCTCGCCGCGCGCGACCGCGTCGTGCGCGAAAGCGAGCACGACGCGTGCATTGTCGGCCGCCCCCAGACTCGCGGCAACGAACGGTCCGAGGCTCGCGACGACGTAGAAGGTGCCGCGGCCCTCGCGGACCGCGGCGACGATCGTGGTGCGCCCGTCGGTCGCCAGCGACAGCGCCTTCGCACCGAGAGAGAGCGAACCCGCGCGGTCGACGGCGATCGCGCGCGCCGGTGGATCGGCGAAGAGCGGGCCGGCGAGCGGATGCGTGCCCGGACTCGCGATCCCATTGATTCGGATGTCGAAGGCGTCGAGCAGCGGTCGCTCCAAGAGGCCGAGGTCCGTGGCGACGACGGCGGTGCCGCCCGCGGAGACGAACTTCTTGACGTTGTCCGCGTCCGCCGGCGTGATCGCCTCCGTCGCGCCGAGGATGAAAAGCACCGAGGCGCTCGATGCGTCGGGCACGAAGCGGTCGCCCTGGACCGTCGTCGTGGTCGCGCCCATCGCCTCGAGGTAGCGGCGCAGCGCGGCCGCGCCGCCGGCCCCGTCGTCGTACACCGAGCCGGTGGGCGCGGTGCTCGTGGGCGCGGCGCCGACGGTCGCGAACGCGAACACGATGGTCGCGATCGCGAGGAGCGCCGCGAACAAATAGAGCGGGCTCGGGCGCCTCATCCGGCGACCCGAAGCGCGAGCGTCCGCGCGCGGCGCGCCTCGTCCGCTCCCGGATCGCGCAGGCCGAACCACGAGCGCTCGTATAGCGCGATGAGGTCGCGCAGCGCGTCGGCGTGCGGGACGGCCGCGGCGCGCACGAGGAGCTCGCGGTCGGTGAGCGCCGGGTCGTAGCGGATCGCCTCGCGCGCGACGAGCGCCGTCAGCGCGAAGAGGTAGAGCGCATGGATCGCCTCGCGCGGCCTGCCGCTTGCGAGCGCCTCATCCGCGGCGCGCAGGTAGCGAGCCGGATCGGGACGGTCCACGCCAGTGGCCTCCCTGAGCGCGACCTCGGTCCGCACCCGCTCGCCGAGGCCGCGGCCGAGCGTCGCGACGACGAAGAAGATGATCGCCGCGCCCAGGATCCCGAGGAGCGGCCATGCCAGACCGAAGTCGACGCGGGGACCCTCGAGGCCGGCGAGGAACCGCTGGACCGCGCGCGCGATCGCAGCGAGGAAGGACGACGACTCTCCCGTGTCGCTGACGGTGCGCAGCGCGTCGCGCAGCGCAGCATCCGAGCGCGCGGCGTCGAGGGTCGGCGCGAGCGCGCGCGACGCGTACACCAGCTGCGTGTCGAGGAGCGCGAGCGCGGCGTCGAGCGACGCGGTGTCCGGGGTGATCCGCTCCGCGAGCGCGTTGTCGTCGATCGACATCCCGCCTGAGGGAAGCGCAATGGCGGTCGTCGCCGCGAGGATCATCCGTGCGCGGGTGATCGCGGCGTCGCGCGCCGCGCCCGAGAGCGTGCGCGCCTGTACGACGAGGCTGCGCGCGTCGATCAGGCGCTGACGATAGTCACGCGGCGATACGGTGTCCGCCTGCGCGACGAGAGGCTGCGCGAGCCACAGCGCGATCGACAGCGCGACGACGCGCGTCAGACCTGGCGCGGCAGGGCCTCCGCCGCCAGCTGCAGATCGAGCGCCTCTTTCCGCACGCGGAGATCGAAATAGAGGATCGTGAACGTCCCCCACTCCACCGGAGCCCACAGCACGGTCGCGATGACGTTCACGATGTTCTGCAGGACCAGGCGCACCGTCACGTCGGTGATGAACGCGGCGATGAAGATGAACGAGATCAGCGTCGACAGCACGGCCTGCAGCACGACGAGGAGGATCTGCAGGCCGAGGATGCGCCAGCGGTGACCGTTCGAAAGCCACCATGACCGGCGGATCGCGTGTACCGGCCCGACCGGTTCGAGCGCCGCGACGACCGGCGCGACCAACCACGAAGCGAACACGTACACCGTCACCACGAGCCCGGCGAGGATCCCCAAGGTCGCGACGATGGCGTTGTTCGCGACGAAGATCACGACGAACAGGGCGATCCAGCCGACGAGAAGCGAGAGGAAGAGCAGCAGGCCGGTGCCGATGATCTTCGGAGCGACGCGCAGACCCGCGCGGAACGAGCCGCCCACTGTCGTGTCCTTACCCAGGTAGCGCGCGGCCGCGGCATCCACGAGCGAGCCGATCTGCACCGACAGGAAGAGAACGGAGACGAGGCTCGCGACCAGGCTGAACACGATGAGCGTGAACAGAGCACTCGCGATCGCGGGCGTGAAGGTCGGGTTCGGCGGCTGGCCGCTGCGGACGCTGAACGAATCGACGAAGGGGCCGAGCGGCGCCAGCTGCGAGCCGAGGCTGAGCGCGACGCCACCGATGACGAGGAACAGCGCGAGGTACGGCACCGCCGACAGCGCCATGAAAAGAAGCGCCTTCTGCCGATACATGGAGAAGACCCGGTCGACGATGTCGCCGACCCCGAGCGGGCGGAGCTGCGGTGCTTCCACGCCGCGCATGGTACGGGCGGGTCAGCGCGCTTCGGGCGTCGGCGCGGGCGCAGCCGCCTCGCCCAGACGCAGCCAGTGATATAGGCGCGTCAGGGGCGCCGGCGCCCACCAGTTGAGGTTGCCGAGGAGTCGCATCGTCGCGGGGACGACGAGCGCACGCACGAGCGTCGCGTCGACGGCGACGGCGAGCGCCATCCCCAGCCCGATCGCCTTGATGAGGAGGATCTCCGCGAGGCCGAAGGCGGCGAAGACCCCGACCATGATCGCGGCGGCGCCGGTGATGAGGCGGCCGCTGCGCTCGAGGCCCTCCGCGACCGAATGGGTGTTGTCCCCGGTGCGGCGGTACTCCTCCTGGATGCGCGAGAGGAGCAGGACCTCGTAGTCCATCGACAGCCCGAAGACGATGCAGAACATGATCACCGGGGTCGACGGGTCGATGGACCCGGCCTCGAATCCGAGGATGCGCGCGCCGTTGCCGTCCTGGAAGATCCACACGAGCGCGCCGAACGACGCGCTGATCGACAGCAGGTTCATCACGACCGCTTTCAGCGGCAGCACGACCGAGCCGAGCAGCACGAACAGCACGACGATGGTCGCGAGCATCACGAACGCGACCGCCTGCGGCGTGTGCCCGACGATGAAGTTCACGGTGTCGAGATCGATCGCGGTGAATCCGGTCACGAGCAGCTCGCCTCCGGACGGCGGCGTCTGCGCTCGGATGTCGCGCACGAGCTGACGCGCCTCATCGTCGTAGAACGGCAGCGATGTGACCACGTCGAACAACACGATGTGCTGGCCGATCGTGTTCTTCAGTGTCGCCTGGAGGAGCGCTGGGAGCTGCGCGCGCGGGACCGCGTATAGGGTCGCGAAGTCCGGCACGCCGAAGGCCCGCGGATCGAAGCCGGTGAACGCGCTCTGCACCTTCGCGACGTGGTCGATCCTCTGCAGGCGCTGCGCGAGGTCGGCGAACTGCGGAACGCGCGCGCGATCGAGCGGATCCCCGCTGGGGTAGTGGACGACGACCTGGATGTGGTTCTGACCCGCCTCGGGGAAGTCAGATGCGAGCTTGTCGTACGCGGCGCGCGACTCCTCGTGCGTCGGGAGCGTACGCACGTCGCTCGTCGCGAGACGCAGGTGAAGGAACGGTGAGCCCGCGAGCAGGATGACGGCGACGACCGGCACGAGCACCGCGACCGGTCGCTTCATCACGGCCATCGCGATCGTGTGCCACCAGCCCCGACCCGTTGGATCGGGCTGGAAGAACGGCACCCGCCAGAGATCGACGCGCGGTCCAAGCAGGCCGAGTAGCGCAGGCAAGAACGTGAGCCCGTACAGCACCGCGCTCGCGACGACCACCGCTCCGGACAGGCCCATCGACGGAAGGAAGGTGCCCTCGTAGAAGAGCATGCCGGAGAGACCGATCGCGACCGTGATCCCGGAGAACGTCACCGCGCGACCGGATGTGGACATCGCGGTCGCGAGCGCCTGCTCCACACTGCGACCGCGCCGCATCTCCTCGCGGAAGCGGCTCGTAACGAACAGCGAGTAGTCGATCGCTACGCCGAGACCGATGAGAGTGACGACGTTCTGCGCGTAGACCGAGACATCGGTGATGTGCGACAGCAAGAACATGCCGGCGATGCCGCTCATGACCGCGAGAACGCCGGTGCCAAGCGGGATGAGCGCGGCGACGACGGTGCCGAAGACGATGAGCAGGAGGATGAGTGCGAGCGGCAGCGCGACGACCTCGGCACGCTGCAGGTCGGTCAGCAGCACTTCGTTGAAGCCGTGGTTGATCGCGAGGATGCCGGTGGCCTGGACCTTGAGCTTGTCGGACTTCACCTTCGCGCGCAGCTCGGCGTAGTAGTCACGTGCGACGTCGATGGTGTCCTTCGCCGCGACGTCGACCGTGATCGCCTTGCCATCCTTCGAGAA
>DASYUY010000091.1:0-17470 GCA_036000705.1 Candidatus Limnocylindria bacterium | reverse complement strand
CTCGCGCCGTTGGTGATGAAGTTCTTCGTCCCGCTCAGGACCCACGCGTCGCCGTCGCGCCGCGCCGCTGTGCGCATGGCCGCCGCGTCGCTACCGGAGGCCGGCTCGGACAGCGCGAAGCATCCGAGCGTCTCGCCGGTGGCGAGCCGCCGCAGGAAGCGGTCCTTTTGCGCCTCGGTGCCGTAACGAAGCAGCGGATCGACGACCAGCGACACGTGCGACGACATGACCACACCGGTGGACGCGCAGGCGCGGTTGATCTCCTCGCTCACCAGCGCGTAGCTCAGCGCATCGAGGCCCGCGCCGCCGTACGCCTCGGGAACGTAGATCCCGAGGAAGCCGAGGGACGCCATTTCCGCGATGAGCTCGGCTGGGACCTTGCCCTGTTCGTCGATCTCGCGAGCACGCGGCAGGACCTTCTCGCGCGCGAAGTCTCGGGCGGTGCGCTGCGCGAGCTCCTGCTCCTCGGTCAGCGAGAGATCGAAGCCCGTCGCGGTCTCAGTGGTCGTGACCATGTCCGTGTCCATGCTCTTCATTCGCGTGGAAGCCGACGTACCGGCCGTCAGGATCGCGCGCGAAGAAGTAGTCGCCGTGGAACTCGCCGATCGCGCTGCCCGCCGCCTTCGCGCGCGCATACGCCGCGGCGACGTCGTCGATGCCGAACCAGAGGACGAAGCCGCGCTGTCCGCGTACGTCAGGTTCGGTCTGGCGGTCGTCGGGGTCGTGCACGACGAGCTGCGCGTTGTCCGCCGCGAGCCAGGTCGCGTCGCCGTCGGTGTCAGCGCTCAGCCCGGCGATCTCGCTGTAGAAGCGCACGACCTCCTCGCGTTTCGCGCTGAAGGCCATGACCGGTCCGACGCTGGGCACATGGTCGCCGCTCATATGAGCTCCACCGCCAGCGCGACGGCCTCGCCGCCGCCCAGGCACAGCGACGCGATGCCGCGCCGCTTGCCGCGCGCGCGCAACGCGTACAGCAGCGTCACGAGAAGACGCGCGCCCGATGCGCCGATGGGATGCCCGAGCGCGACCGCGCCGCCGTTCACGTTGAACTTCTCCTCGGGGATACCGAGCTCGCGCCGCACGCCGTCGATGCCGCTGAAAGCCTCATTCACCTCGAAGAGATCCACCGAGCCGATCGTCCAGCCCGCGCGCTCGAGCACACGCGTGATCGCGCCAGTCGGCGCGAGCAGGAAGAGCTCGGGCTCGCGCGCGTACTGACCCTGCGCGACGACGCGCGCGAGGGGCGTCGCGCGAAGCTCGCGCGCGCGATCTTCCGACGCGACGATCACGGCGGCGGCGCCGTCGTTGAGCTTCGATGCGTTGCCCGCGGTGACGGTGCCGCCCGGCTTGAACGCCGGCGCGAGCTTCGCGAGTGCGTCGAGGCTCGTCTCGCGCGGTGTCTCGTCCTTCGCGACGGTCGTCACGACGCCCTTCCGTCCAGGCACGTCGACCGCGACGATCTCAGCGTCGAAAGCGCCGCCGCGCTGCGCGGCGAGCGCCTTCTCATAGCTGCGCACGGCGAAGCGGTCCTGGTCCTCGCGCGTGAGCGCGCAGCACTCGGCCGCCTTCTCGCCACCGAGACCCATGTGGCCGCCACCGTACGCGTCCATCAGGCCATCGACCAGGTTCGCGTCCTCGATGCGGTGCTCGCCGAGAGACAGACCGGTGCGGAGACCGCGAGCGAGATACGGCGCATTCGACATCGACTCCATGCCACCGGCCACGACGCAGCGCGCCTCGGCCGCGCGGATCTGCGACGAGGCGAGCATCACGCTTTTGAGCCCCGAGCCGCACACCTTGTTCACCGTCGTGCATGGAACGCTCTGCGGCAGCCCGGCGCCGAGCGCGGCCTGTCTCGCGGGCGCCTGACCGACGCCGGCCTGGACGACGTTGCCCATGTAGACCTCGTCGATCTTGTCCGCGGCGACGGCCGAACGCTCCAGCGCGGCGCGGATCGCGATCGCGCCGAGCGTTGGCGCCGGCAGGGGCGCGAGGCCGCCAAGGAACGCGCCGATCGGCGTGCGCGCGGCGCCGAGGATCACGACGTCACTCATCCTTCGTCTCCGAGAGGCGCTCCGTGACATGCTCGCGATACGCGCGGATCTCGTCGCGCAGTGCCCGCAGCTCGCCCATGCGGTCGTCCAGTGTGGCGAGATGCGCGTCGAGCAGCTCGATGAGGCGCGGCAGCACGTTCCTGTTCGACCGATGGCGCCGATACATCCGCTCGAGCTCGAGCATCTCCTGCAAGGTCAGGCCGAGCATCTTGAGCTTGCCGATGTACTTGAGGCGCCGCACGTCCTCATCGGTGTAGACGCGCACACCGCCGTCGAGCCGCTTCACCGACTCGAGCAGACCGAGCTCCTCGTAGTAGCGGATGGTCCGCTCGGTCAGACCGACCTTTGCGGCAAGCTCCCCGATGCGATACTGGCCGACCGTTGTCGCCACGCCCGCCTCCCCGAGGTCTCCCTTTGCCAGTTCACGTCAACTGGCGAACGAAGCATAGCTGTTTGTGCCGCCGGCTAGCGAAGGGCCTCGCGGGGGCGGAGAAGACGCAGGCAGCCATCAGCCCGCGAGACGGCGGAGCGCGAAGGCCAACGCGTCGGCCGCGAGCGCGGCATCGACGGTCGCGGCGGATTCGCGCGGCGTGTGGCTGCCGCCGCTCGAGCGGATGAACAGCATCCCGGTCGGCACGCCCGCGAGCTGCGGATTCTGTGCGTCGTGTCCGGCGCCGCTGGTGAGGACCGGCGCCTCGACGCCAACGCTCGCCGCCGCCCTCGCCAACAGGTCGCGCATCGTGAGATCGAGAGGCGTCGGCGGCACCGCGTTGAAGAGATCGATCGACGTCTCGAGCCCGCGCGCCTCGGAGACACGCGTCACCGCGTCGCGCAGGTCGGCCATGACCGCCTCGATGCGCGCCTGATCCGGAGCGCGCACGTCGATCGAGAACACGCATTCGCCCGGCACCACGTTCTTCGCGCCCGGACGTACTCCGATCTCTCCCACGGTGCCGACGGTGCTCTCGCGTGCGCGAGCCGCGGTCTCCAGGGCGAGCGCCATCTCCGCGGCGCCCAAGAGGGCGTCTGCCCGCGCGGTCATGACCGTCGCGCCGGCGTGGTCCGCCCGGCCCTTCACCGTCACACGGCCGTGCACGATGCCCACGATGTCGCTCACGACTCCGAGAGGCCGATTGGCCTCGGCGAGCCGCGGTCCCTGCTCGATGTGCAGCTCGAGATAGGCCGCGATTTCGCGCGGATCTCGCGCCGCCAGCGCAGGATCGCCCTGCTCGCCCAGTGCGCGCAGTGCATCGGCGATCGAGATCCCATCGCGATCGGCGCGCTCCGCGGCGCGCGCCGGAAGGCGGTCGAAGGCCGCCGCGGAGCCGAAGAGTCCGATGCCGAAGCGCGCTCCCTCTTCGTCGGCCCAGGCGACGACCTCGACAGGCCGCTGGAAACGCGTGCCGACATCGAGCAACGACTCGATCGCTTCCACGGCGCAGATGACGCCGAGGGCCCCGTCGAATCGGCCCCCCTCCGGCACCGAGTCGACGTGCGACCCGACGAGCACGACCGGATCCTGTTCGCGCTCAGCGGGAAATCGCGCAAATAGATTCGCCGCCGCATCGCGGCGGATCTGCGCGCCGCGCGCGGCGCACCACGATCCGACGAGGTCGCGCGCGGTCTGCTCCTCTGCCGTCAGACCCAGGCGCGTGATCGCGCCATCGCGCGCGCCCAGCGCGGACAGCTCGTCGATGTGCTTCTGCAGGCGGAAGAAGTCGCTCATGAAAGGAGGTGGCCTTCGAGCTCGTCGGCGGCGAACGGCAGGCCCGCGAACACCTCCCGCTCGAGCGCCTTCGCGATCGGTATCGCGCGCTCGATGTCGGTCGCATAACGCGGGTGGCGCCGGGCCGTGTCGCGCGCGCGCTCCTCGACGGTCTCCACGCGCATGCCACCGCGACGGTCGGCGACGTACACGATCTTGTCCGCGAGACTCGTCGGCGCGGTCGCGGGAGCGAGCACGGTGTAGATCGCGTGCCGGCGAGCGGGCTCGACCGCTCCGACCAACCCCTCGGCCGCGAGGATCAGCGCGGAGAGCTCGTTGTGCTCTCGGTCGTCGCCTGCGACGAGCGGGCTCCGGCCGATGTCGTGGAGGTAACCGGCGAGGGCGATGTCGCGCGAATCGCCGCCCACATCGTCGCGCGCCGCGATGAGCGTCTCGACGATGCGGCCGACAAGGAGGCTGTGTGCGCGCAGCCAATCCGGATACGCGTAGCGGTCGAAGAATCGCTCAGCTTCTGTGGATATCTGCGTCAATTCCCTATTGACACCCTTCCGAAGCCTGACTAGCGTCCGCGCCCGGGGAGCGAGGCCTGATGGAAGGACCGGGGAGCGGCGAGCGCATCATCGCGCACCTTGCCTTCGCGCGAGCGGTGGCGGCGCGATCCCTCGATCCACGCTGCCGCGGGGCGGACCGCGAGGACCTGATCGCTTGGGGCGTGGTCGGCCTGGTGCAGGCTGCGCAGCGCTATCGGGGCGAGCTCGGTGCGTCATTCGGCGCTTACGCCGCGCGCCGGGTCCGCGGCCAGGTCCTCGACGCGCTGCGCGCCCGCGACCCGCTCACCCGCTCGGCTCGCCGTGCGTACCGCGAGGCCCAGCGCATCGCGGAAGACCTTCCGCCACCGTACGTCGAGATCTCTCTCGACCGGCTCGCCGAGCTCGGCGACGGTGGTATCGCGACGCCGGACGCGCTCGCCGAAGCTGGTGCGCCGCGCGATCCCCGCTGGCAATACGTCGCTCGGGAGGTGCGTTCGCTGAGCCAATTGGAGCGCCACGTCATCGTGCTCTCGTACGCGCGCGGCCTCACGCTGCGCGAGATCGGCACCGAAGTGGGTCTCTCGGAGTCGGGCGTCTGCCGCGTCCGTGCGCGTGCCCTGCGGCACCTCCGGTCCGCGCTGGGCGAGGAGCAGGAGGCCGCCTAGCGCGAAGGCTAGAGTCGCGAACATGTCACGTCTGCGGCAAGCCCGCTTCGCGCGGCTCGTCGCGCGTGCGCTCGACGGCCTCCCTGCGGAGTTCCGCGAGCAGATGCGCAACATCGAGGTCGTCGTGGAGGACGAGCCGTCGCCGGAGCAGCTCCGCGGCGGTGGGGAGCTCCTCGGCCTGTATGAGGGCGTGCCGCTCACCGACCGCGGCGCGCAGGAGCCGTATCTCCCGGATCGCATCAGCATCTTCCGCGGCCCGATCGAGCGGATGACCGCGTCGCCCCGGCAGCAGGCCGAGATCGTCCGCGACACGGTCGTGCACGAGATCGCGCACCACTTCGGGATCAGTGACGACCGCCTCGGGGAGCTGGGTCTTGGCGACGAAGACTGACCAAGGCGAGGCGCAGCGCGGTTTCCTTCGCGAGCGGTTCGGACCAGCGGCGGAGATCGCGGTGATGCGTCCCGGCGAGTGGTCAGTGGTGTACTCGGTGCGGACGGCGGACGGGAATCTGGTCGCACGCTTCGGCGCGTACGACGAGGACTTCGAGAAGGACGCGTTCGCTGCACGCTACTCGTCGAGAACGCTGCCGGTCCCTCCCATCTTGGAGTGGGGTCCCGCCCTCGGCGGCTACTACGCGCTCGCTCCGCGCATGAACGGTGAGCACATCGACCGTCTCGACGGGGCGCGCATGCGGCGGGCCCTCCCATCGCTGTTTGCCGCGCTGGACGCGATGCGCGCGGTCGATCTGTCGTCGGCGTCGGGCTTCGGCGGTTGGCGCGCCGACGGCCGCACCAGTCATCCGAGTTGGCGCGAGTGGCTGCTCCGCTTCGTCGACGAGCCGGCGACGCGCGGCGCGGCCGGGTGGCGGGAGCTTCTCCGAGACGTGCCGAGCGCAGTTCGTTCATTCGAAGAGGGCTACGAACGACTGGTGCAGCTTGCCGAACCCTGTCCAGAGGTGCGGCACCTCTTCCACGACGACCTCATCAACCGAAACGTGCTCATCTCCGGTGACCGCATCAGTGCCGTCCTGGACTGGGGCAGCTCGAAGTACGGCGACTTCCTATACGACGTCGCCAATCTGGTCTTCTACAAGCCGTGGTTCCCACAGTGGCGCAACATCGATTTCGCGGCCGAGGCTCTCGCGCACTACGACAGCATCGGACTGGCGGTGCCCCACTTCGCGGAGCGCCTCAAGTGCTATACGCTGCGGATCGCCCTCGACGGTATCGCTTACAGCGCGTTCCGCAAACGCTGGGGCGAGGTCGAGTTACGGGCGCGTCGCGCGGTGGAGATCGCCAGGGGCTAGCAACCAAACGTTGGACCCGACAGCTGACAGGGTTCGCCTTCGCGATGCACCTCATACAACGTCCAATCCTTCACCGTCTCGCCGGCGGCATCGCCCCACCACGTCAGCGTCTTCACCCAGACCTCAAAGACCAGGCGGTGCTCGCCCCCACCTTGATCGGTCGCGAGCACATGCATCCGAGCGAGACCCGCGTTGCGCTCGCCGTCCACGAGTCCCGGCTCGCAGCACGTTCGCCACCAATCGATGGAGCGGACCGCGTAGGTGCGGCCGACGCGCAATGTCGTCAACTCATGTGTGAGATCTTCACGCCGCGCCCGAAGCTCACTGCTGATCCTGACACTCGCGGGGTACGGCACCCACGCATCGAGCGCCGCTCCTTCATTACCCGACCCGGTCGCGGTGAGGTACGCGGCAACGCGGCGGTCGGGCGTGTCGAGCGCAGGACGGATCACGAAGGCCCAGGCGGATACGGACACGATCGCGATGAAGACGACCGCGACGACGGGTCTGCGGATCACAGCAGCGCGCGGAACTTCTTCATCGTGGCCTCGACACCGTCCTGCGATTCGAACACCGCGGACCCAGCGACGACAACGCTCGCCCCGGCCTCGATGACCCGACGCACGTTGTCAAGCTTCACACCGCCGTCGACCTCGAGCTCCACCGCGAGGCGCCGCGCGTCGATCTCGCTCCGCAGGCGCCGCAGCTTGTCGAGCGCGCTGTCGATGAACTTCTGACCGCCAAATCCCGGATTCACGCTCATCACCAGCGCGAGGTCGACCTCGTCGAGATACGGCAGGATCGCGTCGACCGGGGTCGGCGGATTCAGCGTGATCCCGGCTTTCGCGCCGCGCGCGCGGATCCGCGCGAGCGTCGGCGACACCGCGCGCGCGGCCTCGACATGGACGACGACGTACGCGGCGCCGGCATCGACGTAGCGGTCGACCCAGTCGTCCGGGCGCTCGATCATCAGGTGAACGTCGAGGGGAAGGCGCGTGGCGCGGTGCAGGTCGGCCACCATCTTCGGCCCGAATGTGAGATTCGGCACGAAGTGGCCGTCCATGACGTCGACGTGGACCCAGTCCGCCCCGCCCCGTTCCAGCGCGCCCACCGCCTCCGCGAGGCGGGTGAAGTCGGCATTCAGGATCGACGGAGCCAATTTCGGTTCAGGAATGCTCGCTTTTCTCCTTGTGACAGGCGCGCGAGGCTGGCATCATTCGAGGGGTCCCACCTCCGCCCGTTCAGCGTAGAGGGAGAGAACATGTACCGCCCCCAGAACCTCCGTATCCCAGGACCGACCGTGGTGCCGCAGGCCGTGCTCGCCGCGTCGGCCCGACCGATGATCAATCACCGCGGCCCGGAGTTCGCGGCACTCCTCGCCGCTCTGACGCGCGCGCTGCAGGATTTCCTGCGCACCCAGGGCGACGTCCTCACGCTGACGGCATCCGGCTCGGGCGCGATGGAAGCGGCCGTCGCGAACACGCTCTCGCGCGGTGACCGCGCGCTCGTGTTCATCAACGGCGCGTTCGGTGAGCGCTTCTTCGCGATCTGCAAGGCCTACGGTGTCGATGCCCGCCGCGTCGACGTCACGCTCGGCCGCGCGATCGACCCTGAGCTCGTACGCGAGGAGCTCGCGAAGGAGAAGGGCAAGGACGGCGCGAAGGCCGTCATGCTCCAGCACAACGAGACCTCGACCGGCGTGCTGAACCCCTTGAAGGAGATCAGCGAGGTCGTCCGCGAGTCGGGCAAGCTCCTCATCGTCGACAGCGTCTCCGGCGCCGGCGCGGCAGAGCTCGAGATCGACGAATGGGGCATCGACGTGTGCGTCACCGGATCGCAGAAGGCCTGGGGCGCGCCGCCCGGCGTCTCCATCGTGACGATGAGCGAGAAGGCATGGAAGTTCTACGAGAAGTCCGACCTGCCGAAGGCGTACTTCGACCTCGCGACGTACAAGGCCGCGCTCGAGAAGGGCGCGACACCGGCGACGCCGGCGGTGAGCGTGTACATCGCGCTGCAGGAGGCACTGCGCCTCATGGCCGAGGAAGGCCTCGAGGCGATCCTGCGCCGGCACCAGAACCTCGCGCGCGCGACGCGCCGCGGCCTGCAGGCGCTCAACCTCACGTTGTTCGCCGACGAGGCGCACGCGTCGCCCGCGGTCACGGCGTTCCGCCCGCCGACGCGCGTCGACGCCCGCAACCTCATCCGCGTGCTGCGGGATGACTACGACACGATCGTCGCGGGCGGGCAGGGCAAGCTCGAGGGACAGCTCATCCGCGTGGGTCACCTCGGCTTCGTGACGCTTCAGGACATCCTGAACTTCTTCAGCGCCCTGGAGCTCGCGCTGCGCGACTTCAATCAGCCGGTCGAGCCGGGTCAGGCGATCGCCGCGGCGCTGCGCGCATACGCGGAGAGCGCGCCGCAGCCAACGCGACCCGGTTCACGCGCCAGCACGCGCGCGGACACCGTCGGCACCCGCCGATAGGTACGTGGGGGCGCTAGGCCAGCTCGAGCGCGGAGCCAGCGCCCCGCACGTGCGCCGGCCTGTCGTCCACGTGGCCGACCCGCTGGCCGAGGACGGCCTCGTCCTGCTGCGCGAGCGCTGCGACGTCCGCGTCACCACCGGCCTCGCCGAGAGCGATCTCGCCGCGCGTCTGGCGGACGTCGACGCGCTCATCGTCCGCAGTGAGACGAAGGTGACCGCGAACATCCTCGCTGCCGCCCCGCGTCTGGCGGTCGTGGGGCGTGCCGGTGTCGGCGTCGACAACATCGACGTCCCCGCGGCGACGGCCCGCGGCGTGTACGTCGTGAATGCGCCGCTCGGCAACATCGTCGCCGCCGCCGAGCACGCGCTCGCGCTCGCACTCACGTTGTTGCGCCGCATCACCGACGCGGACCGCAGCGTCCGGGCCGGCGAGTGGACGCGCTCGAAGTTCATCGGGCGCGAGCTGCGCGGCAAGACGCTGGGCCTGGTCGGCATCGGCCGCGTCGGCTCGGAGGTCGCACGACGCGCCGCCGGCTTCGAGATGCGCGTCATCGCCCACGACCCGTTCGCGACGGAGGCGAGCGCGCGCGCGGCGGGCGCCCAGCTCGTCGAGCTCGACGAGCTCCTGAGGACCGCGGATCTCATCTCGCTGCACATGCCGCTCACCGAGAAGACGCGAAACCTCATCAACGCCGACACGCTCGCGAAGATGAAGCCGACCGCCGTGCTGGTGAACTGCGCGCGCGGCGAGGTCGTCGACCTGACCGCCCTGGCTGCCGCGCTCCAGGCGGGGACGATCGCCGGCGCCGCGCTCGACGTCTACCCGAACGAGCCGCTGCCCGCGGACTCCCCCATCCGCGCCGCGCCGCGCACCGTCCTCACACCCCATATCGCCGGCTCGACGGCCGAGGCGCAGGTGAATGTCGCCGTCGACGTCGTGCAGCAGATCCTGGATGTCCTGGACGGCCGTCCGGCGCGGTACGCCGTGAACGCCCCGCGCCCGCCCGCGGACGACGCCGGAGGGAGCGCGTGGCTTCGCTGCGGCGAGCGCATCGGCGCGCTCGTCGCACAGCTTCTCGACGAGCGGCCCGCAAAGCTCCAGATCGCGTACGCCGGCAAGCTGCTCGAGCTCGACGCGGAGCCGCTGCGCGCGGCGGTCGTGAAGGGGCTGCTCGAGACGTTCAGCGCGGAGCGGGTCAACCTCGTGAACGCGCTCGCGATCGCCCGCTCCCGCGGACTCGTGATCGAGGAGCGGCGCGAGACCGAGGCGGCGCGGTATGCGGCGCTCCTCACCGTGCGCGTCGGGAACACGGAGGTGGCGGGAACGCTGGTGCAGGGTGAGCCGCGCGTCGTGCTGATCGACGGGTTCTGGGTCGACGTGCCGGTCGAGGGCCATCTGCTGCTCACCAAGCACCAGGACAAGCCCGGCCTCGTCGGTCGCGTCGGGACGCTCCTCGGCGAGCACGACGTGAACATCTCGTCGATGCAGGTCGGGCGCCTTCACCCGCGCGGCGAGGCGCTCATGATCCTCACGCTCGACGATCCGGTGCCCGACGAGGTACGCGCGCGCATCAGCGCCTTCGCCGACGTCGATCGCGTGCGGACCGCCCGGCTGGGGGTCTCGGGCTAGCATCGCCAGCGGCTTGGACCAGCGTGTCGAGCTCTCGGTCGTCATGCCGTGCCTCAACGAAGCGGCGACGGTCGCCGACTGCGTGAGGCAGGCGCGCGACGCGCTCGCGACGTACGGCATCCACGGCGAGGTCGTCGTCGCCGACAACGGGAGTACCGACGGTTCGCGCGAGCTCGCTGCCGCGGCCGGCGCGCGCGTCGTCGCCGTCCCGCAGCGCGGCTACGGAAGCGCGCTGCTGACCGGCATCGCGTCGGCGCGGGGGGAATACGTCGTCATGGGCGACGCCGACGGCTCGTACGATTTCTCTGCCGTCGACCGCTTTCTCGCGAAGCTGCGCGACGGCAACGACCTCGTGATGGGCAACCGGTTCAGAGGTGGCGTCGCGAAGGGCGCGATGCCGTTCCTCCATCGCTGGCTCGGGAATCCGGTGCTGTCGTTCCTCGGGCGCCTCTTCTTCAGCAGCGAGGTCGGCGACTTCCATTCGGGTCTGCGCGGCTTCCGGCGTTCGCCGATCCTCGCCCTCGACCTGCGCACGACCGGCATGGAGTTCGCTTCGGAGATGGTCGTGAAGGCCTCGGTGCGCGGCCTGCGCATCGCCGAGGTGCCGGTCAGCCTCGCGCCGGACAAGCGCGATCGGCCGCCGCATCTGCGCACCTGGCGCGACGGCTGGCGCCATCTGCGGTTCCTGCTCCTCTACAGCCCGCGCTGGCTCTTCCTCTATCCGGGAGCGCTGCTGATGGTCGTCGGGACGCTCGTTGGCCTGTGGCTTCTTCCGGGCGAGCGTGCGCTGGGCTCGCTCCGCCTCGACGTTCATACGCTCATCTACGCCGCGGCCGCGGTCGTGCTCGGCTACCAGGCCGTGATCTTCGCCGTGTTCACGAAGACGTTCGCGATCAGCGAAGGCCTGCTGCCGGAGGATCCGCGCCTCACCCGCCTCTACCGCTACGTGACACTCGAGACAGGCCTCGCGGCGGGCATCGCGCTGGTGATCGCGGGTCTGGTGCTCGCGGTGATGGCAATCGGGATCTGGCAGACGCAGGGCTTCGGCCCGATCATCGATGTGCCGCGATCACTGCGGGTCGTGATCATCTCGTCGCTTGCGATCACGCTCGGCGTGCAGACGTTCTTCGCGAGCTTCTTTCTCTCGGTCCTCGGTCTGAGCCGGCGTTAGCGCGGTGCGCGCCGATGCCGACCGATGGTTACGTTCGCTGCCGAGCGAGCTCGCTCCGCACCGCGAGGTGATGCTCGGCTTGGTGCGTGAGGCCGAGCGCGATCCGGAGATCCGCCTTCTCGTCGTGGGGTGCAGCCTCGGCCGCGGCGCGGCCGACGAACTGTCCGACGTCGACGCGATGTACGCGGTCGCGGCCACCACGTGGCATCAGGCGATCCGCGACAGCGCGGCCGTCGTGCGTCGCGTCGGAGACGTGGTCGACATGCATCAGCAGGTCATCGATCCGGCCGACCGCTCGCTGCCCGCATACCAGCACACGTTCGCGCAATACGCGAGCGGTGTTCAGCTCGACCTCGTCGTGGCCGTCGCGCACGAACGTCACACGCCGCGGCCCGACTGGATCGTCCTGTATGACCCGGACGAGCGCGTCGTCGGCGAGGCGAAGGCGACCGAGGCAACGGAGGAGCAGATCCGCCGATGGACGCACGTCACGCTCGTCCACCTCAGCGCTTGCGCGAAGTACCTGACGCGTGGATCGCTTTGGGAGGCTCACGACCAGCTCGAGGCCGCGCGAGCGGAGCTGTGGCGCCTCTGGGCCGCTGCCGAACGCATCGCGGACGCGCAGTACGGTCTCACGGCGGTGCTCGACGCTCCCGACGCTCCGATGCCGGAGAACATCGAGGCGACGATCGCGGGCCTGGACCGCCGGGCACTACGGTCGGCCGCGATGGCCTGCGGCGAGATGCTCGCGTGGATCTGGCCACGCGCGATCGCCACGGTCGCCACGTCTGACGTCGCGATGCCGCCGCTGGCCGAGTGGGTGCTCAAGCAGCTGCGAGCAGTGCCGACCTAGTACAGTCGTCGTCCCATGGAAGCCGCGCGCTTCGAGCGCAATGTCCGCACCGAGTCGAGCGAGATCTTCACGATCTACGGCGGCGCCCGCCGCATCGGCCGCGTGGACATCCACTACGGCCGGTTCGAGGTGCATGGCACGCTGCTGCTCGAGGTCGATCTGACCGACGACGAGCTGCAACAGCTCATCGATCAGCTCGACGAAGAGCTGGTGCAGACGCACGATCCAGAGCGCGAGGATTTCCTCGTCACCGTGTTCAAGGCCGAGGAGCTGGGCTTTTATTCGGACGAGTTCGAAGCAGACGACGACGAGGACGAGGAGCCCTAGGCCGCCGCGCCGCCGTAGGTGTCGCGCAAGCCCGCCTCGAGCCCGCGCGACGTGTATCCGAGCTCGCTCTTCGCGCGGGCGTCGGTCGCCCAGAACGTCACGCCTTTCGTCGACGTCACGACCTCGCGCAGACCCGGCCGCACGAGCGCGCCAAGCTCGAGCAGCGTGTACGGGAGGCGCAGCCGCGGCAGCGAGCGACCGGTGACGCGCGCGAGCGCGGCGAACGCGTCCGCGACGCGCGCGTTCTCCCCGCCGAGGATGTAGCTCCGCCCGGGCTGGCCGCGGTCGAGCACGAGAACGATGCCGCGCGCGACGTCGTCGACGTGCACGAAGTTCAGTCCGGCGTCGGGGAACGGGACGATCGGAAGGCGACCACGCACGAAGTCGCGCATGAGCCCGCCGAGACCCGACGTGTCGCCCGGTCCGTACACGCCACCGGGCTGAGCGATCGACACCGGGAGCCCACGTTGCGAAAGACGCAGTGCGATCTCGTGCGCCCGCACCTTCGTCTCCTCGTAGTACGACGTGTACGGCCCAGCTCGCGTGTACGACTCGTCGACAGCGACACCGCGTGTGTTACCGAAGACCGCGCAGGTGGACACATACGCGACGCGGCGCACGCCTGCCGCGAGAGCGGCCTCGAGCACGCGCTCGGTGCCGCCGACGTTGGCGGCGAGCATCGCCGGACGCCTCGACGGCGCGATGCCGACCTCGTACATCGCCGCGCCGTGCACGGCCGCGTCGACGCCCTGCATGCCGCGGCGCAGCGCATCGCCGTCGGCGAGGTCGCCCTTCACCAGAGTGACGCCGGCGCGCCCGAGCGTCCCCGCGCGCGACGGATCGCGGACCAGCGCGCGGACCTCGTCGCCGCGGGCGAGGAGCTGGAGCGTCACCGTGCCGGTGACGAATCCCGTCGCGCCCGTGACGAAGACCTTCACTCCGCGATGCGTGCGGTCCGTGCGCCCGAGAGGCGGCGCAGATCCGCGACCGCGATCTCGAAGACGGCGTCAGGAAGACCCGCCGCCGCCCAGACCTTCTCGAACCGCCACATGTCCTCGTCGATCACGGTGTCGCAGGGAGGCTCATGCGCGAACGGCGGCACGCCACCGATCGCGTAGCCGGTGAAGCGCTTCGCCTCCTCAGCGGTCGTGCGCCGTACCGACGCCGCGCCGGCCGCCTCGCGCAGACGCTCCTCGCTGACGCGGCGGTCCCCGCAGCACAGCACGACGAGCGGGCGGTCGCCCGCGACGAACACGAGCGACTTCACGATCTCGCCGACGCTGACACCGATCTCGCGCGCCGCATCCTGCGCAGTACGCGTGCTCGCCGCGAAGCGGCGGATCTCGATCGCGACGCCGCGCTCCGCGGCGTACGCACGTACGCGCGCGACATTGGGATGCTCCGCGACCGTCACGGTCGCAAGTGTGGCGCGAAGTCCTTAGTGGCGGGCGCGGGCGGCGGCGTCTCTCGAGCGAAGTTGAGCCCGCGGTATCGAGGGGACGACTTAGAGGGTGGAAGGAGCGGGCGAGTTTGAGCGAGAGAGACGCCGCCGTCCGCGCCGACCCCGAACGCTAGTGCCAGATACGTGCGATGCCGGAGACGACGCGGGCGGGGAGCAGGCCAACGAGCGTGCGCGCGAGCCTTCGCCAGCCGGAGACGGCTCGTTCGACGTCTTCTTCCGTCGCACCCGTCGGCGTGTAGCGGTCGCGCACGCGGGCCTCGGCGATGTCCTGGATCGGCGACTTCGCCTCGGGCACCGCGTCACCGAGCATCGTCGCGTACTCGTAGGTCGTTTGCGACGGACGCGCGGCGAAGCCCGCATACGACGCCAGGAGACGCGCCTTGCCCCAGGCGGAGTCCACCGACGGCTGCCCGCGGAAGCGCAGCTGGAAGCGCGCGACGGCGAGCAGGAGGAGGAGCAGGAGCGCGCCGAAGAGCGCGGCGACCGGGCGCGGGTCGAAGTTCTGCACGACCGAGACGACGGAGTCGCCGAAGCCCTGACCCTCGGGCGTCTCGATGTCGTTCGGGATGTCCTTATCGCCGCGGTCGATCCCGGTGCCGTCGCCCAACGGGTCGGAGTCGCCACCGGGCGAGCCGCCGCCGATCGCCTCGCTGTCGACGCGGAAGATCGGCGCCTGTGACGGCGTGGGCTCGAACTCGATCCAGCCGTAGAGCGGGAAGTACGCCTCGACCCAGGCGTGGGCGTCGAGCTCCTTCACGACGAACTTGCCCGTCGCCGGGTCGAGCGTCCCGGCGGTGTAGCCCTCGACGACGCGCGCCGGCACGCCGAGCTCGCGGAGCATCACGACCATCGCCGAGGCGAAGTACTCGCAGAAGTCCTCCTTGAGATCGAAGAGGAAGAAGTCCACCGGGTCACGACCCGGCGGAGGCGCGCGCACGGTCGGCGCATAGCGGTAGGTCGTGCGCAGGAACGACTCGATCACCTCGGCCTTGTCGTAGGCGGAGAGCTGCTCTCCGCCGACCTTGTGCGCGAGATCGCGGACGCGCTGCGGCAGCGTTGATGGCAGCTGCAGGTACTTCTGGCGGATGTAATCGGGATAGGTGCCCGATGCGCGGCGGAGGGCGGCCTTGTCCGCGACGGAGACGTAGGAGGTGACCGTGTAGTGCTCGGAGGACGAGCCGCCGCGCAGGGCGCGGACCGCGGTCGAATAGGTCCTGTCGGCGCCGGTCTGGAACTGGAACGGCACGCTGATCTTCACCGGCTCGTTCGCGCCGAAGAGCAGATTCAGATGCGGGACGGCCATGTCGAAGGTCGCCTCGAACTTCTCCCGTCCGAGCACCGGCGGGCTGATCTTGTCGACCCTGTCGGTCTCCGTCGTGCGCCAGCCATTGCCCGTGTAGAAGTCGTACGTGATCGCGCGCCAGAAGCGGCCCTGCTGGGCGTCGACGGTCATGACGACGCGATCGGCGAGGTTCGGCGACTGCCCCAGGCGGATCGCATCGGTGAAGGGGACGCCGCGGAGGCGGCTGGGGCCCGACACGCCGGCGAAGAAGCGCTGCCACTCGGCCTCGACGGAGTGGTACGGCGTCTCGAACACGCTGTACGCGCGGTTCAGCACCTCGGCCGCGCCTACGCGCGGCGTGACCAGCGACATGATCACGAGGACCATCGTCCAGGTCAGGCCACCACGCAGCAGGCGCCAGTCCATCTCGCCGGACGGGACGATGTTGTTGCGGGTCCAGCGCTCCTGCAGCGCGACGATGTGCAGCCGCACGAGAAGAACGAGCGACGAGAGTGAGAACACGACGAGATCGGCGATGAGGTTCGTGAGCGCCATCGAGACGTTGACGACCAGGCAGAAGCCCATGAACAGGATCGCATCCCACGGCCGCAGCGACCGCGACAGCGCGAAGGTGCCGACGTAGGCGGACGTCCACGCGCTCGCGCCCAGGAACAGGACGAACACCGTCGGGTCCGTCGCCGCCTCTCCGGCGAGGACCTGGGTGATCCAGTTGTTCACGTTCACCGCAAGGTGCAGGACGCGGTCGCGGAACGGCCCGATGTCGGAGGCGAACGCCGTCGTGAGCACGATGGCGATGGTGCCCACGAGGCCGCCGAGGACCATCGCGCGCCGCGTCGCCATGGTCCCGTTGCCGACGAGGACAGCGAGCCCGATCCCGCTGACGACGAGCCAGGTGAAGTGCTCCTGCGTGACGACCCAGTCCGCCTGCTGAAGCGACAGCGGGTAGACGCTCATCATCAGCAGGTAGATCGGCAGCGCGAACCAGCCGCCGCGGAAGCGCAGCCGCCGCCAGGCGATCGGCGGGAACAGCGAGCGCATCGATCGTCCGAGCCAAGCACGGGCGGCGCTTACTGCGGCGGGGCCGCGAAGCGGCAACCCGCCTAGCAGCGAAGGCCGAGAGGCCTGAGGGTTACGCAACATTGCCGGCCGCCTCGCGGAAGAGATCGGAGATCGACGCGCCCGGCGCGAGATATGCCGCATCCACGCCCGCGATCGCGAGCTCACCCAGCAGGGCGTGCCGGCGCGCACGGTCGCGCTCGTCGGTCGCGACGGACGGGCCGACGATCACGGCCTGCGTCGCGATCGCCGCCTCGCGGAGGGTGCTCGCCGGCCGGACCCAGCCGCGATCGAGCGAGGGGGTGATGAGAACGCAGGCCGAGCCACGGCGCAGGCGGGGCAGGGTCTCGACCAGCGTCTCCGCGATCGAGCGCGAGCCACCGGCGGTGATCTCGGCGAGGTACTGCATGAGCTTCCCGTACTGCTTCGTGCCGCGGTCGGGCTGAAGGACCTCGGCCCGCCCGCCGCTCGTGATCATCCCGACGTTGCGGTGTTCGCGGAGCGCCTTCGCGACGATGGACGCCGCGACGGTGACCGCCCGCTCCTCCGTCGAGTCCTCGCCCTCGCCGCGGTGCCAGTGACGCTCGAGGTCGAGGTAGATCCAGAGGTCGGCAGTCTTGTCGAGCTCGAATTCCTTCACCTGGAGCCGACGGTGGCGCACCGACGACGGCCAGTGGATCCGGTTCATGGCGTCGCCCGGACGGTACTCGCGGATCCCCATCACCATCGACGTCGATTGCAGCGAGCGCTGCCCGGTGAGCACGCCGCCCTCGAGTACCGAGCCGGGAAGCTGCCAGTGCGGAAGCGGCATCACACGCGGGTACACCAGGAGCAGCGCTTCCGTTGCGACGCGCGCCTCGCGCGGGAAGAGGCCGAACGGGTCGCCGCTGCGCAGCACGATCGG
>DASYUY010000090.1:0-18122 GCA_036000705.1 Candidatus Limnocylindria bacterium | reverse complement strand
TACTCGCCGAACAACGGCGCGTACTCCCTGCTGCGTCCCTTCGCGCTGCGCAGTCACGCCTCGGAGCGACAGATCGTCGATCTCGCCGATGTCGACGCATCGCTCTCGATCATCCCGACGGGACAGAGCGGGCAGCCGTATTCGCCGCACTGGGGCGATCAGACGCAGCTGTGGGCGAACGGCGACTACAAACCGATGCCGCTGTCGCGCGAACGGATCGGGAAGCTCGAAGGAAAGCTCGTCCTTCGCGCACGCTGAAAGGGCTGGCGTAGGGTTCGATCATGCATAGCTCGGCGCTTCCACTCGCGCTGATGCTGTGCGCGACCACGTGCGCGCCCGGACCGCAGAGCGGCGCTTCGCCGGCGGCCACCGATCGAGGAACCGTCGGGCCGGCGCCCACCGTCGCGCTGCCGTCGGTCTCGGTCTCCACTCCAACTCTGACCCCGAGCGCGACGCCGCCGACCATACCGGCGCCAAGCCCGACGCCGGTCCCGCGAAAGATGACTGGGCGAGCCACGCTCATGACGACCGGCGCGGGCGTGGGGGGCGTACGCGTACGCGCGATGCCGGCGCCGATCAGCGACGGGCGCTTACCGGGTCCTGACGTGACAGCGGTGACCGACGACAGCGGCGTCTACACACTCACGGTCCTCACCTGGACGCCGGAAGCCCTGGCGGCATCCAGCAGCTTCCAGGTGGTGGTGCAGGTGACGCCGCCCCCAGGTCTGCTCGTGCTCGATGTGACGAATGCGCTCGGGGGCCCGCCCGGCACCACCGGCGGGATGTTCACGGGGCGGCCGCTGATCCTGGGTGATCTCGATGGACCCATCGATATCACGCTCGGGCCCGGCCACCTCGTCGAAGGCAAAGTCACCAGCGGACTCACCGGGGCTCCGCTCGAGGGCATCGGCGTGAATGCCCTTGGGCCGGCTTCGATGCTCATCTACGGCGGGGCGGGCGATGCATTCGAGATCGAGGCCACGGCCTTCACCGACGCGACCGGCAGGTATCGGCTGACGGTGCGGTCAGGCACATTTGTCATCTACACGCCCGGGCCACAGGGCGCCCAGCAGCGCTACTGGAGTGACGACCCCAAGGTCTTCCAGGCGACACCGCTGACAGTCGAACGGGACGTCTCAGGTATCGACATCGCGCTCGTTCCCGTGACGCCGATCGGGGGCTACGTCCGGTCCGGCCCCTCCTTCGGGGATGGCGTGCAGGGCGCTCGCGTGGCCGCGTACCTCGCTGGCGGTACCGCCTGCTGCCGTGTCGTGGGTGTCGCGACGACCGGCTACGGCGGCACCTTCCTCATGTACCTACCCCAAGGCACCTACCGACTCGTCTTCGATCCGCCTGCGGGGTCGCCCTACGCGGCCCAGTGGTGGCGCGCGGCCGCTGGGTTCGCAGCGGCGACCGACGTGACTGTCGCGTCCGAGCGGATCCAGCTCGAGGTCGAGCTCGCGCGACCGAGGCCGTGACGACGGTTAGGGCGCGCCGACGGCCGGTGCCGGCGGGGCGGGGACCGTTCGCCGCAGCGGCAACGAGAACGTGAAGGTGCTTCCCAGGCCGACCGCGCTCTCCAGCGTCAGCGCGCCGCCGTGCAGCTCGACGAACCTCTTCGCGAGCGTCAGTCCCAAGCCGGTGCTCGCCTCCATGCTCTTTGCCGATGCGGCCTGAGCGAACTCCTCGAAGATACGGTGCTGGTCCTCCGGTGCGATGCCGACGCCGGTGTCCTGCACCGAGATCTCGGCGACATCAGAGTCCGCTCGCGCGCGGACGCTGATCCTGCCGCCTTCGGGCGTGAACTTGACGGCGTTCGAGAGCAGGTTGAACAACACCTGCTTCACCTTGCGCTCATCGGCCTCGATCGTGTCGACGCTGGGATCGCATTCGACGTCGAGCGCGATGCCTCGCCGTGCGGCGCGCTCACGCAGCATCGCCACGCTGCTGTTGATGGTCTCCTTGAGCGAAAAGGACGAGAGCTCCAGCTCCATGCGTCCGGCCTCCACCTTTGAGAGGTCGAGGATGTCGTTGACGAGCGTGAGCTGGTGCTTGCCCGAATCCAAAATGTCCTGCAGGTAGTCGGCCTGCTTCGCATTCAGCTCGCCGAACAGGCGCTGCAGGAGCACCTCCGAGAACCCGATGATGGCGTTGAGTGGTGTCCGGAGCTCATGGGACATGTTCGAGAGGAACTCGGACTTGTGCCGGTTCGCCGCTTGGAGCTGCGCGTACAGGAGACCGAGCTGGTCGTTCATGCGGTCGATGTTCACCGCCAGCGCGCCCAGCTCGTCGCGATTCTCGACGTGAACGTGCTCGCTGAAGTCGCCGGCCGCGATCCGCTCGACGCGGCCGCCGATGGCCCGGAGCGGACCGCTGATCGAGAGAGCGAGCGCGAGACCGGTGACGAGGGCGAGCGCGATGCTGGCCGCGGCGAACGCGAGCACGACGGTCCTCGATCGCGCGTCGGCCTGGCGGCCGGTCTCGATGCTCTCGGCGACCTCCGCCTCGGCGCGGTGGACGAGCTCATTCGTGAGCCGCTCGATCCGATCTGCCTGAGTGGTCGCCTGCGTCTGCAGCTGCTGGGCTTCCGGGATGCGGCCGGCGCGCAGCAGATCCAGCACCCGCAGCGTCGTCGCGGCGAAGTCGTTGTGGGTCGCTCCGACGCGTGCCACGAGGTCGGCTTCTTCGCTCGCGACGAACTCCAGGCGATCGATGCTGTACCGCGTCTGTGCGATCTGACGGGTGGCCGCGTCCACCTGACGCTCGTCCGGTGATGCGAATGCGAGGGCGACCTCCTGGAGCTGCATGGCCGTATCGAGCCGGAGGTCGCGGTACGCGGCAGTGCGTCGCTGCAGCTCGACCGAGCGCTCGGCGCGCGCGCTGGCGTCGCCGAGGACGCCGAGCGCCAGGATGCCGAGCGCGATGAGAAGCGCCGCGAGCGTTCCGAGCGCCACGAGGAGCTTCGTCTGGATGGGCACCGGAACCCGCGCGAAAGCGCGGACGACGGGATTCAGCGGCCTTACTGCTTGAGCTCCGTGCGCTGGGCGCGCATGAATGCGAAGTCCGAACCCTGAGCGATGACTTGCTGTGGCGTGCTCTTGATCAGCTTCGCGTCGGCGAGACGGAGCGCGAAGAAGCGCAAGGTTTCCTCGGGATCGATCTCGCGCCAGTCGTAGGATAGGTCGCGGATCACTTCGTTCGTGATGTCCTCGTCGGTCGGGCTCGGCGTCGCATAGAAGCCGCGGGCGACGTATTCGTGCGCGGCGCGCGGCTTGTCCTTCGCGACCGCGTCGGTCGCTCGCAGGATGGCGCGGGTCACACGCTTTGTTGCTGCCGGGTACTTCCGTGCCCAGTCGCGATTGGCCACCAGCTGACAGCAGTAGTACTGCGACCACGGCTTGTCCATGGTCGTGTCGAGGATGACCTTGCCGGGATTCTTCGGGTTCCGCCGCAGCAGGGGACCGAACGCGGCGGGCGCGATGAACGCCTGCGACCGGCCATCCACGAACGCGTCGCGCAAAGCATTGAGGTCGGGCCCCACCACGATGAAGTTCACCTCGGCGCGCGGGTCCACGCCGACGTAAGCAAGGAGGATCGAGAAGAACCCGTAGAACTGGTCGGATGCGTTCGTGGCATTGACCGCGACGGTCTTGCCCCGCAGATCGCGGATGGTGGCGATACCGGGTGTCGCAAAGATCTCGAAACAACCGGGGTGCATGCCCGCGAGCGTCAGGATCGGGAGACCCGCGTCGACGTTCGCGGCGATCAGGTTCCCGTAACCGGTGCTGAAGTCGGCCAAGTTGCTCGTCAACCATTCGGTGGTGGTGTTCGCGGCTCTCACGTACTGGATGTCCTTGAAGCCCTCCTCGACGAGGAATTCCTTCGCGAGCGCGGAGGGCGGATCGCATGGGGCCGGGCTGACGAACCGTACGGTGGTGGTTTCAGGCGGAGAAAGTGTCGCGATGGACGAAGCCGTGGGGGATGGCTGCTGCTGGCACGCCGCGAGGACGGGGGCACCGGCGATCGTGGCTCCGACCGCGAGCGAGCGCCGCAAGAGCTCGCGTCGCCCGACCTGATGCGTGTGGCTCACAGCTTCAGCTCCGTCCGCAGCTGACGCATGTACGCGAAGTCCGAACTCTGAGCGATGATCTGCTGCGGCGTGCTCTTGATCAGCTTGGCGTCGGCGAGGCGGAGCGCGAAGAAACGCAGGGTCTCCTCCGGATCGAGCTCGCGCCAGTCGTAGGAGAGGTCGCGGATGACTTCGTTCGTGAGGTCCTCGTCGACCGGGCTCGCTGTCGTCGAATTGAAGCCGCCGGCGACGTACTCACGCGCCGCGCGCGTCTTGTCCTTCGCCACCACGTCGCTCGCGCGCAAGATGGCGCGCGTGAACCGTTTAGTTGCGATCGGGTGCCGGCGTACCCAGTCGCGGTTGGCCACGAGGTTGCAGCAGTAATACTGCGACCACGGCTTGTCCATCGTCGTGTCGAGGATGACCTTGCCGGGATTCTTGGGGTTGCGCCGCAGCAGGGGACCGGACGCAGCGGGTGCGATGAACGCCTGAGATCGGCCATCGAGGAACGCGTCGCGCAACGCGGCGGAGTCAGGGGGGACCTCGATGAAGTTCACCTCGGTCCGCGGGTCGACGCCGACGTACGCGAGCAGGATCCCGAAGAACCCGTAGAACTGGTCCGACACGTTCTTCGCGTTGACCGCGATGGTCTTGCCGCGCAGGTCGCGGATGGTGGCGATACCGGGTGTCGCGAAGAGCTCGAAACAGCCGGGGTGGATGCCCGCGAGGGTGACGATCGGCAAGCCCGCATCGACGTTCGCGGCGATGAGGCTCGGGTAACCACCGGTGTTGAAGTCGGCCTTGTCCGTGGTCAACCACTCAGTGGTCGTGGGCGTGATGCGCACGATCTGAAGGTCTGTGAAGCCCTCCTCGAGGAGGTAGTCCTTCGCGATCCAGAGCGGATCGCACGGGGGTGGGCTCACCCACCGCACCGTGGTGGTCTCGGGCGGGGGAAGCGTCGCGCCGGTGGCGGTGCCCGGTCCCGCCGGCTGCGAGCATGTCGCGAGGACGCCACCGCCGGCCAGCGCAGCGCCGGCGCCTAACGTCCAGCGCAGCAGCTCGCGTCTACTGATGCGATCGTCCCTTCCTAACACCACCCGCGCATCATGGCACGTGGGTCAATCTGAATCGGCGCGCGCGTACCATCGGCGAGGTGAACGAGCCGCGTCGCGTTGCTCAGCGGACGCGCTTCGAGACGACATACGGCGCGCCGTTACCGCCGTCCTATTCCGACGATGGCGCCTATCGCGACGCCGTGCAGCGACTCGGTCTGCCCGGCGAACCTCCATACACGCGCGGCGTGCAGCCGACGATGTACCGCGGTCGCCTCTGGACGATGCGGCAGTACGCGGGATTCGGCACCGCGGAGGAGACGAACGCGCGCTTCCGCTATCTCCTCGAACACGGACAGACCGGTCTCTCCGTCGCGTTCGATCTGCCGACGCAGATGGGCTACGACGCGGACGATCCGCAGGTCGTCGGTGAGGTGGGCAAGGTCGGCGTCTCCATCTCGAGCCTCGACGATCTCGAGCAGCTCTTCGCTGCGATCCCGCTCGATAAGGTCACGACATCGATGACGATCAACGCCACCGCCGCGATCCTCCTCGCGATGTACGTGGCCGTCGCGAAGAAGCAGGGCGTCGCGCTCGGCGGCATCGGTGGGACCACGCAGAACGACATCCTCAAGGAGTACATCGCGCGCGGGACGTACATCTTCCCGCCGCGACCGTCGCTCCGACTCGTGACGGATCTCATCGCGTACTGCGCCGCGGAGCTGCCGCGCTGGAATCCGATCTCGATCAGTGGGTACCACATCCGCGAGGCCGGATCGGACTCGGTGCAGGAGCTCGCGTTCACGTTCGCCGACGCGATCGAATACGTCGCGGGCGCCGTCCAGGCAGGCCTGAGCGTCGACGCGTTCGCGCCACAGCTGTCCTTCTTCTTCGCCGCGCACTCGACGCTCCTCGAGGAGGTCGCGAAGTTCCGCGCCGCGCGCCGCATCTGGGCCGACGTCATGCGCGACCGCTTCGGCGCGACGAGCGCGGACGCGCTCGCGCTGCGCTTCCACACACAGACGATGGGGTCGACGCTCACCGCGCAGCAGCCACTCAACAACATCGTGCGTACCGCGATCGAGGCGCTGGCCGCGGTCCTCGGCGGCACGCAGTCGCTTCACACCAACGCGTACGACGAGGCGCTCGCGCTTCCGAGCGAGGAGTCCGCGCGCCTCGCGCTGCGGACGCAGCAGATCATCGCCGAGGAGACCGGCGCGGCGGACACGATCGACCCGCTCGGCGGCGCCTACGCGATCGAATCGCTGACCGGGGACATCGAGCGCCGCGTGCACGCGGAGCTCGACAAGATCGCCGGAATGGGTGGCGCCCTCGCCGCGATCGAGAAGGGCTACCAGATGCGCGAGATCGAGGACTCCGCGTACGCGCAACAGAAGGCGGTCGAGAGCGGTGAGAAGGTCATCGTCGGTGTGAACGCCTACCGCTACGAGGGCGACGAGCCCGTGCCGCCGCTCCAGCGGGCCGATGACGCCGTCGTTCGCGGGCGCGCGGAGCGCCTGCGCGCGGCCCGCGCGAAGAGGGATCGCGCGGCGGCCGAACGTTCCCGCGCGGACCTCGTCACCGCGGCGCGCGGGAGCGCGAACCTCGTGCCCCCCATCGTCGCCTCGGTCGAGGCCGGCGTGACGCTGGGCGAGATCTGCGCCGATCTGCGCTCCGTTTTCGGCGTCTACCACCCGCCGCGCGCATGAGAGGGATCGGCGCCCGGGAGCTGCATCACGTCGCGGTCGCGGTGCCGTCTCTGGACGAGGCCATCTCGTTCTATCGCGATCTGCTCGGTTACCGCGTCGACGAGCCGCGTGAGATCGCCGACCAGCGCGTCCGCGTCGCGTTCGCGACGCGCGACGGCTCGCGGGTCGAGCTGCTCGAACCGACCGACGGCGAGTCCGGAGTCGCGCGGTTCGTCGCGGAGCGCGGTCGGGCGACGCTGCACCACCTCTGTTTCGTCGTGGACGATCTCGCCGGCACGCTCGTGCGCCTGGCGGCCGAGGGCGTTGAGCTCGTTGACCGCGTTCCGCGCCGCGGGGTCGAGGGATCGGTCGCGTTCCTGCACCCGCGCGCCGCGAACGGTGTGCTCGTCGAGCTCATCGATCGCGCGAGCCTGCGCCCCTAGACCGCTGCCCGGCCAACTAAACCGAATACCATGGAGCGTCGATGGGACCCCGGATCGCGGTGACGTTGTGCGGCCACGCCACGCGCCGCTGCGCCGTCGCGCGCGACCAGTACCTGGGCGCCATCCGGCGCGCCGGAGGCGAACCGATCGCGATCGATCCCAACGACGCCCTGCCTATGGATTTCGATGGGCTGTGCCTCACCGGCGGCGGCGACATCGACCCAGTGCGATACGGCGCCGACAACGTCGCCTCGGCCGACATCGACGAGCCTCGCGACACCATCGAGCTCGCGCTGCTCGAGCGCGCGCTCGCGCGTGACGTCCCGGTGCTCGGCATCTGTCGTGGCTTTCAGCTGCTCAACGTGCGCTTCGGCGGCTCGCTCGAGCAGCATTACCTCGGCCACTCGCCGAAGTACCCGCCGCCCGGCGCGCCCGTCTCGGATGACCCGGCGGGCGCCGACGCGGTGCGCCATGTGATCGCGCCGGAGCCCGGATCGAAGCTCGCCGCGGCCTGCGGCGACGAGGCATTCATGGTCAACTCCAGCCACCACCAGGTCGTGACACCGGACCGCCTCGCGGCGGGCCTGCGCGCCAGCGCGCGCGTCGATGATCTCGTCGAAGCACTCGAATCCCCGGCGTACCGCTGGGTCGTCGCGATCCAGTGGCACCCCGAGCGCACCGCGCAGGTCGCGGCCGCCGCTACGCGGATCTTCGGCGCGTTCGTCGCGGCGGTGAAACGCACCCCGGTCAGCACGGCGTGACCCCCTCGACCGAGCTCGTCGCCTCGGTCGAGATCGCGTACGAGGCGCGTACGGAGCGCGTCCCTCCCGGCTCGGCCGACGGCCCCGTCCTCCGTGTCATCCCCGGCGATGTCGTCCGCGTCGCTGCGCTTCTTGGGCGCGACCCACAGCTCGCTCGCGCGCTGGCCGTCGGCGCGCTCTCCGGAGGCGCGTCGCTCGTCGGCCTCGTCGGCACCCATGACGGACGGACCTTCGTCGAGCGCGCGGAGCTGATGCGCGAGGCGCACCCCGATCTCGTCGTCGCGCTCGCGCCCGATCGCCGCGACGTCGCGGGCGTCGGGGATCTCGCGGAGGCGCTGCGCTTCGGCTGCGCGCATCAGCAACCGCTCCCGCACATCCTGGTCGCCGGGGACCCGCGCGCTCGCGACCGCATCGCCGCGTCGTGCCCCGCGAACACGATCGAGTCGCTGCCCGACCTCCGCACCGCCGCCGGGCGCGAGGCACTCGTGGCGCGGCTCCGCGCGGTGCGCCGCCGCGCACAGGGCGACGTCGTGCTGCGCGATGAGGCGCTCGAGGCTGCCGCGCGCGCGATGGCGGCCGATGCCAGGGCCGACGTCGTCGTTCTGGACGTGACCGGCGGCGCGACGTCGATGATCCACGCGCGGCCGGATGGGGCGGTGCTCGGCGTTCACGAGCGTCTCGGCGTCGGCGCGGCCGCGGACCGTGTCGTCGTGCGTGCGGGGCTCGATCGGGTTCGGCGCTGGATCCCGCGCGCGGTCGAGGCGCCCGCGCTCCTCGAGCGCGTCTTCAACCGCGCGCGGTGGCCGGACGCGATCCCGGCGTCGGTCCTCGCGCTCTCGCTCGAGATGGCGCTCGCGCGCGAGGCGATCGCACACGCCCTCGCCGATGCGGAGCGTGCCGGTGTCTCGCTCGAGGCGGCGTTCGCGGCGCCGCTCCTCGTGCTGACCGGACGGCTCGCGCAGCTGCCGCGCGCGGCGCAGTCGCTGCTCGTCGCGATCGACGTCTTCGGGGCGACCGGATCGACGCTCGTGTCGCGCGCACCAGGCGATGCGCTGGTCGCAGCCGGTGCGCTCGCCGCGCGCGGCAGAGCCGCGACGCTGCCGACGATCGACGCTCTCGCGATCGTCGCCGAGATGTGGCCACGGCGCTCGGCCGTCGTCCGCGTGAAGGATGCGAGCGGCGTGGTCGAAGAGCGTGTCGCGCGCGGCTCGTTCGTTCTCGTTCCGACACAAGGCGTGGTGGAGATCGTGCTGCCCAACACGACGATCCGCCCGCGCGCGGAGCAGCTCGAGCTGGGCGTCGTCATCGACGCACGCGGCCGTCCGCTCGCGCTTCCGCCGCGCGACGCCGAGCGCATCCCGACTCTCGCGCGCTGGCACGCCGCGCTCGACGTGTTCCCGACGGAGCCGCGCTGATGCCGTGGAGGTACGCGCGCTGGTCGGCCGACCATCCGCTGCCTCTCGGCGCGAGCGAGCGCGCCGCGGAGGGACAGGAGGTTCACGCCGGTGACGTCATCGCCGCGGGCACGACGTACGGGACGCCCGTGCGAGTGGCCGGCGCACGCCGGATCGGTGTCGCGCCGGACGATCTCGATCGCGTCATGCGCGTGCCCGTCGGAGGAGAGGTCGAGCGCCGAACGATCATCGCTCGCACCGGCCGCCGCTTCGCGCGCGCGGTCTCGTCGCCGATCGCGGGTCGCGTCATCCATCAGCGCGCCGACGGCGATCTGTACGTCGCGCCGATCGTGGGTCGGTGGCTGGTGCGATCCACGCTCGACGGCGAGGTCAAACGAAGCGACGAGGCCTGCGTCACCATCGAGGGGTCGGCGTGGGCCCTCCAGGGTGTCGCGGCGTACGGACCGGACGCCATCGGCGAGATCGCGCTCGGCGTGGAGACGCCGGTCGACGAGCTGCAGCCGTCACGTATCGACGTGCGCATGCGTGACCGAATCCTCATCGGCGGCGCGCGCGCGACGGCCGAGTCCATCACGCGCGCGCACGCGTGCGGTGTCGCCGCGGTCGTCGCGGGGGCGGCGCCGGCCGGTGGCCTGCGCGTGGTGTACGGCGACGATGCGACGGCATCTGGCGCGACCACCGGCAGCGAAGCGCCGACCGTCCTGTGTCTCATCGGATTCGGCACCGCCCCGCTTCCGCGCGAGGTCTTCGCGCCGCTGGTGGCGCTCGTCCATGCCCGCGCCGCGGTGCACACCGCATCCGCGCGACTGTTCGTCTTCGCGCCCGAGAGCGCGGGCGATTTCGCGCAAAGCGCGCCCTCGCTGGCGCTCTCCGACGACTGGCTCGGCGCGCGCCCGATGGACGAGCATCTCGCGCTCGCCGGCATGACTCGCTTCGCGAGCGAGATCGAGGCCGAGGCTGTCGCCACCAACGAGGGGCCGGTCCCGGTCGCGAACGTCCTCGCGTTCGACGCACCGCGTACACCCCGGTCCTAGTCTTCCGGCGTGGGGAGAAAGCGCAGGCGCGAGCGTCGCGCCGAACGCGTGGCGAACGCGTCTACCAGCGCGAAGCCCGCGGAGCCGAAGCGTGTCGTGAAAGCCGAGGAGCGACGCCGTGCGAAGTACGCGGAGGACCGCAAACGTCTCGAGCGACGGCGGATGGTCATCGGGTTTCTCGCGTTCATCCCGCTCGCCGCGTGGGCGCTGCAGCTTCCGTTCGGACCGCTCGACTTCATCGGCATCCCGCCACGTGATGGCTGGCTCCTGATCTGGGCCGCTCTGTTCGGCTCGTTCCTCGGGCTTACCATTCGCCTCGTTCTTGAGCGCCGCAGATTCGAGCGCGCAGCGGCGAATGAGCGTCCCGCATAGCGAGGCGCCGGCCGTGGAACTGGTGAGCCACTCATCCCTTCACACCGAGCGCGTCGGCGAGCGTCTCGCGCGCCTCGCCCGTCCCGGCGACGTCGTGGCCCTGTGGGGAGAGCTCGGAGCGGGGAAGACCGTCCTCGCGAAAGGCATCGCCACCGGCCTCGGCCTCGACGCGTCGGACATCTCGAGCCCGACGTTCGTGATCCTGCACGAGCATTTCGGCGGACGCCTGCCGCTGTTCCATCTCGACCTCTATCGGCTCGACGGCAAGGATCTCGGCACGACGGGGTGGGAGGAGACGCTCGACGGCGGCGGGATGACGGTCATCGAGTGGCCCGATCGCATCGGCGCGGGACTCCCGGCCGATCGCCTCGACGTACACCTCGCACACATCGCCGACACGAAGCGCTCTGTCGCCCTGCGCGCGACGGGTCCCCGCTCGGCCGAGCTCCTGGAGGGTTTTCGTGACTCTCTTGGCGCTTGACACCTCCACCGAGTGGGCGTCGGTCGCTCTGTACGACGGACGTGACGTCCTCGCCGAGGAGACGTGGCACGCGCAGCGCCGGCACGGCGATGAGCTGTTCCCGACGATCGAGCGTCTGCTCGCGCGTACGCGGATCACGCTTGCGTCGATCGACAAGGTCGCCGTGGCGACGGGACCAGGGTCGTTCACCGGTCTCCGCGTCGCGATCGCCGCGGCGCAGGGCATCGCGCGCGGCGCGGGCGCGGCCATGATCGGCATCTCGACGCTCGACGTCCTCGCCTATCCGCACGCCGCGTCGAAGCAAAGAACGTGTCCTTTGCTGCCCGCTGGCCGTGACGAGTTCTACGCCGCGTTCTATCAGGAGCGGAACCGCAAGTGGCAACGCCGCTCGCCGTTCATCGCCGCGACGCTGCCGGCGATCTGCCGGCAGATCGGCGCGCACACGCTCTTCGTGGGCGAGATCAGCGCCGAGACCGAGCAGACGCTGCGCGATCTCCTGGGCCCGAAGGCCCTCTTCGCCTCGCCCGCGTCGCGGATGCGCCGCGCCGGCTACCTGGCCGAGCTCGGTTGGCGGGCCCTCGACGCGAGCCCGCAGACGGGTCTCAGCGAGATCGAGCCGATCTACGTGAAGCAACCGTCCATCCGCACCTCGTTCGACCAGCCGTTCGCCCCGCCGCCCACCGACGATCTCGCTCTGGGCCTGCCCAAGCGACACTAGAGGGAGAGATGGTCGCCACCTTTCCGATCGAAATCGAGGATATGACGCCCGACGACATCCCGGCAGTGCAGGAGGTCGAGCGCGCGTCGTTCCCGATCCCGTGGCCGGCGAACGCGTTCAAGCACGAGCTCACGCAGAACAAGAACGCGCGCTACATCGTCGCGCGCGAGGGCGAGCGGATCATCGCCTACGCCGGTCTGTGGCTCGCGCTCGACGAGGCGCACATCACGACCTTCGCGGTCATCCCCGAACGACGCCGACGCAAGATCGGCGAGCGCATGCTGGTGCGGCTCTTCGATCTCGCGACCGATCTGAAAGCCGAGTGGCTCACGCTCGAGGTGCGCGCGTCCAATTTCCCGGCGCAGCGCCTTTACGAGAAGTACGGCTTCCACGCTGCCGGGATCCGTCGTCGGTATTACAGCGACAACAACGAGGACGCGATCATCATGTGGACCGAGCGCCTGCGCGACCGCGCGGTGCGCGATCGGCTCGCGAAGCTCCGCGCCGAACTCGAGGACTAGTTGCGCATCCTCGCGATCGAGACGTCGTGCGACGAGACGGGCGTCGCGGTGGTCGACGACGGCCGGCGCATCATCTCGAACATCGTCGCGTCGCAGCTCGTGCATGAGGACACGGGGGGCATCGTGCCGGAGGTCGCGGCGCGCGAGCACTTGCGGGCGCTCGACGGGATCACGCAGCAGGCGCTGAGCGAAGCGGGCATCGAGCTGCGTGCGGTCGACGCGGTGGCCGCCACGGTCGGGCCCGGACTCGTGGGCTGCCTCCTCGTCGGCGCGAACTACGGCCGCGGGCTCGCCCTCGCCGCCGGTCTTCCGTTCATCGGCGTGAACCATCTCGAGGGCCACGTCTACGCGAACTGGCTGTACGAGGGCGACGCGCCGGCGCCGGAGCCAGAGATCCCCGCGATCGTGCTCATCGTGAGCGGCGCCCACAGCGACCTCGTCCTCATGGAGGGGCATCGCCGTTTCCGGCCGCTGGGACGCACGATCGACGACGCCGCGGGTGAAGCGTTCGACAAGGTCGCGCGTCTCCTGGGTCTCGGCTTCCCCGGCGGGCCCGCGGTCGAGCGCGCCGCGCGGGAGGGCGACCCGAACGCGTTCCCGCTGCCACGCGCAGCGCTTGGCGGCTACGACTTCTCGTTCTCAGGCCTCAAGACCGCGGTGCTCCGCCTCGTGCGAGCGCTCGAGGCGAAGGGCGAGGTCCCGGTCGCCGACGTCGCGGCGTCGTTCCAGAAGGCGATCACCGAGATCCTCGCGGAGAAGACCGCGCGCGCGGCGGCGGAGCACGCGGTCGAGACCGTCCTGCTCGGTGGGGGCGTCGCGGCGAACCTCGCGCTGCGCTCCGAGATCCAGAAGCGCATCGGCCATCCGCTGCGCGTGCCACCGCCGCGCCTCTGCACGGACAACGGCGCGATGATCGGGGCGGCGGCGTTCTTCGTGCTGCGCGATCGCGGCACCGCGGTGCCGGTGACCGTCCGCAGCGACATGAAGCTCGCGTGACGAAGCTCGAGGACGCCGTACAGGCGGCGCGGGTGGCATCGACATCGCCACCGAATCCGGCGCACGCGCGCGATGCGGTCCTCGCGATCCTCGCGGCGGCCGCGGAGGACGAGCGCGTACAGGCGAATCTCAGCGACGTGCCCGCCGGCCGAGCGCTCCTGCGCTTCACCGACACGCAGGAGGCGATCGAGTTCCAGGCGGGCGACGGACGTCTGCACGCGGAGGCGGCCGACATCAAGGGCAAGGGTCCGAAGGTGGACGCGACGAGCGCGACGTGGCTTGGACTGGTGGCCGGCACGTTGAAGCCATGGCTCGCGTTCACGCGCGGCATGGTCGTCGCGCGCGCAGGCCTGACCGAGCTGCGCTGGTTGCAGCAAGTCGCGGAGAGGCTGCAGAAGGCGTACGAGCGCTAGCCGCGATGCGCGAGATCGAGCTCGTTCTCCTCCTCCTGGTTCTCGTGACCGCGCTCACGCTGGTCGCGAGGCGATTCACCTTCCCCTATCCGATCGTCATGGTCCTCGGCGGTCTGTTGCTCAGCGCCATCCCGGGTCTGCCGGAATTCGAGCTCCCGCCCGAGCTCGTCTTCTTCGTCTTTCTGCCGCCTCTGCTCTTCGCGGGCGGGTACTTCACGTCGGTCCGCGACTTCAAGGCGAATCTGCGACCGATCTTCCTGCTTGCGTTCGGTCTCGTGATCTTCACCGCGGCCGCCGTCGCCGCCGTTGCGTACATGTTCGTGCCGTCGCTCGGCTGGGCGGGCGCGTTCGCGCTCGGCGCGATCGTGTCGCCACCGGACGCCGTCGCGGCGACGGCCATCTTCCAACGCATGGGCGTGCCGCGCCGCATCGTGACGATCCTCGAGGGCGAAAGCCTGGTGAACGATGCGACCGCGCTGGTCATCTATCGCTTCGCCGTGGCCGCGGCGGCCGCCGGCACGTTCTCGCTGATCGATGCGGGTGGCTCGTTCGTCGTCGTCCTCCTCGGCGGGATCGCGATCGGGGTCGTCGTCGGGCGCGCGGGCGCGTTGATCCTCGCGCGCATCCGTGACACCGCGATCGCCGTCATGGTCACGTTGCTGGCGCCCTTCGCCGCGTATCTGTCCGCCGAATCCATCGGCGTCTCCGGCGTGCTCGCGACGGTCGTCGGCGGTCTGTTCGCGCGCAGCTGGCTGCGGCAGTCGTCGTCCGACACGCGCGTCGTCGCGACCGCGGCATGGCAGATGGTGCTGTTCCTCCTGAACGGCCTCGTCTTCATGCTGATCGGACTGCAGCTGCCGAGCGTCATCCGCGGTGTCAGCGCCGATCCGGCACACGTCGCCACGATCACCGCGGTCGTCGCGGTCACTGTCGTCGTTTCGCGCTTCGTGTGGGTCTATCCGACGACGTACCTCTCGCGGCTCATACCGGCGGTCCGCCGGGCCGATCCGAGTCCACCCTGGCAGGCCGTCTTCGTCGTGTCATGGTCCGGGCTTCGCGGCGTCGTCTCGCTCGCAGCAGCGCTCGCGCTGCCCGTCGACTTTCCAGAACGGAATCTCATCCTGTTCCTCGTCTTCGCGATCATCTTGGTCACGCTCGTGGGCCAGGGCCTGACGCTCCCACTGGTCATCAAGAAGCTGGGTGTCGTGTCCACGGAGGACGGGTCGCACGACGAGGTGCATGCCCGCGGGCTGACAACAGAAGCCGCCCTCGCGCGGCTCGAGGAGATGCGGGCGAAGTGGCCGGGCCACATCGAGCTGATCGATCAGCTGCGCGATCGCTACACGCATCGCGCGCGACACGACGAACAGCACCACGAAGACGGCGATGCCGCCGAGCAGGAGCTGCTCGAGCACGGCCTCATCCGCCGCGAGGTGATCGACGCCGAACGTCAGGCCGCGATCACCCTTCACGACCGCGGCGTCATCACCGATGAGGTGCTGCGCAGGATCGAGCGCGACCTCGACCTCGAAGACCTCCGGATGGAGGCATGAGCGGCGGACGCTTAGAGTTGCTCCATGCGCGAGGCCGCTGCCGCACCGCGACCTGACGACACCGGCGCGCCGGACGAGCAGAAGAAGGTCCACCGCTCCGAGACCAAGACACGCACGACCGCCGAGGCGAAGCGCGAAGGGCCGACGCTCGACACGATCAAGGCCGATCCGCGCGTCAAGACGTACATCCGCTCCGCGAACCAGCAGACGGGCGCGATCGGCTATACCGAGCACGGCGAGCGGCACGCGAACACCTCGGCCGACGGCGCCCGCTTCATCCTGAAATCGCTCGGCCACGACGCGCGCCGCTGCGAGGTGGCCGCCGTCGCCGCCTACCTTCACGACATCGGCAACGTCATCACGCGTGAGAGCCATGGCCAGACGGGCGCGCTCCTCTCCGAAGCGATCCTCATCGACAACGGGTTCGAGCTGGAGGAGGTCGCGACGATCATGGGCGCGATCGCGAACCACGAAGAGTCCGAGGGCGGATTGCCGGTCAGCGCGGTGTCGGCGGCCGTGATCATCGCCGACAAGAGCGACGTGCACCGGAGCCGCGTGCGAAATCCCAAGACCACGTCCTTCGACATCCACGACCGCGTGAACTACGCGGCGACGTCATCCGAAGTCAAGGTGAGCCGCAAGGAGAAGCTGATCACCCTCGAGCTGACGATCGACACCGAGGTCGCGCCACTCATGGAGTATTTCGAGATCTTCCTCTCGCGCATGATGCTGTCGCGGCGTGCGGCCGAGTTCCTTCACTGCAGCTTCGCTCTCGTCATCAACGGCACGCGCCTGTTGTGAGCGCGATGCCCACCGCCCGCCCGCGCCGTCCGGCCAGAGTCCGTACCGCCAGCGCCGCGGGCGGCGTGGTGATGCGTGGCGCCGGCGACGACGCGGAGGTGGTGCTCGCGGGCCGCACCAGCGACGGGACCTGGGTCTTTCCCAAGGGCACGCCGGACCCCGGCGAATCGATCGAAGAGACGGCGCTCCGCGAGGTCCGGGAGGAGACCGGTCTGGACGTGAGCATCGTCGTGCCGATCGGCGTCGTCGATTACTGGTTCGCGGTGCCCGGTGAGCGCGTGCACAAGTTCGTCCATTTCTTCCTCATGCGCGCCGTCGGCGGCGACGTGTCGCGGCACGACCGGGAATACGACGACGTACGGTGGGTCGCGGTCCGCGACGCGCGCCGCACGCTGTCGTTCGAGACCTACCGCGAGATCCTCGATCGCGCGATCGAGGCTTCCCGAGCGGCGGCATGACGACCGACGCGGCACTCCGGCGGACGCCGCTCTACGAGCAGCATCGGGAGCTCGGCGCGCGGATGGTGCCGTTCGCGGGCTACGAGATGCCGATCCAGTACACCGGCATCGTCGCCGAGCACCGCGCCGTGCGCGAGGCCGCGGGTGTCTTCGATCTCTCGCACATGGGCGAGTTCCACTTCGACGGGCCGTCGGCCCGCGCGGCCGTCGATCGGCTCGTGTCCAGCGACATCGCCGGTCTCGAGCCGGGACAGGCCCGTTACGGCCTTCTCTGCAACGAGCGCGGGACGATCGTCGACGACGTCATCGTGTACCGGACCGGCCCCGACCATTACCTCATGGTCGTGAACGCCGCGAACGTCGAGAAGGACGAGGCCCACGTACGGCGTCACCTGCCGAAGGACGTCGGCTTCATCGATCGGTCCGCCGACACGGCGCTCATCGCGGTCCAGGGCCCGCGCGCCGCCGACATCCTCGTGAAGATCGCGGGCGGCAGCGTCGCCGCGCTGCCGCCGTTCGGCGTGAAGTCGGCGCGCGCCGCTGGCGCGGAGGCGACGGTCGCGCGCACCGGCTACACCGGCGAGGACGGCTTCGAGGTCTTCATCGATAACGCGGAGGCAGTCCGCGTCTGGCAGGCCCTTCTCGTCGCCGGACGCGCTGACGCGCTCGTTCCGGTCGGCCTCGGCGCCCGCGACACCCTTCGGCTCGAGGCGCGCTTCTCGCTGTACGGGAACGACATCGACGAGGCGACCGGCCCGATCGAGGCCGGGCTCGGCTGGACGTGCAAGCTCGACAAGGACTTCGTCGGCCGGGAAGCCATCGCGAAGCAGAAGGCCGACGGCCCGAAACGGCGGATCGCCGGGCTCGTCGTCGAGGGCGGCGTCGCCCGCCACGGCCACGATGTCATCTCCGAGGGCAAAGTGATCGGGAGGGTCACGAGCGGCACCTACGGGCCCACGGTCGCGCAGAACATCGCCCTCGCGTACGTTCCGACGGAGCTCTCCAAGGTCGGCACGGCGCTGGCAGTGCGCATCCGCGACAAGGACGTTCCCGCTACGGTAGTGAAGACACCTTTCTACAGAAGGGCCATGTAATGGCCCTTCACGTACGAAGGGTCCGAACTGACACTTCTTACCGGAGGCAATCGTGAGCACCGTTCCCGACGACCTGCGCTATTCGAAGGAGCACGAGTGGGTGCGCCTCGACGGCGACACGGCCACGATCGGCATCACGCACTTCGCGCAGGAGCAGCTGGGCGACGTCGTCTTCGTCGAGCTGCCCGAGAAGAACGCCAGCGTCCGCCAGTTCGCCAGCCTGGGCGTCGTCGAGTCGGTGAAGGCCGCGTCG
>DASYUY010000089.1:0-18623 GCA_036000705.1 Candidatus Limnocylindria bacterium | reverse complement strand
GCGACGACGGAGACGATGACCGTCCACTCGTCCAACTCGCTGCGCTCGAGGCGCAGGCGCGCGAGCTGCTTCGTCTTGTCGGTCGGTTTGAGCCACTTCGGCGACGTGAGCACGACTGTCGAGGCAGTCCCGCGACCGTCGCGCGAGTCGCCCCAGCCATCCACCGAGGCCTCGGGATACAGGCCGCGGTGCCGAAGCGTCGGCAGCAGGTACTCGAGGGCCGCGCGGGCATCGCGCTGGAAACCGTTGAGGATGCGGGTCGCCTGTTCGCCTGCGAGAGGAGTCACGGCCACAGCGGTGGTTTTCGCTCGCGCTCGGTCCGAGCCGGCGCCTCCGTCTCGCCCAAAGCCGCCGCCACGAGCTCGCGGCACGTGCCACAGGCGTCAGCGGGAGCGCGACCGACGGCGGCCTGGATCCTGATCCGGAGGTCGCGTCGTGCGTATGAGTGGCCGCAGAGCATCAGTTGACCGTCGGCGATGATCGGTGGGCGTGTGGCGTGAATGCTCCCATCTTGGGCGGTGATCCAGACGAAGGATGGATTGATGGCATACCTCGTTCGCGACTTCGCAGGACCCTGCTCCCGCGCGCTGCGGAGGCACATTGGCGACGACGCCGAAAGGGTCGACCTCAGTGTGTCATGGCCGCATCCAGGACTCGTGACGCCTTAAGGGCGAGACCGGTTGATGCCGCTTGCGGGGCGGTGTCTGCACCACTCTCCTCGCGCGCTTCGCGCGCTCGTCCAAGGTGCAGCAGCCCCAGAAGCGGCGCATCCGCGGTTACGCTAGAAGCCGGCTTCGCCGGCTGGGGCTGTAGCTCAGTGGATAGAGCGCCGCCGTCCTAAGGCGGGCGTCGCCGGTTCGATTCCGGCCAGCCCCTCCGCCAGCGCTAGATGCGCTCCAGAACAACGACAGGGATCTTCCGCGCCGTCCTGTTCTCGTAGTCGGCGAACGCGGGCATCTTCGCGGCGTGCTGGTCGTAGAGGCGGCGACGCTCGACGTCGTCGGGCACGGTCGCGCGGGCGCGGAACTTCTCGGGACCGATCTCGACCGTCACGTCGGGGTGCGCGCGCAGGTTGTGGTACCAAGCGGGATTCGTCGGCGCACCGCCCTTGGAGGCGACGACCACGAAGCGATCACCGTCGCGGTGGTAGGCGAGAGGGTTGGTCCTCGGCCGACGGCTCTTCGCGCCCGTCGTGGTCAGGAGCAAGAGCGACCGACCGGCGAACGGTCCGCTCGTGATGCGCCCGTCATGGGCGCGGAAGTCCTCGATGAGGCGCTCGTTGAAGCCCCCGAACCGACGGGGGCGCGCGTCTGCCATCACTGGCACAACGCGCTTGGGAGGGGGTGGAATTCCCGGGTCAGTTGAGGTTCGCGCGGGGCGGCTGCGACGCGAAGACCTGGGCGGCATCTGCCGCGTCGGCCACCCGATAGAACTTCCCGGTCTTGTCGGCGACGATCCGTGTCCGGCGGCCCGAGTCCTCGAGACGTGTCGGCTTCCACTCGTACTGCACCAGCGCCTCGATCAGGTAGTTCGGCTCGCGCCGCGCGTCGAGGTCGGTCACGAGATCGATCGGCGGCTCTTCGACGGTGAAACCGTAGCTGCCGTCCACGAGAAGGACCGGGACGCCGCTCACCGCGGTGACCTGGCCATCCCGGTCGACGATGCGGATGCGCGACGGACGGTGAAGCGTGACGCCCGTCTCGAGCTCGAGAGTCGCTTTGGTCCCATCGATGTGCAGGGCCCAGCGGAAGGGCACATGGCTCGAGTCCGGTCCGTCGAACAGATCCTCTGGCGCGGCCGCTTGCCTGGGATGGTCCGCCGTCTGCGCGCGCAGCTCGAGGATCTGGCGCTCGAGCTTCTTCACGTAGCGCTCGCGCTCGCGGGATCGCTCCATGAGCGCGTCGGCGGCGCCCTGCGCGCGCTCGGCGTCGCGCTTGACCTTCACGACGTCGTTGACGGCCCATTCGAACTGTTTGATCACGCTCGACACGCGCGTGTCGGATTCCTCCGCCAGCGAGGTCAGCTCCCGGACGTGTGCGGCACCGCGATTCCGCCGAGCGGCCTGGAAGCTGACCCAGGCGCACGCTATACCGGCGAGAAGCCCGCTCACCGCGCCGACACCGAACCAGCGCTCGGCACCCGCGCCCATCGCGGTGATGACCACCGCGGCGGTCACGACGACCGTCCAGGGGATCAGGTCGGTGCGCTGTTTGGCGGGGCTCGCGCTCTCGTCGCCCGTGGGGTGCGGCGCGTTGCACAGGGAGCAATCGTCCGAACTGGCGGACGGGCGCTCGGTGCGCAACGTGATCACATTCATCCCAACACCCCGCAGTGAATCTGGCTCCGCGGCCTGCGCGTGCCATCACCCCGGTGGGGGAGCCGCCGTACAGCGCGGGCGTTCCTGATAGGTATGTGACACTTTTCGTGTGACGACAGCGCCCTCCGCCGACCGGACGCGGCTGGCCCATTCGCTCGTGCTGCTGCTGCCGGCGGTGCTGTTCGGCCTGCTGGTCAGCGTGCAGTGGCGAACACAGTCCGAGCGCAACGAGCTGACCGTCCGCTACAACACTCCGCTGCTCGACGCTGCGAAGACGCTCCAGAACGAGCAGAACACCCTCAAGGTGCAGCTCGCGGAGCTGCGCGCGGACCTCGACACCATCCAAGCCAACGCGTCGACCCAGAGCGGCGCAGCGAAGGACCTGCAGGCGCGCATCGACGATCTGAAGGTCGTCGCCGGTCTGAACGAGCGCACCGGCGACGGCGTGACCATCACGTTGGACGACGCGCGCAGCACGGTCGCCGCCAAGGACATCGAGAAGTCGATCTGTCACAACACCGACCTCACCGACATCGTTAATCAGGCCTGGCGCGGCGGTGCCGAGGCGATCGCAGTGAACGACGAGCGCATCGTCGGGTCCTCGAGCATCTACTGCGTCGGCTCGACGATCATGGTGAACGGCACGCTCATGTCGCCACCGTTCTCGGTCGTGGTCATCGGGCCGCAGAACGAGCTCCTCGCGACATATGACGATCCGACGCAGCTGCGCGACATCAAGCAGCGTCGCGACGTCTACGGCCTTGGCTTCCGCGTGAGCCGCGCGACCGGGCTGCGCGTCCCGCCGTACCGCGGCGCGCTCAACGTGCGGTACGCGACGCCGCGATGAGGTCGAACGCGGGCGTCATCGCCGTCACCGTCATTGCGATGTTCCTGGGCGTGCTCGCGGTGACACAGATCCAGGCGCAGGACGTCTATTCGCGCAGCCTGCAGCTCGAAACGCCGTCGTCGCTGACGACGCTCATCGCCAACCTCTCGGAGCGCAACAACGCGATCAAAGAGGAGATCCTCGATCTGCGGCGCCGCACCGAGACGGCACGCGATGCGATCGCGAGCGGGAAAGGATCGCTCACCGAGGCGGAGCGCCAGCTCAGCCAGCTCCGCGTCTTCGCGGGGGTGGGCGCGGTCAGCGGCGCGGGGGTCACCGTCCGCATCGACGGAACGTTCGACGAACGAGCTTTATCGGATCTGGTGAACGAGCTGCGCAACGCCGGCGCGGAGGCGATCGCGGTCAACACCGCGCGGGTCGGACCGCGCAGCTGGTTCGGCACGACGGCCGATCGTGCTCTCACGGTCGACGCGCTCGCCATGCGTGGCCCGTGGCAGGTGCGCGCGGTCGGGTCACCCGAGGTGATGTACGTCGCGATGACACGGACGGGCGGCATCATCGGGCAGTTCGAGCTCATCTATAAGGGCACGCGCTTCGACGTGAGCAAAGAGTCGGCGATCGACCTGCCGGCGCTTGCGACACCGCTCCGCTGACCCTCGCGGATAGACTCCCGCGAATGACCGAAACGCATATCGCGCCGGTGAAGGGAAAAGGACCGCTTCCCCTCTACCTCGACGACGTCGTCACGCTGCGCAAGCCCCATCCGTGCGGTGGGAACACCTGGCGCATCGTGCGGCTGGGGGCGGACATCGGCCTGCGCTGCACCACCTGCGAGCACCGCGTGCTGGTGCCGCGCTCGTCGCTCGAGCGTGACATCAAGCGGTTCGTCTCGCGCGGGCCACAGGCCCCGGCGGACTAGCCCGACCGTTGGCCGAGGTCACGGAGGCCGTACAGGTCGGCCTCCTCCGCAACCGCGCCTTCCTCGCCGTGTGGGCGGCGCAGATCCTCTCGCAGACCGCGGCGAACGCGGTGACGTCCGCGCTCATCATCCTCGTGGCGGAGATCACCCACTCGAACACCTCATCCTCGTTCCTGATCCTGCTGGCGATCATCCCGGCGGTGCTCTTCGGGATCGGCGCCGGCGTTCTCGTGGACCGCACCGATCGGCGCATGGTGCTCGTCGTCACGAACGCTCTCCGCGGGGTCGCGGTGCTGCCGCTGCTGGTCGCCGGCACCAGCCTCACCGCCGCGTATCTCGTGAACTTCCTCGTCGCGGCGGTCACGATCTTCTTCGTGCCCGCGGAGTCCGCGACGATCCCCGGGATCGTCCGCAAGCGGGACCTGCTCGTGGCGAACTCACTCTTCACGTTCACCTTCAACGGATCGTTCCTCTTGGGCTTCATCATCCTCGCGCCGATCGCCGTGAGCCTCTACGGGTTCGAGTTCCTGTGGAGCGTCATCGCGGCGATGTTCGGCATCGCGTCACTGCTCTGTGCGACGCTTCCGGCCTCCCCGCCACCGCAGAAGGCAGCGCATCTCATCACGGCGGAGCTGGCCGAGCGCGCGGTCACCGAGACGCGGCAGGGCATCTCCGAGGCCTTCCACTACCTGCGGGCGACACCGCTCGTCACGTGGGCGATGGTGTACATCGCCCTCACCTACACGCTCATCGCCATCGCCGGAGCGCTCGCGCCTGGCTTCGTCCGCGAGGTTCTGAGGCTCGGCGAGCGCAACGTCGTGGTGCTTGTCGCGCCCGCGGGCGTCGGCGTCGTGCTCGGCCTGGGACTGTTGAACGTGATCGGCGCCCGCATCACGCGGGCGAACGCGATCGGTACGGGTCTCATTGTGGTCGGTATCGCGCTCCTCGTGCTCGCCGCGGCGCGGCCCTTCGCCGAGATCTTCGCCTCCCGTCTGGGTGGCGTGCTCGGCGCGGCGCTGCCGTTCTTCGTGGGCCTGGTCAGCGTGACGGCGCTCTTCTTCGGTGTCGCCTACGCGTTCATCACAGTGCCGGCGATGACGCTGCTCCAAGAGCAGCTACGCGACGACATCCGCGGCCGCGTCTTCGGGGTGCTCAACGTCCTCGTTTCGATCTTCAGCCTGCTGCCGCTCATCTTCGTCGGGCCGATCGCCGACGTGTGGGGGGTCGCGCCTGTCTTCGTTCTCGGGGCGCTCGTCGTTTTCGGTGTGTGGTTCGGAGGTCGTGCCGTCCGGCTAAAATCGAATCTCCAGTGACCTCCCCGCGCGCCACCTTCCTGCACTACCTCGGCCAGCACAAGCTCCGGATCGCCCTCGGCGTCTTCGTCGTCGGCCTCTCGGCCTTCGTGGCGGTGCTCGCGCCGCTGATCATCGGCCGCATCGTCGACGCGCTCACGCAGGGGGCCGATCTCGACGTGGTGGTGCGCCTGGCGCTGCTCATGGTGGCGCTGTCGGCCGTCGAGAGCACGCTGCGTGGCCTTGGACGTTGGCGGATCCTCGACTCCTCGCGGCGTATCGAGTACCGCATGCGCAACGATCTGCTCGCGCACCTTCAGACGATGCATCTCGCGTACTTCCAGCACCAGCGGATCGGCGACCTCATGGCGCGCCTCACGAACGACCTGCAGGCGGTCCGCCAGATGGTCGGGTTCGGGATCCTCATGCTGACCAACACGCTCCTGACGCTCGTGTTCACCTTCGTGTCGATGTTCGGCGTCGACACGAAGCTCGCGCTCGTGGCCCTGATCCTCACGCCGTTCTCGTCCTACACCTTCTGGACCGTCGGCCGGCGCGTGAACAAGCGCTTCGAGCAGCTGCAGGCGCAGTTCGGCGATCTGTCGGCGAAGGCGCAGGAGAACTTCTCCGGCATCCGCGTGGTGAAGGCGTTCTCGCAGGAGGAGCCGGAGATCCGCTCGTTCGCCGACGTGAACCGCGACTACCTCGACAAGGCCGTGGCGCTCGCGAAGGTCAACGGCCTGCTCTGGCCGATGATGAACTTCATCCTCGGCGGCGCGGTGCTGGCGATCCTGTACGTCGGCGGGCAGGACGCGATCCAGCACCGGCTGACCATCGGTCAGCTCGTCCAGTTCATCGCCTACCTGCAGCTGATCTCGTGGCCGATGATCGCTCTGGGCGAGGTCGTCAACCTGGTCCAGCAGGGGTGGGCCTCGCTGGGCCGGCTGCAGGCGCTGTACGACGCGCGCCCATCCGTCGACGACCCCGTCGATCCGGTGGACACGCGGATCAAGGGCGCCGTCGAGATGCGCGGCGTGTCGTTCGCCTATGGGCAGACGATCGTGCTCCACGACATCTCGTTCTCGGTGCCGGCCGGCGGCTCGCTCGCGATCGTCGGTCCGACGGGATCGGGCAAGAGCACGCTGGTCAATCTCTTGCCGCGCCTCTTCGACGCGCAGCAGGGGGAGATCCTCATCGACGAGATCGACGTGACGCGCTATCCGCTTCCGGCGCTGCGGCGCGCGGTCGGCTACGTGCCGCAGGAGACGTTCCTATTCTCCGTGCCCCTCCGCGAGAACGTCGGCTTCGGCACGGACCGTCCGCTCACGACGGCCGAGCTGGAGTGGGCGGGCGAGGTGTCACAGCTCGGCAAGGACGTGGCCGACTTTCCGGCGCGGTACGACACGATGATCGGCGAACGTGGCGTGACGCTCTCTGGCGGCCAGAAGCAGCGCACGGCGATCGCCCGCGCCGTCGCCAAGGATCCACGCATCCTCATCCTCGACGACGCGCTCTCCGCCGTCGACACGTACACCGAGGCGGAGATCCTCAAACGGCTGCGTGGCGTGATGCGGGAGCGGACGAGCATCGTCGTCGCGCATCGCATCTCGACGGTCAAGGACGCCGACGAGATCCTCGTGCTCGACGATGGGCGCATCGCGGAGCGCGGCACACACCGCGACCTGCTCGAGCACGGTGGGCTTTACGCAAGCATGTACCGCCGCCAGCTGCTCGAGGAGGAGCTCGAGGTCGACGAAGAGCAGCAGGAGCACGAGAAGCGAGTCCGCGCCACCGCCGACGACAGCGGCCGTTTCCCGCGGCCGCGCGCGCACATGGAAGAGATGGGCCAGGACTGATGGCCGTACGCGGTGGCGTTGGTGGCGGCGGCGGGCACGGAGGCGGCGGGACCGGCGGATTCGTCCAGGAGGACGAGATCCTGGGAAAGGCCTACGACGCGAAGCTCACCGCGCGGCTGATCGGCTATCTCGGGCCGTACAAGATCTGGGTCGCTCTCGCGCTCGCCCTCCTGCTCGCGATGTCGCTCGCGCAGATCGCGCCGCCGATCCTCATCAAATACATCGTCGACCAGGCGGTGATCCCCGCCGTCAACGGCGAGCTCCCGCGCGAGGACGCGCTCGCACGCCTGACGCTGCTCGGCATCGTGTACCTGATCGTCCTCGGGGCGGGAGCCGCCCTGCGCTTCGGTCAGACGCTGCTCACCACCTGGGTCGGCCAGCGCGCGATGTTCGATCTCCGCCTCGAGCTCTTCCGCCACCTGCAGTTCCTGTCGCTGTCGTTCTTCGACCGCAACCCGGTCGGACGCCTCATGACGCGCATCACGAACGACATCGATGCCCTCACGGACATGGTGACGCGCGGCGTCGTGTCGATCTTCGGCGACGTCGCGATGCTCGTCTTCATCTCGATCGCGATGCTGCTTCTCGACTGGCGTCTCGCGCTTCTCACATTCGTCTCACTGCCGATCCTCGCGGCGATCACGGCATATTTCCGCGGCATGATGCGCGACTCGTTCCGCTCGATCCGAATCCGCCTCGCACGCGTCAACGTGTACCTCAACGAGACACTCTCGGGAATGGCCATCGTCCAGCTCTTCACACGCGAGAAGCAGACCTTCGATCAGTTCGACGTCCTGAATCGTGACCTGCTCGCCGCGAACCAGGGCCAGGTGCGCGCGATGAGCGTGTTCCAGCCGACCGTGAACTTTACGCGTGCCGCGACGGCCGCGGCGCTGTTCGTCGTCGGCGCGTTCTGGATCCAGCAGGACACGTTGAGCCTCGGGACGCTCGTCGCGTTCTGGCAGCTGCTCAACCAGTTCTTCCAGCCGATCCTGGACCTGTCGGAGAAGTACAACATCATGCAGGCGGCCATGGCCTCGTCGGAGCGGGTCTTCAGCATGCTCGACACGAGGCCGACCATCGTCGATCCGCCGAGCCCGGTCGAGCTGCCGCACGTGCGCGGCGAGATCCGCTTCGAGAACGTGTCGTTCGCGTACAACGAGGGCGACTGGGTATTGCGGGACGTCGACCTCACGATCAGCGCCGGCGAGAGCGTCGCGATCGTTGGCGCGACCGGCGCGGGAAAGACCTCGATCATCAGCCTCATCTCACGCTTCTACGACGTGCAGAAGGGCCGCATCCTCCTGGACGGTGTGGACCTGCGCGACATGCGTCAGGCGGACGTGCGCCGGCACGTCGGTGTCGTGCTGCAGGATCCGTTCATCTTCGCCGGCACGGTCGCCTCGAACATCCGCCTGAACGAATCGAAGATCGCGGACGAGCAGGTGCGCGCCGCCGCACGCTTCGTCAACGCCGACAAATTCATCGACCGCCTGCCGAGTGGCTACGCGACGGTGGTCACCGAGCGCGGATCGACGCTGTCCGTCGGCCAGAAGCAGCTGCTCGCGTTCGCCCGCGCGATCGCGTTCAACCCCGAGATCCTGCTCGTGCTGGATGAGGCGACCTCGTCGGTGGACACCGAGACCGAGCACCTGATCCAGGACGCGCTGAAGAAGCTGATGCAGGGCCGGACCTCGATCATCATCGCCCACCGTCTGTCGACGATCCAGAACGTCGACCGCATCATCGTGCTGCACAAAGGACGGGTCGTGGAGGTGGGCACGCACCGCGATCTGCTGGCGCAGCGCGGCGTCTATCACCGCCTCTACGAGCTCCAATATCGGGCGCACGAGGCAAGCGCGTCCGCATAGGGCCGGGGGACCGCGACGGGCTTGCGCGAGTCTGTAATCTTTTGGCGGGGCAAGCCCAACGAGAGGGGGGTCGACCGAGGGTCATGGCTGTAACAGCCACGGCGAGGGCCCGGTCATCCTGGTTGGTGCGAGGCCTGTACGCGCTGTTGCTCCTCTCGGCGGTCTCGCTCGCGGCACTCGTCGTCGGCGATATCGTTAACGCCCTCGGGTCAGGCTCGGGGGAGCATCGCGACTACCCGATCTTCGATCTCGCCTGGCCTGTCTTCCTCGTCAGCGGATCTCTCACCCTCGTTGCCGGGGTCGGGGCACTGGTCAGCGGTAGGCTCCGAGGCAGCGCAGCCCTGACCCGCTACGGCGGGTGGGCGCTGGGCTACTGCGCGTTCGCCGTCCTCCTCGTGGCGCTCTTACATCCCGATTTCCTCAGCTTCTAGGCTTGGCGCGGCGCCATGAGGCTTGGCGGCGCTCGCAGCGTTCGTCAGCGCGCGCGCGGAGGGCGCTGCTCCGGTTCGATCGCGACCCGTTAACGCTCGGGGTCCGGCGACCGCTTCCCGATGTCGTCGTGCTCTGGACGCGCGTTGCCTTCGATCCAACAGGGGCCGTTGAACTGAACCGCGACCGCTAAAGCGCGGAACGGGAGATCGCGCAGCCGTTCGGCGATGTCCTTCTCGGTAGCTCAACGTTCTTGGATCTGCCCATCCCCATTCGTTTTCGTCACTGAACGGTGTCCGGTGAATGACCACGTGAGCGATCGTTGCCGTGGTATTCGACCGCGCGCACGAAGCAGAGTCGCCCCTGCGATCCGCCTAGCTCCGACTGATAGGCAGCCAAGCGCCCGCGCGTTGTACGGTCGACGCCCCTGCTGTACCTATCGCGGCCGATCTTCGCGCCGGGGCCGTCTCTGCACTAACTTCGGCACGGCCACTGCGTTGTGTCATAAGGTCGTACCCTTGAGTTGACGACGGGAGGAAGTGCCGATGCTCAGACCGACGAAGAAGATGTGGGCCCGGATCGGGGCCGGAGCGATCATCGGAGCAGTCTTCGCCACCGCCGCGCTCGCCGCGGACACCACGGGGACGGCGGACGCGAGCGTGAGTGCATTCACGGCCGGAGCATCGAACGCCGCTAGCAACGTCTCGTTGCCCGCGGCCGCCAGCCAGGTCGCAGCGCAGGTCTTCGCGGCGATCACGGGTGGCTCAGCTCCCTCGGTCGTGGCGTCACGACGATCAGACGACGCCTCGGGCGCGCAGGGCAAGGCCGGCGACACGGCCTCAAGGCTCATTTCCGCGGCACAGCAATTGATCGGCGCCGGCACCGCCGGGACCGCGGGAATGCGTCCCGGTTTTGGCTGCGGCGACAAGAACCGCGACCACAGCGGACCCCCTGGGCGGCCGGACGCCACGGACCCACCGGGATGCCTCAACAAGTAGGGATCCTCGCTCTCTGGCTCGAGTCCGATGAGAAGCGGAGCGCACAAGCGCTCCGCTTCTCTGTGTCTTAACCGCAGGCCCGGGCGCGCAGATCTGGGCCCTGCAGCGTGACGGTGATCGCGGCCTCGGAGCGCGCCAGATCGCACATGCCGAAGGCGGCCGCGATCTCGGCGAGCACGGCATGTCCCACCGATGATCGCGGGTCCGCATCGACCGCACGTCGCGCAGCAGTGACCGCTTCCTCGCGTGACGGGGCGTCGCCCGCGAGCGCAAGGCGCGCATAAGTGCGAGCGATGTTCGCCCAGTAGATCGGCTCGTACGGCCGGCGCGCGGCGGCCTCACGGTACGCGTCGAGGGACGCCCGCCACAGCTCGAGTCCGTCCAACGCGATGCCCAGCCGGTTCCAGTTCTCAGCCCGAGCGCCGTCCCGGGTGACCGCGCTTTCGGCGGCGTCGAGCGCGCCCTGGACATCGCCGACCGCATTCGCATGCTCCATGACGAGCGCGTCGCGATTGGCCAGTAACACGCGCGCGCCGGTCGCGGCGACCACCAGCGCGACGATCATCGCGACGGCCGACACCCAAGGGGGAACGCTGCGGATACGTCGGGCTGGTTCGTGCGAGCCGAGCCCGACGGCAATCCCGATCGCGACCCACGGTACCCAGCCGATCGCGATCGATCCGACGGCGACGAGCGCGTGAGCCCAGTAGGCGCACCAGCCGAGCAGGAGCGGCGCGCCAGTGCTCGGGGTGCTGCGAGCGAGTGCGATCAGCGCCCGCGTACCAAGAGCGACGAGCATGACGAGGGCCGCAAGTCCGAGCGCACCGGTCATCACGGCGGCGTCGAGCAACCAGTTGTGTGCGGAGCTCTGCGGCATCGCCGCCAGTGGGACCTGGGCCGGTGACGGCCGGTGCTCGGCGTACGCGATGCGGAAGTTGTCGGGTCCGTATCCGGCAACGGGCCTGGCCGCGAAGGCGCGCACCGAGGCCGCCCAGATCGTGGTGCGATCTTCGATCGCCGCCCCTGAGAGGGTCGCGCGCACGCGTTCCCCCAGCGGCGTCGCCGTGAAGATCGCGACGAACGCGACGCTGGCGAGCGCGATCGCCAGCGCCGCCCGCCGTCGTCCGGTGATGGGGATGGGTGCCGCGACGACGCTCGCCAGGATCCCGAGCGCGGTCCCGCGTGTGGCAACGACAGCGGCGGCCACGAGCGAGAGCCCGACGACGAGCGCGCTTATCGCCGTTGCGAGGAGGCCGCGCGCGACGACTGCGGCACCGAAAGACAGGCCGAACAGCACGCTCAGGAAATGCCCGAAGTGATCGGGATTGCCGAAGGTCGAGAAGGGACGCTGCGCCGGCGTGTCCTGCCACCAGAACGGATCCGCGCCGATCGCCTGCGCGCCGGCGTAGCCGAGAGCGACCGCCGCTCCGATGGCGATCGCGGTGAAGAGGAACGCGACGTCGTGGCCGTCGCGGACGGCGACCGCGCACGCGACGTACAGGATGATCATGTCCGCGAGATACGTGAGACCCAGGTAGCGGTCATCCTCACCGAAGAGCGCCAGATACCGGTCCTGGGCGAACCACGCGGCGATGAGCCAGGCCGCGGCGAGGCCGATCACCGCGACGTGCAGGTGCGAGCGCGGCAGGACCCTGCGCCCCTGACCGATGACGAGGATCCCGAGAACGACCGCGATCGGCCATTCGACAGCGCGACTCGCGAGAGACTTCGGGAGGTCGAACGCGATGAGCCCGCTCGGATCGAACGCGACGATGAGGAGCGCGATCTTGACCGCGCAAAGCACAAGCAGCGCGCGGAGCCACCGAGATCGGTCCGGCGGGAAGGTCATTCCCTTAGTGCACCGGCTCCTGGAATGGATACACCGTGAGCGTCGACGGTCCCGATGCGTCGTCGCAGCGTGCCGCGCCGAATGTCGAGACGGGCCTGCCCGCGAGATCGACGAACGTGCCGTCGATGACCCCCTCACCTTCGGGCAGCGTCACACGGAACGCGTTGGGCAGGATGTCGTCGCAGTAGTTCTCCCAGCGGATCGGTGCGCTTGCGCCGATGCCGAGCAGTCCCGCGGGATCCGGACGGAGCTCGCTGACGGGAACGACGATCAGCGCGGGTGCGCCCGCCGTCACGGAGGCGCGCTTGATGTCGAGCGGGGATCCATCGGCCGCGAGAATGGCGACCTCCGGGTTGCCGCGCAGCGTGCACGACGAGGTCCCGCGGTTCGCGACGAACACCGCGCCCGCGAACACGTCGCCGGCCTGGACACCGGCGGCGACGGCCTGCAGCTGTGAGGCCGCGCATCTGGGCAGACCGTTCGGGTCGGGTGTGGGTGACGCTCTGACGCTCGCTGTCGGCGAGCGCGGTTCGGGCGTCGCCGGCCGCGTGGCGCTTGACGTCGACGGTGGCGTTCCGTCGACGCTCGCCGGTGCGCTGCACGACACCAACATCGCGGCCAACAGCCAACGCGCCATCGTTCGACGGTAATCGAGCCGCCTTCGGACTGCTCTCATCTGCGTAGGCGTGGCGTCGCCTTCGCCGGCTGCTTGGCGTGTGGGCTTCGCCCACGCCGCAGTACGGCTCGGCGTCGCCTTCGCCGGCTGCTTGGCGTGTGGGCTTCGCCCACGCCGCAGTAGCCTCTGCTCGTGCCCCGTCTGGTCCTCGCGCTCGTCCTCGCGGCGCTCGCCGCCTGCTCGCCGACCGTTACGCCACCGTCGCCCACCGCAAGCGCCGTTGCGGAGGATCGCATCCAGCTGCTGCACACGGACGACATCCACGGCCACCTCGACGCCGACATCGTTCAGAGCGCTGGCGCGAGCTCGACCTTCCGCGCTGGAGGCATGGCGCAGCTCGCCGGACAGGTCGCGGCATTCCGCGCGCGTGCGCCAGAGCGCACGCTGCTCGTAGACGCGGGCGACGCCTGGCAGGGAACGTTCATTTCCAACGCGAACAAAGGCGAGGCGGTCACCAAGGCGATGAACCTCATGCACTACGACGCGCTCGCCGTCGGGAATCACGATTTCGACTGGGGACAGGACGTGCTCGCGCAACGGGCGCAGGAGGCGACCTTCCCATTCCTCGCGGCGAACGTCATCGAGACGCGAACGGGGCGATCGCCGTCCTACCTGAAGCCCTTCGAGGTGCGCGATCTCGGCATCACGCGCGTCGGGATCATCGGGCTCACCAACCCCGGCTCGGCGACGATCGTCAAGGCCACGAGCATCGCCGGCCTGCGGTTCCAGCCCGCCGCGGATTCCATCAGACCCCTGGTCGGCGAGGTGCAAAAGCAGGCCGACATCGTCGTCGTCGCGGCCCACATCGGTACCGCCGACGCGGTGCAGTTGGCGCGCGACGTACCGGGCATCGACGTGATCGTGGCCGCGCACGATCACCTGCCGGTCCAGACCGCACGCGTCGAGGGCCGCACGACGATCGTCGACTCGGGCGCCTATACGCAATACCTCGGCCGCCTCGAGATCGTCGTCGACCGCGCGACCCGCAAGATGAAAGACGCGGTACGCGGCAACGAGCTGACGCCGATCGCGGCCAACCCGAACGTCAAGCCCGATCCCCAGATCGCGAAGCTCGTCGAGGAGCGTCGCGTCGACGGCGAGAAGTACACCTCGCGCGTGGTGGGTCGCACGACCGAGCCGCTAACGAACGTCCGCGAGGAGACCGGCTTCGGCAATCTCATCACCGACGCCTTCGTCGAGTACGGGCGCCAGCAGGGCTGGAAGACGGACGTCGCGTTCTACAACATGGCGGGCGTCCGTGCGTCTTTCCCCGCGGGTCAGCTCACCTTCGGTCAACTCTACGAGGGACTACCTTTCTCGAACACGGTCGTGAACGTGGAACTGACCGGTGCCGATCTCGCCGCGATCATCGACCGCGCCGCGTGCGTCAGCGGCCGGCTCCACATGGCCGGCGTCATCGTCTCATTCCACTTCGATGGCGGCTCTCCGAAGTGCGTGAAGAGCATCACGGTCGGCGGCGCGCCGCTGGATGCGACGCGGACCTACCACGTCGCGACGATCGATTACCTGCTTCTCGGCGGCGACGGTCACACCGGATTCGCCAAGGGAACCAACGTCATCTACGGCGATGTGGAGGTGGACGTGGTCGCGGCGTACATCACGTCGCACTCGCCGGTGAGTCCCAAGGTCGAAGGCCGCCTCGCGTCGTCCTAGGTGGAGACCGCGGCGGCATTCCTCGGCATCTCCGCGCTGATCATCGTCACGCCCGGACAGGACACCATCCTCACCATCAGAAACACGCTCTTGGGCGGACGCGCCGCCGGGATGTCCACCGCGATCGGCGTAGCGCTGGGCCAGGCGACCTGGACCTTCGCGGCGAGCGCGGGAGTCACCGCGTTGCTGCTCGCATCGGAGCCGGCGTTCGCCGCGGTCCGTCTCGCGGGGGCCGCGTTCCTCGTGTACCTCGGCCTGCAGGCCCTCGCCGCCGCCATCCAGGGGCGTGACCGGCGTGTCATCGACGTTGGTCGGGCGAAGCGGCTGACGTCTCGGGTGGCCCTGCGCCACGGGCTCGTGAGCAATCTCGGCAACCCAAAGATGGCGGTGTTCTTCACGAGCCTGCTGCCGCAGTTCGTGCCGTCAGGACCGTCTGCCTTCGTGAACATGCTCGGCTTGGGTTTGGTCTTCTGCTGCATGACCCTCGGCTGGCTCTCCGTCTACGCGCTTGTCGTCGGTCGCGCCGGGAGTGCTCTCGCCCGGCCTCGGATCCGTCGCGCGCTCGACGGCGTCCTCGGAGCGGTGCTCGTCGCCCTCGGTATCCGCCTCGCCTCACAGCAGCGCTGATGCCGGACGTCATGACCGTGGCGATCGACGCCGCACGCACCGCGGGGCGCGAATTGCTCGAGAGCTTCGAGGGCGTGCCGACCGGAGTCGATGCGAAGTCGAGCCACACCGATCTCGTCTCCGACGCCGATCGTGCGTCCGAGACCGTCATCGTGTCCGCGATCCGCTGGGCGTTCCCGGGTGACGCGATCGTCGCGGAGGAGGGCTCGCTCGAGCGCGGCGGCTCGGGCCGTACCTGGTACATCGATCCGCTGGACGGGACGATCAACTATCTCTACGGCGTGCCGCACTGGTCGGTCGTGATCTGTCTCGCCGACTTGCAGGGAGCGCTCGCGGGCCTTGTGTACGACCCGGTCCGCGACGAGCTCTTCGGCGCTGAGCGCGGCGCGGGCGCATGGGTCTCTCGGAGCGGCGGGGCACCGCGCGGGCTGCGCACGACGGATGTCGCCGACCTGGCAAGCACGCTCGTCGCGACGGGCTTCGCGTACGTCGCGGAGGACCGCGCGGAACAAGCGCGCATCCTCACACGCGTCCTCGGAGAGGTCCGCGATCTCCGCCGCAACGGCTCGGCCGCGCTCGATCTCGCGTGGGTCGGGACGGGGAGATTCGACGCGTATTTTGAGTCCGTCGACAAGCCGTGGGATTGGATGGCGGGTGCGCTCATCGTGCGTGAAGCAGGGGGACGCGTGACGGAGCTGCCGCAGGCGCGCTCCGGACATCCGCACATCGTCGCGAGCGCTCCCGGCGTGCACGATGCGCTCGTCGCAGTGCTCAAACGTGCCGTGCAACCCGGCTAGAACTCTCTAGACTTGACCTCGATGCGCGTGCAGGAAGAACGTCCAGCCGAGCGGGCGGGTGTGCCCATCGACTTCGAACAGGACGTGATCCAGCGACGTCCCCTGACCACGCAGGCCGGGCTCGGCGGCGAAGAAGTCCCGACACGGCAGGGGGTCCTCGCCGACGAGGACAACATGGTCTTCACGAGCGTCAACAACCTGGTCAACTGGGCGCGGTCCCGCAGCCCGTGGCCTCTCGGGTACGGCCTCGCCTGCTGTGCGATCGAGATGATCGCCGCCGGCGCCTCGACCCATGACCTCGCGCGGTTCGGCGCAGAGGTCTTCCGCTCCAGCCCGCGACAGGCGGACGTGATGATCGTCGCGGGTACCGTGACGCACAAGATGGCGCCGCGGCTGCGTCGCCTGTACGAGCAGATGCCCGAGCCGAAGTGGGTCATCGCGATGGGCAACTGCGCGTCGTCGGGCGGCGAGTTCTGGGACAGCTACTCGACGCTCCAGGGCGTCGACACCATCGTGCCCGTCGACGTGTACGTCGCGGGCTGCCCGCCGCGCCCCGAGGCACTCGTCGAGGGCATCCTCCGGCTCCGCGAGAAGATCGCGAAAGGCGGCTAGGCGATAGCCACCGAGACGGAGATCCGGCGGGCGCAGCTCGGCGGCGTCACCGCCGAGGAGATCCCGGCGCCGGGCGCTCCCGGCACGACCGACCTCCAGACCGAGGAGCTCATCCTCAACCTCGGGCCGCAGCATCCCTCGACCCACGGCGTCCTGCGGCTCGTGCTGAAGCTGAGCGGCGAGCGCGTCGTCGAGTGCGTCCCGGTCATGGGCTACCTGCACCGCGGCCTCGAGAAGATCTTCGAGTGGCGCACGTACCACCAGGGGCCGCGCTACGCCGACCAGGCCGACTACGTCTCGAACATGCTGAACGAGCACGCCTACGCGGGCGCCGTCGAGGCCATCGCCGGGATCGACGTGCCGCGCCGCGCCGAGTTCCTGCGCGTCATCGTCGACGAGCTCTCGCGCTCCGCGTCGCACCTCATCTGGCTCGGCACGTTCGGCCTCGACGTCGGCGCGACGACCCCGTTCCTGTGGTGCCTGCGCGACCGCGAGGACATCCTCGACATGTTCGAGGAGATCTGCGGCTCGCGGATGAACTTCAACGACTACCGCCCCGGCGGGCTGCTCTACGACTTCCCGCCCGGGATGCTCGGCAAGATCTCGCGCTTCCTGGACCGCTGGGAGAAGCGCATCGACGACGACTATCGCGAGCTCCTCGAGGGCAACGAGATCTTCCTCGAGCGTCTCGTCGGCGTCGGCGTCATCCCGCGCGACGTCGCGCTGCGGTACGGGATCACGGGCCCGATCGCGCGCGCCTCGGGCGTCGACTGGGACCTGCGCCGGGACCGGCCCTACTCGATCTACCCGGAGCTGAAGACGCTGCAGCCGGTCGTACACACCGAGGGCGACGCGTTCGCGCGGTACCTCGTGCGCGTCGGCGAGATGAAGCTCGCGATCGCGCTCATCCGCGAGTGCATCGACAAGCTGCCGGGCGGCCCGGTCCGCGCGCGGCTCGGCCACGTGTGGAAGTGCCCGCGGGGTGAGGCCTACTACACCGTCGAAGGCGCGAAGGGCGAGGTCGGGTTCTACATGATCAGCAGCGGCGGGTCGAACCCGAACCCGTTCCGCGCGAAGATGCGCGGTCCGTCGTTCATGAACCTCCAGGTCGTCCCGTACCTCTTGCACGGGCGGCTCATCGCCGACCTCGTGGCGATCCTCGGCTCGATCGACTTCGTGCTCGGTGAGGTGGACCGCTAGGTGCTCGGCATGTTCCGCGGCATGTTCCGCACGCTCGAGCACCTCGCGCGCCCGCGCCCGGTCACGCGGAAATACCCGTACGAGAAGCGCGAGCTGCCAGAGCGCAGCCGCGGGCTCATCGCCCTCCTGCTCGAGCCCGAGACCAGCATCTTCAAGTGCGAGTCCTGCCTCATGTGCGAGAAGGCCTGCCCGCCGCGCGCGATCTCGATCTCGTACCGCTTCCGCAACGGCTTCCGGAAGCGCCCGCCGATCGCGCCCCGCGCGTCGTACTACCGGATCCGCATGGTGGCCGCCGCGCCGTACGGCGCGCGCCGCCCGCTGTCCACGGTCGTGACGACGATCCCCGCGGAGGACGAGACGGGCCTCGACCTCGCGCCGGTCCGCCGCGTCCTCGCGGAGACGCCGCCGGCGGCCGACCGCCTCCATCGCGTGCTGTACGCGACGCACGAGGCGTACGGATACCTGCCGTGGACCGCCGCGGAGCTCATCGCGCGCGAGTTCGACAAGACGATGACCGATCTGTACACGACCGCGTCGCTCCTGCCGAACTTCCGCGGCGCTCCCCGCGGCAAGGGCACGCCGGTGCCGCGCGGCGGACGGAAGTTCACGGGCAACCTCGGGATCGCCGGGGCGTGGCCCGAGGTGTCGCCGCCGCCGGC
>DASYUY010000088.1:0-20714 GCA_036000705.1 Candidatus Limnocylindria bacterium | reverse complement strand
CCGCGCGCGGCACGTTCAACGTGCACCTCATCAAGGAGCGGCTCGCCGACGTGACGGTGCGCACGCTCACGGCGAACAGCACCGACTGCGCGAGCGACTGTCCCGCGAAACCGCTGGCGCAGTACGTCAGCGAGAACGCGGCGTACGCGGGCATGAACGGCACATACCTCTGTCCACCCGACTACGCGGCGTGCGCGGGGAAGGTGAACTCGTACGACTACGCGGTCTACAACAGCACCCTGCGCCGCTGGATCAACCGTCCGGCGCTCATCGGGCAGAACAGCCTGCTCACCTTCAACGGGAGCGCGACCGGCGTCTACCGACGCAGCTTCGTCTACGGGCAGAGCGCGTCGCTCATGAGCGCGCCGATCACGGCCGGCATCACGATGTTCCCGCTGCTGCTGCAGAACGGCGCGGTCATCGATTCGGAATTCGAGCAGACCGCCGTTCAAAAGGCACGCGGCACGAAGGGCGCGATCGGCGTCGACGGGACGTACGTGTATCTCGCGATCGTGGCGAACGCGACCGTCACCGAATCGGCGTATGTGCTGCAGGCGCTCGGCGCGCGGGACGCGCTCAACCTCGACGGCGGCGGCACGGCCGCGATGTACATCTCCGGCTCGTACCGTGTCGGGCCCGGCCGGCTCCTGCCGAACGCGATCGTCCTGACGAAGCCCTAACCGCGCTCGGGGGCCGCTCGCGTCGCAACATGGTCCTGGATGCCGACGGCGTTCGTTACCGCGCCCGCGGCGAGCAGGCCGGCGGCGACCAGCATGGCGAGGTGGAACGCGTCGGTCGACGCCTCTCGCTCGGCCACGATGCGCGACAGGTCGCCGGGCGTCGGCGATGTCGGTGGGCGCTCGACGTTCAGCGGCGAGATCCGCAGACGCGTGTACGGGTCATTGGCGTCGATGCTCGGTGCGCGCGCCTGCAGACCGGCGTAGAAGCTGGCCGTGATCGCGACGAAGATGAGCGCGCCCGCGAGCTGCGGACCGACACGCGAGATCGCGTTGTTCACCGCCGACGCGACGCCGGCGTTGCGCACCGGCACGCTGGTCATAAGCGCTGTCGTCAGGGGCGCGACCATGATCGACAGACCGAGACCGAACAGGAGACTCGCCGGCAGCAGATCGATGAGATAGCCCGGCGGCGGCACGTACGTGCCCGGGTCGTCGATCATGAACAGCCACCGGTCGGTCGTCGCTGGGACGCGCGCGTACCACAGCACGGCAAGGAACATCAGCGCCGGGCCGATCGCCATGAAGCGCCGCGGACCGAGCCGGCCGGCCAGCGCGCCGAAACGTGAGCTGAGGAACACGAGGAACAGGCCGGACGGAAGGAAGGCGAGACCCGCCGCCGCGGCGGTGTAGCCGACCGTCCCCTGCACGAACAGCCCCAGGAAATATCCGATGACATAGAGCGCGCCGTAGATCAGGAACGTGGAGATGTTCGTCACCGTGAAGTTCCGCGAGCGGAAGAGGAACGGCGGGATGAGCGGGTCGCGCCGCATGATCATGAGGAACGGGAGCGCGACCGTCGCCACGGCACCCAGCGCAAGCACGACGATGCCTGCGGGATCGCGCCACTCGCGCTGCTGGCTGTAGATCGTGCCGAATGAGAGACCACCCACGGCGAGCGCGACGACCGCGGCGCCGAGCCAGTCGAGCGAGCCGGTGGCGCTCTCGTCGCGGCTCTCGCGCACGTACGTAACCGTCGCCCAGAGCGCGAGAAGGCAGAGCGGCACGTTGATCAGGAACGCGACGCGCCACGACAGCGTGTCGACGAGAATGCCACCGACGAACGGCCCGACGATGGTCGTTGCCGCGGATGCGCCGGCCCAGAGTCCGAACGCGCGGCCCTGCGCCTCGCCGGTGAACGTGGCGGTGAGGAGCGCGAGGGACCCTGGCACGAGGACCGCGCCGGCCGCTCCCTGCAGGATGCGGAAGACGACGAGGAGCTCCATCGTCGGCGCGATGCCGCAGAGCAGGCTCGTCGCGAAGAAACCGGCCAGGCCCAGCGCGAACATGCGCTTCCGGCCGAAGTAGTCGCTGAGTGCGCCGGCGAGGACGAGGAGCGCCGAGAGCGTCAGCAGATACGCGTTGTAGACGTATGACTGGCCCTCGAGCACGCCGAAGATCGACGACGGCAGCTCGCGACCGATCCGGGGCAGCGCGACGTTCACCACCGTGGAGTCGAGGAAGACGATCCCCGACGCGAGGATGGCCGCGAACAGCGTCCAGCGCTCGGCGCGGCTCACACCCGCTCGCCCGCGGCCACCGGCGCGGCGAGACGGTTCGAGAGTGGCGCGAGGGGGCACGTCCACTTCGGGTCGTAGACGCAGGAAGGGTGGTACGCGAAGTTGAAGTCGAGGACGAGCGCGTCACCGCGCGAGCCGAGGTCCGCGCCTTTGGCGGTGTCGAGGAGATACCGGCCGCCCCCGTACGTCGTCTTCCCCGACGTCGCGTCGCGGAACGGCAGGAACACACCGCCGCTGTATTCGTCGAGCCACAGCACCTCGAGCGAGCCGAGCGGAAGATCGACCGCGCCGAAGCGCACGAACCGGATGACGCCGCCCGTGCTCGTGTCGACGTCGTAGCTCTCCCGCGGCAGCGGGCGGACCGGCGCGGTGAACACGAATGCCGGGTCGTAGTCGTGATACGGAAGGCCGCGGAAGCCGGAGCGGCCCTCGGGCGGGAGCGCGGACTGCGGATGCGAGCGGAAGAGCTCGTCGCGGGCCTCGCGCCATCGCCGGTGCGCGCCGCGCGGGTCGCGCTCGCGGAGCGCGCGCACCTCCGCGTAGAGCTCGTTCACCCGGCGGCGGTAGTCGAGGAGGTCGAGGAGCGGGTCGGTCACCGAACGCGGGTCGTCGCGGGCGGAGCGGCGAGCGCGTATGCGATCGCCTCCTCCGTCGTCATCGCGAGGCCGCGGTCCAGCGCGGGTTTCCGCTGTGGCGGGATATCCGATACGAGCACCCGACCCTCCGTCGTTCCCCACAGCGTGGCGAGGCCGACGCCGGTGCGCTTGGACATCGCGGTCCACGCCCCGACGAGCGTGTCCTGACGTTCGACATCGCCCCGTGCGCGCGCGAGCTCGCAGAAGTCGCTGAGGAGGAGGACGATCCCGCTTGTGTCACCTGCATCGACGAAGATCTGGATCGCCTCGCGCCAATCGCGCTCGGTTTCCTGGAGATCGCCTAGATGCAGGGCGGCCAGCCCGGTCGAGTGCAGGTCCCACGCGATGTCGAAGCGGTTGCCGAGCGTCCGATGCTGCTGGAGCGCTTCCTGCGTGAGCTGGCGCGATCGCAGGTAATCCTCGCGGGTGCGGTCATACCCCTCCCCGTATACGGCTCCCAGCGCCCACGCGGCGCGGCCGATCGCCGCCCGGTCTTCACGCCTGCGAAGGATCACCAGCGCCTCTTCGAGCAGCTCCTTGGCGCGGTCGTGCAGAGGTGTGTTGAGCAGATAGGCGAAGGAGAGGTTGTACGCGGCCTTCGCCCGCTCGGCTTCGTCGCCGAGCGCGCCGGCGCGTTCATATGCGTCGAGGTAATGACGCTCGGTCGCGACCAGGTCGCCCATCCAGTACGTCAGCCCGCCGGCTGCCTCGAGCGCCCGGAGGCGGAGACGGGCGTCGCCTGGTGTGAGCGCGAGGACGCGCTGCGCCCACGTGGCCCCTTCGCGCAGATACCCACGCACCTGCCAGAAGCGCCACAGGGCGAACGCGAGCCGCGAGGCGTCGTCGACGCGCGCGCCGCCGATCGCGTACTCGAGAGCGGCGCGCATGTTGTCGTGCTCCAGCTCGAGCAGGTCGAGCCAACGTCGCTGCTCGTTGCCCTGGACCTGGGATCCAGCCTGTTCGGCGAGCGCGAGATACGCCGCGAGGTGGCGCTGCCGGATCTCGCGTGCCTCGTCGCTCGCGTCGAGCCGCTCCAGCGCGAATTCGCGGATCGTGACGAGCATGCGGAACCGTGGCTCACCAGCCGCCTCGAGCTGCCTGATGAGACTGTTGTCGAGAAGCTCCGATGTGCGCTCGAGCACGTCGCCGCCGATCTCGCTCGCCGGTCCGCAGACGCTCTCGAGCTGTTCGAGCATCGCGCCCGCGACGAATACGCCGGCCCGCGTGAAGAGCCGCTTGAGCCCGTCGTCGAGGAGGTCATAACTCCACGCGATCGCGCCGCGCAGCGTGCGCTGCCGGTCGGCCCGGTCTGGCGCGGAGCTCGCGAGCAGATCGAGGCCTTTCTTGAGTCGAGGCAGCATCGCCTGCGGCGAGAGGAGCTTCACGCGGGCGGCCGCGAGCTCGATCGCGAGCGGGAGACCGTCGAGCCGCCAGCAGATCTCCGCGACGGCCGCGGCGTTGTCCGCGGTGACCATGAAGTCCGGTTTGACCGCGCGCGCGCGCTCGATGAACAGCTTCACCGCGTCCGATTGCGCGAGGACCTCGAGCGACGGGAGCCGCTCGGGATCAGGGAGGTCGAGCGGTGGCACGGGAAACTCCTGCTCACCGGAGATCCGCAGCGGTGCGCGGCTCGACGCGATGACTTTGAGGTCTGGTCCGCTCGCGAGGAGCGCCGCCACGGAGGACGCCGCCGGGAGGATCTGCTCGAAGTTGTCGAGCACCAGCAGCATGCGTTTGCCGCGCACGTGCTCGAGAACGCGCTGGAGCGGATCTTCCTTCCCGCCGATATGCACACCGAGCGAGTGCGCGATCGTCGAGGGGACGAGCTCGGGGTCGGAGATCGGGGCGAGCGGGACCCAGAACGCGCCGTCGGGAAAGCTCGTGGCGGATTCGGCCGCGAGCTGCAGCGAGAGTCGGGTCTTGCCGGTGCCGCCGGGCCCCGTCAGGGTGAGGAGCCGCGTTCCGTCGAGGAGCCGGAGTCCTTTGACGATGTCGCCATCGCGCCCGATGAACGTCGTGACCTGCTGCGGAAGATTGTTCGGTGTCCGATCGAGGCTGCGCAGCGGCGGGAAGTCGGCCGGCAGGCCCTCGATGACGAGCTGGTGGATGCGCTCGGCCAGCGCGAGATCCTTGAGCCGATGTTCGCCCAGATCGCGAAGGGCGACCCCGTTCCCTAGGTCCTGCCGCGCGAGAAGCGCCGTCGCCGCGGAGAGAAGGACCTGCCCGCCATGCGCGACGTTCGCGATGCGCGCCGCGCGGTGCACGTCGATCCCGACATAATCCGCACCAGCCTCGCGGCTCGCGGGCGTCCCGTCGCCGGTGTGCATCCCCATGCGGACGCGCACGACGGCCTCGTGCGGGAAGAGCGTCGCCGCGAGCGCGCGCTGCGCCGCGGCCGCCGCGCGGATCGCTTTCGCGGCGCTGTCGAAGACGACGAAGAGCGCGTCTCCTTCGATCCGCACCTCGGTCCCCTCGGCGAAGGCCGACCGGAGCGCCTTCGTGTGGGTCGCAAGCACCTCGTGGTAGCGGTCGGTGCCGAGCGCGTTCAGCAGCTTCGTCGAGCCCTCGATGTCCGTGAACAGAAAAGTGAGGGTCCCGCTCGGCAGACCCCGGTAGTTCATTGGCCGATTGTCCGCTCGCCGTCGGCGAGTTGCCAACCGAGCCGCGCGGGCCTAGACATGTGGCGATGGCGACCGCCCGCGGCAACCTGATTGACGTCCTGTCCAGCCTGGCTCTCTTCTCCGATCTCCCCGCCGCGGAGCTCGAGTCGGTCTCGCACATCGTCGACGAGCGGCGCTTCGCCGACGGCGAGCGCATCCTGCGGCAGGGCGTCTCGGGTTCGGGCTTCTACATCATCCTCGCGGGCGAGGCGATCATCCGCGTCGACGGGCAGGACTACGGGAAGCTCGGCCGCGGAGATTTCTTCGGCGAGATCTCCGCGCTCCTCGGCGATCCTCCGGTCGCCGACATCGTCGCGGGCCGGGAGCTGTACTGCGCGATCATCCCGGGCCCCGCGCTCGAGCAGTTCATGGTCGGGCACCCGAAGGTGATGTTCCGCATGCTGCAGAGCGAGGCGCGCAAGCTACGGACGGCGACGCGCTGGCGGAGCTAGCCGGAGAGGCCCTCCCCCCGGGCGAGTATCCCGTCGTGGTGGTCGGCAGCGGCCCGGGCGGTCTGCAGGTCTCGTACTCGCTCACGCACTACGGCGTCCCGCATGCGGTCATCTCCGCCGATCCCGCGCCGGGCGGCATGTTCCGCCGGTGGCCCTTCTTCCAGCGCCTCCTGTCGTGGACGAAGCCGTTCGCGCCGTTCGAGCGCGGCACGCGCTACTACGAGCGCTACGACTGGAACTCCCTGATCCCGGACGACGACCGCTATCGCGCGATCCAGCCGCGGCTCATGGACGGCTCCTCGTACTTCCCGGCGCGCGCGGAGATGGAGCAGAACCTCGCGACCTTCGCGCGCGAGGCCGGCGTCCGTGTGCGGTACGGCACGCGCTGGACCGGCACGGCGCGTGACGGCGACGGCTTCCGGCTCGAGACGACCGCGGGCGACTATCGCGCGCGCGTCGTCGTGTTCGCCTTCGGGCTGGCCGAGCCGTGGAAGCCCGACATCCCGGGGATCGCGGACGTGCCGCATTACGCCGACACGCGCGCGCCGGAGACGTACGCGGGCAAGCGCGTGTTCATCATCGGCAAGGAGGTCTCGGCGTTCGAGCTCGCGAACGGCTTCCTGCCGTGGGCGAAGCAGATCGTCCTCGCGTCTCCGCGGCCGACGCAGCTGTCGGTCGTGACGAACTCGCTCGTCGGCGTGCGCGCCCGCTACGTGCAGCCGTACGAGGATCACATCCTCGGCGGCGGCGTCGTGATCATGAACGCCTCCATCGACGAGGTCGCGCGCGCGCCGAAGGGCTTCCGCGTGCGCACGACGCGCAGCGACGGCGGGGGATCGCTGGTCTTCGAGGCCGACGACGTCATCGCGACGACCGGCTTCCAGCCGCCGCTCGGCGATCTCCCGCAGCTCGGCGTCGTGTCCTCCGGCCGCGAGCAGATCCCCTCTCAGACGCCGCTCTTCGAGAGCATCAGCGTTCGCCATATGTACTTCGCGGGCACGGTGACGCGCGGCGCTCCGGGTCTGAAGAAGCACGGACTGCCGAGCAGCTCCGGCGCGGTGCACGGGCATCGCTACAACGCGCGCATCCTCGCGCGGCACATCGCGCGCACGTACTTCGGGATCGATCCGGCGCGGCCGACGCTCAAACGCGAGGACGTCCTCGGCTACCTCCTCGCGGAGATCACGCACGCGCCCGAGCTGTGGCACCAGAAGTCCTATCTCGCGCGGTCGATCCTCCTGGACGGCGGGCGCGGGATCGTCGACGACGGCATCGTCCCGCTGCAGCTGTTCGTCGACGGCCAGGGCGCCGACGGCCTCGCCGTCGCGGTCGAGGCGAACGCCAAGGGCGAGATATACCCGGCGGTGTACGTCCGCAAGAGCAACGCCGTCACGGAGCATCTGCTGCCATCGAACCCGCTGCTCGACTTCGAGACGGCCGAGCACCGCGCGCAGCTGACCGCGATCCTCGCGCCGCTCCTCTAGCCGGAACGGCCTAGCGGAGCTTGAGCGCGGCCGACGCGAAGAGGCCGCCGAGCTCGCGCGCGGTCGTCGGGAACGCGTTCACGGTCTGTGCCAGCGTCTCGATCGGCGTGCGCAGCTTGATGGCGAGGACGGCCTGGTGGATCGCCTCGCCGGCGCCGACGCCCCCGATGAACGCGCCGACGACGATCCTGTTCGCGCGGTCGACGACGATCGTCACGTGTCCGATGTCGGCCTCGGCGATATAGCCCTTCGAGGTCTTCGGCAGCCCCAGGGCCTCCTCGAACGCGTCGATGCCCCGCTGCCGCGCCTCCTCGAGACGCAGGCCGACCGCCGCGGTCTCGGGGTCGGTGTACACGACGCGCGGGATCGCGCTGAAGTCGACACGCACGTCGTCTCCGAGCGCGATGCGCACGGCCATCTCGCCCTCGTAATGCCCGAGGTGTGTGCTGAGCTCATGGCCGATCGCGTCGCCGACCGCGTACACGCCTCCCGCGACGCGCAGGTCGTCGCCCACGGTGAGCGTGTCGGCGCCGTCGTATGCGACGCCGATCGTGTCGAGGCCGAGCGCCGTGAGCGCCCGCGCCGAGGTGCGCCCGACCGAGAGCTGGATGATCTCGGCGGTCACGCTCGACCCGTCGGAGAGGTCGATGGCGCGCTCGCCGTCCGGGCCGACCTGCGGCCGCACGCGCAGGGCGCGGACGCCCGTGCGCACGTCCACGCCGGAGCGGCGAAGCGTCTCGGCAAGCAGCCGCGAGCTCCGCGGGTGGTCGGTGGGATTCACCTGATGCGGCGCGACGATCGCGGTGCGCACGTCGAACCGCGCGAAGTACTGCGCGATCTCGACGCCGGACGGTCCAGCGCCGAGGACGACCATGCTGCGCGGGAGCGTGCGCGTCGAGGTGGCCTCGACGTTCGTCCAGTACCCCGCCTCCGCGAGTCCCTCGAGCGGCGGCACCTTGCCGACGGACCCGACGGCGATGATCACGTTTCTCGCGACGAGGTCGTGCGCCCTGCCGTCGTGCGTGACGGCGACGCGACCGGCGCCGGCCAGACGCGCGGTCCCACGCACGACCGTCGCGCCGGACCGCTCGAGCGAGCGGACGTGGTCGCCGTCGTCGGGATAGTCGCGGTGCTCGCGAACGATCATGTAGTCGCGTCGGTCCGACGCCTTGAGCCACGGATAGTCGCCGCCGTGCGCGCGGACCTCGGCCGCGTGCAGCAGGGTCTTCGAGGGCATGCAGGCCCAGAACGGGCAGGAGCCGCCGAACAGGTCGCGGTCGACGATCGCGACGGACGCGCCGCGCGCTTGCGCGTAGTGCGCCGCGGCCTCACCCGAGGCGCCGGCGCCGATGATCACGAAATCGAATGGTCCTTCGCTCATACGAGGGACGGTCCCTCGCTCACGCGAGCGCGCGGTACCAGAGCGCTCCGCCGCGCGCGTTCACGAATACGTCGAGACGACCGGCGCTCCAGCTGCAGCTCACGCTGTCGCCGGGTGGCGCGCCGTCGACGATCTCCCACGGGACCCAGCGCTGTCCGTCCCACCAGCGGTGATGGAGCCGCCCATCGCGGTCGAACGCGAACACGTCGATGCGGTCGGCGCCGCGCGCGGCGGCCGCGGGCTGTCCGACGAACGTGCCGCCGAGCGATTTCCACTCATGCCAGCTCGCTCCGTCCCAGTAGCGATCGCGAAGCTCACCGTCGTCGTGGATGGCGAAGAGCTCGCACTCTCCGCCATCACCCCACGACGTGACGGCCGCGCCCCGCTCGAGCACGCCGCCCAGTGAGATCCAGTCGCCTATTTGATGAGGCCCTGCTTCTTGAGCCACTCCTTGGCGATGTCCTTCGGGTCCTTCTTGTCGATGTCGGCCGACTTGTTCAGCGCGGTGAGCTCGGCCGTCGTCAGCTTGGGCGCGATCGAGTTGATGAGCTTCTTGAAGTCGTCGCCGGCCTTCGACAGGTACTCGTTGCGCACGACCGGCGCGACGTTGTCCGACAGCTGTAGGTGCTTGTCGTCGTCGAGGAGCACGAAGCCTTCGGCGGCGATCCGCGCGTCGCTGGTGAACAGGAGCGCGACGTCGATCTGGCCGCCCTTGAGCGCGGTGACCGTCAGCGGTCCGCCGGTGTCGAGCGGCTTGAAGTCCTTGAAGGTGATGCCGTAGGTGCTCTTGAGCCCCTGGGCGCAGAACGGGCGGTTGGGGCACTCGGCCGGTCCGCCGAGGACGAGCTGATTCGCGACAGGCGCGACGTCTGAGAGCTTCGAGAGCTTGTACTTGTCGGCCGTCGCTTTCGTCACGACGAAGCCGTTCTGGTCCACGGCGGGCGCGTAGTCGAGGACGGTGACGTTCTTCCCATCGAGCGCCTTCTGCAGCGTCGTCGAGGTCTGCTTCGGATCGGTCGACCCGGCGGCGTTCTTGTCGACGAACGCGAGGAGCGTCGCCAAGTAGTCCGCCTCGAGGTCGATCTGACCGCTGAGCAGCGCGGGGAAGACGATCTCGCGGTTACCGAGGTTGAACTTGCGCGTCACCGAGTATCCGTTGGCCTCGAGGACCTGGCTATACAGCTCCCCGAGGATGAGCTGCTCGCTGAAGTTGGTGGACCCGATGGTGATCGGGGGTTTCGCTCCACCAGACGTGCCGGCACCGCCGCAGGCGCTCGCGACAAGTGCCGCCACGACGAAGGGGATCGCGACGCGGATGGCTCGCTTCAACTGGGGACTCCTTCCGGGCCGCAGCGCAATTCTCTCGGCCCTCGCTGGCAGTATCGCCCGTCCTGGGCGACACGCCCTTCACAACGCGCCCTGTTGGACACGTATGCCCGGCGAGACGGTGGCGCGCTCGAGTGTGCCGAAGGCGACTTCCACCGCGATGGCGAGTAGCGCGACCAGCAGCGCTCCGGCGAACAACCGGTCGTACTCCTGGAGTCCCAGCCCGTCCACGATGTACCGGCCGAGACCGCCGAACGCGACGAGCGCGCCCAAGGTCGCCGTGGCGACGACGTTCACCGCCGCGGTGCGGATCCCGGCCAGGACGAGCGGCAGCGCCAGGGGCAGCTCGATCCCGCGCAGGATGCCGGCCTCGCCGATCCCCATGCCGCGCGCTGCCTCGATGACGTCGCGATCGACGGCACGGACCGCGACGTACGCGTTGGTGAGGATCGGCGGGAGCGCGAGAGGAATGAGCGCGAAGAACGTGGGCCAGAAGCCCAGGCCGTTCTGCACACCGAGGAGCGTCCCGGCGATCGGGATGGCGAGCGCGATCGCGGCGAGCGATGGGATGGCGCGACCGATGTTCGCGACGTTCACGGCGACGAACGCGAGGCGGCCGGTGTGCCCGAGGTAGAGGCCGAGCGGCAGCGCGACGAGGACGCCGACCAGGACCGCGAGCCCGGACACCTCGAGGTGCTCGAGCAGACGCGTCTGCACCGCGTCGCTCCCGCGGTAGTGCGCGGGGTCGGCGAACCAGCGCGCCACGTCTGCGAGCAGCGTCATGTGGCACGCGCCCATGGCGTGAGCCGGCGCTGCACGAGCACCAGCAGCGCATCGGCCACGATCGCGAGCGCCACCGACAGGACGGCGCCGGCGATGAGCTCGGTGGTGAAGAAGCGCTGGATCCCGATGAGGATCAGGAAGCCGAAGCCGCCCTGACCGATGAGCGACGTGACGGTGACGAGCCCGATGGTGCTGATCGTCGCGATGCGCACGCCGGCGATGATCGCGGCGAGAGCGAGCGGAAGCTCGATGCGCATCAGGATCTCGCGTGGCGCGTAGCCCATGCCGACCGCGGCCTCGCGCACGTCGGCCGGGACGCCGCGGATGCCGCGCACGATGTTGCGGATCAGGATGAGCAGCGTGTAGCTCACGAGACCGATCTCGGCGGTCACGATCGTCAGGCCGGTGTAGGGGATGAGCAGGGCGAAGAGCGCCAGGCTCGGGATCGTGTAGAGCGTCCCGGTCACGGCGGTGATCGGCCCCTCCGTTCGCGGCGCGCGGAGGATGACAAGTGACAAGGCGAACGCGATGACGAAGCCGACGACGACCGCGATGACCGTCAGCTCGACGTGTTCGCCCAGGCGGAACGCGAACTCGTCGAGATGGCTCGCGATCCAGTCCCAGCGGATCAGCGGCTCGCCCTCGATCACGGCTCGCGGCCCTCTATCACGTGTCCTCTCGGATCATGCGCCCGATCTTCGACAGCGTTAGCACGCCGAGATAACGGTTGCTATCCATCACGACCCCGACCTGAGCTTCGCTCGCGAGCATGCGCGCCAGCGCGTCGCGCAGGGTCGTCGATGGCGACAGGACCGGCGCGTTCGACGACACGCTCGCCCGGTCGACCGTGGTGTCGACATCGGCGCCGCCGACCGTGAGCAGCGCGAGCCGCTTGAGGCCGCGGTCGGAGCCGACGAACTCGGCCACGAAGTCATTCGCTGGATGCGCGAGGAGCTCGCCGGGTGGCGCGTACTGCACGAGCTTGCCGCCGCGCATCACCGCCACGCGGTCGCCGAGCTTGATCGCCTCGTCGATGTCGTGCGTCACGAAGAGGACGGTCGTCCCCTGGTCACGCTGGATTCGCAGGAACTCGTTCTGCAGGCGATCGCGCACGATCGGGTCGACCGCGCCGAACGGCTCGTCCATGAGCATCACCGGTGGCTCCGCTGCGAGTGCGCGCGCGACGCCGACACGCTGCCGCTCGCCACCGGACAGCTGGGCCGGGTAGCGTCGCGCGAACCGCGACGGCTCGAGGCCCACGAGCGCGAGCAGCTCCTCGGTGCGAGACGCGATGCGCTCCGTCGGCCAGCCCAGGAGCCGCGGCACCGTGCCGACGTTCTCCGCGATGGTCTGGTGGGGGAAGAGGCCGATCTGCTGGATGACGTACCCGATGCGCCGGCGCAGCGCCGTCGGCTCCTCCGCCGTGATGTCGTGCCCGTCGATGAGGATCGAGCCAGCGCTCGGCTCGATGAGCCGGTTGACCATCTTCAGCGAGGTCGTCTTGCCCGAGCCGCTCGGCCCGACAAGGACGCAGATCCGTCCGGCCGGGACGCGCAGCGACAGCTGGTCGACGGCGAGCTGGCCGGGATAACGTTTCGAGACGTCGCGGAACTCCACCGTCGCGCCCCGGGTGCTGACCACGGCTGGAGGATATGAGCGGCGAGCGCGTATCGTCGGAGCGGTGACGACCGCGGTGCAGCTCTGCGTACACCTGCGGGCGGCCAAGGATCACGCGCCCAATACGCCCCGCGGCTGCGAGGAATGCCTCGCCACGGGCGACAGCTGGGTGCATCTGCGTCTGTGCCTCACCTGCGGACACGTCGGCTGCTGCGACGATTCGCCGAACCGGCACGCTACGAAGCACTACCGCGCGACCAAGCACCCGGTGATCCGTTCGTTCGAGAAGGGCGAGCGGTGGCGCTACTGCTACGCGGACGATCTCTTCGTCGAGTAGACGCCGCGTCTGACTAGAATCCGCACGGCATCAGCAAAGGGGAGGACCGTTTTGAAGAAGCTCCTCGCGATCGCCGCGATCGTCGCGTCGCTCTTGCTCACGAGCGGAAGTGCCGCTCTTGCCCAGACCGGCGATGCGCAGCCGGACAACGGTCTCCATCCGAACGTCGGGGCGTTCCTGCTGCCGCGTGTGTTGGACGGCAGCCTGCGCATCATCTGCAGCGGCACGCTGGTCTCGCCGACGGTCTTCATGACCGCGAGCCACTGCACCGCGTTCGCACTGTCGCTCGGCCACTCCGATGCATACATCACGTTCGATCCGAACTTCGGCACCGACCCCGGTCACAACATCTTCTCGACCCCGTATCACGGCACCATCCACCACAACCCCGCCTACAAGCCGCCGTATCACGCCGACGTCTCCGTGATCGTCCTCGACGCGGCCGTGACCGGCATCACGCCGGCCAAGATCGCGCCACTGGGGTTCCTCGACGGCCTACGGAACGCCGGAACGATCAAGACGACCGAGTACCTCAACGTCGGATACGGATCCGCCGAGCAACGGATCGTCCCGACCGTGGGACCCACGTTCCCGTTCGACGGGATCCGCAAGTGGACGATCTCCGGCTTCTACGCGCTGGACCCGCAGTACGTCCACCTGAATCAGAACTTGCACCAGGCCTTCTCGGGGACAGGCTACGGAGACTCCGGTGGACCGACGTTCGTGCAGACCACGAATGGCCCGGTCATCGTCTCGGTCGTGTCCACCGGCGACGTGCCGTGCTGGGCGACGAGCGTCAACCAGCGCGTCGACACGAAGGCCTCGCAGGACTTCCTCGCGCAGTTCCTCTCCCTCAACTAGCGATCGTCGCGCGGGCGGGGGCTCAGGCTCCCGCCCGCTGCACGAACCGGGAACGGACCCGGAGCCTATCCTGTGCTCGTGGTCTCTCCTGAAAACTTCCCCGATCCCGCGAGCGACATCGCACGCGCCGCCGGCGCGGAGAGCATGGCCGTCCTGGCCGGCGGGTGCTTCTGGTGCGTCGAGGCCGTTTACAAGCAGCTCGATGGCGTGTCCGCGGTAACGTCGGGATATGCGGGCGGCTCGGCCGACTCCGCGGACTACGGGACGGTCTCGAGCGGCCGTACCGATCATGCCGAGGCCGTCGAGGTGCGCTTCGATCCTGCGAAGATCAGCTTCGGGCAGATCCTCAAGGTGTTCTTCTCGATCGCGCACGATCCGACGACGCGCGACCGGCAGGGTCCGGACGTCGGACGCCAGTACCGCTCGGTGATCTTCTATGCCGACGACGAGCAGCGCCGCGTGGCCGAGGCCTACATCAAGCAGCTCGACGCGGCGCATGTCTTCGATCGACCGATCGTGACCGAGGTCGTGCCCCTCGACCGCTTCTACGAGGCCGAGGCCTACCACCAGGATTACGCCGCGCGCAATCCGCTGAGCCCGTACATCCTGTTCAACGCGCGGCCCAAGGTGCAGAAGGTCCGCACGTATTACAAGGAGCGCCTCAAGCCGGCCTGAGCGCGTCAGCCCAGCTGGTACGCCGATGGGTCGACGTGGGCCGCGATCAGCGTCGGCGCGTCGGTCGAAGAGGCGCGCAGGGCCTCTCGACACTGCGCGACCGTCCGCACGTCGAAACCGGTGATGCCAAAGGCCTCCGCCAGCGACACATAGTCAAGCGCGCCGAACGTCGTGCCCGTGACGGGATACCCCTTGCGCTCCTGACCGGCCTTGATCTGCGAGAGCGCGTCGTCGGCGAGCACGACGACAGTGACGCCGAGCCTCTGGCGCACGGCGGTCTCGAGCTCGGCCATGAGCATGGCGAATCCGCCGTCGCCGAGCACGCACGCGACGTGGCGCTCCGGGTGCACGAGCTTCAGGCCGAGCGCGGCGGGGAGGCCGTAGCCCATCGACGACAGGCCGTTGGACATGAAGAACGTCCTCGGCCCGTACATCGGCAGGCACTGCCCGGTGACGGCCTTGTTGTAGCCGACGTCGCACGTCACCAGCGCGTCCTCGGGCAACGCGGCGCGCAGTTCCGCAAGGACCTGCTGCGACGTGAGCCGCTCGCGTTTTGGTGTCACGAACGCGCGGAACGACTCACGGAACGCGCGCACCTCGTCCGCAGAGCGCTTTGGCGTCGGCGTGCCCGCGCGCGAGCGGAGGGCGTCGATCCCCTCGCGCACTGGACCGATGAGCTCGGCGGCGCTGTCGTAGTAGCGATCGTCGTTCGGCAGCGGGCCGATGTGGACGATGTCCGCGGCGGCGGTCCAGTCGCGGTCGAACTCGACCGGGTCGAAGCCGATCATGAGGACGAGGTCCGAGGCGCCGATGTAGTCGTACAGCGTCGCGGTGCCGAGCATCTCGATCGTCCCGAGGAAGAGCGGATGGTCCTCGCGCACCACGCCTTTCGCTTTCGGGCTCACCATCACCGGGATGCCCCACTCCTCGGCGAGGTTCCGCAGCGGCGCGACGACGGCGTCGTCGTTCGCATCCATGCCGACGAGGATCACCGGCCGCTCGCTGTCGCACAGTAGCTGCGCCGCACGACCGGCGGCGATGCGATCGACAGCGGCGCTGCGGTCGCCCGCGCCACGCGGCGCGCTCTCGGATGGCGGAGCGTCGCGCGACCCCGCCGGCGTTTGCCCTGGTACGTCGCTCGGGACCTCGATGTAGATGGGACCGCGGCGCGGTCGCTGCGACTCGCGCAGCGCGCGATCGATGACGTCGGCGGCGTTCGACGAGGTGAGGCGCGCTTGCCACTTGGTGATCGGCGCGAAGAGTGCGCGGAGGTCGAGCCGCTGGTGGGTCGTGATCTCGAAGCGGTCGGCGGGAAGCTGACCGGTGAACGCGATGAGCGGCGCGCGGTCGAGGTATGCGTGCGCGACGCCCGTCACGAGATTCGTCGCGCCCGGCCCGAGCGTCGCGACGCACACGCCCGGGATCCCGGTGGCGCTCGCCATCGCCTCGGACATGAAGGCCGCCCCAGTCTCGTGCCGCGCGAGGATGAACTCGAGGCCCGCTTGACGGAAGCCCTCGATGAGGTCGACGACCTCGCCGCCCGGATGACCGGTGACGTAGCGCACACCCGCGGCGCGCAGACGCTCACCGACCAGACGCGCGACGGTGGGGTCGCTCAGACCGAGGACCTGCGGCGCAGCAGGAGCCACGCGCCGGCGACGATGAGCAGGATCGGCCACCCCTGCTGGATCGCTTGCCCGACCTCGTTGCCGAACGTGCTGCTCCCGGCGGCGACGATCGTGAGGATCGCCCCGGGAATGAGCGGCCACCAGCGACCGGGCGCTTGCGCGCCGCTGGTGAGACGGTCGGCGGCGTAGATCGCGAGGAAGCCGAGCCCGAGTCCGAGCGGCACCGGCTCTCCGCGCACGCCGAGATCTTCGAGGACGATGCCCACGCCGAGTCCGGTGAGGATGCCCGCTGGGATGAGCAGTCCGTACCGCCGCGTGGCGACGTACGCGGTGGCGAAGATGAGTCCGATCACGAGCACGATGACGTCAGCGTCGAGATGGAGCAGCTGAACGGCGAACAGCGTCACGCCGATCGCGATCAGGATGACGCCGGGTAGCCATTCGCCGATGCGCACGGTCAAAGCATCACCCGTTCGGGTGAAACCTCAAGTCCGCCGTACCCCAGTCCCCTGTACGGGGGATGCCAGTCGGGGGAGGCGGTCCTACGGTCGGGAACGGGAGAGTACGTGGTCACCTGGGAGATGCCCGACGGCACCGAGTTCCGATACCTCGGTATCGGCATCTCGGACGCTGCCCTGCGGGAATTCGTGCTTCGCTTCATGTCCGGCGAGGGCATGTCGTGGGACGCGTCCACCTGGGACGATCGCCAGCTCGAGCTGGCCTTCCTCCGGCGCTTCGGCGAGACGATCAAAGTGCTGCGCCAGAGGACCGCCGGCCGCACGATCCTGGTGTTCCAGCCGGTGATGGCTGGGGCCTGACGCCCCGAACGTAACGCCTGTGATGGTGCGGACCACCCGCACCGGTACTCTGTCGGAGTCGTGAACGATCCGCAGGGATATCGCATCGAGGCGTTCGAGGCGACAAAGGTGCCGCCCGCCGAGCTGCGCGAGGCCGCACTCTTCCAGCAGGCGATCAGCCACGAACGCGTGCCGGAGGATCCGCTCATGGCGCCCGAGCCGATCGAGGCGCGCATGCTCGCGCAGGCACCGGGTGAGTGGCATGCGCTGTTCGGCGCGCGCGACGCGGGCGGCGCGATCGCGGGCTTCAGCTTCGTCGGCTGGCAGAAGAACGAGCCCGGGAATCAGCATCTGCGCTGGTGCGAGATCTCCGTCGGGCAGCGGCATCGAGGTCGCGGCCTTGGCCGCGCGCTCTTGCGTCGCGCGGTGCAGGCCGTCGCGGATCAGGGCGACGACATCGTGTTCATGAGCCAGGTCACCGATCGGGTCCCCGCCGGGGAGAAGTTCGCGCGCGCGATCGGCGCGACCCCGGGCCTCGAGATGAAGACGAACCAGCTGGATCTCACGGCGGTCGATCGCGCGAGGGTCAGCGAGTGGGCGGCCATCATGCCGGCTGGATATCGGCTCGACAGCGTCGACGGTCCCGTCCCCACGGCGCTGATCGCTCCGTACATCGAATCGGCGTCGGGCATGAACGACGCGCCGCGCGGCGATCTGCGCATGGACGACTGGGAGCTCAACGAACAGCAGATCCGCGGTCGCGAGTCATGGCAGCGACAGGCAGGCATCGAGCGCTGGCTGATCATCGCGGTGCACGAGGAGAGCGGCCAGGGTGCGGGATTCACCGAGGTCACGTACGACCCGCGGGTGCCGCATCTCATCTGGCAGCAGGGCACTGCCGTGATCGACGCGCATCGCGGCCATCGGCTGGGTCTCTGGATGAAGGCCGCGATGCTGAAGCGGATCCTCGAGGAGCGAACGAAGGCGCGCTTCATCCGCACCGGTAACGCCAACACCAACGCGCAGATGCTCGCGATCAACACGCAGCTGGGCTTCAAGCCCGCATGGTCATCGGCCCTCTGGCAGCTGACGCTCGCGGACGCGCGCAAGGCAGTTGGTCTGGTGCGCGCCGACTACCTGGAGCGCGTTCGCTAGCGGCGCTGCGACTCCACGACGCCGTAACGCTCGCCATACAGCTCGACGATCGAGCCCGGATCGATGTCGAGGTAGACCAGATGCACACCCTTCGCGCATTCGACGCGCCGCGCCTCGATCGACGCCGCTTTGAGTCCGGGTGAGAACGCGATGATCGCGTTCACCTTGGGCGCACGTTTACGACGCATCGCCAAGCGGTACGGGTCGAAGTCGTGGAACCAGCTGTGGTACTCGGGCAGGTAGTAGCGAACGAGCAGAAAGTCCTCGCGAGCGAGCACCAGCGTCGAATCGGGCGAGTAGTGCTGGCGGACGAAGCTGACGCGCGCCGCGAGCTCGTCATCCCGGTGAGCGATCGCCGCGGCGGAGAACGGTGCGGAGGTGGCGACGAAGGCGAACGCCGTCGACACAGCGGCCGACGCCAGCGCCGCGCGGCGCACGATCCGCGGGACCTTGACGAAGCGATCGATCCCGATCGCGGCGAGCACGTAGAGGCCGGGGAGGACCGAGAGCACGTATCCCCATTCGCCGATGTGCAGCAGCACGTACAGCGAGATCGCCGGCGCGATCCACGCCACGAGGAACATGTCGGTGCGTCCCAGCACGACGCGTCGCGCACGTACCGCGCGGCGAGCACCGACCAGCGCGAGCCCGGCGATCGGCAGCGCGCAGAGGCCGAGCCCCCACGCGAGCGCGTACAGCGTCGCGGCGAGGTTCGCGGATAGCGCCGACAGTCCCTGCGCCGGCACGGAGTACGTGGCGCGGACGTAGTCGGTCTGGCGCATCACCGCGTCGACATACGCGAGCGGGCCGCCGGACAGCAGAGCGGTCGGAACGAGCCACACCAGGCAGCCTGCGCACACCGACGCGGCCGCCACCAGCCGGACCCGGGGTGACAGTCGCCAGATCATCCACAGCCAGAGCGCGGCGAGGATGAGCAGCAGATCCTGACGGAATCCCGCTGCGGCGCCGAACGCCAGGCTCGCGAGCACCGCCGCGGCCGCGGTGCCACGCGCGCGCGCAGCGAAGAAACAGGCCGCGAGCGTGACGGAGAGCAGGCCGAGCAGCGCGTAGGGGTACGCGACCTCGCTGTACTGCCACGCCAGCGGATCCAGGGCGAACGCCAGGGAGATAAACGCCGCCGTGCCGCTGGAGACGAATCGCCTGGCGAAGAGAAAGAGCACCGCGGCCGCGAGCGCGCTCGCGATCGCGGAGATCAGGACCAGGGCGGTATTCGAGTCGCCGACCAGACCGCGGGCGACCGCGGCCGTCGCCACGTAGAGCAGGTATCCGGGTGGATGCGGTCGCTGGCCGGCGAGCGCGTAGTCGACGTGGAACCCGCTCTCCAGCGCTCGCGCGTAGAGCACCGAGTCCCAGGCCCACAGGTGCTCCGCGAAGAAGGGCGCGCGCGACAGCAGTGTCGCCGCGAAGAGGCCTGTTGCGACGAACGCGGTCCGGTTCACGCCGCCGCGGTATCGGTGCGCGCGCGCGGGCGACGGAGGAACTGCAGGCCTACCGCGATGGCGAACGCCGCGAGGCCCAGCGCGTCCTGCAAAGTGCCCGGGGCGAGCAGGAGCAACCCCGCGATCACCAGCAGCGCGCGTTCGGGCAGGCTCGTCGCGCGCAGCAAGTAGCCGCCGACCCCGCTCACAAGCGCGACGATCCCGACGATCGCCGAAATGGACGCCACGACCGCCTCTCCCACCGAATCCCCGCGCCAGAGTAAGGCCAGACCGTCCGGCTGCGTGAACATGAATGGGACGAGAAAGCAGGGGAGCGCGTACTTCCAGGTGAGCATCATCGTGCGGTAGGGATTGCCTCGCGTGATCGCCGCAGCCGCGAAGGGCGAGAGAGCGACCGGGGGTGAGACCTCGCTCAGGACCGCGTAATAGAAGACGAACATGTGCGCCGCCGGCAGCGGAACGCCGAGGTTGTCCAGCGCGGGGATGACCGTCGGCACGGCGACGAGGTACGTCGCGGTGATCGGAAGCGAGAGACCGAGGACCCAGAGCACGACGCCCGCGACGACGAGCGTGAGCACGAGATTGCCCGCGCCGAGCGTCAGGATCAGGCTCGACACCTTGAGGCCAAGGCCGGTCTGGAGCAGCACGCCGACGATGATCCCCGCCACGGCCGTCGTGGCCGCGATGCTCAGCACCTGCTTCGTTCCGGACGACAGTGCGTCGATCAGCTTGCCCGGCCGTAGCGCCGTCTCGTTCCGGATGTACGACACGGCGATCGCGAGGATGATCGACCAGAACACAGCGGTGATCGTGCTGAAGCCGATGAGCAGGAAACCGATGATCGCGAACAGCGACGTGTACTGGTACCAGTAGCGGGCGGTGAGCGTCCAGAATCCGGGCGCGTCGAGTGCGATCTGGCGCGTCCCTATGCGGCGCGCGTCGATCTCGATCATCAGCAGGATGCCGAGGTAGTAGAGGATCGTCGGCATCATCGCCATGATCACGATGTCCAGGTAGCTGATCTTCAGGATCTCGGCCATGAGGAACGCCGCCGGACCGAGCACGGGCGGCGAGATGACCGCGCCGATCCCACCGGCGGAGAGGATCGCGCCCGACGAGTCGCGGTCGTGCCCGGCCTTCTTCAGCATCGGGTAGCAGATCGAACCCAGAGTCACCGTCGTCGCGACGCCGGAGCCCGACACCGTG